>JAHBZS010000030.1 GCA_019635285.1 Rubrivivax sp. | reverse complement strand
GAACTACGCGATGCCCGGCCTGAAACCCGGCACCGAAGAGCAGATCATCAAGGGCATGTACCTGCTGCTCGAAGGTGCCAAGAAGACCCCGCGCGTGAACCTGCTCGGCTCGGGGTCGATCCTGCGCGAGTCGATCGCCGCCAAGGACCTGCTGGAGAGCGAGTGGGGCGTTGCCGCCAATGTGTGGAGCTGCCCGAGCTTCAACGAGCTGGCGCGCGAGGGCCGCGGCTGCGACCGCTGGAACCTGTTGCATCCGACCGCTGCGCCGCGCGTGCCCTTCGTCACCCAGCAACTCGCGGCGCACGCGGGCCCCGTGGTCGCGTCGACCGACTACATCAAGGCCTACGTCGACCAGATCCGCGGCTTCATCCCGAAGGGCCGCAGCTACACCGTGCTCGGCACCGACGGCTTCGGCCGCAGCGACTTCCGCAGCAGACTGCGCCAGCATTTCGAGATCAACCGCCACTACATCGCGCTGGCGGCGCTGAAGGCGCTCGCCGACGAAGGTGCGGTGCCGACCTCCATCGTCAGCGACGCGATCGCGAGGTACCAGATCGAGATCGACAAGATCGACCCGCTGCACGCCTGAAGAAAAACTCGTTCGCTCGAGCGGAGACAACCACCATGGCATTGGTCGAAGTGCGCGTTCCCGACATCGGGGACTTCAAGGACGTCGCGGTCATCGAGCTGCTCGTCGGACCCGGCGATGCGATCAAGCCCGAGCAGAGCCTGGTCACGGTCGAGAGCGACAAGGCGTCGATGGAGATTCCGTCGAGCGCGGCCGGCGTCGTCAAGGAGCTGAAGGTCAGGCTCGGCGACAAGGTGAACCAGGGCTCGTTGATTGCGCTGCTCGAGGGCGCGGTGCCTGCAGCGGTCGCAGCACCGCCGAGCGCCCAGCCAACGCCGGCGTCCGCGCCCGCACCGATGGCAGCCGCGACGCCGCCGGCAGCAATGGCGAGCGCGGCGCCGCCGGCGGCTCGCGCGATCGGCGCATTGGCCGAGTTGCGCGTTCCCGACATCGGTGACTTCAAGCAAGTCGCGGTGATCGAGGTGTTCGTCAAGCCGGGCGACGTCGTCAAGCTCGAGCAGAGCCTGATCACCGTGGAGAGCGACAAGGCGTCGATGGAGATTCCGGCGACGCGCGCCGGCGTGATCCGGGAGGTCAAGGTCAAGCTCGGCGACAAGGTGTCGCAAGGCTCGCTGGTGGCGCTGATCGAGGCCGCCGAAGCGGCCGCTGTCGCGACGGAACCCGCACAGGCCGCTGCGCAGGCTCCCGCAGCGGCACCAACGACGCAAGCGGCCGCCCCCGTGCGTGCGCCGCGTGCCTTGCCGACGGCAGCGCTGCCGCCGCACGAACCGACCGCGCCGCCGGCGCATCTGCCGCATGCATCGCCCTCGGTGCGACGCTTCGCGCGCGAACTCGGCGTGCCGCTCGACGAGGTGAGCGGCAGCGGGCCGAAGGGCCGCATCACCCACGAAGACGTGCAGGGATTCGTCAAGGGCGTGATGGCCGGCGCCGTGCAGACCGGCGCGCAGAAGGCCGCGGCGCCGGCTGCGCCAGCGGGTGGTGCGTTGCCGGGTCTGCTGCCGTGGCCGCAGATCGATTTCGCTAGGTTCGGCGAGATCGAGCGCAAGGAGCTGTCGCGCATCAAGAAGATCGCGGGCGCCAACCTGCACCGCAACTGGGTGATGATCCCGCACGTCACCAACAACGACGAGGCCGACATCACCGACCTCGAGGCGCTGCGCGTGCAGCTGAACAAGGAGAACGAGAAGGCCGGCATCAAGGTGACCATGCTCGCCTTCGTCATCAAGGCGGTGGTCGCGGCGCTGAAGAAGTTCCCCGAGTTCAACGCCAGCCTGGACGGCGACGCGCTGGTCTACAAGAAGTACTTCCACATCGGCTTCGCCGCCGACACGCCCAACGGGCTGGTCGTGCCGGTGCTGAAGGACGCCGACCAGAAGGGCCTGCTGCAGATCGCGCAGGAGATGGCGGACCTGTCGAAGAAGGCGCGCGACGGCAAGCTCGGCCCCGCCGACATGAGCGGCGGCTGCTTCTCGATCAGCTCGCTGGGCGGCATCGGCGGCACCACTTTCACGCCGATCATCAACGCGCCGGAGGTGGCCATCCTGGGCCTGTCCAAGGGTTACCAGAAGCCGGTGTGGGACGGCAAGCAGTTCGTGCCGCGGCTGACGCTGCCGCTGTCGCTGAGCTACGACCATCGCGTGATCGACGGCGCCGCGGCCGCGCGCTTCAACGCCTACCTGGGGCAGCTGCTGGCGGACTTCCGCCGCATCGCGCTCTGACACCGGGAGACCCAAGATGGCCCTCATCGAAGTCAAGGTCCCGGACATCGGCGACTTCAAGGACGTGGCGGTGATCGAGCTGCTGGTCAAGCCCGGCGACACCGTGCAGGCCGAGCAGAGCCTGATCACCGTGGAAAGCGACAAGGCGTCGATGGAGATTCCGTCGTCGGCGGCCGGCGTCGTCAAGGAGCTGAAGCTGGCCCTCGGCGACAAGGTCAACGAAGGCGCGCTGATCCTGGTGCTGGAAGGCGAGGGCGGGGCTGCCGCCGCGCCGAAGGCCGCGCCCGCCGCGGCGGCACCCGCACGGACACCGGCACCGGCAGCCACGGCCTCGGCACCCGCGCCGGCGCCGGCTGCGGCCAGCTACGCCGGCGGCGCCGACCTCGAGTGCGACATGCTGGTGCTCGGCGCCGGGCCGGGCGGCTATTCGGCCGCCTTCCGTGCTGCTGACCTGGGCATGAAGACCGTGCTGGTCGAGCGCTACGCCACGCTCGGCGGCGTGTGCCTGAACGTCGGCTGCATCCCCAGCAAGGCGCTGCTGCACGTGGCCGCGGTGATGGACGAGGTCAAGCACTTCGCCGACGTGGGCGTCAGCTTCGGTGCGCCCACGGTCGACGCGGCCAAGCTGCTGGCGCACAAGAACAAGGTGGTGGGCAAGCTCACCGGGGGCTTAAGCGCAATGGCCAAGATGCGCAAGGTGACGGTGGTGCGCGGCTACGGCAGCTTCGTCGACCCGCACCACGTGCAGGTCGAGGAGACCACCGGCACCGCGCAGGACAAGACCGGCAAGACGCAGACCATCCGCTTCAAGCAATGCATCATCGCCGCGGGCTCGCAGGCGGTGCGGCTGCCCTTCCTGCCCGACGACCCGCGCATCGTCGATTCCACCGGCGCGCTGGAGCTGCGCCAGACGCCCAAGCGCATGCTCGTCGTCGGCGGCGGCATCATCGGCCTGGAGATGGGCACGGTGTACAGCACGCTGGGCGCACGGCTGGACGTGGTCGAGATGATGGATTCGCTGATGCTGGGCGCCGACCGTGACCTGGTGAAGGTGTGGCAGAAGATGAACGCGCCACGCTTCGACCACATCATGCTGAAGACCAAGACCGTCGGTGCCGAGGCCACCGCCGACGGCATCAAGGTGCGCTTCGAAGGCGCCGACGGCAAGACCAGCGAAGGCCTGTACGACCTGGTGCTGCAGGCCGTGGGCCGCAGCCCCAACGGCAAGAAGATCGGCGCCGACAAGGCCGGCGTGCTGGTCAGCGACCGCGGCTTCATCCCGGTGGACGTGCAGATGCGTACGAACGTGCCGCACATCTTCGCCATCGGCGACATCGTCGGCCAGCCGATGCTGGCGCACAAGGCGGTGCACGAGGCGCACGTGGCCGCCGAGGTGGCGGCCGGCGAGAAGACGGCCTTCGATGCGCGCGTGATCCCCAGCGTGGCCTACACCGACCCCGAGGTGGCCTGGGTCGGCCTGACCGAGGACGAAGCCAAGGCCAAGGGCATCGCGCTGAAGAAGGGCTTGTTCCCGTGGACGGCCTCCGGCCGGGCCATCGCCAACGGCCGCGACGAAGGCTTCACCAAGCTGCTGTTCGACGCCGAGACGCACCGCATCCTGGGCGGCGGCATCGTCGGCACGCACGCCGGCGACATGATCGGCGAGGTGGCGCTGGCCATCGAGATGGGCGCCGACGAGGTCGATATCGGCAAGACCATCCACCCGCACCCCACGCTGGGCGAAAGCATCGGCATGGCGGCCGAGGTGGCGCACGGCACCTGCACCGACGTGCCGCCGCCGCGCAAGTAGAGCGACCGCGCCACCCCCGTCTGCGTCCGCCGCCGCGGAGGCAGGCGCGGGCGCGGCGCTCGCCTCAGGCGATGTCCGCCTGGTGCAGGTCGAAGTGGCCGCGGCGCCGGTCGTCGAAGAAGCGCTGCAGCGTCTCGCGCACCGTGCGGAAGGCGATCTGTTCCCACGGGATCTCGTGCTCGTGGAACAGCTGCGCCTCGATCGTCTCGGGCCCCGGCGCGAACTGCGTGTCCAGCAGCCGCGCGCGGTAGAACAGGTGCACCTGGCCGACGCGCACCACGTTGAGCAGCGTGAACAGGCCCTGCAGTTCGATGCGCGCGCCGGCCTCCTCGACGGTCTCGCGCACCGCGCCTTCGGCGATGGTCTCGCCCAGCTCCATGAAGCCGGCCGGCAAGGTCCACAGGCCGTAGCGCGGCTCGATGTTGCGGCGGCACAGCAGCACCTGCTCGCCCCATACCGGCACGGTGCCGACGACGTTCAGCGGGTTCTCGTAGTGGATCTCGCCGCAGGCGCCGCAGATCGCGCGTTCGCGGTTGTCGTCTGCAGGCACGCGGTACGCGGTGGCGGCGCCACAGACACGGCAGTGCTTGATGCGGTGCGTGTCGAACATCGCGGCAGTTTATCCGGGCGGCTCGCGTGGCATGATCGGCGCGCACTTGCCAAAGTCTTCAAGAAGGATTCGCGATGAGCTTCGTGCTGACCCCGCCCGCCCAGGTCGTCGTGCCGGTCTCGGACGGCCGTTCGTTCCCGGTGCATCGGGTGTATTGCGTGGGCCGCAACTACGTGGAGCATGCGAAGGAGATGGGCCACACCGGGCGCGAGCCGCCGTTCTTCTTCCTGAAGCCGGCCGACGCGGTGCTGGTGGTGCCCGAAGGCGCCACGGGCGAGATGGCCTATCCCAGCCAGACCGCGAACCTGCACCACGAAGTCGAACTGGTGGTGGCCATCGGCCGCGGTGGGCGCGATATCCCGGTGGCCGAAGCGTCGCAGCACGTCTGGGGCTATGCCATCGGCCTGGACATGACGCGCCGCGACCTGCAGAACGACATGAAGAAGCAGGGCCGGCCGTGGTGCATCGGCAAGGCCTTCGAGCAGAGCGCGCCGATCGGCCCGGTGCACCCCATCGCGCGCACCGGCCGGCTGGACAAGGGCGCGATCACGCTGCACGTCGATGGGCAGCTGCGCCAGAAGGGTGATCTGTCCGAGCTGATCTGGAGCGTCGACGAGATCATCGCCCACCTCAGCAGCGCCTGGCTGCTACAGCCCGGCGACCTGATCTTCAGCGGCACGCCGGCCGGCGTGGGCGCGGTGCAGCGCGGCGAGCTCATGGAATGCGCCATCGACGGGCTGGGCAAGCTGCGCGTGGCGGTGCGCTGAGGGGCGGCGGCATGGAGCTGTACAACTACTTCCGCTCGTCGGCGTCGTACCGCGTGCGCATCGCGCTGGCGCTGAAGGGCCTGGACTACGACTACAAGCCGGTGCATCTGGTCAAGGGCGAGCAGACCGCCGAGTCCTACGCGGCGGTGTCGGCGACGCGGCTGGTGCCGCTGCTGCGCGACGGCGACCACATCGTGACGCAGTCGCTGGCCATCATCGAATACCTGGACGAGACCCATCCCCAGCCGCCGCTGCTGCCGGCCGACCCGGTGGGCCGGGCCCGCGTGCGCGCGCTGGCGCTGGACATCGCCTGCGAGATCCACCCGCTGAACAACCTGCGCGTGCTGCGCTACCTGACGCAGTCGCTGAAAGTCAGCGAGGAAGACAAGGACCGCTGGTACCGTCATTGGGTCGAAACCGGCCTGGAGGCGGTGGAGCGCCAGCTGGCGGCGCAGCCGGCGCGCTTCTGCCACGGCGACACGCCGACGCTGGCCGACTGCACGCTGGTGCCGCAGATCTTCAATGCGCAGCGCTTCAAGTGCCGCACCGACCATGTGCCGAACGTGATGCGCGTGTTCGACGCCTGCATGCAGCTGCCGGCCTTCGACCAGACGCGGCCCGAAGCCTGCCCGGATGCCTTCTGAGGCGCAGGCCGGGGCGGCAGACGGCCTGCTGTGGCCGCAATGGGATGCCGACGCGCGCGTTGGCGCAGTGATGAGCACACGCGCCGGCGGCGTCAGCGCAGCGCCATGGGATAGCCTGAACCTGGGGCTGGCCGTCGGCGACGACCCTGATGCCGTGACGGAGAACCGGCGGCGCTTCGTGCATCAGCTCGGCGCGCGCCCCGTGTGGCTGCGCCAGGTGCACGGCACGACCGTGCTGCGCGCCACGGCGGCGCTGGCCGACGCCGCGCCGCAGGTGGCCGACGCCGCCTGGACCGACGAGCCGGGCGTGGCCTGCATCGTGCAGGTCGCCGATTGCCTGCCGGTGCTGCTGGCGGCGCCCGGCGGCCGCGCGGTGGCCGCCGCCCATGCCGGCTGGCGCGGCCTGGCCGGTGGCGTGGTCGAGGCCACCCTGGCGGCGCTGTGCGCCGGCGCGGGCTGCACGCCCGAAGCGGTGTCGGCGTGGCTGGGGCCGTGCATCGGGCCGCGGCGCTTCGAGGTCGGCGCCGACGTGCTGCAAGGCTTCGGCCAGGCGCCGGCCACGGCCGACCCGCGGCGCTTTGCGCCGGCCCCCGCGGTCGGCGGCACGCCGCGCTGGTGGGCCGATCTGCCGCAGCTGGCGCGCGACCGGCTGCAGCAGGCCGGCGTGCAGCGCATCGGCGGCGGGGGCTGGTGCACGGTGGAAGACCGCGCCCGCTTCTTCTCGTACCGCCGCGACGGCGTCACCGGGCGCATGGCGGCCGCGGTCTGGATGCGCGGCTGAGCGCCGCGGCAGCTACTCGATGCACGGCCATCGCGCCGGTGTGGAAACTACGCGGGTCAGCCTGCGCTAAGCTTGGCGCGCGAGAATCCGCTTGAGAAGAACGGCGCACACGCGGCGCCCCAGCCAGGAGACGACCACCATGTCCAAGCCCAATGCCTTTCTGCCTGACCTGGGCGCCGAAGGGATGCAGGCGCTGATGGGGGATGCGCTGAAAAGCGTGTCGGGCCTGAACGTGTCGGCCGAGGTGGTGGCGCGGCTGCAGCGCGACTATGTCGAAGGCATGACCGGGCTGTGGAACCAGGCGTTGCAGGGCCTGACGCAGGCTGCCGCCGGCGCGCCGGCACCCGCGCTGTCGGACCGGCGCTTCGCCGCCAAGGAATGGGCCGACAACCCGGCCGCGTACTACAACGCGCAGATGTATCTGCTGAACGCGCGCACGCTGATGCAGATGGCCGAGGCCGTCGAGGGCGACGCGAAGACGCGCGCGCGCATCCGCTTCGCCGTGCAGCAGTGGGTCGACGCGATGGCGCCCAGCAACTTCCTGGCGCTCAACCCCGAGGCGCAGCAGCTGGCGCTGCGCACGCAGGGCAAGAGCCTGGCGGCCGGCCTGCAGCACCTGCTGGGCGACGCACGCAAGGGCCATGTGTCGCAGACCGACGAAGAGGCCTTCGAGGTGGGCCGCAACGTGGCCACCACCGAAGGCGCGGTGGTCTACGAGAACGAGCTCTTCCAGCTGATCGAATACAAGGCGCTGGGCGCCAAGATCCACGAGCGGCCGATGCTGATGGTGCCGCCGTGCATCAACAAGTTCTACATCATGGACCTGCAGCCGGAGAACTCGCTTATCCGCTACACGGTGGAGCAGGGGCACCGCACCTTCGTCGTCAGCTGGCGCAACCCCGATGCGTCGATGGCCGACAAGACCTGGGACAACTACATCGAGGACGCGGCCATCCGCGCCATCCAGGTGGTGCAGGAGCTGACCGGTGCCAAGACCATCAACACGCTGGGCTTCTGCGTCGGCGGCACGATCCTGGCCACCGCGCTGGCCGTGCTGGCCGCGCGCGGCCAGCAGCCGGCGCAGTCGGTGACCCTGCTGACCACCTTGCTCGACTTCAGCGATACCGGCGTGCTGGACTTGTTCATCGACGAGGCCGGCGTGCAGCTGCGCGAGATGACGCTGGGCGACAAGTCGCCCACCGGGCCGGCACTGCTGAAGGGGCAGGAACTGGCCACCACCTTCAGCTTCCTGCGGCCCAACGACCTGGTGTGGAACTACGTCGTCGGCAACTACCTGAAGGGCGAGGCGCCGCCGGCCTTCGACCTGCTGTACTGGAACGGCGACGCCACCAACCTGCCCGGGCCGATGTATTGCTGGTACCTGCGCCACACCTACCTGCAGGACGAGCTGAAGCTGAAGGGCCGGCTGACGGTGTGCGGCGAGAAGCTGGACCTGGGCGCGATCAAGGCGCCGGTCTACATCTACGCCTCGCGCGAGGACCACATCGTGCCCTGGAAGGCGGCCTACGCCTCCACGCGCATCATGAGCGGCAAGAAGCGCTTCATGCTGGGCGCGTCCGGGCACATCGCCGGCGTCATCAACCCGCCGGCCAAGAAGAAGCGCAACTACTGGACCAACGACACCTTGCCGGCTGACGCGCAGGCCTGGCTGGACGGCGCGACCGAAGTGCCGGGCAGCTGGTGGACCGACTGGAGCGGCTGGCTCAAGCCCCTGGCGGGCGCCCTGGTGGCTGCGCCCAAGGCGCCGGGCAACCGCAAGTACCCGCCCATCGAGCCCGCCCCCGGCCGTTACGTGCGGCAGAAGGCCTGAGCGGCGCAGCGGCGGCATCAAGCAGGGGATTCCAGGGCCAACCCGGTTGACGCTGAAATGCGGCTGGGCGACCCTTTCGTTCACAAACCAAGGAGATGAGCATGGCAAAGAAGGTGGCTTACGTGACGGGCGGCATGGGCGGCATCGGTACCGCGATCTGCCAGCGGCTGAGCAAGGAAGGTTTCACCGTCGTCGCCGGCTGCGGGCCGACGCGCGACTGGCAGAAGTGGCTGGACGAGCAGAAGGCACAGGGCTACACCTTCCACGCATCGGTGGGCAACGTCGCCGACTGGGACTCCACCGTGGCCGCCTTCGCCAAGGCGACCGCCGAGCACGGCCCGATCGACGTGCTGGTCAACAACGCCGGCATCACGCGCGACCGCATGTTCCTGAAGATGACGCGCGAGGACTGGGACGCGGTCATCGACACCAACCTGAACAGCATGTTCAACGTCACCAAGCAGGTGGTTCCGGGCATGGTCGAGAAGGGCTTCGGCCGCATCATCCAGATCTCGTCGGTCAACGGCGAGAAGGGCCAGGCCGGCCAGACCAACTACTCGGCGGCCAAGGCCGGCATGCACGGCTTCACGATGGCGCTGGCGCAGGAGCTGGCCAACAAGGGCGTCACCGTCAATACCGTCAGCCCGGGCTACATCGGCACGGACATGGTGCGGGCCATCAAGCCCGAGGTGCTGGAGAAGATCGTCAGCGGCATCCCGGTCAAGCGCCTGGGCACGCCGGAAGAGATCGGCTCGATCGTCGCCTGGCTGGCCGGCGAGGACTCGGGCTTTACCACCGGCGCCGACTTCAGCTGCAACGGCGGGTTGCACATGGGTTGAGCGGCTTGCCGCTCAACCCATCGTGCAACCCTGCGGGCGCATGTTGGGCTCCCCCGAGCCCCCTCCGGGAGGGGCTCCAGCCAGATCGACGAGGGCCGGCTCTGCCGGCCCTTTCCAATGGGCTCGTGCTGCAGCCGGACCGCCTGATGGCACCTTCGCGTGCCACTTTCGTTGGCGCGTCAGGTACCGGCGAGGAAGAGCTTGATCACGCCCTTGGCGGCAAAGCCCACCAGGCCGAAGCCCAGCGCCAGGAAGAGCACGAAGGTGCCGAAGCGGCCCGCCTTGGACTCGCGCGCCAGCTGGAAGATGATGAACACCATGTACAGCATGAACGCGCCGACCCCGAAGGTCAGCCCGAACTGCGCGATCTGGTCTTCGCTGTAGCCGAACATCAGTCGTTGGCCGGCAGGTCGGCACGCACCACCAGGTCGCGGTAGGCATGCCAGCTGGCATAGGACAGCCAGGGCACGGCGACGATCAGGCCGAGCAGCAGCGGGATCATGCCGATCAGCGTGACCGCCATCAGCAGCCCCGCCCACAGCGCCATCGGCCCGGGGTTCTGCATCACCGTGCGCCAGCTGGTCAGCACCGCGGCCAGCAGGCCGATGCGCCGTTCCATCATCAGCGGAATGGCGACCACGCTGGAGGCATACACCGGCGCGACCAGCACGCCGCCCAGCAGCAGCCAGCCCTCGAACAGCCAGGACTGCTCGTCCAGCACCACGGTATGCAGGAAGTCCACCGGGTCGCGGATGGTGTGGGGCGCGAAGGCGGTGATCAGCGAGGCCGAGGTCATGACCCAGCAGGTGCCGGCGGCAGCCAGCAGCAGGCCGAAAGACACGAGCCGGTGGTCCTGCGGATGCCAGGCCGCGGTGACCACGGCCATGCTCGGGGGCCGCCCTTGCTCCAGCGCGCGGCTGATGGCATACAGCCCGGTGGCGGCGAGCGGGCCGACCAGCAGGAAGCCGCTGAAGGCGCCGGCCAGCAGCCAGAAGTGGCGATGGGCCAGCGCCAGCAGCACCAGGCCGAAGGCGGTGACGCACAGCCCGTGCAGCAGCCCCGGCAGCGGCGCACGCTGCAGGTCGCGCCAGCCGGCCGCCAGCCACACGAGGGGCCGGCGAGAGTCGATGGTCGCCAGCTGGACCCGGGCGGATTCTTCGAGCGCGGTTTCGGAAGCCATCGTCACATTGTCGCGCGGTCGACCGCGGTGCCCAGCAGGTGCCGTGCGGCAGCCTGCAGGCTGGACGCGCCGGCGTCGCCCAGGCGCAGCTGCGTGGCCTGCGCCAGACGCTGGTAGCCGCTGCGGTAGGAGCGCTCGTACAGCGGGTCGTAGTGCTGCCGCATCAGCGCGCCGAAGACCTCGGCCCAGCGCCCGTTGCGCGCCTGCGCCTGCCAGGCCTTGACCACATCGCGGCCGCGCAGCTCCACCAGGCCGTCGAGCAGGCGACAGAAGCCTTCGGCGTCCGCGGCGAAGTGGCCGTAGTCCTGCAGCAGCAACTGCACACGCGCCGCCTCGTCCAGCTCGACATGGATGCAGTGGCCGTGTTCGCGCAGCTGGCGGATCAACGCCTCGGGCACGCGCAGCGCACCGATCTTGCGGCTTTCGCCTTCGACGAACACCGGCCGCTGCGGGTCCAGGCCGCGCAGCGCCTGCCAGCACAGCGTGTCGAAGCGCTTCTGGCTCGGCTGGGCCGTGCCCGGCCAGGCGCCGAGCACCGAGCCGCGATGGCCGGCCAGCCCCTCCAGATCCAGGGTCTGCGCGCCCTGCGCGGCCAGCGCGTGCAGCAGGCGGGTCTTGCCGCTGCCGGTGCGGCCGAACAGCACGTGCAGCTGCGGCAGCCGCGCCGGCAGCGTGTCCAGCTCGTCGCGCACCACGGCGCGGAAGGCCTTGTAGCCGCCCTGCAGCTGCGCGGTGCGGAAGCCCACCTGGCCGAGGAACCAGGCCAGCGTGCCCGAGCGCTGGCCGCCGCGCCAGCAATACACCAGCGGCTGCCATTCGCGCGGCTTGTCCGCGACGAAGGCGTCCAGGTGCTCGGCGATGCGGCGCGCCACGATGGCCGCGCCCACCTTGCGGGCCTGCAGCGGCGACACCTGCTTGTACAAGGTGCCGACCTGGCGCCGCTCGTCGTTGTCGAGCACCGGCCAGTTGACCGCGCCGGGCAGGTGGTCCTCGGCGAATTCGGCGGGCGAGCGCACGTCGATGACTTGGTCGAAGCAGGCCGTGTCGGCCGTCGCCTCGGCGGCGGTGACGCTGCGCAGGCTCACGTCGGCGCGAGCGCGTCCAGCAGTTCGCTTTCCACCTGCAACTGCGTGCGCGCGTGCTGCAGCGCGGGGCCATCGACCAGGAAGGTGTCCTCGACGCGTTCGCCCAGCGTGCTGACCTTGGCCAGGTGCAGGTTGATCTGGTGGCGCGCCAGCACGCGGGCGATGGCATAGAGCAGGCCCGAGCGGTCGCTGGCGCTGACGCTGAGCAGCCAGCGCTGCGCGCGCTCGTCCGGGTTCAAGGTCACGCGCGGCGTCACCGGGAACGAGCGCACGCGCCGCGACACGCGGCCGCGGCCGGGCTCGGGCAACGGGCCGCGCGACGACAGCGCCTGCACCGCCTGCGTCTCGACCAGCGAGATCAGGTCGCGGTAGGCGGCCGGGTCGCCGGGTTCGATGCGCGTGCTGATCACCTGGAAGGTGTCGAGCGCGAAGCCGGCATGCGTGGTGTGGATCTTCGCGTCCTGGATGCTGAAGCCGGCCGAGTCGAAGTAGCCGCAGATGCGCGCGAACAGGTCCGAGCAGTCCGGCGCATACACCAGCACCTGCAGGCCGTCGCCCACCGACGACGGGCGCGCGCGCACCACCGGTACCGCCGTGTCCAGGTGGCGCCACAGAGCGCGCGCGTGCCAGGCGATGTCGGCGGCATCGTGGCGCGCGAAGTAGCTCACGTCCAGCGTCTTCCACAGCTGGGCCTCCGTGCCGGGCAGCGCCGAATGCAGTGCCAGCAGCTGCCGCGCCTCCTGCTTGCGCGACTCGATCTCGGCATCGACGTTGGGCGGGTTGCCGCCCAGCGCGCGCATGGTCAGCCGGAACAGGTCCTCTAGCAGCTTGCCCTTCCAGGCGTTCCACACCTTCGGGCTGGTGCCGCGGATGTCGGCCACCGTCAGCAGGTACAGCGCCACCAGGCGCTGCGGCGTGCCCACCAGCCGGGCGAAGGACTGGATGACGTCGACGTCGCTGAGGTCTTCCTTCTGCGCGATGCGGCTCATCGTCAGGTGCTGCCGCACCAGGAACTCGATCAGCGCGCTGTGCTCGCGCGACACGCCGTGGTCGCGGCAGAAGCGCCGGGCCTCGACCGCGCCCAGCTCGGAATGGTCGCCGCCCCGGCCCTTGGCCACGTCGTGGAACAGCGCCGCCACGTACAGCAGCCAGGGCTCGTCCCACTGGCCGGCCAGCTGCGAGCAGAACGGATATTCGTGCGCGTGCTCGGGGATGAAGAAGCGGCGCACGTTGCGCACCACCATCAGGATGTGCTGGTCGACCGTGTAGACGTGGAACAGGTCGTGCTGCATGCGCCCGACGATGCGCCGGAACACCCACAGGTAGCGCCCCAGCACCGAGGTCTGGTTCAGCAGCCGCAGCGCATGCGTGATGCCCTGCGGCTGGCGCAGGATCTGCATGAAGGTGGCGCGGTTGACCGGGTCGTTGCGGAACTCCGCGCCCATCAGGTTGCGCGCGTTGTACAGCGCGCGCAGCGTGCGCGCCGACAGCCCCTTGATGCCCGGCGTCTGCTGGTAGACCAAGAAGGTGCGCAGGATGGCGTGCGGCTCTTCGGCATAGAGCTGGTCGTGCGCCACCTCGAGCATGCCGCCGCGGTCGAGGAAATGCGCGTCGATCGGGCGCATCGGCGCTTCTTCCGAGCCGTTGATGCGCTCCTCGATGTTCAGCATGAGGATCTGGTTCAGCTGCGTCACCGCCTTGGCCGCCCAGTAGTAGCGGTGCATCAGCACCTCGGACGGGCGCTGCGCCTTGGTCGCGCGGTAGCCAAAGCTTTCGGCCACGGCGGTCTGCAGGTCGAACACCAGCCGGTCCTCGCGCCGGCCCGCCACCAGGTGCAGGCGGGCGCGGATCAGCTTCAGCGCGCCTTCGTGCTTGTACAGCTGGCTCACCTCGAAGGGCGTGATCAGCCCGCGCGCCGCCAGCTCCGTCCAGTTGCGCCCCAGGCCGGCGGCCCGCGCCACCCAGATCACCAGCTGCAGGTCGCGCAGGCCGCCCGGGCTTTCCTTGCAGTTGGGCTCCAGCGAGTAGGGCGTGTCCTCGTACTTGATGTGGCGCTGGCGCATTTCCAGCATCTTGGCGCGCAGGAAGGCCTTCGGGTCCATCACCGCGTCGCAGGCCCGGCGGAAGGCGGTGTACACGCGCCGCGATCCGCACAGGAAGCGGGCCTCCAGCAAGGCCGTCTGCACGGTCACGTCGCGCCGTGACAGGTCGACGCATTCGTCGATGGTGCGCACCGACGAGCCGATCTCCAGGCCGATGTCCCAGCAGGCGTGCAGGAAGCCTTCAACCGCGGCGCGCAGCCCTGGCGACTCGTCGCCCGAGCCGCCGTCCAGGCCCATGCCGGGCGGCAGCAGCACCAGCACGTCGACATCGGAATAGGGGAAGAGCTCGGCGCGGCCGTAGCCGCCCACCGCCACCAGCGTCGCGCCGGCCGGCATGGCCGCGTGCTCCCACAGTTCGCCCAGGTACTGGTCGACGTGGCGCGTCAGTGCCTTGGTCAGGTGCGTCGCGGCCAGCGCGGTGGCGCGCGATTCGCGAAAGCGCTCCAGCAGCGCCGTCTTGCCGTCGCGGAAGCGTGCACGCATCGCCGCGACGCTGTGCGGCGCCTCCTGCGGCGCCTGGGGCTGCAGCAACGCGGACATGCGGCTCAGCCGTTGACGAAGGCCGGCGGCGGCGGGCTGCCGGCGGACAGCGTCAGCACCTCGTAGCCGCTGTCGGTGACCAGCACCGTGTGCTCCCACTGCGCCGAAAGCGAGCGGTCCTTGGTGACGATGGTCCAGCCGTCGCCCAGCTCGCGGATCTCGCGTCGGCCGGCGTTGATCATCGGCTCGATGGTGAAGGTCATGCCCGGCTTCAGCTCGTCCATCGTGCCCGGGCGGCCATAGTGCAGCACCTGCGGTTCCTCGTGGAACTTGCGGCCGATGCCGTGGCCGCAGAACTCGCGCACCACGCTGAAGCCCTGGCTTTCGCTGAAGCTCTGGATGGCATGGCCGATGTCGCCCAGCCGCGCGCCGGGCTTGACGCGCAGGATGCCCTTCCACATGGCCTCGTAGGTCAGCTGCACCAGCCGCCTGGCCTGGATCGAGCCTTCGCCGACGATGAACATGCGGCTGGTGTCGCCATGCCAGCCGTCCTTGATGACGGTGACGTCGATGTTGACGATGTCGCCGTCCTTCAGCGCCCGGTCGTTGGGGATGCCGTGGCATACCACATGGTTGACCGAGGTGCAGATCGACGCAGGGAAGGGCGGGTAGCCCGGCGGGGCATAGCCCACCGTGGCCGACACGCAGCCCTGCACGTTGACGATGTGGTCCAGCGCCAGCTTGTCCAGATGCTGCGTCGTGACGCCGGCCTTGACGTGCGGCGTCAGCATGTCCAGCACCTCGGACGCCAGCCGGCACGCGGTGCGCATGCCGTCGACCTCGGTACCGGTCTTGAAGGTGGTTGCCATGGGGCGCGATTATCCCATCCGGCCCCCTAGAATGCCGGGCCTGCGCGTCGATGGCCCGAGTCCGGCGCGGCCCATTGCCCCGAGCCACCGCATGCCAGTGCCCACGACGACCCTGCTTCAGTTCCGGGGCGGCAACGCCCTTCCGGCCTTCCGCGCCCGCCACCTGCTGCAGTTGCTGCAGGGCGTGCAATCCCGCATCGACGAGGTCAGTGCCTGTCACGTGCACTGGGTGCGTTGTGCCGCGCCGCTGGATGCGGCGGCCACCGACAAGCTGCAGGCGCTGCTGCGCTACGGCGAGCCGGCCGTGGCCGAGGCCGGCGGCGCGCTGATCGTCGTCATGCCGCGGCTGGGCACGGTGTCGCCGTGGGCCAGCAAGGCCACCGACATCGCACACAACTGCGGCCTGGCCGTGCAGCGCATCGAGCGCGTCACCGAATACCGTCTGGGCCTGAAGCGCGGCCTGCTCGGCGCCGGCAAGGCGCTGGCGGCCGACGAGATGGCGGCCTGCGCCGCGCTGCTGCACGACCGCATGACCGAAAGCGTGGCCTTCGAGGCCGAAGCCGCGCGGCATCTGTTCGACGAGCAGCCGGCGCCGCCGCTGGAGCATGTGGACCTGCTGGGGCAGGGCGCCGCGGCGCTGCGCGAGGCCAACCTGCGCTTCGGCCTGGCGCTCAGCGACGACGAGATCGACTACCTGGTGGATGCGTTCACCAGGCTCGGCCGCAACCCCAGCGACGTCGAGCTGATGATGTTCGCGCAGGCCAACAGCGAGCACTGCCGGCACAAGATCTTCAACGCCCAGTTCCGCATCGACGGCCAGGACCAGCCGCAGTCGATGTTCGGCATGATCCGCCATACCGAGGCCACGTCGCCCCAGCACACCATCGTGGCCTACCACGACAACGCCGCGGTGATGGAAGGCGGCCCGGTGCAGCGCTGGCTGCCGCAGGGCTACACGAATGCGCCGCTGTACGGCCCGCGCGACGAGGTGGTGCACGTGCTGATGAAGGTGGAGACGCACAACCATCCGACGGCGATCTCGCCCTTCCCGGGGGCATCCACCGGTGCCGGCGGCGAGATCCGCGACGAAGGCGCCACCGGCCGCGGCGCGCGGCCCAAGGCGGGGCTGACCGGCTTTTCGGTGTCGAACCTGCACCTGCCCGAGACCGACGAGCCCTGGGAACGCCAGCCCATCGGCAAGCCCGAGCACATCGCCAGCGCGCTGCAGATCATGACCGAGGGCCCGCTGGGCGGCGCGGCCTTCAACAACGAGTTCGGCCGGCCCAACCTGGGCGGCTACTTCCGCGTCTTCGAACAGTCCGTGGCCGGCGTGCAGCGCGGCTACCACAAGCCGATCATGATCGCCGGCGGGCTGGGCGCGATCAGCGCCAGCCAGACGCACAAGCTGCCCTTCGGTGCCGGCACCTTGCTCATCCAGCTGGGCGGCCCGGGCATGCGCATCGGCATGGGCGGCGGCGCCGCCAGCTCGATGGCCGCGGGCAGCAACACCGCGGCGCTGGACTTCGACAGCGTGCAGCGCGGCAACCCCGAAATGCAGCGCCGCGCGCAGGAGGTCATTAACCACTGCTGGAGTCTTGGTGCCCCCAAGCCCCCCGAGGGGGGCGGCACGGCTTCGGAACGGCCGAGCGCCGCGCCGGGCGACGCCAACCCCATCCTGGCGATCCACGACGTCGGCGCCGGCGGCATCAGCAACGCCTTCCCCGAGCTGGTGGACGGCGCGGGCCGCGGCGCCACCTTCGACCTGCGCCAGGTGCCGCTGGAAGAAAGCGGCCTGGCGCCGAAGGAAGTCTGGTGCAACGAAAGCCAGGAGCGCTACGTGCTGGCGGTGGCGCCCGAGAGCCTGCCGCTGTTCCGCGCGATGGCCGAGCGCGAGCGCTGCCCCTTCGCGGTGGTCGGCGTGGTGCGCGACGAGCGCGACCTGGTGCTGGAAGACGGCCCGCGCGGTGAACGTTTCATCGACATGCCGATGGACGTGCTGCTGGGCAAGCCGCCGAAGATGCTGCGCGACGTGGCGCGCATCGTGCGCCGCGAGCCGCCGCTGGACCTGACCGGCGTGAAGCTGGAGCAGGTGGCCTTCGACGTGCTGCGCCACCCCACCGTGGCGTCCAAGCGCTTCCTCATCACCATCGGCGACCGCACGGTTGGCGGCCTGAGCCACCGCGACCCGATGGTCGGCCCATGGCAGGTGCCGGTGGCCGACTGCGCGGTGACCCTGGCCGACTACGCCGGACTGCGCGGCGAGGCCATGAGCATGGGCGAGCGCACGCCGCTGGCCAGCCTGGACGCGCCGGCCTCGGGCCGCATGGCGGTGGGCGAGGCGCTGACCAACCTGCTGGCCGCGCCGGTGACGCTGGACCGCATCAAGCTCAGCTGCAACTGGATGGCGGCCTGCGGCGAGCCCGGCGAGGACGCCGCGCTGTACGACACCGTGAAGGCGGTGGCGCTGGAGCTGTGCCCGGCGCTCGGCATCGGCGTGCCGGTGGGCAAGGATTCGTTGTCGATGCGCACGCGTTGGCGAACTGCGGCCCCCGGCGGCTCCGCAGCGGCCGAGCGCGCGCCGGCCTCCCTCTGCGATGGCATGGTGGAACACACCGTCACCGCCCCGGTGTCGCTGATCGTCAGCGCCTTCGCCACCTTGGACGACGTGCGCGGCACCTTGACGCCGCAGCTGCGGCCGGTGGACAGCACGCTGATCCTGGTGGACCTGGGGCGGGGCAGGATGCGCATGGGCGGCTCGATGCTGGCGCAGGTGCTGGGTCGCTTCGGCGACGAGGTGCCCGACCTGGACGAGCCCGATCGGCTGAAGGCGCTGTTCGCCGCGGTGAACGAGCTGCGCGCGGCCGGGCAGATCTTCGCGTACCACGACCGCAGCGACGGCGGGCTGTGGGCGGCGGTGTGCGAGATGGCCTTCGCCGGCCAGCGGGGTGTCAGCCTGAACGTCGACATGCTGGTCACCGAAAGCGACGGCATTGCCGACAGCCGCGCGGAGTACGGCGATTCCAAGAACTGGGCCACGCAGGTCAGCGAGCGGCGCAGCGAGCTGACGCTGAAGGCGCTGTTCAACGAAGAGCTGGGCGTGCTGCTGCAGGTGCCGCGCGCGCAGCGCGACGATGTCTTCGCCACGCTGCGGCGGCACGGCCTGGGGGCCTGCAGCCACGCGGTCGGCAGGACCAACGACAAGCGCGTGGTCGAAGTCTGGCGCGACGCGAAGGCAGTGTTCAGTGCGCCGCTGCGCGAGCTGCAGCAGACCTGGGACGAGGTCAGCTGGCGCATCGCGCGGCAGCGCGACAACCCGGCCTGCGCCGACGCCGAACACGCGGCGGCAGGCGCCGACGGCGACACCGGGCTGCACCTGCACTTGAGCTTCGACCCGGCCGAGGCGCCGGCCGTGCTGAAGACGCGGCCCAAGGTGGCGATCCTGCGCGAGCAGGGCGTCAACAGCCACCTGGAGATGAGCTATGCGATGGCGCAGGCCGGCTTCGACACCTACGACGTGCACATGAGCGACCTGCAGGCCGGGCGCGCGCGGCTGGACATGTTCCAGGCCTTCGTCGCCTGCGGCGGCTTCTCCTACGGCGACACCTTGGGCGCCGGCGAGGGCTGGGCGCGCTCGATCCTCTTCAACCCCGCGCTGGCCGAGGCCTTCGCGGCCTTCTTCGGCCGTGGCGACACGCTGGCACTGGGCGTGTGCAACGGTTGCCAGATGATGGCGGCACTCAGTCCGCTGATCCCCGGCGCCAGCGCGTGGCCGAAGTTCACGCGCAACCGCAGCCAGCAATTCGAGGCGCGGCTGTCGCAGGTGGAGGTGCTGGACAGCCCCAGCCTGTTCTTCACCGGCATGGCCGGCAGCCGGCTGCCGATCGCCGTGGCCCACGGCGAAGGCTTCGCCGACTTCTCGCAACGCGGCGATGCGGCGGCGGTGCAGCGCGCGATGCGCTTCGTCGATGCGGCCGGCCAGGCCACCGAGGCCTATCCGGCCAACCCGAACGGCAGTCCCGAGGGCCTGACCGCGGTGACCACGGCGGACGGCCGCTTCACCGTGCTGATGCCGCACCCCGAGCGCGTGTTCCGCAATCTGCAGATGAGCTGGAGCGAGGGCGACCCGCAGACCCACAGCCCGTGGATGCGCATGTTCCACAACGCGCGGCGGGCCTTGGGTTGACCCAGCGGACGGGTCGCCGACGCACGTCCTGCGCGACGGTGACCCGGGCCGCCCTGCGCGACGGCGGCCTCGATCACCCTGCGCTTGGCCGCGCGGCGGTCTAGCCTCAGGTCGAGGTGGCGAGGATCAGGTCGGACGCCTTGACCAGCGCGGTCACCGCGCTGCCGACCTGCAGGCCGAGCTCATTCACCGACGCCTGCGTGACGATGGCCACGACCGCCGTGCCGCCTTCGGCCTGCACCGTCACCTCGGCGTTGACCGCGCCGGGCACGATGGCCGAGACCCTGCCTTCGAGCCGGTTGCGCGCCGACAGCCGGGCGTCGCCCAGCCCCGTGGCCAGCAGCACCGCCGAGGCCTTGACCAGCGCGACGACGCTCTGCTTCACGCGCAGGCCCAGCGCCTCGGTGCTCTCGTGCGTGATGATGGCGCTCAGCCGCACGCCGCTGGGCAACTCGACCTCGATCTCGTCGTTGACGGCCCCGGCGCGGATGGTGCGCACGGTGCCTAGCCATTGGTTGCGTGCGCTGGTCTGCATGTTCAGTACCTTCAGCAGCGAGAACTCCCGGTCCAGATCCATCGCACCGTCGTCCAGCAGCTGCAGCACGCGCTGGTGCGCGGCGTCGATCTGCTCGTAGCGCTGCAGCAGGCGCAGCCCGTGCGCGGTGAGCTGCGACGAGCCACCGCCTCGGCCCCCGGTGACGCGCTCCACCAGCGGCTGCCCGGCCAGGCTGTTCATCGCATTCAGCGCGTCCCAGGCGCTCTTGTAGCTGATGCCCAGGGCCTGCGCGGCCCGCGTCAAGGTGCCGTGCTCGGCGATGGCGCGCAGCAGGCCGATGCGTTCCTGGCCGCCCAGGTCCTGGCCGTCCGCCGTGATGCGCAGCGCGCCTTGCAGGCCCAGGCGGGGCGGGCGGGGCGGGGTGCGCGGGCGGGCAGGCATCGTCAAGCGGCGTGGGGTTTGCCGAGCATAGCGGCGCTGCTTACACAGCCAGGGCGCGGGGCAGCAGGTGCCCGGCGTCCGGCGGGGCCACGCGCCCGCCGGCCAGGTGCACCACCTGCTCGGCCAGCGCGGCGACGTCGTCGTCGTCGTGGGTGATCAGCAGCATTGGCAACTGCAGCGACTGCTGCAGTTGCAGCAGCTCGTCGCGCAGCTGCCGGCGCAGCGCCTTGTCCAGCGCGGCGAAGGGCTCGTCCAGCAGCAGCGCCGTCGGGTCGTTCATCAGCGCGCGCGCCACCGCGGTGCGCTGGCGCTGGCCGCCGGAGATCTGGTGCGGGAAGTGATGCGCCACCGACTGCAGCCGGAAGCGCTCGATCCACTCATCGACCCGCGCGTCGTGCAGGGCGCGTGGCGGGTTGCGCCAGCCGTGCCGGGCCGCGAAGGCGATGTTCTGCCGCACGCTCAGGTGCGGGAACAACGCATAGTCCTGGAACACGAAGGCCAGGCGCCGCTGCTGCGGCGACAGGCGGATGCCGGCCGCATCGTCGAAGAGCACGCGTCCGGCCACGCTGACGCGGCCGCTGTCGGGCGCGGTGATGCCGGCGATCAGGCGCAAGGTCTGCGTCTTGCCCGCGCCGGACGGCCCGTAGAGCACCACCCGCGGCGCGCGGCTGGCGAAGCGCACGTCCAGCTCGAAGCGGCTGCTGCCGTGCCCCAGCTGCTTGCGCAGGCGGATGTCCCAGACCGGTGCGGCGGCGTCCATGGGCAGGCTCAGGCGCGCGCGGCGACACGCCCGGGCACCAGCCGGCCGGCGCTGAGCAGCACCGCGAGGCAGGTGATCGACGTCACCGCGACCAGGAAGTTGGCGGTGTCGTCCTGGCCCGCCTGCACCGCCTCGTACACGGCGATGGACAGCGTCTGCGTCTTGCCGACGATGCTGCCGGCGACCATCAGCGTGGCGCCGAATTCGCCCAGCGCGCGTGCGAACGACAACAGCAGGCCGGCCAGGATGCCGCGCCAGGCCAGCGGCAGCGACACGCGGAAGAACACCGCCACCTCGCCGATGCCCAGCGTGCGCGCCGCATCCTCGAGCTGCGGGTCCACGCCCTCGAAGGCCGCGCGCGCGGCCTTGAAGACCAGCGGGAAGGCGACGAGGGTCGCGGCGATGACCGCGGCCTGCCAGGTGAAGATCAGGCGGATGCCGAAGTGCTGCAGCAGCCAGGCGCCGAGGATGCCGTGGCTGCCGATGACCACCAGCAGGTAGTAGCCCAGCACGGTGGGCGGCATGACCATCGGCAAGGTCAGCGCCGCGTCCAGCACGTCGCGGCCCGGGAAGCGGCAGCGGGCCATCAGAAAGCCGATGCCGACGCCGAGCAGCAGGTTCAGCGCCGTCGCCCAGCCCGCCACCTTGAGCGTCAGCGCCAGCGCGACCCAGGCGCCGTCCATGAGTCAGGGCCCCGGCGCCTCAGGGCTTGCCGAAGCCGTACCTCGCCAGCACGGCCTGCGCCGGCGGCGTGAACAGGAAGTCGACGAACTTGGCCGCCTCGGCCGCATTGGGCGCGCCGGCCAGCACCGCCACCGGGTAGAGGATGGGCTTGGGCGTCGGCACCGCGAAGGCCGTCTTCACCTTGTCCGGCATGATCGCCGCGTCGGTGGCGTAGACGAAACCGGCATCGACCTCGGCGCGGGCCACGTAGTCCAGCACCTGGCGCACCGAGGACGCGCCGATCATCTTGGCCTCGATCGGCGTCCACAGCTTGGCTGCCTCCAGCACGCTCTTGGTGTAGCGGCCCACCGGCACGCTGGCCGGCTGGCCGATGGCGATGCGCGCGAAGGCCGGCTGGTTCAGATCGGCCAGCGTTGCCGGCAGCCTGGGTGCCGACGCGGGCACGATGACCACCAGCGCGTTGGACACCACGTCACGGCGCTGCCCGGCCTTGAGCAGGTTCTGCTGCTGCGCCTGGTCCATCGACTCCTGGTCGGCGCTGACGAACACGTCGGCCGGCGCTCCCTTGGCAATCTGCGCCAGCAGCGCGCCCGAGGCGGCGAAATTCAGCTGCACCTTCGCGCCCGGGTGGGCCGCTTCGAACAGCGGCGCGATGTCCCTGAAGGCGTTGGTCAGGCTGGCCGCCGCGGACACGGTAATCTCGCCGGCCTGGGCCGCCAGCGAGGCCAGCGAGGCCGCCATCAGGCCGAGCAGGCGGATGCGGGTGAGCTTCATGATGACACCAGTCGACAGGTCGTATGATGCAAGTATACATATCGCTTCCTGCACCAAGTTGTATAGTCAGAATTCGCTATTTCTCGCTATCGTTATGTATTCAGAAATATGACGATCATCCAAGCTGATCCAGGCTGTGCGGCGGTCGTCGTGGTCGACGATGGCGGCGCCGAGGTCGATGCGCTGCTGCACGCCGTCGCCGAGCAGCGGCGCCAAGCCGGATGGCAGGTTCGCGGGGTGCTGATGCGCTACCGCCAGGCGCAGCCGGCCGGCCCCAGCACCATGCTGATGGTGGACCTGCACACGCAGGACGAGTACCAGGTGTCGCAGTGCCTGGGCAGCGGGTCGATGTCCTGCCGCGCCGATCCGCAGGGCTTTGCCCGTGCCAGCCAGGTGCTGCGGCGTGCGGCGGACGAAGGCGCCGACCTGGTCATCGTCAACCGCTTCGGCGGCCTGGAGGCCGGCGGCGGCGGGTTCCGCGCGGAGCTGTTGGCGGTGCTGGCGCGCGGCGTGCCGGTGCTGACCGCGGTGGTGCCCCGCTACCTCGAGGCCTGGCGCAGCTTCAGCGGGTCGGCGACGGAGCTGCCGGCCGACCGGGCCGCGGTCGATGCCTGGCTGGACGGCTGGGCGCCGGCGTCAACGCCGCGGCCGTAGGCGGCCAGACGACCAGGCGACCAGCGGGCTTCAGGCCGCGGACGCGCCGTCGATCGCGGCCTTCAGTTCGGCGTAGCTGTTGGTCATCGGAAACTGCGGGAACTGCGCGGCGATGGCCGGCGGCGCGTGGATGAAGAAGCCGGCATCGGCGGCAAGCAGCATGCCGGTGTCGTTGTAGGAGTCGCCGGCGGCCATGACGCGGAAGTTCAGGCTCTTCAGCGCATTCACGGCGGCGCGCTTCTGGTCGGGCTGGCGCAGCTTGTAGTCGCGCACGCGGCCGTCGGCGTCGACCAGCAGGCGGTGGCAGAACAAGGTGGGGCGCCCCAGCTGGCGCATCAGCGGGTCGGCGAATTCGTAGAAGGTGTCGGACAGGATGATCACCTGGAAGCGCTCGCGCATCTCGTCCAGGAACGCGCGCGCGCCGGGCAGCGGGCCCATGCCGTCGATGACCTGCTGGATGTCCGGCAACTTGAGGCCGTGCTGGTCGAGTAGCGCGATGCGGTAGCGCATCAGCTTGTCGTAGTCGGGCTCGTCGCGCGTGGTGCGCGAGAACTCGGCGATGCCGGTGCGCTTGGAGAACTCGATCCAGATCTCGGGGACCAGCACGCCTTCCATGTCGAGGCACAGCACCTGCATTCGCGACTCCGTGTGGCTTGCGGCCGGGCGGCCGCAAAAAGCGCCCGGATGCTACCCGACGGTCTGTGCCAGGGCGCGCAAGGCGGCGGCGGTGTCCTCGTCGGCGGGGAAGAAGGTCTCCAGCGCCAGCTCGGACAAGGTGATGTCGGTGGGCGTGCCGAAGACGGTGATGATGCTGATCAGGTTGAGCACGCCGGCCGGCGAGCGGATGCGCAACGGCACGTAGACCTCGGCCGTCGGGTGCACGCCGTTGTCGTCCGGCGGCGCTGGATAGCCGCCCAGCTCATCGGCCAGCGCGGCCAGCGTCGGGTCGCCGCTGGCGCGCACCTGCTGCTGCAGGCGGTGCAGCAGGTGGTGGCGCCACTGCGCCAGGTTCAGGATGCGCGGCGCCAGCCCCTGCGGATGCAGGCTCAGGCGCAGCACGTTGACCGGCGGCGCCAGCATCTCCTGCGGCAGGTCGGCCAGCAGCAGCGGCACCATGCGATTGCTGGCGACCATGTTCCAGTGCCGGTCGACGGCCAGCGCCGGATAGGGCTCGTGTGCCTGCAGCACACGCTCCACCGCCCGCGCGGGGGCCCGCATCTCGGGGTCGGCCAGCGCGTGCTCGCGGTACAGCGGCGCGTAGCCGGCGGCGGTGAGCAGGCGGTTGCGATCGCGCAGCGGCACCTCCAGACGGTCGGCCAGGCGCAGCACCATCTCGCGGCTGGGCAGCGCGCGGCCGGTTTCCATGTAGCTCAGGTGCCGTGTCGACACCGCGGCATGGCCGGCCAGGTCGAGCTGGCTCAGGCGGCGCCGTTGGCGCCATTCGCGCAGTTGTGCGCCGACCGGTGGAATGCTCTGCATGCGCGGCACGATAGCGCAGCGCCTGCACGGCGGCGATGACCTCGCAGGTCATGCCGTTCGGCCGTGCATACGACGTGGCAAGCAACCAACCCCCCTTCGTGCCGTTCGGCCGCGGCGCGGGGTCGTGCCGTTCGACCGCGGTCCCCAGGTGGCGCCGCCGCGCAGGCGCTCAGTAGTGGATGGCGCGCGGCGTGCCACCGCCCACGGCGATGGCGTCGCCGTTGATGGCCCGCGAGCGCGGCGAACACAGGAAGGCGACGACGAAGGCCACCTCCTCGGCATCGACCAGATGGCGGATGGAGTTGCCCGCCGCCATCTGCGCCTCGACCTGCGCCTCGGAGATGCCCTGCTGGCGCGCGCGCTCGGCGATCAGCGGGCCGGTGCGCTCGGTGCGCGTCAGGCCGGGGTGCACGACGCTCACCTGGATGCCGGCCGGCCCCAGCTCGTCGGCCAGGTTCTTGGTCAGCGCCGCCACGGCGACGTTGCGCATGCTGCCCAGCGTGCTGCCGCTCTGGCGCGCAGCCAGGCCGCTGATGTTGACGATGCGGCCCCAGCCGGCGGCGCGCATGCCCGGCACGACCTCGCGCGCACAGCGGATGTAGCCCATGACCTTGGTGTCCATCTCGCGATGGAACTGTTCGGCGCCGATCTGCTCCAGCGTCGGCGGCGCGGCAAAGCCGCCCGGCTCGGCGGCCGCGTTGACCAGGATGTGCATGGGCCCGCCCAGCTGCTGCACCGCCTCGGCCACCGCCCGGTGCGTCAGCTCGTCGTCGGTGGTGTCGCCGGCCACGCCGACGACACGGCGGCCGGTGGCCGCTGCCAACTCGGCCGCGGTTGCCGACAGCTGGGCCGCATCGCGCGCCAGCAGCGCCACGTCGACGCCTTCTTCGGCCAGCACGCGGGCGATGGCCTTGCCGATGCCGCGGCTGCCGCCGCTGACCAGCGCGCGTTTGCCTTTCAGTTGCAGGTCCATGGGGCTTTCAAGCTGCTCATTGCGTGGGGTCGTTCAGGGTCCAGCGTGCCGACGTCAGCTGCTCTTGCGCACAGATGCCCGCGGCACAAGCCACGCGCTCGAAGCGGTCCTGGTCGGCGGGAAAGCGCAGCGGCACCGTCGGGTCCAGCCGCGCACGGTAACGCATCAGCGCCTGCGGGTTGCCGTCGCCGATGCTCCAGTCCAGCTGCCCGCGCTGCGCCGCCAGCACCACCAGCCGGATGTCCACCAGCGCCACCGGCCGGTAGCCGTCGCGCTGCACGATGCCGACCACGAACACGTAGGGTTCGGCTCCGGCATCGGCGCCGGGCAACGTGCCGAGCAGCAGCCCCTGCACGTCGAAGCCGTCGCGTTCGGCGCTGCTGGCGTCGATGTCCAGCGCACCGAAGGTGATGCGTGCCGGCCGCAAGGTGCCGGTGGCGCGCTGCGCCGGCAGGCGCGCCAGCACCGCCGGGTCGCCGCCGCCGGCATGCTCGATGTAGTCGGCCAGCTGCTGCTGCCAGGCGCTGACGATCTGCCGTGCGCGCAGCTCGCTCAAGCTGGCCTCGGCAGCGGCCACCGGCCGCGGCGCGCGGCTCGCGCAGGCCGGCAGCAGCAGCACCAGCGCCAGCAACAGCCAAGGGCCGGCGCACCGGCGCCAGACGGGTGTGACGGGGGAGGGAGAGGGGCGCATCGACGGCCTATTTCGCAGGCTGCGGCTGCGATGCCACGGCACCCGCCAGCGCGCGCGGTGACGACGCGGCCAGGGCCTGGTCCGAGGCAGCGCCGAACTTGCGCTGCACCGGCGCGGAGGCGCGCAGCATCTGCAGCAGCTGTTCATGGCCCATGCGGCGTGCGACCTGCAGCGCGTCGTGGCCCTGGCGGCTGGCCAGCGTGGCGTCGGCGCCGTGGCGCAGCAGCAGCATCGTCACCTGCAGGTCGCCCCGTTGCGCAGCCTCGTACAGCGCGGTGCGCCCGAAGCGGTCCTGGGCATTCGGGTCGGCGCCGGCGCGCAGCAGTTCGGCGCTCAGTTCGACGTGTCCGCCGGCCACCGTCAGCTGCAGTGGCGTGACCCCGTGGTGTGCCGCGCGGTGGATGTCGGCACCGCGGGCCACCAGCAGCGCCGCGGTCTGCAGGTGGCCCAGGCGCAGCGCGGCCAGCAGCGGCGTCTCGCCGTCGACATCGGCGCTGTCCAGCGGCTCGCCGCGCGCGGCCAGGCGCTCGACCTCGGCGGAGCGGCCTTCGGCCGCGGCCCACCACAGCGCGCTGCGCCCCAGGCCATCGGCCTGCTTGGCGGACAGGCCATCGGCCTGCTTGCCGACCAGGCCGTCGGCCTGATTGCTGGGCAGGCCGTCGGCTTGATTGCTGGGCAGGCCGTCGGCGTGATTGCTGGGCAGGCCGTCAGCCTGGGGGCCGGGCAGGGCGCCGGCCCACCACAGCGGGGTGTCGCCGCCGGCTCCAGCCCCGGCGCTGGTGCCGATGCAGATGTCCGCGACGCTCACCGGATGCTCGGCCGGCAGCTCGTGGCCGTAGGGCTCGCCGTCGAAGGTGGCCAGCTCGCGCTGCCGCGCCGCGAACCAGGCCGGGCCCAGCGGCTGGCCATGGTGGTCGCGGAACCAGTCGGCCACGTCGTCGCAGCGGCTGCCGATGACCTCGCGCACGCGCGCGCCCACGTAGTCCAGGTAGCTGTTCGGGTTGAGCACCTCGTTCCAGTGGGGCGACACGAACCGGGTGAAGAGCGTGTCCTCGTCCTGCACCACCACGCGCCAGTGCTCGCCGTCGCGCTGCAGCATCGGCGGCAGATCCCGGCCGCCGATGTGCACGGCCTCGGTGAGGTTGCGATAGAACTTCAGCCCCGCGTAGTCGGCCGCCAGGTCGCCGTTGGAGCGGATGCCGGTGGTGTACAGGCCGAGCAGGCCGTCTTCCGACAGCAGCGGGTTGGCGGCGGTGGCCGTCACCGCCTGCTGCGCCGCCTCGGGCGCGGCCAGCCCCTGCTCGACGGCGACGAGGTAGCGCACGTGGTAGATGCGCCCGACGTTGATGAAATGGATGATCTTGTCGGTGCCGAAGAGCACGCCGCCGGCGCTGACCGTGCCCGCCCGGAAGAAGGCGCGCACCGGCTTGCTCAGGTCGAGCATCAGCAGCGGGTCGTCATAGATCGATTCCACCGGGCGGTAGCTGGTCACCAGGCCGGGGTATTGCGCGCGGATGTCGGCGGCCAGCAGCCCCAGATCCAGCAGTTCGTTGGTGGGGTAGGCGACGAAGATACGCGCCCACACCTGCGCGGCCACGCGGTCGGCGGACTGCAGCGCCTGCACCTGCGCCGGCCGGTCGCCGGCGGCCTGGGCGGCGTCGATGGCTGTGTTGATGTCGGCCACCGCCTGGTGCAGCGCCGCGGCGAAGTGGCGCGAGAAGTGGGGGCCGAGGTCGGCGAAGTCGCGGCCGGCGGGCAGCGTGTACTGCTCCGATTCGTGGCCCCGTGCCGGCAGGGCGACGGCGGCGCACAGTCCGACGGTCAGCGCCGCAGCAAGCCGGCGGGTGGTGGCGAGGGCGCCTCGGTTCTGCCTCTCCATCCTTCGTCGGATTCCTTGTGCATCGACAACGCAAACCATTTTAGGGATCACGACCGAAGCTGCAGCGCCCCCGTCTGCCCAAACTAGGGGTGCGCCGCGGTGCGGGGCGGTGTCGCGTCTGCGCGGCGGCGGCCTGGCGTCCGCGCGCGGGCCGCTAGCATCGCGGCAGCCCCGCCAGACACCGCCGATCCATGCCCGCCTCCACCCACGCGCCGCGCTTCGAACGCCTGGACGCGCTGCGCGGCGTGGCCATGGTGTGGATGGCGCTGTTCCACCTGGCCTTCGACCTCAACTACTTCGGCTGGCTGCAGCCGCGCCAGAACTTCTACGCCGACCCGTGGTGGACCGTGCAGCGCGGCTGCATCGTCAGCCTGTTCGTGTTCGTCGCCGGCGTGTCGCTGGCCGTGGCCTTGCATGGCGGCCAGACGTGGCCGCGCTTCTGGCGCCGCTGGGCGCAGATCGCCGGCTGCGCGGTGCTGGTCAGCCTGGGCTCGGCGCTGATGTTTCCCAAGAGCTGGATCAGCTTCGGCGTGCTGCACGGCATCGCGCTGATGCTGGTGCTGGCGCGGCTGGCGGCGCCGCTGAAGGGCGCGCTGTGGCCGCTGGGCGCGCTGTGCATCGCGCTGCCGGCCTTCGTGCAGCATCCGTTCTTCGATGCGCGCTGGAGCAACTGGGTCGGCCTGGTCACGCACAAGCCGGTGACCGAGGACTTCGTGCCGCTGCTGCCCTGGCTGGGCGTGATGCTGTGCGGCCTGGCCGCCGGCCAGTGGCTGCTGCGCGCACGGCCGCAATGGCTGAGCGGGCCGCTGGCCGCGCAAGCGCGGCCGCTGGCGCTGCTGGGCCGCTGGTCGCTGAGCTTTTACATGCTGCACCAGCCGGTGCTGATAGGCATCCTGATGGCCGTGCAGGCGCTGCGCTCGTGAGCGCCGCGTTCCCGCGCACGCTGTGGCTGATCCCGGGCGTGTACTTCCTGTTCGTGGCGGCGGAGTTCGTGGTGCTGACCTTCCTGGCGCTGACGCTCACCGCCGCCGGTGCCAGCGCCTTCTCGGTGGGCCTGCTGGCGTCCAGCTTCTGGGCCGGCATCTTCGTGGCCAGCGTCGCCGCGCATGCGGTGGTGCACCGGCTGGGCCATGCGCGCTGCTTCCTGGCGGCGATGGCCGCGTCGGCGCTGGCCGTGGCCAGCCGGCTGACGCACTCGGCCTATGCCGGCTGGATGGCCGCGGCTGCGGTGATGGGCCTGGGCGGCGGGCTGGTCTGGGTGAGCGGCGAGGCCTGGCTGGCCGAAGCCGCACCGCGCGAGCGGCGCGGCCTGCTGGTGGGCCTGTTCGAAACCTCGGTGGGGCTGGGCATGCTGGCGGGGCCGGCTCTGCTGCCGCTGTCGCGTGCGGCGGGCCTGCCGCCGCTGCCCGTGGCACTGGCGCTGATGGTCGCCGGGCTGGCCTGCGCCTGGCCGCTGCGCACCGTGGCCGAGCGCGCGACGGCTGCGGACGACGACGCGGGGCCGGGCTGGCGCGCGTTGGCGCTGCCGCTGGTGGCGGTGGTGGCGGCCAGCGGGTTGATGGAAAGCGGCGTGTCGTCGCTGCTGCCGTCGATCGCCATGCGCACCGGCTTCAGCTTGGACCGCGCCGCTTGGCTGGGCGCGGTCATCGGCGCCGGCAGCGCGCTGTTGCAGGCGCCCTTCGGCGCGCTGGCCGACCGCATCGGGCTGCGGCGCGCGATGGCGTTGGCCTGGGCGCTGGTGCTGGCGGCCACGCTGTCGCTGTGGGTGTGGGCCGGCGCGCCGCAGCGCATGCTGTGGCCGGTGGGCTTCGTGCTGGGCGGCGTCGGCGGTGCGGTGTACACGCTGGTGGTCATCGAACTGGGGCACCGCCTGGTCGGTGGCGGCCTGGTCAAGGCGATGGGCCTGCTGGTCACCGCCTACACCGCGGGCACGGTCGGCGGGCCGGTGCTGGGCGGCTGGCTGTTCGACCACGGCGGCCTGCCGCGCCTGGCCGCCGTGATGGCCTTGTGCGGCATCGCCGGCGCCGGCCTGGCGTGGCAGGCCTTGCGCGTGCGGACGGCGGCGGCCGCCTCGCCCGCTGCCCGGGGCTAGTGCCCGACGGGAGGCAGCATGCGCATCCGCCCGATCGTCGCCCTGTGCATGGCTCTGTTCATGGTCCTGTGCGGCATGGCGGCGCATGCCGAGCAGCCGGCGCTGCAGAACTGGTTCAACGATCCGTTCTTCCAGGTGACCCATGCCGACCCCCGATGCCCGCAGCCGGCAGGCCCGTTCGTCGACGAGCGGGGCCGCCGCGAGCAAGCCCACCGACGGGCCGAGAAGGGCACCACCTGCTGGCTGGCGGGCGAATGCGAGCGCCCCAAGGCCTACGCCTACGACCCGGGCATCGCCGAGGCGGTGCAGCGTGCCTTCGCGGGGTCGAGCCGGTTCAGGTCGACGACGCTGTGGGTGACGGTGCAGGGCCGCGTCGTCTACATCGAAGGCTGCGGCGACGCCCGCACCGCGCGGGCGGCCGAAGCCCTGGTGCGGGCACTGCCCGACGTGCAGCAGGCCGTGGCCATCGTGCGCAGCGGTCCGCAGGCGCCGGTGCCCTATCGCGTCATGCCTGCCGACCGGCCATGAACCGGGCGCTCGCCGTGACCCGCGGCGCGGACGCTACATCGACAACGAACCCTCGCGGAACTCCGTCTTGTCGAGCCAAACGTTGACCAGCACCACCTTGCCCTGGCGCGCCAGCTCGCGGGCGCGCTGCAGCGCGGGCTGCACCTCGTGCATCTGCCGCACCAGCAGCCCTTCGGCGCCGAAGCCCGCCGCCACCCGGTGGTAGTCGCTGCGCGCCAGCACCGTGGCCACGTCGTCGTGCAGCATCTTCTCCTGCTCGCGCGCGATCTGCGTCCAGCCCGCGTCGTTGCCGACCACAGCGATCACCGGAATGCCCTGGCGCACCATCGAGTCGAGCTCGGCCAGGCCCCAGCCGCAGGCGCCGTCGCCCCAGACGATCCATACCTCGCTGCCTGGTCGAGCCTGCGCCGCGCCGATGGCGAAGCCCGCGCCGACGCCCAGCGTGCCGAAGGCGCCCGGGTCCAGCCAGCTGAGCGGCGTGCGCGGGCGCAGCACGTAGCTGGCGGTGGCCACGAAGTCGCCGCCGTCGGCGACGAAGACGGCGTTGTCGCCGGCCTCGGCCTCCAGCGCGCGGAAGAAGGCCAGCGGGTTGACGTGTTCGCCCGGCAGCGCGGCCTGGGTGTCGATCTCGGCTTCGCGCTCGGCGTCGCGCCGGCGCAGCGCATCGCACCAGCCGGCCCACGCGGCACCGGTTGTGCCCAGCGCATCGGCCAGCCGGCGGATGAAGGCGCCGGCATCGCCCAGCGCGCTGACGTCGGGGCGGCGGTTCAGGCGCGCGTCCCGGGTGCTGCGGTTGGCGGCGATCAGCGTGGCGCTGCGCCGCACGTGCCGGCCGTAGTCGAGGCGGAAGTCGCAGGGCACGCCGGCCAGCAGCACGCAGTCGGCCTCGCGCAGCGCATGGCGGCGCTGGTGGCGCATCTGCAGCGGGTGGTCGCGGCCGAGCAGGCCGCGCGCCATGCCCGACAGGTACACCGGGATGCCCAGGGTCTGCACCGCCGCGGCCAGCGCCTGCGCCTCGGCGGCCTGCACCACGGCCTGGCTGCCGATGACCATCAACGGCCGCTCGCTCCGGCGCAGCGCGGCCAGCGCCTTGTGCAGGGCCGCGTCGCTGGCCAATGGGGTGCTCACCGGCTGCGGCTGCGCCGGGGTGCTCGTCTGGCTGCCTTCGAACATGCCCTGCGCGTGCCGGTTCAGGTACCAGCGCAGCGCGCGGTCGGGCAGGCTCGTGCCCTTGCCCGCGGCGTCGGCATACCACTGGCGCACCGAAGCCTCGTCGTAGAGCAGGTCCACCGGGCATTCGATGAACACCGGGCCGGGCACGCCCGACTGCGCCAGCGCAAAGGCCTCGGCCACCGCCGGGCCCAGGGCGCGCACGCGCTGCATCTTCAGGAAGCGCTTGACGTGCGGCTCGACCAAGGGGCGCTGGTCGATGTCCTGCAGCGCGCCGCGGCCCTGCAGCGCGGTGGGCGCGGCGCCGCCGATCAGCACCAGCGGCGACTGCGCCAGCTGCGCGTTCTTCAGCGCGGTGATGGTGTTGGTGATGCCGGGGCCGGCAGTGACGGCGGCCACGCCCGGCCGGCCCGACAGCCGCGCGCTGGCGTCGGCGGCGAACACCGCGGTGACTTCGTCGCGCACGTCGACCACGCGGATGCCGCGCGCCTTGGCCGCGCTGAGGATCGGCGAGATGTGGCCGCCGCACAGCGTGAAGACGTGGGTCACGCCCTGCGCCTGCAACGCCTCGGCGACACGGTCGCCGCCGTGGCGCAGCGCGGGCCGGGCCTCGGGGCCGCTCACGACCACACCACCGGCTTGCTGGCGGCGTACCAGGCTGCCACGTCCGGGGCGGCGCCTTCTTCGATGCGGCTGCGCTTGATCTTCATCGTCGGCGTCAGCCGGCCGTTCTCGATGGTCCAGGGCTCGCGCGCGATGACGATCATCTGCAGCCGTTCGTAGTCGGCCACCTGGGCGTTGACCTGCTTCAGCAGCGCGCCCAGCGCCTGCTCGACCTGGGCCCGCACGGCGGGGTCGCCGGTGCGTGGCCGCAGTTCCTCGGCCAGCACCACCAGCGCATAGGCGGCTGGCTGGCCGACGCCGGAGACCATCGCCTGCTCGATCATCGGGTTGGCGAGCAGCAGGCTCTCGATCGGCGCCGGGGCCACGTACTTGCCCTTGGCCGTCTTGAACAGCTCCTTGGTACGGCCGGTGATTTTCAGCTGCCCGTCGGCGCGCAGCTCGCCGCGGTCGCCGGTGCGGAAGAAGCCGTCCTCGGTGAAGGACTCGGCCGTCAGCTCGGGCTGCTTGTAGTAGCCGCTGAACTGGCCCGGCGACTTGATCAGGATCTCGCCTTCGGGGCTGATGCGCACCTGCACGCCGGGCAGAGCGACGCCGACGTAGCCTGCCTCGGCATGCTGCTCGTTCGAGCTGTGCGAGTAGGAGTTGTCCTCGGTCATGCCGTAGCCTTCGAACAGCTTCAGCCCGAGCCGGCGGTACCAGCGGATCAGCTCCGCCGGCAGCGGCGCCGAGCCGCTGCCGGCCTGGCGCACTTCGTCCAGCCCCAGGCCCTTCAGCACCTTCTTCGCCACGATGCGGCCGAGGATCGGGATACTGAGCAGCCGCTCCAGCTTCTGCGGCGGCATCTTCGCGAACACCCCTTGCTGGAACTTCAGCCACAGCCGCGGCACGCTGATGAACATCGTCGGCCGCGCGCGCCGCAGGTCTTGCAGGAAGGTGTCCAGCGTTTCGGCGAAGAAGACGTGCGTCTTGCCGTCGACCAGCGACGCGGCCTCGACCCACGTGCGTTCGAAGCTGTGTGCCAGTGGCAGATACGACAGCACGCGGTTGTCCAGTTCGCCCAGGCGCTGGCGCAGGTCGCCGACGCCACCTTCGGCGGCACGCGTGATCGCGCCGAAGCTGACCATCGCCCCCTTGGGCCGGCCGGTGGAGCCGGAGGTGTAGATGATCATCGCCAGCTCGTCCTCGGCGCGCTGCGGCTTGCCCGGCAGCGGCGGCGTGCGCCCGATGATCTGGTCCCAGGTGTCGAAGGCCGTCGGGGGCGATAGCGGCAGGGCGATGCGGGGCAACGTAGCCGGCACGCCCGGCTCCTGCTGCGGCCAGGTGTCGAGCTTGCCGACGAACAGCAGGCTGGCTTCGCTGTGGCCGAGCACGTAGCCGATGGTCTCGGCCGTCTCGGTGGGGAAGATGGCCACCGTGGTGTAGCCGGCCATCCAGATGGCCAGCTCGGCCATGATGAAGTGCGCGCTGTTCTTCGACAGGATGGCGATGCGCGCGCCGCGCGGGAAGCCCAGGCTCTGCAGGTGCGCGGCCATGCGCCGCGATTGATCGAGCACCTGGGCCCAGGTGTAGTCGATGACGCGGCCCTGGCCCTGTGGTTGGGTCAGGTAGACGCGATCGGCCTGCTGGGCTTCGTGGTCGTAGGCGTAGTCGAGGATCGTGCGCGGTGTGTTCATGCCCGAGGGTAGCCAGCTTGCGCACGACGCTGCCACCGGGTCTACCCCGTGGCGCGGTACGGCCCGGCGTGCCGCGCCGCGCGGGCCCAGGCCCGGCTGGATCGACGGGGTCGACCGGCAGCCGCTGCGCTCCCGCTAGTGGGGCATCGATGGCGCTGAACTTTCCGCACAATCCGCGGGTCACGAAGCGGTGGCTCGTCTGCATCCGACCCGCAACGAAGGCTCCTGGTGGCCTGTTGGGGGCGCAGACGTGGCGCGTCCGCGGGTCGAACCTTGCAAGGGAGAGTGCCAGATGAACCGGATTCCAACGGCGGTGGGGCCGCACCCCTCGAAGTCGGGGCTTGCGCGCGTGGCCGCGGCGCTGGCCCTCACGCTCGGCGTCGCTGCCTGTGGCGGGGGCGGGAGTGGCGACAGCGGCAGCGGGAGTGGCGGCGGGGGCAACGGCCCGGGCAATCCGCCGCCGGGCGAGGTCACCTTGCAGGCGCGCATCGATGCCGCCACGGCGACCGCCCAAAGCAGCCGCAACGCCTGCGCACCGATCCAGCCGTTCTACTGGGAAGTGGGTGACGCGAGCGCGCGCCTGGGGTCCGGCTCGGTGCCGTCGAATGCCGGCGCGCCGACCTACACCGGGTCCACCGTGATGGCCATCGCGTCGGCTTCCAAATGGCTGTACGGCGCGTATGTGGTGCAGCTGCGGCAGGGTCAGCTGAGCGACGAGGACATCAAGTTCCTGACCTTCCGCAGCGGCTACACGAACTTTGCGCGCTGCCTGCCAGGGCAGACCGTGGACGGTTGTGTCGCCTACTTGAACAACGGCGTCTACACGGCCGTGAACGACGGCTACTTCTCCTATGGCGGCGGCCACATGGAAAAGCACGCCAGCCTGAACGGCCTGGGGCCGATGGACAACGCCGCGCTCGGCGCGGCCATCCAGTCGCAACTGGGCAGCGACGTGGCCATCGCCTACAGCCAGCCGCAGCTGGCCGGCGGCGTGTACACCAGCGCCGACGCCTATGCGGTGTTCCTGCGCAAGCTGCTGTCGGGCCAGTTGTTGATGAAGGCCGCGCTCGGCACCCATGCCGTGTGCACCAACCCGGCCACCTGCGCACAGGCCCGCAACGCACCGATACCGCAGAGCGAGAGTTACCACTACTCGATCGGCCATTGGGTCGAGGACGACCCGGTGAATGGCGACGGCGCGTTCAGCAGCGCCGGTGCCTTCGGCTTCTACCCGTGGATCGACGCGGGCAAGTCGTGGTACGGCATCGTCGCCAGACGGGACACCAGCGGCACCAGCGACCCCGGCGACCCCGATGCCGCCGGCCACGGCTTCGCATCGGCGCAGTGCGGGCAGTTGATCCGCGCCGCGTGGATCGAGGGCGTGGCGAAATAGCGCGCGGGCTTCGGCGCAGGCATCGCACTGCGCGGCGGTGTCGGCCCGCGCCGGTGCCGCGGCTACCGCGTCTTGCCGCCGTGGCGCTGCAGCGCCCGCGCCACCTCGCCCACCAGGCCCGGCCCCTTGTAGATCAGCCCGGTGTAGATCTGCACCAGGTCGGCACCGGCCTCGAGCTTGGCGCGCGCGTCGGCCGCGCTCATCACGCCGCCGACGCCGATGATCGGAAAGCCCTTGCCGAGCGCGCTGCGCAACTGGCCGATGACGCGATTGCTCGCCTCCAGCACCGGCGCGCCGGACAACCCACCGGCCTCGTCGGCATGCGGCAGGCCCTGCACGGCGCTGCGCGCCAGCGTGGTGTTGGTGGCGACCACGCCGTCGATGCGATGGCGCTGCAGCGTGTCGGCGATGACGCCGACCTGCGCCTCGTCCAGGTCGGGCGCGATCTTCAGGAACATCGGCACCGGGCGTCGATGCGCCTTCTGCAACTGCAGCCGTCGTGCCTGCAACGCGCCGAGCAGTGCGTCCAGCGCCGCGTCGCCCTGCAGCTCGCGCAGGTTCTTGGTGTTGGGGCTGGAGATGTTGACGGTGACGTAGTCGGCGTAGGGATACACCGACTCCAGGCCCAGCAGGTAGTCGTCGGCCGCACGCTCGATGGGCGTGGCCGCGTTCTTGCCGATGTTCAAGCCGAGCACGCCGCCGGCGGCGCGGAAACTCCGGGCGCGCTGCACGTTGGCGATGAAGGCCTGCAGCCCGCCGTTGTTGAAGCCCAGGCGGTTGATCAGCGCCTGCGCCTGCGGCAGGCGGAAGATGCGCGGCTTGGGGTTGCCGGGCTGCGGCAGCGGGGTCACCGTGCCGACCTCGATGAAGCCGAAACCCATCGCGCCCAGGCCGTCGATGCAGCGGCCGTTCTTGTCCAGCCCGGCGGCCAGGCCGACGCGGTTGGGGAACGTCAGCCCGGCCAGTTCCAGCGGATCGGCGATGCGCGGGCCCTGCCACAGGCACTGCGCCGGTGTGTTCTGCAGCCGCGCCAGCGTGCCCAGCGTCAGGTCGTGGGCGGCCTCGGCATCCAGGCCGAAGAGGAAGGGGCGGGTCAGGGCGTAGGGCATCAGCGGCATGGGGCGGGATTCTCGCCCAGGCACCACGCGCGCAGCGCGTGGGCGGCGCCGACGGCGCGGCCTGCGGCATCAACGCTTGCGCGCTTCTGGACGGGCCGCACGCCAGCCGCAGCGCGCGGTGGCATCCCGCGTGGGTGAGCTCCACCTGGCTGCCGCCGCCGGGCCGTCGCCATAATCGGGCGCATGGTGCGTCGTGACGTTGAGGAAGGACTGATCCCCGCGGGGGGAGGACCGACCTTGGCTTGCTGCGCCACTCCAACGGGTGAAAGTCCCGTCCCGGTAGGCGTCGGTGCGCCGGGTAGCAGGCCCCAGGCAGCGGAGGGAGACTTCCATGCCCGAGCGGGGCGTCAAAAGCCCGTGAGGCGGCAACTGCCGCGCAGCGGGGAGCAAGCACGCGGGCCGCAACATGAAGTGAAGCCTGCAGCCTCGACAGATTTACAACCCGCAGGCCGAGCCGCTCATGTCACGGCGAAGGCAACATCACCGGGGCGAGTGCCGAAGCGCGCTGGGGACTGCGGCGGGGTATGGGGCGCAGCACGCGTGCAAGGAGTGGAGCGGAACACGAGAGACCCGTCTGCGCTGCCCGAGTCGGGGCAAGCGCGCTCGTATAAGCCCAAGGTGAAATCGAGGCGTGCGCAGCGGGAGTCCGAGGGGATCGTAGTACCGTTGGGTGCGGCGCAAGCCGTGCCCGCGAAGGCCGTGGGGCATAACGCGGCTGGAGGGAAGGGTCCCTGCGGTGGTCATGTTGCTGGAGCGGGTAAGCGCAAGGGAATGGCCGGCCAGACCGGACCTAACGACCCCGGCGGTGATGAGCCGCGCGAAAACGTGCGACAACTGCAAAGGCAGCTTTGGGCCGCAGCCAAGCGGGCGCCGGCAAGGCGCTTCCATGCGTTGTACGACCAGTTGTGCAGGGATGACATCCTGCACGAGGCGTGGAAGCGAGTGCGCCGCAACCGCGGCGCAGCGGGGATCGATCGTGTGTCGGTCCAGGATGTGGAGCAGTATGGAGTCCAGCGCTTCTTGCAGGAGCTGGGTGACGTACTGCGAGCGGGCGAGTACGGTGCGCAGGTCGTGCGGCGCGCCTACATCCCCAAGGCAGACGGAGCAAAGCGGCCCTTGGGTATTCCCACGGTGCGCGACCGGGTGGTGCAGATGGCGGCCAAACTGGTGCTGGAGCCAATCTTCGAGGCGGACTTCGAGCCGTGTTCGTACGGATTCAGACCCAGGCGCAGTGCGACGATGGCGATCGAGCGACTCAGGCAACTGGGCAATCGAGGGGCCGATCACGTGCTGGACGCCGACATCAGCGATTACTTCGGCAGCATCGATCACGACAAACTGCTTACCTTGATGGGGCAGCGCGTCAGTGACCGGCGGATACTCAAGCTGGTGAGGCAATGGCTACAAGCAGGGGTGATGGAAGACGGCGCGGTGCGCCACCCGGTGGCGGGAACGCCGCAGGGTGGTGTGATTTCGCCGCTGCTGTCGAACATCTACCTGCACGTGCTGGACCGGGTGTGGCGCCGACACGGCGCGCATCTGGGCGAACTGGTGCGGTATGCGGACGACTTCGTGGTGATGTGCCGTAGTGCGCAAGCCTGCGAAGAGGCCCAGCGCCGCATCGAGCACGTGCTGGGTCGGCTGGGCTTGAAGCTGCATCCGCAGAAGACGCGACGCGTGGTGCTGACGCAGGGCCGGGAGGGCTTCGACTTCCTGGGCTGCCACCTGCACAAGCGCATGAGCGGGCGACTGTGGCAGCAAGAGGGCGTCAGGCGGTACTACCTGTATCGGTGGCCAAGTCGCCGGGCGATGAACCGGGTGCGCGGCCGGGTGCGGGAGCTGACCCCCAGAGGGCGCTGTCATCAGGATGTGCGAAGCGTGATTGCCGAGCTCAACCCGGTGCTGCGTGGCTGGGGGCAGTACTTCGGCAGCGGCAACGCGGCCAACCATTTCATCGATGTTGACGCCTACGTCGTGAGACGTTTGCGCAGCCTGCGGGTCAAGCGCGCGGGGCGCAGCCTGAAGGCAGGCCAGGCGCAACGCTGGGATCGCGAGTACTTTGAACACCTTGGGTTGTATCGCCTGCGAGGCACCATCCGCTATGCCGGCAAACCTCCCGGAAGAAAACGGGAGTCCGCGTAATGCTGCGAGCCGACAGACCACTGGTAAGCCGTGTGCGGGAAATCCGCATGCACGGTTTGGAAGGGGGCGTTCGCTCCTGGATTTATTCAATTTAGGAACCAACGTCTACCAATGACCCAAGATCAACTCAAGGCCCTGGTCGGGCAGGCGGCGCTGGCCTACGTGCCGCCGGGCAGCGTGGTCGGCGTGGGCACCGGCTCCACCGTCAACCACTTCATCGACGCGCTGGCGGGCATCAAGGAGCGCATCGCCGGCGCGGTGTCCAGCAGCGAGCGCAGCAGCCAGCGGCTGCGGGACCACGGCATCGCGGTGCTGGACAGCAACCAGGTGCAGCGTCTGCCCGTGTACATCGACGGCGCCGACGAGATCGACGGCCAGGGCTGCATGATCAAGGGCGGCGGCGGCGCGCTGACGCGCGAGAAGATCGTCGCCGACCTGGCCGAGCAGTTCGTGTGCATCGCCGACGCGTCCAAGCGCGTCGAGGTGCTGGGCACGTTCCCGCTGCCGGTGGAGGTGATCCCGATGGCCGCGGCGCAGGTCACGCGGCGGCTGCAGGCGCTGGGTGCGCGCGTGGTGCCGCGTGCCGGCTTCGTCAGCGACAACGGCTGCCCGATCCTGGACGCGCACGGCCTGTCGATCCGCGACCCGCTGGCGATGGAATGCGAGATCAACCAGTGGCCGGGCGTGGTCACCGTGGGCATCTTTGCGCGCCATCGCGCCCGTGTCTGCCTGCTGGGCACCGAGCAAGGCGTGCAGACCCTGCATTTCGCCGCCGGCGCTGTGCGGGCACAATGCGCCTAGAAATCAACGGAAGGACGGCGCGTGGCCAAACCCAACTACTCGTTCGAAAAGCGCCAGCGCGAGCTGGCCAAGAAGAAGAAGAAGGAAGAGAAGCTGAAGGAGAAGGCCGAGCGCAAGGCCGGCACCGCCGGGGGCGAGGGCGCGACACACGAGGCCGATGATGCGGGCGAGGGCGCGGCCAGCCCGGGCGACGCCGGCGGCGACGCCTGAGGGCCGGTTCAGCGGCGACGTGCCGCGCGCAGCGCAAAGCGCGCCGGGTCCAGCGCATCCACCAGCGAGGCTTCCAGGGGCAGCGGCGCGCCGCTGATCTGCGCGGCCAGCACCTGCGCGCCCAGCATCGACCAGGCGATGCCGCGCGATGCCAGGCCGGCGAGGAGATACAGGCCGGGCCGGCGCGGCAGGTCGCGCAGGCGTTCGGCGCGCATCGACCGCAGCGCCGCCTCGTCCGGCACGGCACCCAGCAGCGGCAAGCGGTCGTCGGCAACGCAGCGCCAGCCGACGCGCCCCTGTAGCGCGGAGGGCACCCGCGCCTGCGGGCTCAGCTGCTGCAGCCGCTGCAGGTTGTACGCATGGTCGGCTTCGCGCACCGCGGCATCGACGTCGCCCGGCTGCGCGCTGGCGCCGAAGACGGCCAGGCCGTCGATCTCGGGCAGCAGGTAGCCGGTGCCGGCCAACGGCACGCGCGGCAGCTGCACTGAAGCGGCCGCGGCCAGGCTGATCTGGCCGCGCACCGACTGCACCGGCCAGTGCGCCGCGTCGAGCAGGCGCAGCGCATCGCCGGCGTTGGCCAGCACTACGGTCGCTGCTTCGGCGATGACTTGGCCGGCGGCGTCGTGCAGTTGCCAAGCGTCGGCGTGGCGCCGCAGCGCCTGCACCGGCTGTGCGCCGCGCCACTCGACGGCCGAGCCGGCGCGCTGCAGCAGCGCGCGTGCCAGCGCCGCCGGCTGCACCCAGCCGCCACCCGGATAGAACCACGCCGGATGCGCCAGCGGCAGGCCGGCACAGCGGCTGGCCTGCGTGGCATCCAGCGCCTGCACATAGTCGGGCGGCAAGTGCAGCGCCCGCAGCTCGGCCTGCATGCGCGCGGCGCTCTTGCCACTGGTCTCCAGTCGCAACAGGCCTTGCGTGCTGCCGAGCACGTGGCCGTCGGCGATGGCCTGCTGCACCGCGCGCTGTGCCGCCAAGGCCGCGGCGCGGTTGAAGCGAGCATGTGCGCCGTCCTGCGGGTTGACGATGCCGTGGAACAGCCCCGCCGGGTTGCCCGAGGCCTCCTGCGCGGGTGCGTCGTGACGCTCGACCAGCGTGCAGCGCCAGCCTTGTTCGGCCAGCGCCGCGGCGGTGGCGCAGCCGGCCAGGCCGCCGCCGACGATCAACGCATGCCGGTCGCCAAGGCCCGGCACGTCGGGCCGGCGGCGCCGCGGCGCATGCCGCGGACGGAAGCTGGCGCCGATCGGGCCTGGTGCCGCGTCGAGCACGAAGCCGGCGCTGGTCAGGGCCGGCCGCAGGGCTTGCAGCGCTGCAGGCGCGTGCAGGCGGGCGCCGGGAGCGGCCAGCCGCGCCAGCCCCTTGCCCAGCCTTGTGGCCGCGCGTGCCGGGTCGCTGGACAGGGCCAGTTCGTCGATGAAGAAGTCATCGACCGTGGCACGCAGTTCGGGCAGCAGCGCGAGCGGCTCGCCGACGGCCAGCAGCAGATGCACGCCGCCATCGTCGAAGGCCAGGCGATGCAGGTTGCGCGTGAGCGGAGGCCACTGCGCGGCCAGAGACTCGGCGAGCGGCTGCCACGCCGTGCCGGCATGCGCGCGGCGCAGCGCGGCGGCGTCGGGTGGCGACGGCGTGAGGGCGATGAAGTCCAGGCGCGACGGCCGATCACTCGCTTCGCGCCAGGCGTGCCAGGCCTGCAGGAAGGCATGGCCGAGGCCGAAGCCGACCTGCAGCCGGGTGTGGCGTGCGGCGGCCGTGTCGATCATGGGCCGGCGCGTTGCGCCAGCCAGGCCAGGAGCGCGTCACGGACCTCGCCGAGATGGCGGTACTGCAGCACCGCCGGGCTCATCGAGGCCAGCGCATCGTGCAGGCGCTGGGCCTTGGCGGCGCTGTCGATGGCCTGCGTCAATGGCTGGCAGTCGACCAGGATGGTGAACACCGCCAGCCCCGCCTGCGGCAGCGGGATGAAGGTCTGGCGCTCGGTGCGCCACCAGGCTTGGCCGGCGACCGCGTCGGCGCCCGCAGGCTGCCAAGCCAGCGGCGGCAGGCCCGGGTGGGCGTTCAAGGTGGGCCGCGGCGTGATCGTCCAGACGAAGCGTTCCCAGCGCTGTGGCGCGCCGACCAGGCGCATCAGGCCCTCGCCGGCGGCCAGCAGCAAGCGGTTGTCCGCCACCGGCGCGTGCACCTGCGCGAAGTGCAGGCCGACCTTGCGCTCCGGCGCCCAGTGGGTGGGCAGCAGCACGGCCAGCCAGGGGATGTGCGCGCTGCGCGTGTCGACCAGCGCGAAGTCCTCGGCCAGTGCTAGCGCCAGCAGGCCGGCCAGGCGCCAGCCCGGCGCCAGGGCCTGCAGGCAGGCGCCGACCTCGGGCAGCGGCTCGCCGTCGGCGGCGCAGGGTTGCAGGTCGCCGGCGCGCACCGACCATCCCAGCCAGCGCGCGCGAGCCGTTTCGCCGTCCCAGGCAAAGGCCTGCGGGTGTTCGGCGGCGGCGTGCGCAGCCAGTGCGTGCAGGCCCGGCGTGGCGTCGAAACCCGCGACGCACTGCAGGCCGGGTGGCGCTGGCGGGGCCAGTGCGCGCAGCTTTTCCTGCAGGTGATGGCTGCCGCGCCGGTTGGCATGCAGTTGCGGCACCCCAGGCGCCAGGCGCCGCAGCCCGGGCTGCATGCGCATCGGCGCCTGCACCGCCGCGAAGAAGTCGAAGGCGTCGGGTGGCGTCGCCACGCGGCCGGGGTCAGCGCGGGGTCAGACGCGCTTCTTGTATTCGTTGGTGCGCGTGTCGATCTCGATCTTGTCGCCGGTCTCGACGAACAGCGGCACCGCGATCTCCAGCCCGGTGGCCAGCTTGGCCGGCTTGAGCACCTTGCCCGAGGTGTCGCCCTTGACGGCGGGCTCGGTGTAGACGATCTCGCGCACCAGCGTGGTGGGCAGTTCCACCGAGATGGCCTTGCCGTCGTAGAACACGACTTCCACCGGCATGGCGTCTTCCAGGTACTGGATGGCGTCGCCCATGTTCTCGGCCTCGACCTCGAACTGGTTGTATTCGGCGTCCATGAAGGCGTACATCGGGTCGGCGAAGTAGGAGTAGGTGCACTCCTTCTTGTCCAGCACGATCTGCTCCATCTTGTCGTCGGCCTTGAAGACGATCTCGGTGCCCGAGGCGTTGAGCAGGTTCTTCAGCTTCATGCGCACGGTGGCCGAGTTGCGGCCGCCGCGGCTGTATTCGGTCTTCAGCACGACCATCGGGTCCTTGCCCTGCATGATGACGTTGCCGGCGCGAATTTCCTGTGCGAGTTTCATGATCGGATTCCGTGTATGCGAGTTCTGCGCTGGCCGCGCAAAGCCCTGAATTTTAACGCTTTTCGGCCGCGAAGCGGAGCAGTTGCGTGCCCAGGTCGGGCTGCGCGAGCAGCCGCTCGCGCCAGCCGCGGGCCAGCGCCTGCCAGGCGTCGCCGGACGGCAGGGCCGCCGGCCAGGGGCCGAGGCCGTTCCAGGCGTGCCAGAGGCTTCGCAGGCCGGCCGCCGTCCCCGCGTCGGCGTCGGCGAGCATCAAGGCCAGGAAGGCGTCCAGCTTGGCGGCGTGGGCCGCATCGTGCTGCGGGTAGATCTGCCACACGAAGGGCGCGCCGGCCCATTGCGCACGCACGAAGGAATCTTCGCCGCGCACGAAGTTCAGCTCGCAGGCCCAGAGCAGGCGGTCGTAGTCCGGCTGGGTGAGCCAGGGCAGCGTGAGGCAGCGCAGCGGCGGCGCCGCCAGCGCGGCGGCCTGTGTGGCGGCCCCGGGCGTCAGCAGCAGCAGCGTCGGCCGATCGGCCAGCGAGCGCAGCAGCGCGGCCAGCGGAGCGCCCGGGTAGCAGAACAGGCTCACCACACGTTCGCCCGATTGCGGCGCCCAGCCGCGCTCGTGCAGCCACGCCGTGGCGTCGAAGCGTTGGCGCGCGTCCATCAGACCCGGCTCACGGATCAGTCCGCCGGTGCCCGGCTCGAAGCCGGGGTAGAAGAACCACTTGTCCAGACCCTTGCCCGGCCCGGCGAGCTGGGGTGAACGCAGGCCGTGGCTGCGGCGCACGTAGCCCTCGGCACTGAGGTACTCCAGGTTGATCCACCGCGGCGGTGCCGGCAGCCGGGCCATGCGCGCGACGAAGGCCGGCGGCGGGTCGCAGCCGAAGGCCTCGATGACCACCGCGCCGGGCGCACTGTTTTCGGCGTCCGCCCAGCGCCGCAGCTCGACCTGCGGTGCGCCTTGTGGTGCCATCCAGGCCAGCGCCGACGGGTCGTCGACCCACAAGCGCACCGGCTGGCCACGCGCCCCCAGGTCGGCGGCCAGCCGCCAGCACACGCCGATGTCGCCGAAGTTGTCGACGACACGGCAGAAGAGGTCCCAGTGCATCGCGGCGATTATCGAAGGCCGCAAAATCCGCGCTGATGGACACGCCCGAGCCGACCCACGAGCCCACCGCCGCACCCGTTGCCGACCCGGCCCGCGAGCGCCTGCTCGCCGAGGTGGCGGCGCTGCCGGGGCTGCCCGGCGTCTACCGCTACTTCGATGCCCGCGGCGAGGTGCTGTACGTGGGCAAGGCGCGCAACCTGAAGAAGCGCGTCGCCAGCTACTTCCACAAGGACCATGGCGGCACGCGCATCGGCCACATGGTGTCGCGCATCGCGCGGCTGGAAACCACGGTGGTGCGCACCGAAGCCGAGGCGCTGCTGCTCGAGAACAACCTGATCAAGACGCTGGCGCCCAAGTTCAACATCCTGTTCCGCGACGACAAAAGCTATCCGTACCTGAAGATCAGCGGTCTGCCGGATGCCGACCCGCCCACGCAGGCGGCGCGCTTTCCGCGCATGGCCTACTACCGCGGCAGCGTGGACCGCAAGAACCGCTACTTCGGCCCGTACCCCGGCGCCTGGGCGGTGAAGGAGACGATCCTGCTGGTGCAGAAGGTGTTCCGCCTGCGCACCTGCGAGGACACGGTCTTCGCCAACCGCTCGCGGCCGTGCCTGCTGTACCAGATCCAGCGCTGCTCCGGGCCCTGCGTCGGGCTGGTGTCGCAGGCCGACTATGCGCTGGACGTGCGCAATGCCGAGCGCTTTCTGCTGGGCGATTCGCAGCAGGTCATCGACGAACTGCAGCAACGCATGACGGCCTGTGCCGAGGCGCTGGACTACGAGAAGGCGGCCGCCTGGCGCGACCGCATCGCGGCCTTGTCGCGGGTGCTGCACCAGCAGTCGGTGGAGGCCAGCAGCCTGTCGGCCAGCGATCGCGACGTGGACGTGCTGGCGGTGCGCGTGTCGGGTGGCCGCGCCTGCGTCAACCTGGCGATGGTGCGCGGCAGCCGCCACTTGGGCGACCGGGCCTACTTTCCGGCCCACGTCGACGAGGGCGCAGCGATGGCGGCCGAGTCGCCCGGCAGCACCGAGCAGCAAGTGCTGGAGGCCTTCATCGCGCAGCACTACCTGGGCCAGCCGGTGCCGCCGCTGCTGGTGCTGAGCCATGCCGTCGACGAGGCGCTGATCGAGGCGCTGGCGCAGCAGGCTGGCCAGCGCGTGCGCGCGGTGCACCAGCCGCGCGAGCAGCGGCGCATCTGGCTGGACATGGCGGTGCAGGGCGCGGGCATCGCGCTGTCGCGGCTGCTGGCCGAGGAGGGCTCGCAGCGCGAACGCACGCGGGCGCTGGCCGAGGCGCTGGACATCGACCTGCAGGACCCGGAGCGCTTTCGCATCGAATGCTTCGACGTCAGCCACACCGCCGGCGAAGCCACGCAGGCCTCGTGCGTGGTCTATGAAGACCATCGCATGCAGAACAGCCAGTACCGGCGCTTCAACATCCACGAGGTCACCGGCGGCGACGACTATGCCGCCATGCGCCAGGTGCTGACACGGCGCTACGCCAAGGTGGCGGAGGCGCTGTCGTCCAGCGCGGATGCGCCCGGCGCGGCGCGCATGCCCGACCTGGTGCTGGTGGACGGCGGCCGCGGCCAGGTGGGCGTGGCGCGCGAGGTCTTCGAGGAACTGGGCCTGGACCTGTCGCTGATCGTCGGCGTCGAGAAGGGCGAGGGCCGCAAGGTCGGCCTGGAGGAACTGGTCTTCGCCGATGGGCGGCCCAAGGTGTACCTGGGCCACGATTCGGCAGCGCTGATGCTGGTGGCGCAGATCCGCGACGAAGCGCATCGCTTTGCCATCACCGGGATGCGCGCCAAGCGCGCGCGCGTGCGCACCGGCGGCAGCCGGCTGGAGGACATCCCCGGCGTCGGCCCGAAGAAGCGCGCGCTGCTGCTGCAGCGCTTCGGCGGCGTGCGCGGCGTGGCCAACGCCGGCGTCGACGACTTGGCCAAGGTGGACGGCATCTCGCGCGAACTGGCCGACGCGATCTACCGCGCGCTGCACTGAGGCGGCCGCGCAAGCGGCCGGTGGACTGCAGGCGTAGGGACTGATCGGCGCCCCGTCTCGGGGCACAATGCCCCGATGTTCTTCACGATCCCGACGCTGCTGACCTGGGCGCGCATCATCGCCATCCCGCTGATCGTCGGCGTGTTCTACCTGCCGCTGGACGTGCCCACGCGCAACGTGGTCGCGACCACGCTGTTCATCGTCGTGGCGCTGACCGACTGGCTCGACGGCTGGCTGGCCAGGCGCATGAACCAGACCTCGTCCTTCGGCGCCTTTCTCGACCCGGTGGCCGACAAGTTCCTGGTCTGTGCCGCGCTGCTCATCCTGCTGCAGCTGGACCGCGTCAACGCGCTGGTGGCCTTCATCATCATCGGGCGCGAGATCGCCATCTCGGCGCTGCGCGAGTGGATGGCGCAGATCGGCGCATCGCGCAGCGTGGCCGTCAACATGCTGGGCAAGCTGAAGACGATGACGCAGATGGTGGCGATCCCGCTGCTGCTGTTCGACGGCGCGCTGTTCGGCGTGGTCGACACGCGCATCTGGGGCGCCGCGCTGATCTACGTCGCCTGCATCCTGACCATCTGGTCGATGATCTACTACATGCGCAAGGCGATGCCCGAAATTCGCGCCAAGGCGCGATGAGCTCGGCGCCCGCAGCGGCGGCCCGTGCAGCTGCGGGGACACGCGCCGCCCGGCGTGCATTTGTCAACGGTACAAGCCCCCCGGCGTCCCTCGGGTGAGCACCCTCTTTGCGAATAGAATCGCCGCCGGTCTTGACACTGCCAAATCACGCGGCTGTAATGTTTCTAGCATCAGGCGCAGTGCCGGTCGCGATGCGGCCTCATCCCACCAATCCACTCCAGAACACGCCAAGAGGGGTAACTGAATGAACAAGTCGGATCTGATCGAACACATTGCCAACCACGCCGACATCTCCAAGGCCGCCGCGACGCGTGCGCTGGATGCGGTCGTCGGCGGCGTGAAGTCCACGCTGAAGAAGAGCGGCAGTGTCACCATCGTCGGATTCGGCACCTTCGCGGTGACCAAGCGCGCCGCCCGCACGGGCCGCAACCCGCGCACCGGCGCCGCCATCAAGATCAAGGCGGCCAAGGTACCGAAGTTCAAGCCCGGCAAGGCGCTGAAGGACGCGCTCAAGTAGGCTTCGGCGGCCCCGTCGAGGGGTGCTTAGCTCAGTTGGTAGAGCGGCGCCCTTACAAGGCGTAGGTCGGGGGTTCGAGCCCCTCAGCACCCACCAGTTCGTTGCCGGTTCCGGCCCGCGCTGCGCTGGCTTAGAATCGCGGCCGCAGTGCAGCCAGGCGGAACCGGCCTGGGCCAAGCCGTTCGAAGGCGAACCATCGAGGTTCGCCTTCTTTGCTTGCGCGGCTTGGTGATCACCCGATCCCGACAAGCGCGCGCCCAAGGTCTCCAAGCATGTTCGATTTCGTCCGCTCGCACACCCGGCTCTTCCAGGGCCTGCTGGTGCTGCTGATCTTTCCGTCCTTTGTGTTCTTCGGCGTGCAGGGCTATTCGCGCTTCACCGACGGCACGGCCGCGCAGGTGGCCGAGGTCGACGGCCGCGGCATCACCCAGATGGAATGGGACGCCGCGCACCAGCGCAACGTCGAACGGCTGCGCCAGCAGATGCCGAACGTCGATGTGAAGCTGCTGGACACCCCGGCCATGCGCCTGCAGACGCTGGACGGCATGGTGCGTGAGCGCGTGCTGCTGGCCGCGGCAGACCATCTGCATCTGAGCGTCAGCGACGAGCAGCTGCAGCGCGTGTTCGCCACCGACCCGCAGTTCGCGCCGCTGCGCAACCCCGACGGCAGCATCAACCGCGACCTGCTGGTGGCGCAGGGCATGAGCTCGGAGATGTTCGCGCAGAGCCTGCGCCAGGATCTGGCGGTGCGCCAAGTGCTGCAGGGTATCGGCGCCACGGTGGTGGCGCCGAAGGCCGTGGTCGACCCCTCGCTGGATGCGCTGCTGCAGCGCCGCCAGGTGCAGATGCAGCGTTTCGACACGCAGGCCTACCGGGCCAAGGTCAAGCCCAGCGATGCGGAGATCGAGGCCTTCTACAAGGCGCATGAGGCATCGTTCCGAGCGCCGGAGCAGGCGCGCATCGAGTACGTCGTGCTCGACCCGCAGGTGCTGCAGAAGGGCCTGACGGTGTCCGAAGACGACCTGCAGCGCTACTACGCTGAAAACGCCAGCCGCTACACCACGGCCGAGGAGCGCCGCGCCAGCCACATCCTGATCAAGGCCGACAAGGACATGTCGGCGGACGACCGCAAGAAGGCCAAGGCCAAGGCCGAGGCGCTGCTGGAGCAGGTGCGCAAGTCGCCGCAGCAGTTTGCCGAACTGGCCAAGAAGAACAGCGACGACCCCGGCAGCGCCGAGCGCGGCGGCGACCTCGACTTCTTCGGGCGTGGCGCGATGGTCAAGCCTTTCGAGGACGCCGTGTTCGCGATGAAGCCCGGCGAGATCAGCAACCTGGTCGAATCGGATTTCGGCTACCACATCATCCAGCTCACCGGCCAGCGGGGCGGTGCCAAGAAGAGCTTCGAGTCGGTGCGTCCCGAGATCGAAAGCGAAGTCAAGAAGCAACTCGCCCAGCGCCGCTACGCCGAGGCGGCCGAGCAGTTCACCAACACCGTGTACGAGCAGTCGGACAGCCTGCAGCCGGTCATCGACAAGCTGAAGCTGGAAAAGCACACCGCGCTGGTGCAACGCGAGCCGGCCCCTGGCGCGACCGGGCCGCTGGCCTCGGCCAAGCTGCTCGAAGCGGTGTTCGGCAACGATGCGGTGCACAACAAGCGCAACACCGACGCGGTGGAGGTGGGGCCGAGCCAGCTGGCTTCGGCGCGCATCGTCGAGTACATGCCGGCGCGCACGCTGCCCCTGGCCGAGGTCAAGGACCAGGTTCGTGATCGCGTGATGGCCGAGCAGGCGGCGGCGCTGGCCAAGAAGGAGGGCCAGGCGCTGCTGGCGCAGTTGCAGAAGAGCCCGGATGCCGTGACGCTGCCCGACACCGCCGTCATCGGGCGCGCCGCCGCGCAGGGCGTGCCGCGCGAGGTGATCGACGCGGTGCTCGGTGTGGATGCCGGCAAGCTGCCCGCGCCGGTGGGCGTGGACCTGGGCGCGCAGGGCTACCTGGTGGCCAAGGTCATGCAGGTGCTGCCGCGCGACCCGGCCGTGGCGCCGGAGCAGATGCTGCAAGGTCAGTATGTGCAGGCTATTGCCAATGCGGAGATGCAGGCGTACTACACGGCGCTGAAGAGCCGCTACAAGGCCGAGGTGAAGCCTCGTGCCAGCGCGCTGGCGGCGTCGGCACCGGCACGTTGAGCTGTGCAGGACGCGCGGGCCGACGGACTATAATTTACGGTTCTACGGTGGCTGTAGCTCAGTTGGTAGAGTCCAGGATTGTGATTCCTGTTGTCGTGGGTTCGAGTCCCATCAGCCACCCCATCCCAGCGTTTCATCAGGTCCCATGCCGGACCGAACTTCCCGCTAAATCAACGACTTAGACAGTCGCTTGAGTCAGGAAGGCTCCTGTCGTCCCACGGCAGCGCAGCGAAGTTGGGGGAACATCTGGGGGAACAAATGGCGTGTTCGCAGCCATTTGACGTTTTGTTCCCCCATGCTCACCGACAAGCAGTGCAAGAACGCGAGTTGCGACGCGGGTAGGCCCCGCGTGCGCCTGGCCGATTCCGGCGGTCTGTACCTGGAGGTCTCGCCCTCTGGGTCCAAGCGCTGGTTCTGGAAGTACCGCTTCGAGGGGAAGGAGAAGCGCCTTGCCCTCGGGGCCTATCCAGATCTGGGTCTGAAGGAGGCCAGGGTCGCACGTGACGATGCGCGCAAGCAACATCAGTCCGGCGCAGATCCGGTGCTCACGCGGCAGGTGGAGCGCCTCAGTGAGGTGCCCATCGAATTTCGTCTTCCAGCGGGCCGCTCCTATGCCGCCATGGACTGCTGAAGCCCATGCTTGCTGATCCAGTCCTCGAGGAACCGAACTGGCGAGCTGTAGCCCAGCGTGGAGTGGCGGCGACTGCGGTTGTAGAACACTTCGATGTACTCGAACAGGTCGGCCTGCGCGTCGGCTCGCGTCGCGTAGGTCGTGCCGTGCACCCGTTCGTTCTTCAGGCTGTTGAAGAAGCTCTCGGTGGGCGCGTTGTCCCAGCAGTTGCCCTTGCGGCTCATCGAGGCGGTCATGCCGTACTCGGTGAGCTTGGCGGTCATGGCCTGGCTGGCGTACTGGCTGCCACGGTCGCTGTGGAAGGTCACGCCCGAGCCGGGCTTGCGCCGGAACCAGGCCATCGTCAGCGCGTCGGTGACGATATCGGCAGTCATGCGCGGCTTGATCGACCAGCCGACGATCTCGCGGTTGAACAGGTCCAGCACGATGGCCAGGTACAGCCAGCCTTCGCCGGTCTGGATGTAGGTGATGTCGCCCGTCCACACCCGGTTCGGCGCTGCGGGCGTGAAGTTGCGCGCCAGCAGGTTCGGCGCCACCGGCATCGAGTGCTTGGAGTCCGTCGTCGCCTTGAAGCGCCGCTTGTGCCGGGCCCGGATTCCATGCTCGCGCATCAGCCGCTCCACACGGCGCAACCCGATGCGGTGACCGCGTCCCTGCAGTTCGCGGTGCATGCGTCGCGAGCCGTAGGCGCCCTTGACCTCGGCGTGGATGCTCTTCATCAAGGCCACGGCCTGTGGGTCCGTCAGGCGGGTGCGGTCGGGCTTGCCGCCGCGCTTCCAGGCGCGATAGCCGCTGACGCTCACGGCCAGCACCTCGCACATGTCGGGCAGGGGAAATTCGCGGCGCTGCGCGTCGATCCAGGCGTACTTCACAGCGCATCCTTCGCAAAGTACGCCGTCGCTTTTTTAGGATGTCGACGTGCATCTTCAGCCGCGCGTTCTCTGCGCGCAGCCTGGACAACTCCATCTGCTCGGGCGTCACCGGCTTGGCACCGGACCCCACGAGCTTGCCGGCGCCGGCCGCCTTCACCCAGTTGCGCAGCGTCTGCTCCACCAGGCCCAGCTCCCTGGCGGCCACCACGATGCCCACTGCCTGGGCGTGCTTGACGGCCTGTTCCTTGAACTCGACCGTGTATTCCTGCTTCGGGATCTTCTTCACTTCTCTTCCTTCAGGTCTCGATGCTAACCATCGACCCCTGGAAGACGAAATACGGCGGGCAGCTCAGTCCAGGATCCCCAGTTTTGCCGCAGCGCTCTGTGTCGGCGTCCTCGCCACGGTCCAGGCAGCCCGCGCCGAATACCCCGAGAAGCCTGTCCGCCTGATCATCAACGCAGCACCGGGTGGCGCGGCAGACAGCACGGCGCGGGTGCTGGCCATCGAGCTCCAGAAGCGGCTAGGCCAGCCCTTCGTCATCGAAAACAAGCCGGGCGCCTCCGGCGCGATCGGGCTGGACGTCGTGGCCAAGGCAGCGCCGGACGGCTACACGATCGGCAACAACAACCTCGCCACGTTCATCGTGGGCGCTCTCACCGCGAAGCAGCTGCCGTATCGCATCGAGAGCGACTTCACGCCGATTGCCTCGTTGTTCACGCAGCCGAACATCGTCGGCGTCACACCGAGCCTCCCGGTGAAGACGCTTGGTGAACTCGTTGCCTATGCGAAGGCGAACCCGAACAAGATCTCCTTCGGCTCGACGGGTCAAGGCACATCGCTGCACGTGCTGACGGAAATGCTGCGCATGAACGCCGGTATCGAGATGGTTCATGTGCCTTACAAGAGCGCCCCCGCTGCTGAAGGCGAGCTCGCCGCCGGCCACATCCAGCTGATGATCAGCAACTTCACGTCCATGGAGCCGCAAGTGAAGGCGGGTCGCATCCGGGCGCTGGCCATCACGAGTGCCACGCGCTCGCCGCGGTTGCCCGATGTGCCGACGGTTGCCGAGGCCGGTGCGCCTTACCTCGAGATGGTGACCTGGGGCGGCATCGTCGGGCCCAAGGGAATGCCGCCGGCGATCGTGAAGAAGCTCAATACGACCATAAACGAAATCCTCGCGGATCCTAATTTCAAGAAGCAGTACGAGGCCATGGGGTCCGAAACGGACATCAAGACTCCTGAGCAGTTCGCCGCCATGATCAAGTCCGACCTCGCGAAGTGGGGTGAAGTCATCCGCAAAGTCCGGATCACGGCCGACTGATCCCTTTAGAGTGGACAGCACGTGCCAGGTGTCCACCCGGACATAGGAGCGGCACGGGTTCAGATTGATTGGGCCCGGAAGAGGGCGGCACGGACACATTCACGCACCCTTCCTGCGAGTGGTGCATCCAAAACCCCTGCATGAACGAAATACACACCATGGGCAAACTTGCAATCGTCGGTGCCGGAAACGTCGGCCAAGCCATCGCTGGCCACATGACCTTGCTTGGCCATCAAGTCAGGCTGTATTCCCGGTGGGAACGCGAATTCGAGGCGATCACCGCAAACGGCGGGATCGAGCTTTCCGGCGACGTGGAAGGCCGTGCCGCGAAACCTCTGCTGACCACCGATCTCGGGACGGCGGTCCACGGCGCCGACACCATCATCGTCGCGGCACCAGCTTTCGCCCATGCGTACCTTTCAGAGCAGCTCGCTGCGCTGCTGGAGCCCGGTCAACTGGTAGTCTTCCAGCCCAGTGTGCTAGGGAGTTCCCTGGAACTGGCGAGGCATTTCGCGGCGGTCCGGCGTCCTGCCTGCTTGATCGCGGAAACGCCGACCAGCCTCTACACGTGCCGCCTACGCGGTCCGGCCCAGGTGTACATCGGAGCCATCAAGCAGGCGGTGCAACTGGCTACCATTCCGCACAACGCCTGCAGCCAGGCACTGGCGCGACTGCGCCCGTACTTCGGGGATCGCTACGTGGCCGGCACCGACACGCTGTCGGTCGGCCTTGGCAACTGCAACGCGATCTACCACGTTCCCCCGGCGGTACTGAACATCAAGACCGTGGAGGACTCGGACAAGCTCCCTCTACACACGCTTGTCACACCCCGGGTCGCGGAGGTGATCAACGCGCTGGATGAAGAGCGACTCGCCTTGGCGAAAGCTCTCGGCGTGGAGACCCACAGCTTCTGGCAGTTCCTTGCCACTGCCTACGGTGTCACCGAGGGGAGCCATGTGGAGCGGATCGTTCAAGGTTACGGGCGCCAGGCCTTCCCCGAGCCGGACTCATTGACCCACCGCTACTTCACGGAAGACATCCCCTTCGGTCTGGTCACCTGGAATTCGTTGGCCAACCAGATCGGACTGCGCCTTCCGCTCACGGAGGCCTTCATTCGGATCAGCGGAATCCTCTGCGATGCCGACTTCGAAGCCACGGGCCGCACGGCGCGTGTGCTGGGCCTGGAAGGCGGCAACGCTGCAGGCATCAAGACGGCATTCCTCGACGGCGTCAGCCCTTCGAGTCCCTCGTGACTGGCTGCATTCGGTCCGCGTGACCCCGGGGCGAAACGTGCTGGACCTTGCGAAGATCGAGTAAGCCGCGAGGCGCCTGAAAGGGAGGATTGCACGGACCCCTTGCGTGGAGTCTCAACTGCTCTCCGAGCTGACAGACTGCCGCGTCCACCTGAAATTCGAGAACCTCCAGTACACCGGTTCGTTTAAGGAGCGGGGCGCTTGCAATAAGCTGCTCCTGCTGACCGATGACGAACGATCGCGTGGCGTCATCGCCATGTGTCGCCGCCGATGCAAAACTGACCCACTGCGCCGAAGTAAATCTGACCCACCTGGGCGAAGCTGACGGTCTTTTGGCCGTCGATGTTGACCCAGGAGCAAGCAGTGGAGATACGAGTGATGGCCCGCAGGGGCGAGGGTGTGCGGGAGATTGCGCGGCAGCTGGGCTGCTCGCGCAACACCGTGCGCCGGTATCTGCGTGACGAGAACGCCAGGCGGTACGGACCCAGGCCGCCGAGACCGTGCAAGCTGGATGCGTACCGGGCGTACCTGCTGGAGCGCGTGGAGCAGGCGCGCCCGCGCTGGATCCCGGCGACCGTGCTGCTGCGCGAGATCACCGAGCGCGGCTACACGGGCGGCATCAGCCAGCTCAAGGCGTTCCTGGCGCCGCTGAAGAAGGCCCAGCCCGAGCCGGTGGTGCGCTTCGAGACACCGCCGGGGCGGCAGATGCAGGCTGACTTCACCGTCGTGCGGCGCGGGCGCGACCCGCTGCTGGCGCTGGTGGCCACGATGGGCTACAGCCGCGCGACGTTCGTGAAGTTCACGACCGCCGAGGACGCGGCCACGCTGTGCGCGGCGTTGCGCGAGGCGTTCGACTACTTCGGCGGCGTGCCCGCCGAGGTGCTGCTGGACAACGCCAAGAGCGTGGTCATCCAGCGCGACGCGTATGGGCCCGGCCTGCACCGCTGGAACGACGAGCTTCTCCGGCTGGCCGACGAGTGCGGCTTCTCACCAAGGCTGTGCCGGCCGTACCGTGCGAAGACCAAAGGCAAGGTCGAGCGCTTCAACGGGTATCTGAAGGGCAGCTTCCTGGTGCCGCTGGCGGCCAGCCTGAAGGCCGTCGGCCTGACGCTGACAGCCGAGCTGGCCAACCTGTACGTGCGGCGCTGGCTCGACGAGGTGGCCAACGAGCGCGTGCACGGCACCACCGGCGCCGTGCCGGCGGTGCGCCTGGCCGAAGAGCGCGCCGTGATGCTGAGCGCACCGGCGCTGAAGGCCGCGCCGCGGGTGGCGACAAAGGTCGCGATCCCCGTGGAGAGCTTGCAGCACCCGTTGGCGGTGTACGACGCGCTGCTGGAGGTGACGCCGTGAACCTGCAGCACCAGCGCATCGAGGCCCTGTGCGCGCAGATGAAGTTCGCCCGGCTGCAAGCCGAGTGGCCGGCCATTGCGCAGCACGCGGCCCAGCAGCAGGCCAGCTACGCCGACTTCCTCGAGCGCGTCCTGGACGCCGAGGCCCGTGCGCGCCACGAGCGCAAGGTCGCCACGTTGATGAAGCTGGCGACGATGCCGGCGCTCAAGACGCTCGAGCAGTTCGACTGGAAGGAAGCCCCCGGCGCGCCGAAGGCGCAGATCCTGGAGCTGGCGCACCTGGCCTTCGTCGACCGCGCCGAGAACGTCGTGCTGCTCGGCCCCAGCGGCGTGGGCAAGACGCACCTGGCGCTGGCCATCGCCTACCGGGCGGTCAGTGCGGGGCACAAGGTGCGCTTCGTCACCGCGGCCGACCTGATGCTGCAGCTGGCCGCGGCGCGCAGCCAGGGGCGGCTGAAGGAATACTTCAACCGCGCCGTGCTCGGCCCGAAGCTGCTGGTGGTCGACGAGATCGGCTACCTGCCGTTCGGGCGCGAGGAGGCGAACCTGTTCTTCAACGTCGTGGCCAAGCGCTACGAGCGCGGCTCGATGGTGCTGACCAGCAACTTGCCGTTCACGCAGTGGGCCAGCGCGTTCGCCGACGACCAGACGCTGACCGCGGCGATGCTCGACCGCCTGCTGCACCACGCCCACATCGTGCAGATCAGCGGCGAGAGCTACCGCCTCAAGGACAAGCGCAAGGCCGGACAGGCGATCAGGAGGACCCCGGCCGCGGGATGACCGGCGCCGCGCGCTGCTCGGCCGCTTCGGGCTACGCCCTGCGCGTCCGAGCAGCGCGATCCATCGTGCCCGGGTGGGTCAGATTTACTTCGGCGACAACCCGGCAAAGTGGGTCAGATTTACTTCGGCGTTGACACGTCCTGAAGGCCGAGATCGTTCGTCTGGCTCGCAAGGAACTGCGCAGCGAGGTCGATTCGATCAGGAAGGCGCTCGCGGCTTCGCGCGCGGAAAGCGCCGCGTTGAAGCGCAGGGTCAGCGAACTGGAGCGGTCCGTGCGGCAGTCCGCGCGCGCCGCCCCCACTCGGCCGCCATCGGCACCTGCGGTCGAGGAAGTGGACGGCGCCGACAGATTCCGGTTCCGCGCCTCCGGCATGGCCAGCAATCGCAAGCGCCTGGGCTTGTCGGCTGCGGATTTCGGGCTGCTGGTTGGCGCATCCGGACAGAGCGTGTACGCCTGGGAACAGGGCAAGGCGCGCCCCAGGGGCAGGAACCTTGCCGCCATCGCTGCCTTGCGCGGCATCGGCAAGCGCGAGGTGGTTGAGCGGTTGGCAGCCCTGAAGTCGGGCGGGAAGTCGTAGGCGAGCTGACGCGCGGTCAGGCGTCCTGGCCGGCCCATTGGCGAGAGCGCCTCGCCACCCCTTGAAGCGCACGGCCTCGATGGGATCCTGACTGCATGGTGGGCCGCCGGCCTGCCATGCAACCGATCAGGAGTCCCTCATGAAATTCTCCAAAGCCGAGGTCGACGCCATCATCGAGGCGTCCCCTCGCACCTTCGTTCCCTTCAACAAGCTGGTGCTGTCCGAGGACCACCAGGCCCGCAGTGCCACGACGCCTGCGATGTCGCTGCCGG
>JAHBZS010000003.1 GCA_019635285.1 Rubrivivax sp. | reverse complement strand
CGCTGGCCGCGCGGCACGGCCGCACCGTGCGCTGGCATGCCATCCTGCTGGGCGCCACCTTCCAGGCCGCCGAGCTGAAGAGCCCGGTGTCCTACCCCGTCAAGCGCGACTACACGCTGCGCGACTTCCGCCGCTCGGCGCGCTTCGAAGGCGTGCCCTATGTGCAGCCGGGGGAGTTTCCGATCTCCACGCTGAACGCGGCGCGGGTGTTCTGGTGGCTCGCCGAAAGCCGCAGTGCGGACGAGGCCACGGCCTGGGCGCGTGCGGGCCTGCGCGCCTACTTCACGCGCGGCGACCTGCTCAGCCAGCCCGAGGTGCTGAAGGCGCTGGCCGTCGCCTGCGGCATCGATCCGGCGGCGGCCGAGGCCGCCTGGAACGACGCGCAGTGGAAGGCGCGGCTGAAGCGCGCCAACGAAGACGCGATTGCCGCGGGCGTGTTCGGCGGCCCGTTCTTCTTCGTCGATGGCGAGCCCTTCTGGGGCAACGACCGCAAGGCGCAGATCGAGCGCTGGCTGACGCAGGGTCCGTTCTGAACCCCACAGGGAGAGCAAGTTGAGAAAGACCGTGAAATCGATGGTCGACGAGGCCACCGCCGCCATCACCACCTACAGCATCGAGGACGCCCGCGAGCTGCACGGGCGCGAGGACGTGCAGTTCATCGACATCCGCGACGTGCGCGAGCTCGAGCGCGAGGGCGTCATCCCGGGCGCCTTCCACGCGCCGCGCGGCATGCTCGAATTCTGGGTCGACCCCGACAGCCCGTACCACAAGCCGGTCTTCGCGCAGGACAAGCAGCTGGTGCTGTTCTGCGCCGCCGGCTGGCGTTCGGCGCTGGCCACGAAGACGCTGCAGGACATGGGGCTGCAGCGCGTCGCGCACATCGACGGCGGCTTCGGCGCCTGGAAGGCCTCCGGCGCGCCGGTGGCCGCGAAGCCGAAGACCTAGGAGCCTGGGCGGCAGAGATCGGCACCCGCGTTGGGGCTGATTCGGGATGCAGGCAAGGCGCAGTGCGCAGCGCGGGCTCGCCGCCCGGGCCAGCGCTGCAACGCTGCATGCGCCCGAACCAGCCCCAACCCGAATGGCCGAGGTACCCAAGGCCGCTGGCGGGTGTTGCGCCGCTTGCGCGGGCGGCGAGCCCGCGCTGCGCGACGCGCCTACGCCAGCGGCCTTGGCCACCTCGGTGCGGGTGCCGATCTCTGCCGCCCAGGCTCCTAGCCGCCGTCAGCGGCCCCGGCCGCCCACCGCCGTGCGGCGCAGGTAGAAGCGCTGCGGCTCGCTCTCGATCCAGGGCTTGCCGTCGGCATCGACCACGGCCAGCTGCAGCGTGTGCTCGCCGTCGCTGCCGACGGCCGTGGCACGCCAGTCCTGCTCGCTGATGCGCAGCTGCGGGCTGCTGAAGACTGTCGGCACCAGGTTGCCGTCGATGAGCACGCGGATGCGGTCGTCCCGCCGCAACGGCGGCGACAGGCTGGCGGAGATGCCGAAGGCGCCGGTATTGCTGTGCACCATGTCCTGCGCGGCCGGACGCACGATGACCAGGCGTCTATAGGTCGGTGCCGCCGAAGGTGGCGGCGGCGGGGCCGGCTCGACCTTCGGCGGGCTGACCACGTTGCGCGGCGTGGCGTCCACCGCGGTGGCACCGGGGGAGGGCCGGTCGGAGAACACCGCGCCCGCCTTGTCCTTCGATTCATAGACGGTCTGCGCCGGCGCTATGCCGTGCAGGGCCAGCAGGACGGCGAGGAGGCAGCGTGTCTTCATGGCGATCGGCGGCAGGCGTGGCGAGGTGCCACCGGCATTGTTCCAGCGTGCCGGCTCGATGGGGCCGCTGGCTTGTGATGCCGGTCACACCGCGCGACGGCGCTTGCGCCAGAATCCGCCTGTCATGGACCTGAGCGGCTACCTGCGCATCCAGGCGCACGCCAATGCGCTGTCGAACCACCGGCTCGGCGCCGCGCTGGCGGCGCTGCCCGACGCCGACTGGCACGCACCGCGCACCGGCTTCTTCCCGAGCCTGGCGCGCACCCTGAACCACATCCTGGCGATCGACGGCTACTACATCGGCGCGCTGCATGGCGATGCCGGCCTGGTCGAGGCCTACGACGCCTTTGCGCCCGCCGCCACCGCGGCCGCCTGGCAGCCGCGGCAGCAGGCCAGCGACCGGCGGCTGGTGGCCTTCTGCGACGCGCTCGACGCGGGCCGCGCCGATGCCTGGGTCGATCTGCCGCGCCGCGACCATGTGCAGCGCGACCGCGTGGCCCATGTGCTGGCGCATCTGTTCAACCACCAGACGCACCACCGTGGTCAGGCCCATGCCATGCTGTCCGCCACCGACGTGGCGCCGCCCCAGCTGGACGAATTCATGATGCCCAGCGAAGCCCACCTGCGCAGCGCCGAGATGCGCGCGCTGGGCTGGGACGAAGCCCACGTCTACGCCAGGGCCTGAGGCATGCCCGCGCAGATGGACACCACGCAGCTGTTCGCCATCGCGGCGGCGCTGGGCTGGGCCAGCGGCCTGCGCCTGTACGCGGTGGTGTTCCTCACCGGCCTGGCCGGCTGGCTGGGCTGGGTGACCTTGCCGCAGGGCCTGCACCTGCTGCAGCAGCCGCTGATGCTGGGCGCCAGCGGGCTGATGCTCGGCGCGGAATTCTTCGCCGACAAGGTGCCGGGCCTGGACTCGCTGTGGGACATGGTGCACACGGTCATCCGCATCCCCGCGGGCGCGCTGCTGGCGGCCGGCGTGTTCGGCGGCGACCAGGGCAGCTGGGCGCTGATCGCGGCGCTGATGGGCGGCACGCTGGCCGCCACCAGCCATGCCGCCAAGGCCGGCACGCGGGCCGCGGCCAACACCTCGCCCGAACCCTTCTCCAACCTCGGGCTGTCGCTGCTGGACGACGCCGCGGTGCCGGGCATGCTGTGGCTGTCCTGGGCCCACCCGGTGGCGTTCTTCGTGGTGCTGGCCGTGGTGCTGGTGCTGATGGTGCTGCTGATCGTGCTCACGGCGAAGTTCGTGCGCGGTGTCTACAGCCGGCTGCGCGGCCACAGGTCGCAGCCGCGCTCGGTGTGATGGCGTCCGCGTCGGCTGCCGCCGAAGGCTTCCAGCGGGTCAGTGCGGCCTTGCTGCAGCTTGGCCACACACCGCCGCCCGTGTGGCTGGAGGTGGCGGCGCGCACGTCGCAGGAGGCGGCCGACGCGCTGGGCGTGGCGCTGGGGCAGATCGCCAAGAGCGTGGTCTTCCGGCGCCGCGCCGACGACGCGGCGGTGCTGGTCATCGCCTCGGGCGACCGGCGCGTGGATGAAAAACGCCTGGCCGCCGCGGTCGGCCCGGTGGGCCGGGCCGATGCGCAATACGTCAAGGCGCGCACCGGCTTTGCCATCGGGGGCGTGTCGCCGGTGGGGCTGCTGGGCCAGCCGACGCTGCTGCTCGACCGCGAACTGCAGCGCTTCGACGAGGTCTGGGCGGCGGCCGGCCATCCGAACGGCGTGTTCCGCCTGACGCCGCAGGACCTGCAGCGCCTGACCGGCGCGCCCTGGGCCGACCTGACGTGAGCACGAAGGCCGCGCAGCCCGCCACGGTGCCCAGCCCGTGCATCAACGTGTGCCGCATGGACGCGGCCACCGGCTGGTGCGAGGGCTGCCTGCGCACGCTGGACGAAATCGCCACCTGGAGCGGCCTGAGCGATGCGCAGAAACTCGCGGTCTGGCAGGCGCTGGCGCAGCGCCGCGCCGAGGTCGCCGCGCGGGCGGCGCACCGAGGAGAGGCCGCATGAAGACGCTGAGCTTCTGGTTCGACCCGATCTCGCCCTACGCCTACCTGGCCTTCGAGCACCTGCCGCAGGCGCTGGAGGGCTGCTCCTATGTCGTCGACTACCGGCCGGTGCTGTTCGCCGGTCTGCTGGGCCACTGGGGGCAGCTGGGCCCGGCCGAGATCGCGCCGAAACGCGCCTGGACGTTTAGGCAGGTGGCCTGGCAGGCCCATCGGCTGGGCATCGACATGGCCACACCCGCGCAGCATCCGTTCAACCCGCTGGCGCTGCTGCGCCTGGCGCTGGCCAGTGCGCCGGCGGGCGGCCTGCCGAACCGGCGCGTGGTCGAACGGGTGATGCGCCACGTCTGGCGCGGCGGGGCCGATGCCAACGACGCCGGCCGCCTGCAGGCCCTGCGCGAGGCGGTGGCGCCGCAGCGCGACCCGAACAGCGGGCCGGTGAAGGCCGAGTTGCGCGCGCATACCGACGCGGCCATCGCGCGCGGCCTGTTCGGCGTGCCCACGGTCGAACTCGACGGTCGGCTCTTCTGGGGGCTGGACGCGCTGCCGATGGTGCGCGCCGCGTTGCAGGGCGACCCGTGGTTCGACGGCGCGGCGTGGGACGCGGCTGCGGCGGCACCGCCCGGGGTGGTGCGCGGCTGAGCCGCGCGGACCGTCGCCTCGTCAGTCGTGGTCGTGGTCGTGGCCGTGGCCGTGGCCGTGGCCGTGGCCGTGGCCCCGGCCGCGTTGCGGCGGCCCGCCGTAGTACCGGCGGTACCAGTCTTCCTGCACGAAGTACACCGGCTGGCCGCAGGCACCGTAGGCGCCGCAGTGCTTGCTCCAGTGCTTTGCGTGTCCGGGCGGCACGTGCAGGTAGATCGGCTGCCGCTGCACGACCACGCGCGGCGGCGGCGTGACGATCACCGGCTGCGGGTAGATCAGCACCGGTGGCGCGGCGACGCCGCCGAGGTCGATGCGGCCGTAGAAGCCGGGCTGGCTGACCCCGATCGACACGCCGACATTGGTGCCGGCCACGGCGGAGAGGCTGCAGCCGGCCAGGGCCAGCCACATGCAGAGCTTCTTCATGCGAAACAGGGTGCGTGGGACATGGCCTATCAACGCACACAACGGCCCTGTCGTGCACGGGGAACCGTGAACTTGGGTTGCAGGGCGTAAGCGGTTGCTACGAAGCTGAGCCGCCGGCTCACTTCCAGGCGAAGCGCGGCTGTTCGAAGTGCGCCACGCGCGTCGCCCGGCCGCACAGGCACAGCTCGCGGAACTGGTACAGCACCGCGGCCGTCGGCGCGGCGATCCAGGTGTCGCCGACCGGCATGCGCAGCACCGGGTGCTCGCTGTCGCGGCGGTTCTCCAGCATCGGCGCATCGGCGCGCAGGAATTCGGTCGCCGGAATGCGGTGGATGCTGCGCACCTCCTGCGGGTTGGGCTGCAGGTCGCGCGCTGCGCCGGCCCACACCAGCACCGGCGTGATGACATAACCGGAGCGGGTGACGAAGTCGTCCAGGCGGCCCAGCAGGCTGTCTTCGCCCAGGCGCAGGCCCACCTCTTCGTGCAGCTCGCGCAGCGCGGCCCGCTCCGGCGTCTCGCCGACGTCGATGCGGCCGCCCGGCAGCGCCCACTGGCCGGCATGGTTGCGCAGCTCGCCGGCGCGCTTGGTCAGCAGCAGCGCGGCCGCGGGGCTCCAGCCCTCGGGTCGGGGGATGCCGGCCAGCTGGGCGCCGCTGCCTTCGTCGGCGATGGCCACCGCCACCGCTGCGGCGCGCAGCCCGGCCGCGTCGGCCGCCTGCACCTCGAAACCGCGCAGATGCCCGAGGATGCGCTGGCGCAGCGCCTCGTCACGCAGCATGGCGCGGCGGCCGGCTCACCAGGTGTTGCGCAGCTCGCGCAGCTTGACGAACACCGTCTGCGCGTCGGGCCGCTCGGGCAGCTCGGGGAAGGCTTCGCGCAGCCGCGCGATCAGGCTCGGGCTGTCCAGGCGGAAGAAGGTGTTGAAGCGCCGCTCGTCGGACAGGGTGGTGACGATCGACGCCTCCGGATCGTGCCCGGCCACGCGCGGCAGCAGCGTCTGCGCCGCCACGTTGTCCGGCTCGCGCGCCAGCGTGAACTTCAGGTTGTTCTCGATGTAGTCGTGGCCGGGATAGACCTGCGTGTGTTCCGGCAGCTTCGCCAGCTGCTCGACGAAGGTGGCGTACAGCGCCACCGGATCGCCGCCGTTGTGGCAGTTGCCGGCGCCGGCATTGAACAGCGTGTCGCCGGAGAACAGCGCCGGCGTGTCGGTGTGCGAGCGCAGGCAGATGTGGCACATGGTGTGCCCGGGCGTGTCCAGGCATTCCAGCTCGACGGTCTTGCCCACCTTGACGATGTCGCCGGCCTTCAGGCCGCGGTCGACGCCGGCGATCTTGGCGCCGGACTTGTGGTGCGCCAGCAGCTTGGCGCCGGTGGCGGCGATGACCGCGTCGTTGCCGCCGGTATGGTCGTGGTGCTCGTGCGTGTTCAGCACCTGCGTGATCTGCCAGCCGCGCACCTTGGCGCGGTGCAGGCATTTCTCGTGATCCAGCGGGTCGATGGCCAGCGCCTCGCCGGTCTCGGGGCAGGCGACCAGGTAGTTGAAGTTGCGGTAGGCGTTGCCGGTCCAGATGCGTTCGACGATCACTGCGACCTCCTCGGGTGACGGGGCATGCTAACCCGGCGGTGGGCGCGGCGGCAGGTAGCGCCGGTCCGACCAGGTGAGCAGCCAGGCGGGCCGGTAGGCGACGAAGATCGCCGTCAGCATGCCGGTGGCCACCGCGTCGCCCCAGGCGATCAACCAGCGGCCGAGCATCAGCGAGCCGGCCTCCGCGCCCGGCGGCAGCGGCTGCGTTGCCACCCACAGCACGCCGGTGACGGCCATCGCCGCCAGCGTGGCGGCAAAGCCCCGCGCCAGGATGTAGACCATCGGATGCGCGGGCAGCCAGCGCCGCGTCGCCAGCCCCAGGCCCAGCGCCAGCGTGCCCGGCAGCACGCCGTTCCACCAGGCCAGCGTGCCGGCCAGGCTGGCCCAGGCGCCCGGGTCGGCGGCCACCGCGGGCTGGGCCAGCCAGGCGGCGGCCAGCGCCGCGAGCAGCCAGCTCCAGCAGGCCAGCGGCCAGCCGAGCATCAGCACTGTCAGCGAGGCCATCGACAGCTGCAGCGGCAGGCCGCCGGGCAGGTGGGCAGCGGTGCTCCACAGCCACGGCAGCAGCACCAGGCTGGCGAGCCAGGGGTGGCGCAGCTCTCGGCGACGCAGCGCCTGCCACGGCCTGAAGGGCGCGGCCAGCACCGCGGCGGCCAGCGCCAGCAGCGCGGGCCACGGGCTCACGTCGACCCGGCGAGGAAGTCCTGCAACAGGCGCAGCGTCGCCTGGGGCTGCTCCTGCTGCACCCAGTGGCCGGCGCCGGGCACGGCATGGATGCCGCACAGCTGGGTGCAGGCGCTGCGCATGCGCTGCAGCTCGCCGGGCTTCTGGAACATGCCCCAGTCGCTGGCGCCGGCGATGAAGCAAGCCGGCACGTCGATGCGGCGCCCGGCCTGCGCCTGCAACTCGGCGACGCAGGGCGGGTGCGTGCTGCAGCGGTACCACTGCAGCCCGCCCTGGAAGCCGGTGCGGCCGAATTCGGCGGCGTAGACCGCCAGCTCGGCTTCGGTGAGCCAGGCGCAGGCCGCCACCTGCTCGGGCGTGGGCAGATGCGGCGCCACCGTCTGCGCCATGCCTTGGTCCAGGTCCATCACGTAGTAGGTGGGCATCTGCGCCAGCGCCTGCGCCTGCCAGCCGGGCAGCTCGTGCGGCCGGTTGCCGGGCCAGTCGGCGCTCTTCATGTGGTAGTAGGCGCGCAGGAAGGCGTGCACGCCTTGCGGGGCATGCCACATCTCCGCGTTGGCCTCGCGCGTGGCGTAGTGGCGCTGGTAGTGCTTGCGCGGTCGCGGCAGCGCGGCCAGCGCGGCGTGGAGGTCGCCACTGCCTGCGGCCGCGGCGGCGGGCGGGCCGCCGAAGGGCGCGCTCATCAGCACCACCGACGCAAAGCGCTCGGGGTGCAGCAGCGCGCACCAGGCCGCCACCAGCGAGCCGAAATCGTGGCCGACCACCGCGGCCGCGCGGCCGATGTCCAGCGCGTCCAGCAGCGCCACCGCATCGCGCACCAGGTTGCGCATGCCGTAGGGCTGCAGGTCGGTGTCGTAGGCGGTGTCGAAGCCGCTGCTGCGGCCATAGCCGCGCTGGTCGGGGGCGAGCACATGCCAGCCCGCGGCGGCCAGCGGCGGCATCAGCTTGCGCCAGCTGTAGGCGAGCTCCGGGAAGCCGTGCAACAGCAGCAGCACCGGGCGGCCGGGCTCGCCGGCTTCCAGCAGGTGCATGCGCAGGCCGTTGACGCCGTCGACGAAGCGCGCGCGCAGGCCGGCGGGCAGCGGCAGTGCCGGCGCTTCAGCCATGGGCCCCCCCTTTCCCCGACAGCGGCGCCGCCGCCAGCGCCGGGGCGACGATGGCCAGCAGTTCCTCGCGCAGCCAGCCGTGCATCGCATCGCTGCGGTGGCGCTGGTGCCAGACCATGAACATCGGCATCGGCGGTGTCGGCATCGGCGGCGCGACGGCGGCGAAGCCGCTCAGCAGGTTGGCGCGCAGCAGGCCCGGCAGCGTGGCCAGGCGCTCGCTGTCGCGCAGGAAGGGGGCGACGCCGGAGAAGCCGGCCACCGTCACCGCGACACGGCGTCGCAGGCCCCGCTCGTCGATGAAGCGGTCGATGTCGAGCCGGCCGCGCGTGTCGTGATGCACCAGCAGGTGCTCGGCCTGCAGGTAGTCGTCCAGTCCGCGCGGCGGCGGGCGCGTCGCGGCGTCGTAGTAGACGAGGTAGCCGTCGTCGAACAGGCGGCGGTGCAGCAGGTCGGCGGCGTCGGGCAGGCGCGGCGTGAGGGCCAGCGCGCAGCTGCCGTCGCGCAGCATCTCGGCGTGGGGCACGCCGGAAGGCACCACGCGCAGCGCCAGCTTCGGCGCGCGGATGCGCGCGTGGCGCAGCAGCAGCGGCAGCAGCAGGTCGCGCTGCAGGTCGTTGGCGGCGATGGTCACCGTGCCCTCGAAGCTCGCGGGGTCGAAGCTGCCGCCCTGTGCGAAGGCGCGCAGGTCGTCGAGCAGCCGGCGCGCGCGTTCGGCCAGCGCCTCGGCGCGCGCGGTGGGCACGATGCCGCGGCCCGATTTGACGAACAGCGGGTCGCCGGTGATGGCGCGCAGCCGGTCCAGCTGGTGGCTCACCGCCGACTGCGTGACGTCCAGCCGCGCCGCGGCCCGCGTCACCGAGCGCTCTTCGGTCACCGCCAGCAGCATCTGCAGCAGCCGGCCGTCGATGTCCGAATGATCGATCGCGCTCATGGGTGGCATCAGTATCGGCCCATTTATTCGCCACGTGCCGCGCCGCACACTGCCGGCCATCGCAATCACTTGACCGGAGACAAGACATGGCCGCAGGCCGACAGATTCCGGGCACCACGCTCTTCGATGGTGCCCAGGCGCGCAAGGGCTATGCGCTGAACAAGATGTGCTTCTCGTTCAACGACGCCGCCAACCGCGAGCTCTTCAAGAGCGACGAGGTCGGCTACTGCCTGCGCTTCGGGCTCAACGACGAGCAGCGCCAGGCGATCCGCGAGCGCAACGTGCTCAAGCTCATCGCCGCCGGCGGCAACGTCTACTACCTGGCCAAGTTCGCCGGCATCTTCGGCCTGGACGTGCAGGACCTGGGCGCGCAGCAGACCGGCCTGAGCAAGGACGAATTCAAGGCCAAGCTGCTGGCCGCGGGGAGGAACTGACATGGCCACGCTCATCGGCGGCATCACCACCTCGCACGTGCCGGCCATCGGCCGCGCCATCGCCCGCAACCTGCAGGGCGACGCCTACTTCAAGCCCTTCTTCGACGGCTTCCCGCCGATCCACGACTGGCTGGCCACCGCCAAGCCGGACGTGGCGGTGGTCCTCTACAACGACCACGGGCTGAACTTCTTCCTCGACAAGATGCCCACCTTCGCGGTGGGCGCGGCGCCCGAGTACCGCAATGCCGACGAAGGCTGGGGCATCCCGGTGATGCCGCCCTTCCAGGGCGAGCAGTCCTTGAGCTGGCATCTGATCGAGGCGCTGGCCGGCGAGGACTTCGACCTGACCACCTGCCAGGAGATGCTGGTCGACCATGCCTTCACCTTGCCGATGGCGCTGCTGTGGCCGGGCAGCGCGGCCTGGCCGGTGAAGGTGGTGCCGGTGTGCATCAACACCGTGCAGTACCCGCTGCCGTCGGCGGCGCGCGTCTACAAGCTGGGCCAAGCCATCGGCCGCGCCATCCGCAGCTGGGATGCGGACCAGCGCGTGCTGGTCGTCGGCACCGGCGGGCTGTCGCACCAGCTGGACGGCGAGCGCGCCGGCTTCATCAACAAGGACTTCGACCTGAAGTTCATGGACAGCCTGCTCAGTGACCCGACCTGGGCCACCAAGTACTCGATCACCGACCTGGTGGAGCTGACCGGCACGCAGGGCGTGGAACTGCTGATGTGGCTGGCCGCGCGTGGCGCGCTGGGTGAGCACGTGCGGCAAGTGCATCGCAACTACCACATCCCGATCTCCAACACCGCCGCCGGGACGCTGGCGCTGGCCTGCCGCTGACGCTGCCGCGCGCCACGCCCGCCGGCCCGGCCCGGTTGGGCGCGGCGCTAAGATGCCGCCGACTCAGGGTGGATGGGCAGAAATGCAGTTCAAGGACTACTACGAAACCCTCGGCGTGGCGCGCGACGCCAGCGCCGACGACATCAAACATGCCTACCGTCGGCTGGCACGCAAGTTCCATCCGGACCTGAACAAGGAACCGGAGGCCGAGGCGCGCTTCAAGGAAGTGGGCGAGGCCTACGAAGTCCTGAAGGATCCGGAAAAGCGCGCGGCCTACGACGATGTCGGCAAGCGCTGGCAGGCGGGTGACGAGCAGCCGCCGCCGGGCTGGGACAGCGGCTACGAATTCCGCGGCGGCGAAGAAGCCTTCGGCGGTGCGGGCGGCTTCGGCGCCGGCGACCACAGCGACTTCTTCGAGGCCCTGTTCGGCCGGCGCGGCAGGCAGGCGCGCAGCCAGCCGCCGCCGCGCGCGCAGGACCACCATGCCAAGGTGACGATCGACCTGGCCGACGCCTACCGCGGCGCCAGCCGCGGCATCCGCCTGCAGATGCCGACCCTGGACGCACAGGGCCATGTGGTGCTGGGCGAGCGCACGCTGGACGTGACCATTCCGCCCGGTGTGCGCGAGGGCCAGCACCTGCGGCTGGCCGGCCAGGGCGGCCCCGGCTTCGACGGCGCGCCGGCGGGCGACCTGTACCTGGAGATCAACTTCCGGCCGCACCCGCGCTTCCGCGTCGACGGCCGCGACGTGTACCTGGACCTGCCGGTGGCGCCGTGGGAGGCCGCGCTCGGCGCCACGGTCGAGGCGCCGCTGCCCGACGGCAGCGTGCAATTGACGGTGCCGGCGGGCTCGACGCAGGGCCGCAAGCTGCGTCTCAAGGGCAAGGGCATTCCCGGCAAGACGCCCGGCGACCTGTACGTGGTGCTGCAGATCGCCATGCCGCCGGCGGCCAACGACGCGCAGCGCCAGGCCTGGCAGGCGCTGGCGCGCGCGCACGCCGGCTTCGACCCACGTGCCGATCTGGGGGGAACATGACGCGGACGAACGTCAGCCTGGTGCACTACCAGGTGGTGGAAGAAGAAGTGCAGATGTCGCTGACCGAGCTGTGCCGGGCCTGCGACGCCGACCGCGAGCTGGTGCAGCAGCTGGTCGAGCACGGCGTGCTCGAGCCGCAGGGCAGCACGCCGCAGGCCTGGGTCTTTGCCGGCGCCAGCCTGCGGCGCACGCGCGTGGCGCTGCGCCTGCTGCACGACCTGGAGCTGAACCTGCCCGGCGCGGCCCTGGCGGTCGATCTGCTCGACGAGATCGCCCGCCTGCAACGGGCGCTGCAGGTGGCGCAGGGGCCGCGCTGACTACGGCGCCAGGAAGCGCCAGACCAGCTCGCCCAGCGATGGCGTGGCCCGCTGCGGCCCGAGCACGAAGGACGGGAAGGGCATCGGCCTGGCGCCGGCCCACTGGTGGCCCAGGCCCTCGATCGACACCCACGCCAGGCGCGCGCCGTCCGCGCAGTGCGGCCAAAGCCGCGTCGTGACGCCGTCGACCGGCGCCGGCCGTTCGGCATCGCCTTGGCAGTGCAGCCACTGCGCCCATTGCCGCACGGTCGCCGCCTGCGCGGCCTTCTTGTGCAGCACCGGTATCCACACCCAGCCGCCGTCGACCGGGTTCAGCGGATCGGCATCGCCGAACACCAGCAGCAGCGGCGCGGGCCGCGCGATGCTTGCCGCCGGCACGCGCGGCGCGCTGGCCACCGCCGCGAAACCGGCGAAGGGGTAGCGGCTCTCGATGGCCAGGCGCTGCACCATCGAGCCGCCGCTGGAGAAGCCGACCACGTACACCGCATCGGCGCGCACGCCGAAGCGCCGCTGCGCGTCGCGGGCCACCGCTTCGATGAAGCCCACGTCGTCCACCGCCGCGGCCTCGCTGCCCGGCGGCGCCATGCCATCGTTGAAGGCCGCGCCCAGCGCGGCCGGACTGACCAGCACGAAGCCCGCGCGGTCCGCGACCTGCGGCAGGTCGGTGTACTCGAACATGTCGCCGGCGCGCATCGACGTGCCGTGCAGCGCGATGAGCAGCGGCAGCGCGGCGTCGCCGGCCTGCTGTGGCGGCAGGTGCACCTGGTAGCTGCGCGGCACACCGCCCTGCGCCAGCGGCACGGTGTCCGCTGCCCACGCCAGCGCCGGCAGCGCGGCCAAGGCCAGCATCGCCAGCCAGCGGCTCATGCCGGCGTCGCGGCGCCGGCGGCGCCCGCGTCGTGCCAGGCGGCCGGGTCCAGCCGGTACAGCCGGGCGAGTTCGTCGTAGACCTGCGGCGCTTCCGCCGCCAGCGCCTGCGGCCGCTCGAAGAAGGCCTCGGTGGCCACCGCGAAGTACTCGGCCGGCGCGCTGGCGCCGTAAGGGTCCAGCGCGCTCGAAGCCTCGTGCTGCAGCCGCTCGAAGGCGGCGCCCATCACGTCGGCGAAGCGCTGCGCCGCCGCCGGGTCGGCGCGCCAGGGGCGGCCGTCGGCCTCGCCGCCGTCCTGGTCGATCTGGTGGGCGAATTCGTGCAGCACCACGTTGCGCCCGTCGTGCGCCTGCAGCTCCGACCAGGCCAGGAGCACCTGGCCCTGGCCCCAGGACTCGCCGGACAGCGCCTGGGGCTGCTCCTGCAGCACGCCGCCGGGCAGCCACTGCCGGCGCGGCACGACGAAGGGCTCGGGATAGACCAGCACCTGCCGCAGCCGCGGGTAGACGCCGTCGGCACCGTCGCCCAGCAGCAGCAGGCAGGCGTGCGCCGCGATGCTCACGCGCACCTCGTCGTCGATGACCTGGCCGTTGCAGCCGATGAAGGGCTTTTCGGCGATGAAGATGCGCACCAGTTGCTGCAGCCGGGCTTGCAGCGGCGCCGGCAGGCGCGCCGCCAGCGGCACGCGGCGCTGCAGGATGCGCCGCCACGCCGGCGGGAAAGGGCCGCGCAGCAGCTTCGCGCGACGGCGCCGCACCCACCACGGCTGGGCCAGCAAGGCCGCGGCGGACAGCAACAGCAGGGCCACCAACGCGGCCAGCGGGGGATCGCCAAGCATCGGTCGCAGCTTGGGGCCGGACGCGGCGCTTCAAGGCGCCAGGGTTATCCCCCAGAGGTTTGCGTTGGCTCAAGTTTATCATTTACCGACCGGTCGGTTGATTTTGTTTTGAGGAGACGAGATGCCAGACGCCGAGGCGCCGACGCCGCAGCAGGTCGCCGATCGCGTGCGCGAGGGCATGTTCCGCAACGACCGCGCGTCCAAGTGGCTGGGCATGCAGATCCTGCAGGTCGCGCCGGGCCAGGCGGTGCTGCAGATGACGGTGCGCGACGAGATGCTCAACAGCCACGACATCTGCCACGGCGGGCTGATCACCACGCTGGCCGATTCGGCCTTCGCCTTTGCCTGCAACTCCTACGACGAGTTCACCGTGGCCTCGGGCTTCGGCGTCGACCTGCTCGCGCCCGGCCGGCTGGGCGACGTGCTCACCGCCACCTGCCGTGAGGTGTCGAAGGCCGGGCGTACCGGCGTCTACGACTGCGAGGTGGTGAACCAGCACGCACAGCGCATCGCGGTGTTCCGCGGCCGTTCGTACACCATCAAGGGCAAGCCGGCGGTGGCCGGCTGAACCGGAGAGCTCCCATGCCCGTCAAGCAACCCGCCCCCGGCGACCTGGACCCCATCGAGCGCGCCAGCCGCGACGAGCTGCAATCGCTGCAGCTGCAGCGCCTGCAGCACACGCTGCAGCAGGCCTATGCCCACGTGCCGCACTACCGGCGCGCCTTCGACGCGGCGGGTGTGCATCCGTCGGACTGCCAGTCGCTGGCCGACCTGGCGAAGTTCCCGTTCACGACGAAGAAGGACCTGCGCGACCACTACCCCTTCGGCATGTTCGCGGTGCCGCGCGAGCAGGTGGTGCGCGTGCACGCCAGCAGCGGCACCACCGGCAAGCCCACGGTGGTGGGCTACACGAAGCAGGACATCGACACCTGGGCCGACCTGGTGGCGCGCTCGATCCGCGCCGCCGGCGGCCGCCCCGGCGACATCGTGCACGTGGCCTACGGCTACGGCCTGTTCACCGGCGGGCTGGGCGCGCACTACGGTGGCGAGCGCCTGGGCTGCACGGTGATCCCGATGAGCGGCGGCAACACCGAGAAGCAGGTGCAGCTGATCACCGATTTCCGGCCGGACATCATCATGGTCACGCCGAGCTACATGCAGGTCATCGTCGAGGAGATGCAGCGCCAGGGGCTGGACCCGCGCGCCAGCTCGCTGAAGGTGGGCATCTTCGGCGCCGAGCCGTGGACCGAGGCGATGCGCCACGACATCGAGGTGCGCGCCGGGCTGGACGCGGTGGACATCTACGGCCTCAGCGAGGTGATGGGCCCGGGCGTGGCCAGCGAATGCATCGAGACCAAGGATGGCCCGGTGATCTGGGAGGACCATTTCTATCCCGAGATCATCGACCCCGAGACCGGCGCGGTGCTGCCCGACGGCGAAGAGGGCGAACTGGTCTTCACCACGCTGACCAAGGAAGCGCTGCCGGTGATCCGCTACCGCACGCGCGACCTGACGCGCCTGCTGCCGCCCACGGCGCGCAGCATGCGGCGCATGGGCAAGATCGTCGGCCGCAGCGACGACATGCTGATCATCCGCGGCGTCAACGTCTTCCCCACGCAGATCGAAGAACTGGTGCTGCGGCACGGCGCGCTGTCGGGGCAGTACCAGCTGGTGGTCACGCGCTCCGGCGCGCTGGACGAGATGCAGGTGCTGGTGGAGCTGCTGCCCCAGCATTCCGAGGCCGAGCGCGACGCCATCGCGCAGCAGCTGCAGCATGGCATCAAGACCTACATCGGCGTCAGCACGACGGTCAGCGTGGGCGCGCCGGATTCGATCGAGCGCACGCTGGTCGGCAAGGCGCGCCGGGTGATCGACAAGCGGCCGAAATGACCCACCCCCGTAGCGCCTTCGGCGCTCCCCCTCAAGGGGGCGCCGCCAGCGGCCCGGCAGAGCCGGTTCCGCGGCGGCCGCTTGCAAATGCTCGTTGTTAGGAGGCTCTGTGTATACCCAGGCAATGGACACGATGGCGCGTGAAGGCGGCGCCAGGCTGGAGAAGGTGCTGAGCGCCGACGAACAGGCGCTGCAGGGCCGCTTCGATGCGCGCATCGACGCCGGCGACTTCGTCGAGGCCAAGGACTGGATGCCCGACAACTACCGCAAGACGCTGCTGCGCCAGATCAGCCAACATGCGCACTCGGAGATCGTCGGCATGCTGCCCGAGGGGAACTGGATCTCCCGCGCGCCGACGCTGAAGCGCAAGGCGATCCTGCTGGCCAAGGTGCAGGACGAAGGCGGCCACGGCCTGTACCTGTACGCCGCGGCCGAGACACTGGGCACCAGCCGCGACCAGATGCTCGATGCGCTGCATTCGGGCAAGGCCAAGTACAGCAGCATCTTCAACTACCCGACGCTGAGCTGGGCCGACGTCGGCACCATCGGCTGGCTGGTCGACGGCGCGGCGATCATGAACCAGGTGCCTATCTGCCGCTGCAGCTATGCGCCTTATGCGCGCGCGATGATCCGCATCTGCCGCGAAGAGAGCTTCCACCAGCGCCAGGGCTACGACAGCCTGCTGGTGATGATGCGCGACGGCACCGACGCACAAAGGGCCATGGTGCAGGACGCCGTCAACCGCTGGTGGTGGCCGTGCCTGATGATGTTCGGCCCGCCCGACGACCAGTCGCCCAACAGCGCGCAGGGCATGCGCTGGGGCATCAAGCGCGTGTCCAACGACACGCTGCGCCAGAAGTTCGTCGATGCCTGCGTGCAGCAGGCGCAGGTGCTGGGTGTGACCTTGCCCGACCCCGACTTGAAGTGGAACGAAGCGCGCCAGCACTGGGACTTCGGCGCCATCGACTGGGACGAGTTCTGGCGCGTGGTCGGCGGCGAAGGGCCCTGCAACCGCGAACGCCTGGCGGCGCGCGTCAAGGCCTGGGACGACGGCGCGTGGGTGCGCGAGGCCGCGCTGGCCCATGCCAACAAGCAGGCGATGAAGGAGGCCGCATGAACACGAACGACGAACGGCCGAAGGCAGAAGGCGCGGCGAACGAGTGGCCGCTTTGGGAAGTCTTCGTGCGCACCAAGGCCGGCTTGGACCACAAGCACTGCGGCAGCCTGCATGCCGCCGACCCGAAGATGGCGCTGCAGATGGCGCGCGACGTCTACACGCGGCGCCAGGAAGGCTGCAGCGTCTGGGTGGTGCGCAGCGACCAGATCGTCGCCAGCGACCCCGGCGACAAGGGCATGCTCTTCGACCCGGCCGAGGACAAGGTCTACCGCCACCCCACCTTCTACAAGCTGCCCGACGCGGTGGACCACATGTGAGGCCGTGATGCAGCCGTCCATCCAAGTTCCCGCCGACCCGAAGCTGCAATACCTGCTGCGCCTGGGCGACACCTGCCTGATCCTCGGCCAGCGCCTGGGCGAATGGTGCGGCCATGCGCCGATCCTGGAAGAAGACATCGCGCTGGCCAACATGGCGCTGGACCTCATCGGGCAGGCGCGCGGCGTGCTCACGCTGGCCGGCCAGCAGTGCCCGCAGGGCTATGACGAGGACCAGCTGGCCTTCCTGCGCGACGAGCGCGACTACCGCAACCCGACGATCGCCGAACTGCCGCGCGGCGACTTCGCCTTCACCGTGCTGCGCAACACCTTGCTGTCCACGTTCCTGAAGTTGCTGTGGCAGCGGCTGCAGGATTCGAGCGACACCGAACTGGCCGCCATCGCCGCCAAGGCGCTGAAAGAGGCGCGCTACCACCAGCAACACGCGGCCGACTGGCTGGTGCGCCTGGGCGATGGCACCGAAGAGTCGCGGCGCCGTGTCGAGGCCGCGCTGGCCACGCTGTGGCCCTACACCGCCGAGCTGTTCGAGGACGACGCGGTGGATGCCGCGGCCGCGGCCAGCGGCCTGGGGCCGGCGGGGTCCGAACTGCGCGAAGCCTGGCTGGCGGAGATCGAAGCCATCTTCGGCGAGGTGCATCTGGCACTGCCGGGTGACAGCGCGTTCCGCAGCAGCGGCCGCCGCGGCGTGCACAGCGAGCACATGGGCTACATCCTGGCCGAGATGCAATACCTGCAGCGTGCCTATCCCGGGGGCGCGTGGTGACCAGTGCCCTGGCCGTGAGCCGCACCGAGCGCGCCTGGGCCACGCTGGCCGAGGTGCCCGACCCCGAGGTGCCGGCGTTGTCGGTGCGCGATCTGGGCATCGTGCGCGACGTGGTCGACCATGGCGATGCGCTGGAGATCGTGCTCACGCCCACCTACAGCGGCTGCCCGGCCACGGAGGTCATCGAGCGCAGCGTGCTCGACGCGGTGGACGCGGCGGGCCTGGGCCCGGCGCGCGTGCGGCTGCAGCGCGCACCGGCCTGGACCACCGACTGGATCAGCGAGGACGGCCGGCGCAAGCTGCGCGACTACGGCATCGCCCCGCCCGGCCCGGTGGCTGCGGACGGCGCCGTGCCGGTGCGCATCGTCGGCCGCCGCGCCGACGCCGTCGCCTGCCCGCGCTGCGGCAGCCCGCGCACCGAGCGGCTCTCGGCCTTCGGCTCCACCGCCTGCAAGGCGCTGTACCGCTGCCTCGCCTGCCGCGAACCCTTCGAACATTTCAAGCCGATATGACCCACCCCCTACGCGCTTCGCGCGCCAGCCAGCCAGCATGCTGGGTGGCCCTCGCAAGCGAGGAGCAGTCCGCAGGGACTGTTCCTCATCGTGGCTCGGCCCCCTCAAGGGGGGCGAGACTGCACCGAGCAAGCGCCTGCGCGCTTGTGAGTGGCTGTCGAGCGCCGAGCGCCATGCAAGGCGCTCGGCACCGCCCGCGGACCGGCGGAGCCGGATCCACGGCGGTCGCGCGACGCACCTGTTTCATGCGCTGCTTGCGGCGCGTTCGAGGCCCGCAATGAGTTCACCGCTGTTCCACGACCTGCGCGTGCGCCGCATCGAGCCGGACACGGCCGAGGCCTCGATCGTCAGCTTCGACGTGCCGCCCGAGCTGCGCGAGGTGTTCGGCTTCACCCAGGGCCAGTACCTGACCTTGCGCACCACCATCGACGGCCAGGACCTGCGCCGCAGCTACAGCATCTGCGCCGGCGTCGACGACGGCGAGTTGCGCGTCGGCGTGCGCAAGGTCAAGGGCGGCGTGTTCTCGCACTGGATCAACGAACGGCTGAAGCCCGGCGACACGATCAGCGTGATGGCGCCGCAGGGCCGTTTCTTCGTGCCCATCGAGCCGCAGGCACGGCGTCACCATGTGGGCATCGCCGGCGGCAGCGGCATCACGCCGATCCTGTCGATCATGAAGACGGTGCTGGGCCGCGAACCCTTCAGCCGCTTCACGCTGGTCTACGGCAACCGCATGCTGCGCTCGACCATGTTCAAGGAAGAGCTGGACGACCTGAAGAACAAGTACATGACGCGGCTCACGCTGCACCACGTGTTCAGCGATGACCCCACGGACGCTCCCCTGAACATGGGGCTGATGGACCGCAACAAGATCGCCGAATTCCTGGCCGGCGTGCTGCCGGCGCAGAGCATCGACCAGGTCTACGTCTGCGGCCCGTTCCAGATGAACGACGAGGCCGAGGCGGCGCTGCTGGCCGCCGGCGTGGCCGAAGACCGCATCCACATCGAACGCTTCGGCGTGGCCACACCCAGCGGCCAGCCGGTGGGCGCGGTGCTGCACGAGGCGCAGCCGGGCGACGCCGAACAGGCGCGCATCACGATCATCCGCGACGGCATGCGCCGCGAGATCGAGTTCCGCAAGGACCAGCCGAGCATCCTCGATGCCGCCTCCGCCGCCGGCCTGGAGGTGCCGTTCTCCTGCACCAGCGGCGTCTGCGGCACCTGCCGCGCCAAGCTGATCGAGGGCGAGGTTCGCATGGAGCGCAACTTCGCGCTCGACAAGGCCGAGGTCGCCGCGGGCTTCGTGCTGTGCTGCCAGGCGCATCCGCTGACCGAGCGGGTGGTGCTGTCCTTCGACGAGCGCTGAACGCCGATGGCACGCGGCCGCGCGGCAGGCTACGACGAGCAGCGCGAGCTGATCCTGGCGCATGCCGCGGCGTTGTTCGCGCGCCAGGGCTATCACGCCACGTCGATGAACCAGGTGGCCGAGGCCTGCGCGCTGTCCAAGGCCACGCTGTACCACTACTACCGCGACAAGGACGCGATGCTGGTGCAGATCGCCGAAGGCCACGTCAGCCGGCTGGTGGCGCTGGTCGACGAGGTCGACGCGCGGCAGCTGCCGCCCGAGGCGCGGCTGCGCGAGATGATCCGGCGCATCGTCGTCGAATATGCCGACGCCCAGCATGCGCACCGCGTGCTCACCGAGGACGTGAAGTTCCTGCCGCCGCCCGACCGCGCGCGCATCCTCGACCGCGAGCGGCATGTGGTGGCGCGCTTCGCCGCGGCCGTGGCCGCGCTGCGGCCGGAACTCAGCGACGCCGCGCTGGACAAGCCGCTGACGATGCTGCTGTTCGGCATGATCAACTGGATGTTCACCTGGGTGAAGCCGCAGCGCGGCCTCGACTACCACCGGCTGGCGCCGCTGGTCGTCGAGCTGTTCCTCGGCGGCCTGCCGGCCGTGCCTTTGCCACAAGCTGCCGAAATGGCCGGCTGATCCCGCTCAAGCCGTCCGCGCACGGGCCGAAAGACCGCGCAACGGTGTCCCTGCCGTGCGATCCGACCGTTGCCGATGAATCCCGAACGCTCCTTCTGGCGCCGCGAAGCGCCCGTCGCGCTGTTGTGGTTGCTGGGCCTGCTGGCCGCGTTGGCGGCGCTCGGCGCAGTCACCAGCCAGCTGGCCGAGCGACACCTGCGCGGCGACGCCGAAGCCACGGCGCTGCGCTACGCCGAGGTGGTGGCGGCCACCGTGCCCGAGCTGCAGGCCGTGTTCGGCGGGCAGGCGCCGCAGGGCGAGACGCTGGACCAGCTGCGGCGGCTGCGCCGCGTGGGCGAGATCTTCCGCTTCAAGCTCTTCGACCGCGACGGGCGCCAGGTGCTGGTCTCCGACGACCTGGACCGTGCCGCCCCCGTGGCGGCGGCGGGCCCGTCGATCGCCGAGCACCAGGGGGCGCGCAACCAGAACGTGCAGGACATCGTGCTCGGCGGGCGCAACTTCATCGAGCTGAAGAGCGGCGCCGGCAAGGCCGACCGCCCGCCGTGGTACAGCGAGGCCTACGTGCCGGTGCTGCGCGATGGCCGCGTCATCGGCGTCATCGAGGTCTACGTCGACCAGACGCGCGCCGAGGCCGGCATCCACGCCGACTATCGCCGCGTGGCGCTGACTGTCGCGGTGCTGATGCTGCTGCTGGCGGCGGTGGCCGGCTGGCGCGGCATCCGCCACCTGCGCGAGCAGCGCCACGTGGAGGCGCGTGTGCACTACCTGGCGCAGCACGACATCCTGAGCGGCGCGCTCAACCGCGCCAGCTTCGGCGAGGCGCTGGAGCAGGCCGTGCGGCGCCATGCCCGCTCCGGCGGCGCCTTCGCCGTGCTGTGCATCGACCTGGACGGCTTCAAGGAGGTCAACGACGCCTTCGGCCATGCCGCCGGCGACGACGTGCTGCGCCGCGTCACCGAGCGGCTGCGCGGCGTGCTGCGCCATGGCGATGCGATCGCCCGGCTGGGGGGCGACGAGTTCGCGGTGCTGCAGGATGCCGTCACCGGCCCGGCCGACGTGTCGCGGCTGGCGCAGCGTGTCGTCGAGGTGCTGGCCGAGCCGCACGAGATCCATGGCCGCAGCGTGCTCTGCGCGGCCAGCGTCGGCGCGGCGGTCTTCGGCAGCGACGCCCACACGGTGCCCGACCTGCTGCACAAGGCCGACCTGGCGCTGTACCGCGCCAAGAGCGAAGGCCGTGGCGGCTTCAGCTTCTACGACGCCGCGCTGGACCAGCAACTGCAGTCGCAGCGCGACCTGGTGCGCGACCTGCGCGAGGCCATCGCCCAGGAGACGCTGGACCTGCACTACCAGCCGCAGTACGACGCCGATGGCGCTTCGCTGGTCGGCTACGAGGCGCTGCTGCGCTGGAAGCACCCGACGCGCGGCAACGTGCCGCCGGGGGACTTCATCGGCGTGGCCGAGACGAGCGGCCTGATCGAGCCGCTGGGGGCCTGGGTGCTGAAGCGCGCCTGCCGCGAGGCCGCCGGCTGGCCCCAGGCGCTGGCCGTGTCGGTCAACTTGTCGGCGGCGCAGTTCCGCAGCGACGAGCTGATGAACACCGTGGCCGCGGCGCTGGATGAATCCGGCCTGCCGGCGCAGCGCCTGGAGCTGGAGATCACCGAGTCGCTGCTGATGAGCAACACCGAGCGGGTGCTGCGCACGCTGCATGCGCTGTCGGCCATGGGCGTGCGCATCGCCATGGACGACTTCGGCACCGGCTACTCGAGCCTGGCCTACCTGTGGCGCTTCCCCTTCGACAAGGTGAAGATCGACCGCAGCTTCACACAGGGCCTGGGCAGCGACCCGAAGGTGGCGCTGATCGTGCGCTCGATCGTCACGCTGGCGCATTCGATGGAGATCCGCGTCAACGCCGAGGGCGTGGAGACCTCGGCACAGATGGGTGCGCTGCAGCGCTACGGCTGCGACGAACTGCAGGGCTTCCTGCTCGGTCGACCCGCGCCGGCCGAGACGCTGCACCACCGCGGCGCGGTGCAGGCCCCGCCCGAGCGGCCGGCGCCGCGGCCGTCGGCGCTGCAGGACCTGGTGACCCAGCCGATGCCGCTGTAGCGGCACGCCAAGCGCCAGGCCGCCGTGCAGGCGAGCCATTGCACGGCACTTCCCGCGCACTGCGGCGTTCGCCTGTCTCGGCGCGAGCCGCCGGCGGCATGCGCCGCCGGCATCAGGCATAGCGCGACAGGCTTCGTGCGATCTGGAAGGCGAAGCGGCGGTCCTGGTAGAACAGCTCCAGGATCTTGGCGCTGGGCACGCTGAACAGCTCGCAGTCGTCGTCGCACACGGCGGTGCCGGTGCGCATGGCCTGGTCGTTGAACACGCCGATCTCGCCGAACAGGTCGCCGGCCGCAAGCTTGCGGTCGAACTCGACGATGCGCACCGTGCCGCTGCCCAGCACGTAGACGCGGTCGGCCGGGTCGCCACGCGAGAACAGCACCGAGCCTGCGCGGTGGCGGCTGCGTGTCATGTACGGCGTCAGGAAGTTCGCGGTGCCTTGCTCTCCCTGCATCGAGCGCACCGCGCGGATCGACCGCTGCACCTCCAGCAGCCGCAGCACGTTCAGCGGCAGCAGCGAGCAATGCAGCACCAGGATCGGCGCCACCTTGGCGAAGATGTCCATGCCCAGGCCGAGCAGGCCATAGACGATGAAGGCCACGTTGCTGATGATGGCCATCGTGCGCAGCGGCACGATGGTCTTCATGAAGAAGGTCGCAAACACCAGCACGGCGGCCAGCCAGGCCACCCACGTCATCCACGCCATCGGTGTCTCCCTGTGTTGTGCATGCCGTCTTCGCAGCGTGCTGCAGTCTAGGGGAGCGGAGCGCGCATGGTTGCGACTGCCATCGCGTGGGCTGCGTCGCGCGCTGGTACGCCGACCCGTCGCCGAAGGCCTACACCGGCTGCAAGGGCGCAGCGGGGTGAGGGATGTGCTCGATGGTGATGGCGTCGCCCGGGTCCACGGTGCCGGACTCGAGCACGATGCCCATGATGCCGGCCTTGCGCACCCGCTGGCCCTGGGGCGTGCGGTCGAGCACGGCAGCCAGCAGGCCGGGCATGAAGGCTTCGATCTGCGCGCAGGGGTTGCGCAAGCCGGTGACGCGCACCAAGGCCTGCGTGCCGATGCGCAGCACGGTGCCCTGCGCCAGGTCGAGCACCGGCAGACCCGCCGTGGTGATGTTCTCGCCCAGCTGGCCGGGAAGGACCTGCAGGCCCTTGCGCGCCAGCTCGGCGAACAGTTCGCTGTGCATCAGGTGCACCTGCCGCAGGTTCGGCTGGGTGGGGTCTCTGGCAACGCGCGAGCGGTGCTTGACGGTGACGCCGCAGTGCGCGTCACCGGCCACGCCCTGGCCGGCCAGCAGCTGGATGCGGCGCGCGCTGTCCTTGGAGAACGCGTGGCTGCCCTTGCAGTGAACGGCGACGACCCGCGCAGGCATCGGTGGCATGCGGCGCGGGCCCGGTCGCTCGCGCCAGGCCTCAGGCCGCCGCGCGCGCCGCGGCCTTGCGAGGTGCGGCCTTGCTCGGTGCGACCTTTCGGGCGGGCGTCTTGGCGGGCGCTTTGGCCGGTGCTTTGGCCGGTGCTTTGGCCGGCGTCTTGGCCGGCGTCTTCTTCACCGCGGCCTTCTTCGTGGCGGCCTTCGGGGCGGCCTTCGTGGCCGTGGGTTTCGCCGCGGTGGGCTTCGTGGTCGGCGCCGCGGCGCGCTTGCGGGCCGGCGCGCGGGCCGGCTTGGCGGCGGCCGTGCCGCCCTTCCAGGTGAGCCGCGCCTTCTTCGCCAGCGCCACCACCTTGGCGATGTCCTCGTCGCTGTAGACGCCCTTGACGCCGGAGATGGCCGACAGCTTCATGCCGTGTTTCAGGCCCAGCTTGTAGATCTCCTTGACCTTCTCCCATTCGGTGTCGCGACCGATGGTGAAGACCTCGAAGCGGCCTTCCAGCGCCAGCACGATGGTCTCGGCCAGGCAGGCGTAGATCACATTCTTCGGCAGGCCGATGCTCTTCATGCCCTTGACGGGCGTCGGCAACTCGATCTCGCCCGATTCGATGACCAGCACGTCCGGCCGCTTGGCCACCTCTTCGGGCGGCAGGTCCAGCGGGCGCGCCACGTCGGTGATGACGCAGCCGGGCTTGACCTTGGTGATGTCCAGGATCTTCTTGCCCGCGCCCGAGGTGCTGGTGACGATCATGTCCATGTCGCCGAGCAGGCTGTCGTAGTCGGTGGAGCACACCACGTTGGCGTCGGGCGTGTCCTGCAGGATCGACTTCTTCAGCTCGTCGAGCTTCTTCATGTCGCGCCCGGCGATGACCACCTCGTCGAAGGCCATCGCCAGCAGCCGCGCGCTCACCGAGCCGATCGAGCCCGACGCGCCGATGACCATGGTCTTGGCGGCGATGCGCTGGCCCTTGGGCGGCACCGGCACCAGGCCCATGCGCTTCATCGCGTCGGCGGCGGCCCACAGCGCGCCCGACGCCGAATAGCTGTTGCCGGTGGTGATGGGCAACGTGGCGCGCCGCGCCACGGTGACGCCGGCATCGCCGACCACCTTGGTGAAGGCGCCCAGCCCCATCAGCTGCGCGCCCATCTTCTCGGCCATCGCCGCCGCGGCGAGCAGCCGGCGGTAGGTGAACTCGGGGCTGTGCGACAGCATCTCCTTGGGCGTGCCGCCGACGAAGATCAGCCAGCCCTCGGCCTCGGCGCCGGTGGGCGAGACGATGTTCTCCATCTTGCAGTACACCTGCGGCGGGATGTACGCCGCCAGCTGCTCCACCTTGTCCATCACCAGCTTGGGCGTGGCCTTGGGGATGGGGAAGCCCTTCTTGATGAACTCCTGGCTCAAGGGGTGCACCACGAAGGCAAAGCGCCGGATGTTGCGGAACTGGCCGGTCGGGTGCAGAAGCCTGGGTGTGATGTCGAGTTCGGTGATGATCTCCTCGAACTCGTCGTCGGCCAGCTCGTTGGCGTTGCGCCCCAGGTGGGCCAGGATCATCGCCTCCAGCGTGGCCACGCCGACCACGCGGCCGAACAGGTTGGGCGACACGTCGATCACCAGGTTGACCTTGCACTGCTTGTAGAAGGCCAGCTGGTCGTCGTGCACCGCCGAGGTGATGACCGTCTTGCCCTCCAGGTTGGCCACCGTGCCGACGGCCTTGATCTCGTTGAAGGTGCCGACGATCAGGTGCGCCTTGGTCATGGCGTTGGCCACGCGCATGTTCTTCAGCCCGGCCAGCGACTTCTCCAGCAGCCGGAACGGTTTCTGCCCGGCCACCAGCTCGTTGCCGCGCGCATACATCTCCAGCTGCGCCAGCGAGGTCAGCAGCACCGGCGAGCCGGCCTGGAACACCGGGTCGGCGAAGCTCAGGTTCTTGGTGTAGTCCGACAGCGCCACCGCGATGTCGTAGTTGCGCATGCCCGACAGGAACAGCACGCGGTTGTTGTTGAAGTAGCTGCCCAGCTCCTTCTGCACATGGCGCACCGCGCGCACCTGCAGCAGCCGGCGCAAGGTGGCGCCGGTGGTCACCGGCACGCGCGTCACCACCTTGGTGAGCTTCTCGGTCTCGCGGTTGACGATGGTGCGCAGGCCCACCTGGTAGTGGTCGGAGGTCTCGCCCAGGCCGATGGCGTCGGCATGGGCCTGCTGGCGGCGCAGCATCTCCCAGGCCCTGCGGTGGTCGCCGTCGGCGCCGAGGCGCTTGACCGAAAAGCGCTCCCCGAGGAAGTCGGTCTGGAACTCGAAATCCTGTTTCGACGCACCCAGCGTCACCGTCACGACCTTCTTCATCGACTTGTCTCCCTGGTGTGGCGTCATGCCTTGGACTTGCGGGCGGCGCGCGGCTTGCGCGCGGCGGGCCGGGCGGGGCGGGCGGACTTGGCGGGCTGAGTGGGCGCAAGCACCTGGCGGATCAGCTCCTCGCAGGCGCTCTGCGTCATGTAGCGTGGCACCGGATAGGTGTTGCCTTCGGCGCAGGCGGCCTTGGCCAGCGCGGGAATGTCCTGCTCGCGCAGCGCGTCCAGGTAGCGCGGGATGCCCAGGTCGTCGTTCAGCTGCTGCACCGCATCGACGAACTTCTGCGCCAGCACGTCCTCGCTTTCGCCTTCGTGGCCGACGCGCGCACGCACCGCCAGCAGCGCCAGCCGGTCGGTGATGGCCGACAGCGAATAGCGCAGCACGTGCGGCAGCAGGATGGCGTTGGCCAGGCCGTGCGGCGTGTGGTAGCGGCCGCCGAACTGGTGGGCGATGGCATGCACGTAGCCGACGTTGGCGCGCGTGAAGGCGAAGCCCGCGTAGGTGGAGGCCAGCGACATCTTCTCGCGCGCCGCCAGGTTCTTGCCGTCGCGGTAGGCGATGGGCAGGTTCTCGAAGATCAGGCCCACCGCCGACAGCGCCATGCCGTCGGAATAGGGCGTGGTCCAGCGGCCGACGAAGGATTCGATGGCATGCGTCAGCGCGTCGATGCCGGTGGCCGCGGTGATGTGCGGCGGCAGCCCGGTCATCAGCGACGGGTCCAGCGCCGCCATCTTCGGCACCAGGCGCGGGTCGATGATCACCAGCTTGGCCTGCTGCTCGGGATCGGCGATGACCGCTGCCACCGTCACCTCGGAGCCGGTGCCGGCGGTGGTGGGCACCGCATAGATGCGCACCGGGTTGTTGAGCCGCGACTTCAGGTAGCCGGCCAGTTCGCGCAAGGTCTTGTTCGGGTTGGCGATGGCCGCGGCGATGGCCTTGGACGCATCCATCGACGAGCCGCCGCCGAAGGCGACGATGGCGTCGCAGTCGTGCTGGCGGTAGAAGTCCACGCCGCGCTCGACCAGCGGGATCGGCGCATCCGGCGTGATCTCGTCGAACACCACGTGCTGTGCGCCGCCGGCCGTCAGCGCGTCGGTCAGCGGCTTGAGCAGGCCGAGCTTGGCGATCACCGCGTCGGTGACGATGAGGATCCTGGCGTGGCCGAAGCCGGCGATCGCCTGCCCCAGCCGGGCGCTGGCGCCGGGGCCGACGAGCAGCGTGGGCTGTGGAATGGGAATGAAGCGCGTCAGCTTGCCGGCGCCCTTCATCAGCACTTCCAGGCCGGCGGCCCGGGTCGATTCGGGGATGAGATCCAGGATCACGCGATGTCTCCGTCGGTGTTTTCGGGGCGCGGGGCCGCGGTGCGTGCGCATTCTGCATGAACGGCGCGTCACGTCGCGGTGGCACCTTGGGGGGCGTCCGAGCCGCCACGCAGTCGCCGACTTCGAGGAATTTGAGCGCTTGGCGCCGCCGCCGTGCGGCCGCCCAGGCGGCTTCGCGCCTATGCTGGCCCTTGGTTTGGCGCCGGAATTCCGCTCATGGGTGATCTGTTACCTTGGTTGCTGGCCCTCACGGCCATAGGCGCGTCCGGTTGGCAGGCGCTGCGGCGGCGCCGCGCCCGCCGGCGCGAAGAACAGGAGGCCATGCCGACCGGGCCGGCCACGGCCGCCCCGGTGTCCCGGGGGCCGGACCTGCAGGTCGACGAAGCCCGCGTGGCGGCCGAACACGCCGCCGCCGCCGAGCGCGCGCAGGCCGAGCGCCTGGAAGCGCAGCGCGCCGAGGCGGCGCGTGCCGAGGCCGAGCGCGAGGCGGCGTGGCAAGCCGAGCAGCAACGCCTGCTGGCCGAGTTCGAGGCGGCGCAACAGGCTGAAGCCGAAGGCGCCGACGCCGCGCGCCTGGAGGCAGAGCGTGCCGACGCGGCCCAGGCGGAGGCCGAGGCCGAGGCAGAGCGCGAGAGCGCGGAGCGCGCCGAAGCCGAGCGGGCCGAAGCCGAGCGCGCCGCAGCCGCGCGTCTCGAAGAAGAACGCGCCGCGGCGGCACACGCCCAAGCGGAACAGCAGCGCCTGCAAGCCGAGCGCGAAGCCGCGGCGCGGGCGGAGGCTGAACGTGCCGAAGCTGAGCGTGCCGAGGCTGAACGCGCCGCAGCCGCGCGCCACGAAGAGGCACAGGCTGCCGCGGCCCGCGCCCAAGCCGAGCGCGAAGCGGCGGCACGGGTGGAAGCCGAACGCGCGGAGGCCGCACGCATCGAAGCCGCACGCCTGGAAGAAGAACGTGCCGAGGCCGAGCGGGTGGAAGCTGCCGAACGGGCAGAAGCGGAGCGCGCCGAGGCCGAACGAGCAGAGGCCGAACGCGTAGAAGCCGCCGCACGTGCCGAAGCCGCGCGCCAGGAAGCGCAGCGCCTTGCCGCGGCCCAGGCCGAAGCCGAACGCCGGCGCCTGCAGGCCGAGCGCGATGCTGCGCAGCGTGCCGAAGCGCAACGCCTCGAGGAGGAAGAGGCCGCGCGCCTGGTGCTGGAGCGTCAGCTCGCGGCCAAGAGCCCGGCGCAGACGCGCGTGCTGGTGGTCGACGACTCCAAGGTGGTGCGCATCAAGACCGGCCGGCTACTGGCGCAGCACCAGTACCAGGTCAGCTACGCCGGCGACGGCCTGGACGCCGCGCAGCAGCTGCAGGACGGCCTGCCGGACCTGGTCATCACCGACGTGGAGATGCCGGGCATGGACGGCTTCGAGCTGACGCGGCACATCCGCGCCGACCCGCGCACCGCGCAGCTGCCGGTGATCATGATCACCGCCGCCGACGACCGCCACCGCGAGCAGGCCGACGCCTGCGGCGTGAGCGTGCTGCTGGGCAAGCCCTATCCCGAGGACCAGCTGATCGCGCACATCCGCCAGGCACTGGGCCAGGACGAGCCCAGCCTGCAGGAGGCGCTGGCCTGACATCGGCCGGCAGATCCTGATAATCGGGCGGCGCGACGCGGTCGCGCATCCGCCGCCCCTGAGCAGGAGATGCCATGTCCAAGCGTGCTTCGCGTCGTGCGTTCCTGAAGACCACCGGCGCGCTGTCCGCCGGCCCGCTGCTCGGCGCCGGCCTGGCCGGCTGCGCCGCCGCCCCCAGCTTCCCGCCGCCGCCGCTGAGCCCGGCCGAGCAGCTGCAGCTCAGCGCGGTGCAGGCGGTGCAGGCCATGCGCAGCGGCCGCCTGCCGGCGCAGGACTACATGCGCACGCTGACCGCGCGTGCCGACGCGCTGAAGGATCTCAATGCTTTGATCCTGCTGGACTCGGCCCGCGCGCTGGAGTCCGCGCGGCGCATCGACGCCATGCGCGACGCCGGCATCCCGCTGCCGCATCTGGCGGGGCTGCCGATCGTCGTCAAGGACAACATCAACACCGCGGGTCTGCCCACCACCGGCGGCACGGCCGCGCTGCGCGACGTGGTGCCCAGGCGCAACGCGCCGTCGCTGCAGAAGCTGCTGGATGCCGGCGCCATCGTCCTCGGCAAGGCCAACCTGCACGAGCTGGCCTTCGGCATCACCAGCACCAACCTGACGCCCTTTGCCGGCGCGGTGAAGAACCCCTACGACCGCACGCGCATCGCCGGCGGCTCGTCGGGCGGCACCGCGGCAGCCATCGCCGCACGCATCGCGCCCGCCGGCCTGGGCACCGACACCGGCGGCTCCACGCGCATTCCGGCGGCGCTGTGCGGCATCGTCGGGCTGCGGCCGTCCGTCGGCAACGGCGGCGCGCAGCGTCGCTACGACGATACAAATGCGGTGGTGCCGATCAGCCACACGCGCGACACCGTCGGGCCGATGGCGCGCACGGTGGCCGATATCGCGCTGCTCGACGCGGTGATCACCGGCGGCGCGCCGGCCACCGCGGCGTCGCTGCGCGGGCTGCGCATCGGCACGCCGGCATCGTTCTGGGAAGGCCTGGATGCACAGGTCGCCGCGGTGCTGGGCCAGGCGCGCCGCCGACTGGCGGATGCCGGCGTGGCCTTCGTCGACGTCGACCTGGCCGGCCTGCAGGCGCTGAACAACAGCGTGTCCTTCCAGCTGGCGCTGCACGAGCCCATCGCCGACATCCCTGCCTACCTGGCGGCCACCGGCGTGAGCGGCATCACGCTGGCCGACATCGCCGCCAAGGTGTCCAGCCCGGACGTGAAGGGCGCTTTCGGCGCGATCCTGGCCGACGCCTTCGGCAAGGACTACGACGCCGCGCTGCGCGTGCACCGGCCCAAGCTGCAGGCGCTGTATGCCGACTACTTCGCCAGCCACCGGCTGGACGCGATGCTCTTCCCCACGACCATCCTGCCGGCGGTGCCCATCGACCTGGCCGCCGGCTCGGGCAAGGTGTCGATCAACGGCGGGCCGCTGGTCGACACCTTCGGCACCTTCATCCGCAACACCGACCCCGGCAGCAACGCCGGCATTCCGGGGCTGTCGCTGCCCGCGGGGCTGACCGCGGGCGGCCTGCCGGTGGGGCTGGAACTGGACGGCCCGCTGGGCAGCGACACGCGGCTGATCGCCATCGGCATGGCGGTTGAATCGCTGCTCGGCGCGCTGCCCGCGCCGCCGCTGTAGCCTCAGCGGCCTCCGCGAGCGCGCCGGGGTCAGGGCACGCGCTTGGCGAGTCCGGGCTTGCCGCCCTTTATCGTGGCGGTGCGAAAGACGGTGGGCCGGGATGCGATCACCGCGTCGAAGTCGGCGGCGCTGTGCGGCGGATCGAGCTTCTCACGCAGCCGATCGAAGCTCGCCATCGTGTAGCCGTGCGAATTGAGGTACGCCAGCACGGCATTGGCGGTGTCGTCGATCGATGACGCTTGCGTGGGGCCGGCAACAGAGGCTGGGGCAGGGCCGTCTGGCTCGAGCTCCGTTTCGATCTGGCGCAAGCGGTCGATCAGCTCAGACCATGGCAGCGACCGCGGGTACGAAAAGTCGATGTGCTGTGTCAGCTCCAGCCGTGGATGGATGCAGCAGGCGGAAAGTATGACCGGAACGACGGTCTTGCCCATGCCGAGCGCATAGGCCCATTCGTAGGTCACGTACCGCGACTCAGCGGCTTGCGCGCTCAAGGCAACGACAACGGCGAGGCTTTTCTTTACGCCGTCTTCAATGCTCTGGCGCCAATCGTCGCCAGCCCGAATCGACCCCATGTCGCGCCACAGGCTGAAGCCTTCAGGTTGAAGCTTGAGCGCCAGCATCTCGGCGAAGAAGTAGTCTGCTTGGGCATAGCTAAGGAAGATATTGCTCATAGCGCAGAGGCGATAGTAATCCGGTGCAGCAGCCGCGCGTGGCCGTCGTAGCCGCCGGTGGCGGCATGGATGACGCAGCGGTTGTCCCACATCATCAGCATGCCGGGCTGCCAGCGGTGGCGGTAGATGAAGTCGTCGCGCACCTGGTGGCGGAACAGCTCCATCAGCAGCGGCTGCGCTTCGGCATCGTCCATGCCTTCGATACCGATGGTGTAGCCCGGGCTGACGTAGAGCGCGCGGCGGCCGGTCTCCGGATGCACGCGCCCGATCGGGTGCGTCTGCGTGGCCAGTGCGCTGTCGTCGTAGCGGATGGCCATCGAGCGGCCCTTGTCGCGCTCGCCGTACATGCCGTCGCGCGCATAGCCGCGGCGCGCCGAATGCACGCCCTGCAGACCCTGCAGCCGCGTCTGCATCGCCGGCGGCAGCGCGTCCCAGGCGGCGTACTGGTTGGCAAACAGCGTGTCGCCGCCCACCGGCGGAATGACGTTGCCGTAAAGAAGCGTGGCCTGCGGCGGCGCCGCCAGGAAGCTCCAGTCCGAATGCCAGGTCTCGGCGAAGATCTTCGTCTTCTCGTCGGCGTCGCGCTTCACCTGAGCAATGTGCGGATGCCCGGCGACGCTGCCGAAGTATGGGTCGGTACCGAAGGGGCCGAAATGCAGCGCCACGCGCTCCAGGTCCTCCAGCGACAGCGCCTGGTCGGGGAAGGCCAGCACCTGGTGCTGCAGCCAAGCCTGGCGCAGGCTAGCCACGGTATCCGGCGCCAGCGCTTCGCGCAGATCGATGCCTTGCACGCTGGCGCCGCAGGGCGCGGCATGCGGGGTGATGGTCATGGTCATGACGTGATCCTCCGACGGCGAATGGCTAGCTTATATGGACTCGCTGTTCGGAGGGCAGGTTCCGGCGCATTCCGGTCGCTCGTTGACTTCGTGCGTGCCAGTCGTGGCGCGAGGCCGCGGGCGGATCGCCGTCAGGGCTTCGATGCGACGCCCCGCCCGTGGGCGGGGTCCCCTGCGATGCTCGCGCCCATGGCCTCGTCGCCAACTCACTGCGCGAACTGCGTTCGCTCCGTTCAAACAGTCGCGACGAAGTCAGAGGTTGAGGCGCGCTGCGCGCGCTGGCCATGGGCGCTGCGCTTCTCGGCGTCGCATAGGCGCCCTGCCGGCGATCCGCCCGCGGCCTGGGCCGGCGCTCGTGGTGTTCGGACAGAACACCACCACGGCCACGACCTCGCGTCAGGCGGCACCTGGCAGGGGCGATTTCTGCGGCGACGAGGAGCGCAGCGCCGGGGTCGGCGCGCGCAGCGCGCTTCGTGATCTGACTCGCCGATACTGTTTGAACGTAGCGCCTGCCAAGGCGCGAAGTGAGTTATCGGCGCGACCCCGGGGCGAGCACCACAGCGCAGTCGTCGCGAAGCGGCGACCGCCGCAGCATGAGCGCCTGACAGGTGCCGCCTGGCGCGATGCGCTGAACTCTCGAAGGGGTGGCTGTTGCCTCCGACCGCAATGCGCCGATCGCTGAAACCCGGCTCGATGCGAGCAACTTCGCGCTGTATCAGCCTTCGCCTGCGCTGCGCGCCCGCTTTGCCGCCCAGCGCTGCGCCCAGGCAGACAGCGGCTGCATCGCGGTCAGCAACTCCATGCCGCTGGCCGTGAGCTGGTAGCCATCGCCCAGGTGCTCCACCAGACCGGCTTCGCGCAGGTCCTTCAGTCGCGTGTTCAGCAGGCTCGGGTTGGTCTGTGCGGCATCCTGCAGCGCGCGGAAGGTCAGCGCCTGGCCCTCGCGCAACTCCCACAGGATGCGCAGGCTGCCGCGGCGGCCCAGCAGGTCCAGCGCGACCATGATCGGCCGCCCGGTCTTCGAGCCGCGCACGGGTTGGCCCACGCGCGGCGCACTCATGCTTTACTTTTCATAGCATTCGATCTATGCTTGTTGCTACAGAAAATATAGCATTCGTCAACCATGTCCGCACGCATCGCCCCTGCCCAGCCGCCGTTCCCCGCCGACATCCAGTCGTGGTTCGACCGCACCATGCCGCCCGGCAAGGCGCCGCTGCGGCTGTTCACCACGCTGGCTCGCGACCCGCGGCTGTGCGGCAAGTTCTTTTCCGCCGGGCTGCTGGAGCGCGGCCACCTGACGCTGCGCCAGCGCGAGATCGTCATCGACCGCACCACGGCGCTGTGTCGCTCGGAATACGAATGGGGCGTGCACATCGCGGCCTTCGGCGCGCGCGCCGGCTTCACGCCGGAGCAGGTCGAATCGCTGGCCCGAGGCGGATCGGCCGATGCCTGCTGGACGCCGCAGGAGCGGATGCTGCTGGAGTTCTGCGAGGCGTTGCACCGTGACTGCTCGCTCGACGATGCGCTGTGGCAGGCACTGCGCTCCGACTTCAGCGAAGAAGCGATGCTGGAGCTGCTGATGCTGGCCGGCTTCTACCGCAGCGTGAGCTACCTGACCAACGCGCTGTGCCTGCCGCTGGAGGCCGACGCGGCGCGCTTCCCGGCCTGAGCTACATCGACGCTTCCAGCATCGCGCGGTAGTCGTCCGCCGTCGCGATGCGCGGGTTGGTCTTGTGGCAATGGTCGGCCAGCGCGCCGGCGATGATGCGGTCGAACTCATCGCGCTGCACGCCCATCGCCGCCAGGCCGGTGGGCAGGCCCAGGCGCTGGTTGAGGGCGCGGATGGCGTCGGGCACGGCGTCGCCGCCGTTCGCGCCGATGGCCTGGGCCATGCGTTCCAGGCGCCGTTCCTTGCGCATCGACTCCGCCTCGGCATTGAAGCGGATCACCGCCGGCAGGAACATCGCGTTCAAGGTGCCGTGGTGCAGCTTCGGGTTGACGCCGCCCAGCGAATGGCTCAGCGAATGCACACAGCCCAGGCCCTTCTGGAAGGCCAGCGCGCCCTGTGCCGACGTGCTCATCATCTGCAGGCGTGCATCCAGGTCGGCGCCGTCGCGCGTGGCGCGCTCGATGTGCGCCCAGCCGCGCGCCAGCCCGTCGAGCGCGATGCCGTCGGCCGGCGGATTGAAGGGCGGCGCCATGAAGGTTTCCATGCAGTGCGCGATGGCGTCCATGCCGGTGGCCGCGGTCAGAAGCGGTGGCAGGCCCAGCGTCAGCTCGGGGTCGCAGATGGCCGCCTTGGGAAGCAGGTGCCAGGAATGGAAGCCCACCTTGCGCCCGTCGTCCAGGATGACGATGGCGCCTCGCGCCACCTCGCTGCCGGTGCCGGCCGTGGTGGGCACGGCGATCAGCGGCACGCAGGCGTCGGTGATCAGTGCCGCGCCGCCTTCGATGGTGGCGTAGGTCTTCAGCGGGCCGGGGTGGCGTGCGGCAATGGCCGCGCCCTTGGCGCAGTCGATCGACGAGCCGCCGCCCACGGCGATGAGCCCGTCGCACCCGTGTTGCTGGAACATGGCTACGGCCTCGCGCACCGCGCGCTCGTTCGGGTTGGGCGGCGTGCCGTCGTAGACCGCGCCGCGCAGACCGGCGGGCAGCGCATCCAGCACCTGCTGCAGCACGCCGGCCGTGCGCACGCCGGCGTCGGTGACGATGAGCGGCTTGCGCATGCCCGTGCGTTCGCATTCGCCGGCCAGCAGCTTGCGGGCGCCGGCTTCGATCTGGATCTGCGTGAGGTAGGTGATCAGGGGCATGGTGTCAGCGCTTGGCGGGTGGGGTGGGCTTCGTGGCCGGCGCCGCCACATAGGGCTGCACCATCTTGGCCGGGTCGACGATGCGGTCGAATTCGGCTTCGCTGACAAAGCCGAGCTGCAGCGCCGCGGCCTTCAGCGTCAGGTCGTGGTCCGTCGCGTAGTGGGCGATCTGCGAGGCCTTGGCATAGCCGATGACCGGCGACAACGCGGTCACCAGCATCAGCGAGCGCTCCACGTATTCGGCGATCTTCTTGCGGTTGGGCGTGGTGCCTTCGACCAGGAACCTGCGGAAGTTGGTGCAGCCGTCCGTCAGCAGCGTGATCGAATGCGTGATGTTGTGGATCAACAGCGGCTTGTAGACGTTCATCTCCAGGTGCCCGCCGGCGCCGCCGAAAGCCACCGCCACGTCGTTGGCCATCACCTGCACCGCCACCATGGTCAGCGCCTCAGCCTGCGTCGGGTTGACCTTGCCCGGCATGATCGACGAGCCCGGTTCGTTCTCCGGCAGGTTCAGCTCGGCCAGGCCGGCGCGCGGGCCGCACGACAGCAGGCGGATGTCGTTGCCGATCTTGTACAGCGACACGGCCAGCGTGCGCAGCGTCGCCGAGAACTGCACCAGCGCGTCGTGGCTGCCCTGCACCGTGAACTTGTTGGGCGCGGTGACGAAGGGCAGGCCGGTGAGCTGCGCGATCTGCGCCGCCGCGGCCTCGGCAAAGCCGGGCGCCGAGTTGATGCCGGTGCCCACCGCCGTGCCGCCCAGCGCCAGCTTGTAAACGTCCTGCAGCGCCGCTTCGATCCGCACCAGGCCGTCGGCCAGCAGCCCCACGTAGCCCGACCATTCCTGGCCCAGCGTCAGCGGCGTGGCGTCCTGCAGGTGCGTGCGCCCGATCTTGACGATGTCGCGCCAGGCTTCGGCCTTGTCCGCCAGCGCGTCGTGCAGTTGCTGCACCGCGGGCAGCAGCCGCTGCTTGGCGCCCATCGCGGTGGCGATGTACATGGCCGACGGGAAGTTGTCGTTGGTCGACTGCGCCATGTTGACGTCGTCGTTCGGGTGCACCGGCGTCTGGCTGCCCAGCGGCGTGCCGGCCAGCTGGCAGCAGCGGTTGGAGATGACCTCGTTGACGTTCATGTTGAACTGCGTGCCGCTGCCGGTCATCCACACGTGCAGCGGGAACATGTCGTCGTGCCGGCCGGCCAGGATCTCGTCGCACGCGGCGACGATCAGCCTGAAGGGTTCGTCGGCCAGGCGGCCGCCGTCGTGGTTGGCGATGGCCGCGGCCTTCTTCAGGACCGCATAGGCGCCGATCATCTCGCGCGGCATCAGGTCGCGGCCGATGCTGAAGAATTCCAGCGAGCGCTGCGTCTGCGCGCCCCACAGCTTGTCGGCCGGCACGTCGATCGGGCCGAGGCTGTCGGTCTCCGTTCTCATCTTCATGGTCTGCGGCTCCCTGACCTGTGCTCCAGAGATAGGCGTTGGATCATAGCGATGGGCCTGCGTGCTTTTCGAGCGTTTGGACCGCGCGGGGGCCGAGGCTGGTGGGCGAACGCATCCGCTCATGTCCCCCGACCGCGCCATGAATGGCGCGCTCTCCTCCTTTACTTCCCGGATGCGCTCACCCACCAGCCTCGGCTTGGCACCGCCAGATCACGCCGAGGACGCAAAGACAACAACCCCTTCCTGAGAGCACTGCCGCGAGGCGCAGCACGGGCTGTTTCTGGTCGCTGCGAAGACTCGGCAGGTGCCTGCCGAGGATGGCGGGCAAGCGCATCCGGGAAGTTAAGGAGGAGAGCGCGCCGTGCACGGCGCGATCGGGGGACATGAGCGGATGCGCTTGCCCGTCCTCCTCGGCCCGCGCAGACCTTGGCAGGCAAGCGTACAAGGACGGCAACGCGCGGCCAGCAATCCTGCCGTCAGACGAAGCGGAAGCTCACCGCCCCCAGCGGCCCGTAGTCGGCATGCAGCGTGTCGCCGGCCACAGCGGTGGTCGGCCGGGTGAACGAACCGCCGAGGATCACTTCGCCGGCATGCAACTGCTCGTCGTAGGGCGCGATCTTGTTGGCCAGCCAGGCGACGCCGTTGGCCGGGTGATTGAGCACCGCGGCGGCCAGGCCCGTTTCTTCGATGACGCCGTTCTTGAACAGCATCGCGCCCACCCAGCGCAGATCCATATCGTGCGGCCGCACCGGCCGGCCGCCGAGCACGATGCCGGCGTTGGCGGCGAAGTCGCTGATGGTGTCGAAGACCTTGCGCGGCGCCTTGGTGTCGCGGTCGAACTGCTCGATGCGCGCGTCGATGATCTCGATGGCCGGGCTCACCCATTCGGTGGCCGACAGCACGTCGAACAGCGTCACGCCCGGGCCCTTCAGCGGCTTGCCCAGGATGAAGGCCAGCTCGACCTCGATGCGCGGTGCGATGAAGCGGCTGATGGGGATGTCGCCGCCGTTGGCGAAGAACATGTCGTCCATCAGCGGCGCGAAGTCGGGCTCGTCGATCTGGCTGGACTGCTGCATCGCGCGCGAGGTCAAGCCGATCTTGCGGCCCTTGATGACACGGCCGTCGGCCAGCTCCAGTGCCACCCAGGCGCGCTGCACCGCATAGCCGTCCTCGATGGTCATGCCCGGGTGCTGCGCCGACAGGTGGCGCAGTTGCGTGCGCGACTTGCGTGCGTCGTAGAGCTGCCGCGCCAGCGCGGCGATGGTCTGCGGGGCTAGGGTGGTGGTCATGGCTTCTTCGCGAAAAGGGGGTGCAGGTTGCCGAGCTTGGCGTCGAAGACTTCGTGGCCTTCGTCCACCTGCAAGGTCAGGCCGACCGGCCGGGCGGCCAGCAGCGGCGCAAGCTCTTCGCGCACCACCGCGGCCAGCGTGTCGCCCACGGCCTTGTGCACCGCGGCGCTGCGGCCCTTGGCCATGCGCACGTTGAAGTACATGAACGCATGGTCGCCGCTGCCGTCGGCCACCGCGTAGTGCGCCGCCGGATAGGCCAGCACGCGCGTGCCGCCGGTGGGGAAGACCTGCGCGCCGTTTTCGTCGCGCACCGACAGCATCGCGTCGGCCAGCTTGCGGCACAGCCGCGACAGGTCGGCTTGCGCATCCAGCTGCGGGGTGTAGAGCATCACCAGGTGGGGCATGGTCAGAGCCTTGTCGCGACGTGGGTGTAGCCGTCGGCCGCCGAGGCCACGGCTTTGGGGATCGCCCGCCCGTCCTGCGGCGTGACGGGGAACACGACGTTGATCTGCCCGGTGCCGCTGGCGCCGAAGTACGGCGTGACGATCTCGGCCTGGGCGTCGTAGGCGCTCCAGCCGAGCAGGCCCAGCAGCATGGCGGTGTCGTGCATGAAGCCTTCGCCGTGGCCCTTGGCGGCGTACTCGGGCAGCATCTCGCAGAAGGCCGGCCATTCGCCGGCCTGCCACATGCGGATGACCTCGCGGTCCAGGTGCTCGAGGAAGGGGCTCCAGATCTTGAAGCCGTATTCCGGCGCCAGCCCGTTCTGCGCGAAGCGGTGGCTCAGCGAGCCGCTGGCGAAGAAGGCCACCGTGCCGTCGTAGTGCTCTTCCACCGCACGCCGGAAGGCCCAGCCCAGGCGCGCGCTGTCGTTCAGGTAGTGCGCCATGCACAGCGCCGACACCGACACCACCTTGAAGTGCTGGTCGGTGTTCATGTAGCGCATCGGCACCAGGGTGCCGTATTCGGGGCCCAGCGTGGTGCGGTCGTGCGCCAGCGTCTCCACGCCCATGTCGTTGGCGGCCTTCGCCAGCAGCTGGCCCAGGCTGGGGTTGCCGGGGAACTCGAAGGCCAGGTTGCTGATGAAGTGCGGCAGTTCGTTGCTGGTGTACAGCCCCTTGAAGTGCGGCGCGCAGTTCAGGTGGTAGTTGGCATTGACCAGCCAGTGCGTGTCGAAGACGACGATGGTGTCCACGCCCAGCGCGCGGCAGCGCCGGCCGATCTCGGCATGGCCGTCGATGGCGTCCTGCCGCGTGCCGTGGCGCGGGCCCGGTAGCTCGCTCAGGTACATGCTCGGCACGTGGGTGATCTTGGCGGCGAGTGCGACCTTGCCCATATGTCTGTTTCCTTGGTCCGAGTGTTGCTGATCGTCCGCTGCAATGTCGCCAAATTCATGAAGCCATCGAGGGCATCCGCTGGGCGATCACCAGCACCGTGTCAAAGACGACCTCCGCCACGCCGCCCGCAAACACCGGCGTGAAGAGCTGCTCGATTGTTTGTCGAATCCCGGCCGAGCAGGCACCTGCGGCGATGGCGGCTTCGATGCCGGTCTCGCTCATGATGTAGTCGACATACTTCGGGGCCGTCAGCGGTATCGCGAATTCAAACGCCTGGTGGGAGATCGGCGACAGGGCCGAACCGGCGAAAGGCAACGCCTGGAGATCCAGCGCGTAGCCGCCAGGCGGCGGGTAGCTGGCACTCAGCTGGGCAAAGCGCTGCGGCAGCGTCGACTCATGGGTCAACCGGCAGCCGGCACCAAAGTCGTACAGCGCGAGCCAGCCCCCGGGTCGCAGCACCCGTGACAGCTCCTTCAGAGCCGCGTCGGGATCGACATAGTTGATGGCGCCTGCGGAGGTGACGAGCTGGAAGGTTCCCGAACCGAACGGCAGCGACTCGATCCGTCCCTGCACGAAGGACGCGCCGGGCATCATCGCCGCGGCATAGCTCAGCATCGCGGGGAAGGGGTCCAGGCCGACGACGCGGCGAGCGTGCGGCAGCATGGCCGCCGTCGAAGCACCCGCACCGCAACCTGCGTCCAGCACCGAGTCGAAACCTTCGGTTCCGACCAGGGCGCGACGCAGGCGCTCCGCGACCGCCGGATGAACCGCAGGCCGGTGGCGCGCATAGGCCTCGGCCAAGCGCGCACTGCCGTAGATGCTGGGGTCGGCGGACATCGGCAGGCGTGGCGTCAAGCACCCCAATGCGGAATGTGGTGGTTGCCCAAGGACACCGCGACGTTCTTCGGCTCCAGAAACACCTCGTAGCTCCAGGTGCCGCCTTCGCGCCCGGTGCCGCTGGCCTTGGTGCCGCCGAAGGGCTGGCGCAGGTCGCGCACGTTCTGGCTGTTGACGAAGCACATGCCGGCTTCGATGGCCGCGGCCACGCGGTGCGCGCGGCCGATGTCCTGGCTCCAGACGTAGCTCGACAACCCATACTGGATGTCGTTGGCCTGCGCAATGGCGTCGGCCTCGTCGGTGAAGGGGATCAGGCAGGCCACCGGGCCGAAGATCTCTTCCTGCGCGATGCGCATCGAGTTGCTCACGTCGGCAAACACCGTGGGCCGCACGAAGTTGCCGCGGGCCAAGGCGGCCGGCAGCGCGGGCGCGTCCAGCCCGCCGGTGAGCAGCGTCGCGCCTTCCTGCGGCCCCATCTCGATGTAGCTGCGCACCTTGGCCAGATGCTGCGGGCTGATCATCGGGCCGATGATCGTCTGGTCGTCCATCGGGTCGCCCACCGCGATGCGCGCGGCGCGTTCGGCAAAGCGTTCGACGAAGCGCGGGTAGAGGCTCTTCTGCACCAGGATGCGGCTGCCCGCGGTGCAGCGCTCGCCGTTGTTGCTGAAGATCATGAACACCGCGGCATCCAGCGCGCGCTCGAAGTCGGCGTCGTCGAAGACCACGAAGGGGCTCTTGCCGCCGAGCTCCATGCTGAACTTCTTCAGCCCCGCGCTCTTCACGATGCGCTGGCCGGTGGCGGTGGAGCCGGTGAAGGAGATCGCGCGCACGTCGGGGTGCGCGCACAGCGGTTCGCCGGCCTCGCGGCCGGTGCCGTGCACGATGTTCAGCACGCCCTTGGGCAGCCCGGCCTCGGTGGCCAGCTGGCCGAAGCGGCTGATGCTCAGCGGCGACAGCTCGCTCATCTTCAGCACCGCGGTGTTGCCGAAGGCCAGGCAGGGCGCGATCTTCCAGGTGCCGGTCATGAAGGGCACGTTCCATGGGCTGATCAGCGCGCACACGCCCACCGGATGGAACAGCGTGTAGTTCAGGTGCGTGGGCGTCGGGTAGGTGTGGCCGTCGACGCGCGTGCACATCTCGGCGAAGTAGTGGAAGTTGTCGGCCGCGCGCGGCACCAGCTGCTTGCCGGTCTGGCTGATGGTCTGGCCGGTGTCGCGGGTCTCCACGGCCGAGATCTCGGCCACGTGCTGGGTGATCAGCTCGCCCAGCTTGTGCATCATCTTCGCGCGCTCGGCGGCGGGTGTCGCCGCCCACTTGGGGAACGCGGCCTTGGCGGCGGCCACCGCGGCATGGATCTCGGCTTCGCCGCCGGCCGCCACCTCGGCCAGCACCTGCTGGTTGGCGGGGTCGAGGGTCTCGAAATAGTCGCGGCCTTCGACGGCCTGGCCGTCGATCAGATGGGGAATGCGCATGTCTTGCCTCAGAAACGCAGCGTCCAGACAAAAAAGCCGAGCAGCACCGCCGCGGCGAACAGGTCGGTGACCATGGCGAAGCTCTGCATGCGGTTGCGCCCGCCGTGCAGCGCATGCTGGATGCCGGCGGCCGCATAGAAGATGCCGCCGACCAGCGCCATCGGCGGCGTCCACGACGGCGCGGCCAGCGTGGTGATGCCGCCGACGCCCAGCGCCAGGTTGGCGAAGCCCAGCTCGCGCACGACCACCAGATTGGCGTCGCCGTCGATGGCCAGGATGCTCCTGGCCGTGTAGCGCGGCTGCAGGATCTGCCGCAGCCCGGCGGCGAACAGCCGCGCACCCACCATCCAGAAGACGCACCACTTGGCGACGACCGACAGGTCGGGGCGCAGGCCAGCCTCGTGGACGATGGAGGCCAGCGGCAGCACCAGCATCAGCAGCGAGACCATCACGAAGTACATGCGCGCTCCCCATCGTCGGCCACCAGCGTATTGAGCAGCCGGCCCAGGCCGTCGATCTCGCACACCACCTCGTCGCCGGGGTTGACGTTGACCACGCCTTCGGGCGTGCCGGTGAGGATCAGGTCGCCGGGCGCCAGCGTCATGAAGCTGCTCAGGTATTCGATCAGCGCGGGCACGTCGTCGATCAGGTCGCGGGTGTTGCCGTGCTGCTTGAGCTGGCCGTTGACGAAGGTGCGCAGCGCCAGCGCGTGCGGGTCGGGCACGTCGGCGGCGTCGACCAGCCACGGGCCCAGCGCGGTGGCGCCGTCGCGGTTCTTCACGCGCAGGTTGGGGCGGTACCAGTTTTCCAGGTAGTCGCGTACCGCATAGTCGTTGGCGATGGTGTAGCCGGCGACGCAGCTCAGCGCGTCGGCGCGCTTGACGCGCTTCGCATGCCGGCCGATGACCACCGCCAGTTCGCACTCGTAGTGCATGAACGCGGCGTCCGCAGGCCGGCGCGTGCGGCCGCGGTGGCCGACCAGCGCGTTGGGGCCCTTCAGGAAGGCCAGCGGCTCGTCCTTGGCGCTTAGCGTCAGCTCCTTGGCCAACTCTTTCTTGTGGTCGGCGTAGTTGATGCCCAGCGCGATGACGGTGCCCGGCTGCACCGGCGGCAGCCAGACCACTTCGTCTTCCGCCAGGCAGGTGCCGTCGGCCAGGCGCAGGCCGCCGCCGTCGGCCACGGCGTGGTGCACCGCACCGGCCCAGGCGATGCGCGCGTGCTTCATGCGGCGGCCTCCGCCACCAGGCGATGTTCCAGCGTGCCGATGGGCGCGATGCTGATGCGCACCGCCTGCCCGGCGCGGGCCAGCGGTGCGGCCGGGCCGGCGCCGAGCATCAGCAGGTCGCCGCGCGCCAGCGTCATGAAGCTGCTGACCTCGGCGATCAGCTGCGCGACGCTGCGCTGCATGCCGGCGGTGGTGTAACGCTGCGCTTCGCGGCCGTCGATGTGCACCACCACCTCCAGCGCATCGGGCTGCGGCACGTGCTGCGCCGCCAGCACCCACGGCCCCAGCGGCAGGAAGCCGTCGCGCGCCTTGTAGCGCAGCGACGGCCGGTAGTACGACGCATGCGGCACGCTCAGGTCGCTGCATATGGTGTAGCCGGCCACGTGCGCCAGCGCATCGGCTTCGCGCACGCGGCAGGCGTCGGTGCCGATGACGATGCCGAGCTGTGCGCCGACCTCCAGCGCCTGGGCATCGGCCGGCACCTCGACCGCGCTGCCGTGCCCGGCCAGGCAGTGGCGCGGCTTGATGTACAGCACCGGCGCCTTGGGCGGCGCCTTGTGCGGCGGCTGGTGCACCGCGTCGCCCAGCGCGGCCAGCGCATCGCGGTGGTTGAGCAGCGTGCCGTAGGCGGTGGCGATGGGCGGCGGCGCGAAGGCGGGCGTCGACTGCCAGGCCGCCACCGGCCGGTCCTCGGCCGCGCTGCGGCCCAGCGGGCAGGCCAGGGCATCGCGAATGCTCGGCAGGTGCTTGCAATTCACTAACATGTGTATGATTACAGCACCGCCCCTCCGAGGTGTCAACCACGGCCGAAGCCATGCCCCACGCCCCGAGCCGCCGCAACCTGGCGCTGCTGCTGCTGCGCTCGCGCGAAGGCGTGATGGCGCACTTTCGCGCCATCCTCAACCAGCACGGGCTGACCGAGCAGCAGTGGCGCGTGCTGCGCGCGCTGCTCGACGACTCGCCGCTGGAGCCGCGGCAGATCTGCGAGCGCTGCCAGCTGCTCAGCGCCAGCGCCACCGGCGTGCTGGCGCGCATGGAGGAGATGGGCCTGGTGCAGCGCGAGCGCATGGCCGAGGACCAGCGCCGCGTGCTTGTGTCGATCACGCCCAAGAGCCGGGCCCTGGCGCGGCGCATCGTGCCGCGCATCGAGGCGCAGTACCGTGAGCTGGAGCAGCGCATCGGTGCCGATCTGCTGGCCCAGCTGTACCGCACGCTCGACCAGCTGCTGCAGCGCCTGGACGCCCCCGACCCTACTTGAAGATGTTGCGCAACACGCCCGGCAGCTCCTTTGGCAGCTTCAGCGGCGGCGGCTTGGGCTGAGACGCCGGCGCGTCCGCGCCTGCTGGGGCGGCCGCACTCGGTGCGACGCCGGTCAGCGCGGTGCGGCACACGTCTTTCTCGGGCGGCGCCTTCACAAGCTGCTGCGCCAGCAGCGACAGGCCGCCGGTGAGCCCCGCCAGGCCCACCGAGGCGGCCATGCTGGCCACGCCCTGCGCATCCAGGCTCAGCTTCGGGTCCTGCCACGGCCCCTTCAGCACCACCAGCTGCGCCAGGTTCACCGGGCTGATGGTCACCCCCGCCTTCGCCGACGGCCGGAAGGCCAGCGCCAGCGTCTCGTTGTCCAGCCGCACCTCGCCCTTGGCCGACACCGCCAGCTGATCGGTTTCGAGCGCGATCGAGCGGTCCACCGCGGCCACGCCGTTCTTCAGCGGCAGGCGGATGACGGCGCAGTCGACGCGCGACGACGTGGCCGCCACCGGCTGCAAGGTCACCGCCTGCAGCAGCCGGCGCAGCAGGTCGGCGCCCAGCGGCGAGCTGCCGCTGCCCAGCGTGGTGTCGGCCACCGACAGCATCAGCTCGCCGCTGGCACTGGCGGCCAGGGCCTGGGCCGTGTTGCCGGCGCCGTTGAGGTCGGCGCGCAGTTGCAGCTGCCCGCCGCGGGCGAAGGCCGTGTGGCCGGTGGCCTTGAGCAGCGTGTCCATCGACAGCTTGTCCGCCTGGGCCTGCAGCGCCACGCGCGGCGCCGCGCCGGCGACGGTGCCGATGCTGAGGCTGCCGCGCAGCGTGCCGTCGGCGAGCTCGGCGCTCAAGGCGTCGATCCTGAAGCGGCCGGGCTGGGCCTGCAGCTGCAGGTTCAGCTTGGACAGCGGCGGCAGGCCGGGGGCCAGCAGGCGGTCGACGCGCAGCGTCAGCGTCGCCGGCCAGGCGGGCAGGGCATCCAAGGGCAGCGGGGTGTTGCCGAAGACGCGGCGGTCGGTGCCCGGCGCGGCGCCACCGCCGCCCGCGGCGTGCGGCGGCAGCCAGCGCGCCAGATCGATGGACGGCGAACTCAACTGCGCGTCGATGCGCCACGGCTCGCCGCCTTGCGCCTTGATCTGGCCGCTGAGCTGCTGCTGTGCCAGCGACAGCTGCAGCTCGTCCAGGCGCAGCGACTGCGGCGCGACGTTGAGCCGCCCCTTCAGCTCGGCCGGCAGCGGCACGCGCGCCGCGTCCGCCACCCAGGGGGCCAGGGCCGCGGCCTTATGCAGGCTGGCGCGGAGGTCGGCCTCCAAGGTGCGCGGTGGCGCGCCGCGGCGCAGCAGGCCCTTGGCGGCCAGCGCGGCGCCGTCGCCGGCCAGTTGCAGGTCGAAGGGCCAGTCCGCCTGGTTGAGCGCCAGGTAGGACACGCGGCCGATGCGGCCCTTCAGCTGCCAGGTCTGTGCGCCGGCCTCGAAGGTGGCGGCGAGCGCCTGGGCGTCGTCGACCGTGTCGAGCGCCAGCTGGGGCACCGTCACCTGGTGGGTGCGGCCGCTGCGCCCGTCGCGGTAGCTGAGCTGGGCGTGGCTCAGGCTCAGGTGGGACAGCTGCAGGCGCAGCGGCGCACCGCCGTCACCGCCGGACGGAGGCGGCGACGGGCTGCCGGCCTCGCCGCCGCCGGTGCCACCCATCGCCCAGTTGCCGACGCCGTGGCGGTCGGTCTCCAGCAGCAGGTCGACGCCGTCGAAGGACACGCGGGCGATGTCCACCACGCCGCGCAGCAGCGGCCATAGCGCGATGTCGAAGCGCGCCTGCTGCACCACCAGCATGTCCTTGCGCGTGCCCCAGGGCGCATTGCCCAGCACCACGTCGCTGGCAGCCACGCCGATGCGCGGCAGCAGGCGCATGGACAGCGGCCCGCGCACCGCGAAATCGCGGCCGGTGCGGCTGCGCACCTGCTCGGCGAGCATCGCCGCCAGCCGCTCCGGCGGGAAGGCCTGGTTCAAGCCGACATAGGCCACGCCCGCCAGCAGCACCAGGCCCGCCAGGATGCCGAGCAGGAGCCTGGGCCAGCGCAGGGGCGGGGTCTGCCGGGCCATCGGCGCATTTTCGCTGTGATAGCGTGATTCGCATGCATCCGCTGGTGACACCCCCACTCGCCTCAGGTGCCGCGCGCTGGCTGCCCGGGCTGCAGCTGCTGCGCCACTACCCGGCGAGCGGGTGGCGCCACGACGTGGCGGCGGGGCTGGTGCTGACGACGATGCTCGTGCCGGTGGGCATTGCCTATGCGGTGGCCTCGGGCCTGCCCGGCATCCACGGGCTGTACGCCACCATCGCCGGGCTGCTGGCCTACGCGCTGTTCGGGCCCAGCCGCATCATGGTGATGGGGCCGGATTCGTCGCTGGCGGCACTGATCTTGGCCGTGGTGCTGCCGCTGGCGGCCGGCGACCCGGCGCGCGCGGTGGCGCTGGCCGGGGCGATGGCGCTGGCCGTGGGCCTGATCTGCATCGCCGCCGGGCTGGCCAAGCTGGGCTTCATCACCGAGCTGCTGTCCAAGCCCATCCGCTACGGCTACATGAACGGCATCGCGCTGGCGGTCATCATCAGCCAATGCCCGAAGCTGTGCGGCATCGCCGTCGACGGCGACGGCCCGCCGGCGCAGGCGCTGGCCTTCGTGCGCGCGCTGTGGCAAGGGCAGCTCAACGCCGCGGCCTTCGGTCTGGGCGCCGGGGCGCTGGCGCTGATCCTGCTGCTGAAGCGCTGGCCGCGTGTGCCCGGCATGCTCGTCGCCATCGCCGCCGCCACGCTGGTGGTGGCGCTTTTCGACCTGGACCGCCAGCAGGACGTGCGCGTGCTGGGCGCGTTGCCGCAGGGGCTGCCGTCGCTGGCGCTGCCATGGATCGACTGGTCCGACCTGATGCCGGTACTGGGCGGCGCATTGGCCGTGTCGCTGGTGGCCTTTGCCGACACCAGCGTGCTGTCGCGCACCTACGCACAGCGCCAGCGCCAGCCGGTGGACCCCAACCAGGAGCTGGTGGCGCTGGGCGCCACCAACCTGGTGGTGGGCCTGTTCCAGGGTTTCCCCATCAGCAGCAGCTCGTCACGCACGCCGGTGGCCGAGGCGGCGGGCGCGCGCTCGCAGATGACCGGCGTGGTCGGCGCGCTGGGCGTGACCGCGCTGCTGCTGCTGGCGCCGCAGTTGCTGGAACGCCTGCCCTATAGCGCGCTGGCGGCGGTGGTCATCGCCTCGGTGCTGGGCTTGATCGAATGGCGCGACCTGCAGCGCATCCGGCGCATGCAGGCCTGGGAGTTCTGGCTGTCCATCGGCTGCGCGGCGGGCGTGCTGCTGCTCGGGGCCATCCAGGGCATCGCGCTGGCGATCGTCGTCTCGGTGGTCGAATTCCTGTGGGACGGCTGGCGCCCGCATGCGGCGGTGCTGGGCAAGGTGCCGGGCGTCGACGGCTGGCACGACGTGCGGCGCCACCCCGAGGCGCAGCGCATCGACGGACTGGTGCTGCTGCGCTGGGACGCGCCGCTGTTCTTTGCCAATGCCGACTGGTTCGAGCGCGTGGTGCGCGACACCCTGGCCGCGGCGCCCACGCCGGTGCGCTGGCTGGTGGTCACGGCCGAGCCGGTGACCAGCGTCGACATCACCGCCGCCGACATGCTGCGCGAGCTGGACGAATCGCTGCAGCAGCAGGGCATCGAGCTGTGTTTTGCCGAGATGAAGGGCCCGGTGAAGGACAAGCTCAAGCGCTTCGGCCTGTTCAGCCACTTCGGGCAGCAGACCTTCTTTGCCACGATTGACGATGCGGTTCGGGCTTACCAGGCGGCGTCTGCGCAGCCGGCCGACGAGCGCTGAGTGGGGGCCGCTCAGCGCCGGTAGTCTTCTTCCCGCTGGTGCCGCACGGCGCCGATGACGACGACGTCGCTGACGATCTCGAACAGAACGACGTAGCCCGCTGCACCGAAGGGCACGATCAGTTCCCGCGAGCGGCCGTTGCCCAGCTCCGCCCGGCGACACGAATAGGGTGACCAGGACAGCAGGCGCATGCCCTCGCGGATGGCGTCCAGCGCTCGCTGCGGCGTGGACCAGTCGGGCGTCTGGCTTGCCAGCTCGCGCTCGATGGCAAAGTCCTCCAGACGCTGCAGGTCTTCCGCGGCCTCCTGCAGCAGCGTGACCGTGAACTGGATCGTCACCGGCCCGCGCGCTTGGCGACTCGGCGCTTGGCGTCATCCAGGCGCGTCTGCAGGCCATCCATGACGGCGTCGACCGTGTGCCCGCCGCCTTCGCGCTTCCAACGCTCGATGGCCGCCTCGCCCCGGGTGACGAATTCGGCCTGCACGCGGCGCCAGGCCGCGGCGGCGACGACAGCCTCCTCGATGAACTGGGTCAACGATTCACCGTCGCGCAGAACAGCCTCGACTTCGGCTCTGACCTTGGGTTCGACGCGGATGGGGGGGAAGGTGGCGGAGCGCATTGCTGCAGTGTATAGCAATCGTGCTACGTAGACGGTCTAAACAGTGCGCTACCTCTCGCCATTGATCCACCAGGAGACCAGCACAACTCTGCGGGCGCACTGCCTGGCGTCCAACATGTTCTTGGGATGCCTCTGCTTGCGTGAGGGTACATACATCAAGTTCTCTCATTGAAATCTGGCACAGAGCACATGCTGCGACTGACGGCATGTGCCGCGTAAGCCGGTAAACCCCCAGCCTACCGCCTGCGCAACCCCAGCACCATCACCGTGCCCACCACCAGCAGCGCGCCCAGCATCTGCACCATCGACACCGACTGCCCGAGCAGCAGCCAGGCCAGCGCCAGCGCCGCCACCGGCTCCACGTTCAGGATCGGCGAGTTGCCGACCACGCCCAGCTTGGGCAGCAGCGTGAACATGATGGTGAAGGCGGTGCCGTAGAGCAGCGTCAGCAGCGCCAGGCCCCACCAGCCGGCGGCGGCGTCGGGCCAGTGCAGCCCGCCCTGCGCCAGGCTGGCCAGCAAGGCCAGCACGCCGACGATGCCCATGGTGAGGGCGGTGCGCAGCCGCCCGTCCAGGTCGGCCACCTCGTGCTGCGTCAGCGCCAGCACCAGGCCGAAGCAGGCGGCCGCCACCAGCGCGAAGCCGACGCCGCCGCCGATGCGCAGCCACTGCGCCTGCAGCCCCAGCCCGGACGCCGCGCCGGACACGTCCAGCGCCAGCGCCAGGCCCAGCAGGATCACCGGCATGGCGATCAACACCGCCCGTTCGGGCGGGTGGCCGTAGATCGCCCAGACCGCAGCAGCGGTCCACAGCGGATAGGTGTTGAAGGCCAGCAGCGCCAGGCCGACCGGGATGCGCGCCACCGCCGAATACAGGCACAGGCTCTGCACGCCCACCAACAGCGCAATCAGCGGCATCATCTTGCGGTGCCTGGGTGTCAGGGCCAGCGGCACGCGGTACAGCCCCACGATCACGGCCACCACCGTGGCCGTCGCCAGGCTGCGCACCGCCACCGCACTGGCCACGTCCATGCCGTGGTCGAGCGCGAAGCGCGCGGCCACGTGGTTGCCGCCGAACATGCAGGCCAGCAGCAAGAGCATGACGAAAGCCCTGGGGCTCAGGGCCTGGGCCGGCGCCATGGAGCGCTCAGGCGCAGAGGATCGACACCGCCTTGGTGTTGAGGTAGGCCTCCAGCGCCTCGCTGCCGCCTTCCGAGCCGTAGCCCGAGTCCTTGATGCCGCCGAAGGGCATCTCCACCCAGGGCAGTGCCGGCTGGTTGATCCACAGCATGCCCAGCTCCAGGCGCTGCGACAGCAGCTGCGCGTTCTTCAGCGAGCGGGTGTAGGCATAACCGGCCAGGCCGTAGGGCAGGCGGTTGGCTTCGGCGATGGCGTCTTCCAGCCGGTCGAAGCCGCGGATCGCCGCCAGCGGGCCGAAGGGCTCCTGGTTGAACACTGCGGCTTCCAGCGGCACCTCGTCCAGCACCGTGGGCGCGAAGAAGTTGCCGGCCGAGCCGATGCGCTCGCCGCCGGCGGCCACCGTCGCGCCCTTGGCGCGGGCGTCGTCGACGAACTGCGCCATCGCCGTCAGCCGGCGGGCGTTGGCCAGCGGGCCCATCGCCGTGCCTTCGGCCAGGCCGTCGCCGACCTTCAGCGACTGCGCATGCTTGGCCAGCTTGGCCGCGAATTCGGCGCGGATGCTGTTGTGCACCAGGAAGCGCGTCGGCGAGATGCACACCTGGCCGGCGTTGCGGAACTTGGCGGCGCCCGCGCACTTGATGGCCAGGTCGATCTGCGCGTCCTCGGCCACGATCACCGGCGCATGGCCGCCCAGCTCCATGGTGGCGCGCTTCATGTGCGTGCCGGCCAGCGCGGCCAGCTGCTTGCCCACCGGCGTGGAGCCGGTGAAGGTGATCTTGCGGATCACCGGATGCGCGATCAGGTACGACGAGATCTCGGCCGGGTTGCCGTACACCAGCCCCACCACGCCGGCGGGCACGCCGGCATCGACGAAAGCCTGGATCAGCGCCGCCGGCGAGGCCGGGGTTTCTTCGGGCGCCTTGACGATCATCGAGCAGCCGGTGGCCAGCGCCGCCGACAGCTTGCGCACCACCTGGTTGATGGGGAAGTTCCAGGGCGTGAAGGCGGCCACCGGGCCGACCGGGCTCTTCAGCACCGTCTGCTGCACGGCCAGCGAGCGCGAGGGCACGACGCGGCCGTAGACGCGGCGGCCTTCCTCGGCGAACCACTCGATGATCTCGGCGGCCATCGTGGCTTCGGCCTTGGCCTCGGCCAGCGGCTTGCCTTGCTCCATGGTCATCAGCGCGCCGATGTCGGCGGCGCGTTCGCGCATCAGCGCGGCGGCGCGGCGCATCACCGCGCTGCGCTCCAGCGCGGACGTGTCGCGCCACTGCTCGAAGCCGCGCTGCGCGGCGGCCAGCGCGCGCTCCAGGTCGGCGATGCCGGCATGCGCCACGCGGCCGATTTCCCGGCCGCTGGCCGGGTTCAGCACCGCGAGGGTCTTGCCGTCGGTGGCGTCACACCACTGGCCGTCGATGAGGAGTCGGGTGTTCGGGTAGTTCATGCGAGGCGCACCGTGGTCAGAGGCCTAGCACGATACGCCAAGCGCCACCGCGTCACTTCATCATCCAGCGTGCGCTGGCGGCTTCGGCCACCGCGGGGATGGGCACGCCGACCTGGCGCTGCGCGCGCAGCCAGGTGGCGTCGTTGCCTTCGAACAGCGAGTCGCGGATCTGGTTGTTGGCCTCCAGCGAGCGCAGGTCCAGCGCGTGCTCGGCCACGCGCGCCAGCGTGCGCACGATGTCGTCGCGCAAGCGCTCGCGCTGCTTGGTCTTGGGGTCGACGATCTCGCCGTCCAGGCCGAAGCGGCAGGCCTGGAAGCGGTTGAAGGTATACACCAGGTAGTCGTCCTCGGCCGGCTCGAAAGGCCGCTCCTCGCGCAGGTAGCGGCACAGGCTCTGCAGGTAGCAGGCCAGCGCGGCGGCCTTGTCGACGGTGAGCGGCGTGTCGCACACGCGCAGCTCGATGGTGCCGAACTCGGGCTTGGGGCGGATGTCCCAGTAGAAGTCCTTCATCGACTGCACGACGCCGGTGCTGGTCATCTTCTCGAAGAACTGGCCGAAGGCGTCCCAGGTGAGCACGAAGGGGGCGCGCCCCGACAGCGGAAAGGCGAACACCGAATTCAGCCGCGCCGAATGGAAGCCCGTGTCCACGCCCTGCACGAAGGGCGACGAGGCGCTCAGCGCGATGAAGTGCGGTACGTAGCGCGACAGCGCATGCAGCAGCCACAGCGCCTCGTCGCCGTGCGGCACGCCGATGTGCACGTGCTGGCCGAAGACGGTGAACTGCTTGGCCAGGTAGCCGTAGAGCTCGCTGATGTAGTGGAAGCGCTCGGTGGGGAAGATCTGCTGCTCGCTCCAGTGCTGGAACGGGTGCGTGCCGCCGCCGGCGATGCCGATGTTGAGCTTGCGCGCGGCGCGCGACAGCTGGCGGCACAGGTCGTGCAGCTCGTCGCGCAGCGGCGCGTGCTCACGCTGGATGGAGGTGCCGATCTCGATCATGCTGCGCGTGATCTCGGGCTTGACGTCCCACGCGCCGGGGTGCTTGTCCAGCGCACGCAGCAGGTCCTGCGCGCGTGGCGAGAGGTCGAATTCGAGCGTGTCCAGCAACTGCAGCTCGAGCTCGACGCCCATCGTCAACGGCTCGGAGACGGTGAAGTTCTCAAGCGCCATGCGCATCCTCCTCTTGGCACTCGCCGGCCACGCGGCGCAGGCCCAGGTTCAACCACAGCGGGCCAGTCAGCTGCATGGCCGCGGCGCAGACCAGCAGCGCCTGCAGCACCGCAGGGTCCAGGCCGGGCAGCTGCTGCCCCCAGCGGAAGTTGTCGGCCACCAGCAGCACGGCCAGGCTGCCCATCGGCTGCAGCGACAGCGTCAGGCCCAGGGCCTGGCGCCAGCCCAGCCCGCTGGGCCGGGCCAGCAGCGCGACGCCCACGCCCTTGCCGATCAGCCGCGCGGCGATCAGCGCCAGCACCCAGGGCCAGACCTGCTGCGCGCCGTCGAAGGTGAACAGCACGCCCAGACTGATGAACAGCAGCACGGTCAGCGCCGCGCCGGCGCTGCCCAGGTAAGGCTCGACAGTGAGCCGATGGCCCATCAGGGCGCGCGCCGTCATGCCGGCCACCAGCAGCGTCAGCAGCGGCGACAGGCCCCAGATCGAGGCCAGCGTCGACGCCAGCATGACCAGCGCGATCTGCAGCACCAGCGTGCCCGAGCGCTGGTCGCTGAAGCGCGTCGCGCGGTCGAGGATCCAGCCGCCGATCAGGCCGAGCAGGAAGGAGCCGCAGACCACGAACAGTGCGCTGGCCAGCCAGGTCGTCGCGTCGCTGGCCAGCGAGGCCTGCCCGGTCATGGCCAGCAGCGGCCAGAGCTTGAGCACCAGCATGGCGAGCACGCTGTTGATGGCGCACATCATCAGCAGCCGCTCGCCCACCTGCCCGCGCGGCCGCAGTTCGTGCACGCCGGCCATGACGATGATCGGCGAGGTCGAGGCCGCCACGGTGCCGGCGAGCACCGCAGACGGCAGCGGCGCGCCCAGCCACACCAGGATGCCGCCCACGGCCAGCGCGGCGCACAGGCCTTCGAGCACGCAGCTGGCGGCCAGCCACGGGTTGTCGATCAGCCAGCGCGGCCGCAGGCGGCTGCCGAGCTCGAACACCAGCACGGCGATGGCCAGGTCGATGATCGGCTTCCAGCTGTCCAGGTCGTCCGGGCGCAGCAGGCCCAGGCCCAGCGGGCTGGCCAGTGCACCGACGAGCATGTAGCCCGCCAGCCGCGGCAGTCTGAGCAGGCGGTGCAAGGTGCTCGCGGCCACGACCGCAATGAGCATCACCAGTGCCAGGCCCAGCACCGGGTCGAGTTGGTGGAGATCGGGCCAGGAAATATCTGGCGCCTGCGGCAAAATGCCCGTGCTGCCGTTCGACATCGGCGGTGCCCTCCCTTTTTTTGGCGGCTGTGGATCAGTCGCGCACCGCTCTGCGGCGATGGCACAAGCACAGTCGGATGGCGGCGCGGGTCTGAAAGTTCCCGCTGCGCTTCGGCAGGCGCCGACACCGCGCTCTTGAAAGTGCTTGAAGCTTACCCCATCTGCAGTCGGCTCCCGTCGGCACATCACTCCAAGAATCCATGAGCAAACAGACCCTTTCCTTCCAGGCCGAGGTGCAGCAGATCCTGCATCTGGTGACGCACTCGCTGTACTCGAACAAGGAGATCTTCCTGCGCGAGTTGATCTCCAACGCGTCCGACGCCTGCGACAAGCTGCGCTTCGAAGCGCTGGACAACAGTGCGCTGTGGGAAGACGCGCCCAATCTCGAGGTGCGTGTGTTCTTCGACAAGGACGCCAAGACGCTGACCATCCGCGACAACGGCATCGGCATGAGCGCCGAGGAAGCGGTGGCGCACCTGGGCACCATCGCCAAGAGCGGCACGCGCGAGTTCCTGTCGCGGCTGGAAGGCGACAAGAAGAAGGACGCCAACCTGATCGGCCAGTTCGGGGTCGGCTTCTATTCCGGCTTCATCGTCGCCGACCGCATCACCGTGCTCTCGCGCCGCGCCGGGTTGCCCGCCGCCGAGGGCGTGCGCTGGAGCAGCACGGGCGCCGGCGAGTTCGAGGTCGAGGCCGTCGACAAGGCCGAGCGCGGCACCGACGTCATCCTGCACCTGCGCGACGGCGAGGAGGAGTTCCTGTCCACCTGGAAGCTCAAGTCGATCGTCGCCAAGTACTCCGACCACATCTCGCTGCCCATCCTGATGAAGAAGGAGCGCTGGGACGAGGAGAAGAAGGAGCAGCTGCTGACGGACGAATGGGAGACGGTGAACAAGGCCGCGGCGCTGTGGACGCGCCCCAAGAGCGACATCACCGACGCTGAGTACCAGGAGTTCTACAAGCAGATCAGCTACGACCAGGCGCCGCCGCTGGCCTACACGCACAACCGCGTCGAGGGCCGCAGCGAATACACGCAGCTGCTGTACGTGCCGAGCAAGGCGCCCTTCGACCTGTGGAACCGCGACAAGCGCGGCGGCGTCAAGCTGTACGTCAAGCGCGTGTTCATCATGGACGACGCCGAGGCGCTGATGCCGGTGTACCTGCGCTTCGTCAAGGGCGTGATCGACTCGGCCGACCTGCCGCTGAACGTCAGCCGCGAACTGCTGCAGGAAAGCCGCGACGTCAAGGCCATCCGCGAGGGCAGCACCAAGCGTGTGCTGGGCATGCTGGAGTCGCTGGCCGACAGCGAAGACGCCGCCGAGCGCGACAAGTACGCCGCCTTCTGGAAGGACTTCGGCGCGGTGCTGAAAGAAGGCATCGGCGAGGACCATGCCAACCAGGAGCGGCTGGCCAAGCTGCTGCGCTTTGCCAGCACGCAGGCCGATGCGGGCGTGTCCTTCGCCGACTACGTCAAGCGCATGAAGGACGGCCAGGAGGCCATCTACTACATCACCGCCGACAACCTGGCCACGGCCAAGAGCAGCCCGCAGCTGGAGATCTTCCGCAAGAAGGGCATCGAGGTGCTGCTGCTGACGGACCGCGTCGACGAATGGATGCTGAGCCACCTGTACGAGTTCGAAGGCAAGATGCTGCAGAGCGTGGCCAAGGGCGCCTTCGACCTGGGCAAGCTGCAGGACGAGGAAGAAAAGAAGAAGGCCGAAGAGGCGGCCGAAGAATTCAAGCCGGTGCTCGAGCGCCTGAAGGCCGCGCTGAAGGACCGCGCCAAGGACGTGCGCGTGACGACGCGGCTGGTCGAATCGCCGGCCTGCATCGTCGTCGACGAAGGCGACATGAGCGGGCACCTGGCGCGGCTGCTCAAGCAGGCCGGCCAGGACGCGCCGAAGTCGCTGCCCACGTTGGAGGTGAATGCCGAGCACGCGCTGGTCAAGCGGCTGGAAAGCGACGCGCGCTTCGACGACCTGGCGCAGATCATCTTCGACCAGGCGCTGCTCGCCGAAGGCGGCCAGCTGGAAGACCCGGCGGCTTACGTGCAGCGCGTCAACCGGCTGCTGGCGGCCTGAGGACGGGGCGGGCCGCACAGGCCCGACGTGCTCGGCCCACCGCGGCGGCGCAAGCCGCTTTGCAGCGGCCGCGCCCGGCTCACATCAACGAGGCCAGGCTGGGCGTCTCGGCGGCCAGCCGCACCTGCTCGCGCAGCTGCAGCGCCTGCTGGCCCCAGTAGCCCGAGCTGCCGAAGTCGGGGAACGCGGCCGGGAAGGCCGGGTCCTGCCAGCGCTGCGCCACCCAGGCGTTGTGGCGGATCATGCGCAGCAGGCGCAGCGGCTCGATCAGGCGCAGTTCGGCCCGATCGAAGTCCATGAACGGGGCGTAGCCGCGCAGCAGGCATTGCAGCTGCCGGGCCATGGCCTCGGGCTCGCCGGACAGCAGCATCCACAGGTCCTGCACCGCCGGGCCCATGCAGGCGTCGTCCAGGTCGACGACGTGCGCGCCGGCGTCGCGCCAAAGCAGGTTGCCCGGATGGCAGTCGCCGTGCAGACGGATCGACTTCGGCTCGCAGGCCGCAAAGGCGGCATCGATGCAGGCGATGGCCTCGGCGCAGGCCGCGGCCCAGCTGTCGCGCTGGTTGTCGCTGACGAAGCCGCCCGCCTGCAGCAGGGCCACGGCCTCGCGCGCGTCGCGCGGCGCGTGCAGCGTGCGCCGATGGGCGAACGGGCGCCGCGCGCCCACCGCATGCAGCCGGCCGATGAAGCCGCCCAGGCGCACCAGCACCGCATCGTCCTCCAGCTCGGGCGAGCGCCCGGCGCGGCGTGGCGACAGCGCGTAGCGGTGCACACCGCTGGCGCAGGGGCGCAGCGCCAGCGTGGCCGGGCCGCGCTCAGGCAGCAGCTGCACACGGGCGGACCTGTGGTCCATGAGGCACGGCGCCACCACCGGCACCTCGGCCTCGGCCAGTTCCAGCGCGAACGCATGCTCCTCGACGATCTGCGCGTCGCTCCAGCGCGCGGGGCGGTAGAACTTGGCGACCACCGCCTCGCCGTCTTCCAGCATCACCTGGAAGACGCGGTTCTCGTAGGAGTTGAGCTGCAGGATGCGCCCATCGCCGCGAAAGCCGGCCGCGTCCAGCGCGTTCAGCAGTTCCGATGGGGTCAGGTCGGCGTAGCTCGGGGGCGCATCGGTCGCAGGCATGCGGCCATGCTACGCGCCCGGTCAGTGGCGGGCAGAAGGCGGGCGCGGGGTGTCGCCGTCGGGCTTGTCGTCCGTGGACGGTGCATGCAGGTCGCGCTGGCTGACGCCGCCGCGCAGGATGCTGCCGATGGCGCCGAATTCGCTGGCCGGGCCGGCGTCGGAGCGGCTTTCGGCGCCGAAGAAGGAATCCTGGAAGAAGCCCGAGTCCTGCCACAGCGCGGAGCGCTCGCGGCGCCGCGAGGCCACGGCGCCGGTCATCGCGTCGCGCGTGGTGTCGACGCTGGGGGCCGGCTGCGGCCCGCGGGCCGACGCGGTGCTCTGCGGCACCAGCAGCTGCAGTTCCGGCACCGACGGCAGGTGGTCGACGGGGCAGCGCAGGTAGCGCACCCGACAGGCGGCCAGCACCGACTGCTTGATCTGCAGCACGCGTCGCGAGTTGCCGCGGTCGGTATCCAGGTCGATGGCGGCGAGCACGCGACCGTTGGCGCTGCAGATGGCGAAGGTCACGTGGATCGCGCCCAGCAGGTCGTACCAGTAGCGCACCTGCTCGGGGTCGGTGGGCTGGGAGAAGCGCACCAGCGGCAGCTTCGACAGCACGATGTGATGCGGCAGCGCCTCACGCAGCTGGCGATAGACGCGCCGCTCGTCGGTGCTGAAGACAGGCCGCGCGCTGAGGTTCCATTCGGTGGGCAGCGGCGCCGGCCGCGGCGTGCGCGATCGCGCCCACCACCAAGCCAGCAAGCCGGCGAGCACGGCCAGCGTTGCCAGGGCGATGGTCCACGGAAGAATCTGCGGCATGCGGATGATTTAGGGATTGCATCGCTGTGCCTCTGGGGGGACAGGCGATGACTGCGGAGGCGATGCTAGCGCTCCGATGCCCCCCACCGCTCCCCGCGTTTGGGGGCCGTCCCCTCAACCGGGGGAGGTGAAACCCGGGGGCGCGTGCATCAGTCCCGGCCGCTTGCGCAGAGCAGCTCGTCGACGCGGTTCACCTGCAGCTTCAGCCGGTAGTCGAGATCGGCAGCGTGGCCCTCGACCAGCTCTTCCATGTGCGATGCCAGATTTTCCGGTGCCAGCTGGACCCGGGCCTCGGATTCCGGTCCGTCGCGCACGATGCTGGCGCCCGCGTTGTGCGCGATGCGCAGCATGGCGGTGTTCTCGCTCAGCGCATGCACCAGCAGCGTGTCGACCCCCCGGTTGCGGGCGTGCAGCGCCGCGTGGTCGAACAGCCGCTCGCCATAGCCGCGGCCACGTGAGGCCTTGGCGACCGAGACGCCGAACTCGGCGCAGGGCCGGCCCGAAGCGTGCCCCTCCAGGTACGCCAGGTGGGCGACCGCCACCAGCGCCAGCCGGCGATCGAACACGCCGAACACCTCGTCGCGCTCGAAGTTGATGTGTTCGACGTAGCGCTCGATCTGCGCGTCGCTGGCGGCATAGCCGAAGCGCAGGTAGCGGTCGCGATCGTCCAGCGCCAGCAGGTGCTTCAGCAGGCGCGGGCGATGCCGGGGGGCGAGCGTGCGCACCGGAATCCAGCGCAAGCCGAACGCCGGCTTCGCCGGCCGGGCCGCGCCGTGCCGTTCAGGTACTTTGGCGTGTCGCTGCTCTCGATCGAACAGGGTGTCCATGCAGACTCCAAGAGTCAGTGTTAACCCTATATTAGCGAAGGCGGCTAGAGACGCCTCCCCAGCGCCATGGCCGCAGGCCGGCCGGCCATGGCCGCAAGCCGGCCGCCCGTTGTATACTCGCAGGCTTTCCCGTTGACGGCGGGGTGGATGGTGCATGGGGCCGACGGCCTTGTGCAGAAGTCCGGAGGGTCCCGAGAGGCCGCCTGTACAAGCGGCGCCGAAGGCACCGGCCGCATCCGAACAGCCGTGGCAGGGCGCGCACCCGTAGGACGGGTGTGCACCGATCTCCAGCGAGTCCCTCATGAAGACCTTCAGCGCCAAGCCGGCCGAAGTGAAGCACGAGTGGTATGTGATTGACGCCACCGACAAGGTGCTCGGACGTGTTGCCAGCGAAGTGGCACTCCGTTTGCGCGGCAAGCACAAGGCCATCTACACGCCTCACGTCGATACCGGCGATTTCATCGTCGTCGTCAATGCCCAGAAGATCCGTGTCACCGGCAACAAGGCCAACGACAAGATCTACTACCGGCATTCGGGCTTTCCCGGCGGCATCTATGCCACGTCCTTCAAGGACATGCAGGCGCGCCACCCGGGGCGCGCTCTCGAGAAGGCCGTCAAGGGCATGCTGCCCAAGGGCCCACTCGGCTACGCGATGATCAAGAAGCTCAAGGTGTATGGCGGTGCCACGCATCCGCACACCGCCCAGCAGCCCAAGGCGCTCGAAATCTAAGGAATCGCGATGATCGGTAACTGGAACTACGGCACCGGCCGCCGCAAATCCTCGGTGGCACGGGTGTTCATCAAGAAGGGCAACGGCCAGATCACGGTCAACGGCAAGGCGATCGAGCAGTACTTCGGCCGCCAGACCTCGATCATGATCGCGCGCCAGCCGCTGTTGCTGACGGCCAACGACGCGGCCTTCGACATCAAGGTCAACGTGCACGGCGGCGGCGAGTCCGGCCAGGCCGGCGCGGTGCGCCACGGCATCACCCGTGCGCTGATCGACTACGACGCCGCGTTGAAGGGCGAACTGAGCCGCGCCGGCTTCGTGACGCGCGATGCCCGCGAGGTGGAGCGCAAGAAGGTCGGCCTGCACGGCGCGCGCCGTCGCAAGCAGTTCAGCAAGCGCTAACCCGCCCACCCTCGAAGCGGCTGCGCCGCTCCCCCTCGAGGTGGAGTGGCTCGGCGAAGCTGGTTCCCCCGCGTTGGCTCGATCGACGTGGGGGTTTTGCTTTCGAGCTATGCTCTTCCTATTGCCTGGAGCACTGCCATGAACGCCATCGCTGAACCTGTCCATCCCGCCGCCGACGACATGCCGCCGCCGCTGATCTTCACCGACAGCGCGGCTGCCAAGGTGGCGGACCTGGTCGCCGAAGAAGGCAATCCCGACCTGAAGCTGCGCGTGTTCGTGCAGGGTGGCGGGTGCTCGGGCTTCCAGTACGGCTTCACCTTCGACGAGGTGATCAACGAAGACGATACGCAGATGACGAAAAACGGCGTCACGCTGCTGATCGACGCCATGAGCCTGCAATACCTGGGCGGCGCCGAGATCGACTACAAGGAAGATCTGCAGGGCGCGCAGTTCGTGATCAAGAACCCGAACGCCACCACCACCTGCGGCTGCGGGTCCAGCTTCTCGGCCTGAGTCGCGGCTCGCGTCGACACCAAGGGCTGCCTCGTGCAGCCCTTGTGCATTCAGGCGGCGGGATACAGCGCGCCCAGGACCCGCGGCCCGCGGGCGCCGGTCACCGTGGCCAGATTGCCCGGTTGCCGATGGACGAAGGCCCAAGCCAGCCAGGCGAATGCCAGTGCCTCGACCTGCTCCGGCGGGACGCCGCCTTCGGAGGTGCTTTGCACCTTCGTCGCCGGCAACAGCGCCGTCAGGCGCTGCATCAGATGCGCATTGAAGGCGCCGCCGCCGCAGACCAGCAGCCGGCGTGTGCCGGGCGCATGGGCCTGCAAGGCGTCGGCCGCGGCGCGGGCGCTGAACTCGGCAAGGGTGGCCTGCACATCGGACGGGGCCGTGGCCTGCGGCAGGCCCTGCAGCGCCCGCTCCAACCAGGCCGCGTTGAACAGATCGCGCCCCGTGCTCTTGGGCGGCGAGCGTCGCAGGAACGGCTCGTCCAGCAGGCGTTGCAGCAGCAACGGATCCACGTGCCCGGAGGCCGCCCACCGGCCGCCCTCGTCGTAGTCGGTGCCCAGGTGGCGACGGCACCAGAGGTCCATCAGCGCGTTGCCCGGGCCGCAGTCGAAGCCGCGCACCGGCCCCTGCGCCGGCAGCAGGGTCAGGTTGCCGATGCCGCCCAGGTTGAGCACGGCCGTGTCTTCGTCCGGCGACGCAAACAATGCTGCGTGCAAGGCGGGCACCAGCGGGGCGCCCTGGCCGCCTGCCGCCACGTCGCGGCTGCGCAGGTCGCAGACGACGTCGATGCCGCACGCTTCAGCGAGCAGTGCACCATTCATCAACTGCAGCGTGTAGCCGGTGCCGTCGAACTCCAGCGGCCGGTGGCGCACCGTCTGCCCGTGGGCACCGATCGCGCGGACCTGCGCCGCCGCCAGGCCGCTGTCGCGCAGCAACTGGTCCACCACCGCCGCGTAGTGGCGCATCAGCGCATTGGCGGCCAACGCGGCCTGGTGCAATTCGTCGTCGCCCACGCTGTTCAAGCGCAGCAGGCGGTTGCGCAGGTCGTCGTCGAAGGCGCGGTGCCGATGTGCCCGCACGCGGATCGTGCCGCGCTGCGCGGGCTCCGGGCCCAGGTCAGCCAGCACGCCGTCGACGCCGTCCAGCGATGTGCCGGACATCAGCCCGATGAACAGCGACATCCGGACCGTGCCAGGCGGCGGAGAAGCTACTCCGACTGGGGGCGGTTGCCGGCCAGCGTCTCGGCCAGTTCGAGCTGCAGGCGGGCGCTGTTCGACAGCGCGGCGAACTTCGAGCGCGAGGACGCGTCGATGGTCACGGTGTCGGCGGCCTTGGCGATGCTCAGCGGATCGACGTACTGGCCGTTGATCAGCAGCTCGAAGTGCAGGTGCGGCCCGGTCGCCCAGCCCGTGGCGCCGACCGCCCCCAGGTTCTGCCCCTGCTCGACGGCCTGGCCCTTGCGCACGTCGATGCGGCTCAGGTGGGCGTACAGCGTCTCGCGCGAGTTGCCGTGCTGCACCTTGATGACGTTGCCGTAGCCGTTCTGCCAGCCGGCGAACTCGACCACGCCATCCGCCACGGAGCGCACCGGCGTGCCGGTGGGCGCCCCGTAGTCCACGCCCCGATGCGCGCGCAGCGTCTGCAGGATCGGGTGGAAGCGCATCGCGAAGCCCGAGGTGACGCGCGAGAACTCCATCGGGCTGGCCAGGAAGACGCGGCGCTTGCTGCGGCCGTCGAAACCGAAGTACGCCCCGCGGCCGGAGGCGTCGGTGTACCACAGGGCTTGATAGGCCTTGCCGCCGTTGACGAACTCGGCCGACAGCACCCGCCCGGTCGTCGGCGCCCAGGTCACCGGCTCGCCGTCCGCGGTGAGCGCTTCGTAGACCACGCTGAAGGTGTCGCCCTTGTACAGCTCGCGGTGGAAGTCGATGTCGGCGGCAAAGACCTCGGCCATCTGCGAGGCCACGGCGTCCGGAATGCGGGCTTCGTCGGTGGCCGCGAACAGCGATGTGCGGATGGTGCCGCTGGCCAGCCGCACCTGGCCGACCAGCGGCGCCACCTCGGTGCGGCTGCTCCAGCGCCCGTCCTGGCGCGCCACGCTCAGGCGCGTGAAGCGGGCTTCGTTCTGCGCGCCGTCCGGGGCGCCATAGCGAGCCACCAGTTCGATCAGCTTGCCGCCCGTGGTGGCGCGCGCCTGCACCATCTTGCCGGCGCGCCCGTCGATCAGGCGCTTCGCCTGCGGGTCGGTGCGCAGGAAGCCGGCCGCTTCGGCGTCGATGACGCCCAGCCGGCGCAGCAGGCTGTCGACGTTGTCGTTGGCGCGCGTCAGGTCGGTGCGCCACAGTTCCAGGTCGTGGTCGGCCAGCGCGTTCAGCTGGTCGCGCAGGCCCACCGGGGCGATCGTGTCGGTGACGAGGCGTTGCGGCTGGTCGGCCGGATCGGGCAGCAACGGGGCCACGCCGAAGGCCGCGGCCGCAAAGCCCCCGAGAACGGCGATGAAACTCGCGCTGAGGGCGCGCGAATGGCGCGTCGCCCAGGTACGGATGCGCGCCAGATGGGGGGTCAGAGAATCAAACGGCTTCGGCATTCTTCGGTCGGCATGACCCGCGCTTCAATCTGGCAAATCCACATCATCTGGCGGGCCCGCCGCCGTCGATGCCTCGGGAATGACCCTGGAACTAGAATCGCTCCAGCCGTCGTGAACCCCCATGAACAAGGGGGGTACTTACAAAGTCGCGCGAGTATAGCAACCACCGCCGCGACCGATCCCCGTAAATGTACCGACAAGTCAGGTCATGTCAGAAGCTGTCACCCCGATCGAAGCAGCAGCGCCGGTGAGCGACCGCGTGCGCGAAGCCATGGCCATCTCGCTGCGCGGCTGCGAGGAACTGCTGCCCCAGGCCGAATGGCTGAAGAAGCTGCAGCGCGCCGAGGCCACCGGCACGCCGCTGCGCATCAAATTGGGGTTGGACCCGACGGCGCCGGACATCCACATCGGCCACACCGTGGTGCTGAACAAGATGCGCCAGCTCCAGGACCTGGGGCACACGGTGATCTTCCTGATCGGCGACTTCACCTCGATGATCGGCGACCCGTCCGGGCGCAACGCCACCCGGCCGCCGCTGACCCGCGAGCAGATCGAGGCCAACGCCGCCACCTACTACGCCCAGGCCAGCCTGGTGCTGGACCCGCAGCGCACCGAGATCCGCTACAACAGCGAGTGGAGCGACGCGCTGGGCGCGCGCGGCATGATCCAGCTGGCGTCCCGCTACACGGTGGCGCGCATGCTGGAGCGCGACGACTTCACCAAGCGCTACAAGGCCGGCACGCCGATCAGCGTGCACGAACTGCTCTACCCGCTGATGCAGGGCTACGACTCGGTGGCGCTGCGGTCCGACCTGGAACTGGGCGGCACCGACCAGAAATTCAACCTGCTGGTCGGCCGCGCGCTGCAGACTGAATATGGCCAGGAGCCGCAGTGTGTGCTCACCATGCCGCTGCTGGAAGGCTTGGACGGCGTGGAGAAGATGTCCAAGAGCAAGGGCAACACGGTGGGCATCACCGAAGAGCCGAGCTCGATGTTCGCCAAGCTGCTGTCGATCAGCGACGACATGATGTGGCGCTACTACACGCTGCTGTCCTTCCGCAGCGAAGCGCAGATCGCCCAGCTGCGGCAGGAGGTGGCGCAGGGCCGCAACCCCAAGGAAGCCAAGGTGTTGCTCGCCAAGGAGATCACCGCGCGCTTCCACAGCGCCGCTGCGGCCGAGGCGGCCGAGGCCGATTTCGAGCTGCGCGCGCGCGGCGGCGTGCCGGACGACATTCCCGAGCTGGCGCTGGGCGGGGCGCCGCTGGCCGTCGGCAGCCTGCTCAAGCAGGCCGGCCTGGTGCCCAGCACCAGCGAGGCGCTGCGTCTGGTCGAGCAGGGGGGCGTGCGCATCGACGGCACGACCATCTCCGACCGCGGGCTCAAGCTGCCGGCCGGCGTCTACGTCCTGCAGGTCGGCAAGCGCAGGTTTGCCCGTGTCGCGCTGTCCGCCTGAGACCTTGCCGCGGCGGGGACGGCGCGCCTGCCTCGGCCTGCTGGCGGGGTGCACCGCCTGGGCGCGGGCGGAGCCGCCGCCGGCCGAGATGGCCCGCATCAACCGGCTGATCGATGCGGTGGCGCAGCACGGCGACCTGAAGTTCATCCGCAACGGCAAGGAATACACGGCGGTCCAGGCGGGCGACTTCCTGCGCGGCAAGCTCAAGTGGCGCATCGAGAAGGTGGCGACGATGCAGGACTTCATCGCCGAGGTGGGCACGCGCTCCACCACCACCGGCGAGGCTTATCTGGTGCGGCTGGGCGACGGGCGCACGTTGCCCAGCGCCGAGTTCCTGGGGCAGGAACTGCGCCGCATCGAGAAGAAGCGCTGAGCCGGGCGGCGCCACGCGGATGCAGGTCAGCGCCTACCTGAAGCTGTCGGTCGCCGTCGCCGCGACGACCATCCTGCTCAAGGCCGGGGCCTGGTGGATCACCGGCTCGGTCAGCCTGCTGTCGGATGCGCTCGAGGCGCTGGTCAACCTGGCCGGCGCGATGTTTGCGCTGGCGATGGTGACCATTGCCGCCCAGCCGGCGGACGACGAGCATCCCTTCGGCCACCACAAGGCCGAGTACTTCTCCAGCGGCTTCGAAGGTGCGCTGATCCTGGTCGCCGCGCTGGCCATCATCTGGGCGGCGGTGGAGCGTTTTCGCGCGCCGCAGCCGTTGGAAAGCCTGGGCTGGGGCCTGGGCCTGAGCGTGCTCAGCTCGGCGCTGAATGCCGCACTCGCCTGGGCCATGCTGCGCAAGGCGCGGGAGCACCGATCGATCGCGCTGGAGGCCGATGCGCGCCACCTGTTCACCGACGTGTGGACCTCGGCCGGCGTCGTGCTCGGGCTGCTGGCGGTGATGGCCACCGGCTGGCTGTGGCTGGACCCGCTGGTGGCCATTGCCGTGGCGCTGAACATCGTGCGCGAGGGCGTCGCGCTGCTGCGGCGCTCGGTCGACGGGCTGATGGACCGCGCGCTGGAGCCCCAGGTGCAGGCACAGATCGAACAGGTGCTGGACGGCTTCCGCCACCATGTGCTGCGTTTCGACCACGTGGCCACGCGCCGTGCCGGCGCGCGCCGCTTCGTCGAACTGCACATGCACCTGCCCGGCCAGTGGAGCCTGGGCCGCGCCGCGGCGCTGCGCGGCGACGTCGAGCAGGCGCTGATGAGCGCCGTGCCCGGGCTGCGCGCCAGCATCCAGCTGCTGCCGATGGACATGGAGACCCACGGGCGCGACGAGGAGGATCTGCCGTGATCGCGCTGGTGCAGCGCGTGACCCAGGCGCGGGTGGTGGTGGACGGCGCCACGGTCGGCGCCATCGACGCCGGCCTGCTGGTCTTCGTCTGCGCCGAACCGGCGGACACGGCCGCGCACGCCGAGCGCCTGGTGGCCAAGCTGCTGGCGCTGCGCATCTTCGGCGATGCGCAGGGCAAGATGAACCTGAACCTGCAGGACGTGGCCGGCGGCCTGCTGCTGGTGTCGCAGTTCACGCTGGCCGCCGACACCTCGCGCGGCCATCGCCCGGGCTTCTCGGGCGCGGCGCCGGCGGCGCAGGGGCGCGCGCTGTTCGACGCGGTGGTGGACCTGGCGCGCCGCCAGCACGCACCGGTGGCCTGCGGCGTCTTCGGCGCGGACATGCAGGTGCACCTGGTCAACGACGGGCCGGTGACGCTGCCGATCACCCTTCGCTGAGCGACGGGCCGGCGCCGTCTCCCGCACCGGCGCCAATGAAAAAGCCGCCCCTCGGGGCGGCTGGGTTGACGGACGCGCCGGGCGTCTTCAGTCGGCGTACTGCCCGGCCGCCTTGATGGCGCCGCCGAGCTTGTCGATCTCTGCGGCGACGAACTTCTTGTGTTCGGCCGGGGCCAGGCGGCCGTCGGTCACCACCACCGCGCCCAGCGCTTCTTCGCGCTTGACGAACTCGGGGTCCTTCAGCGCCGTGCGCAGCGCCGCGTTCAGCTGGTCGAGCACGGCCTTGGGCGTGCCCTTCGGCGCGTACAGGCCGTGCCAGATGGTCACGTTGAAGCCCTTCAGGCCGGCCTCGTCCAGCGTCGGCAGCTTGGCCAGCGCGGGCGTCGTCAGGTGTTTGGTCGAGGTCACCGCATAGGCCTTGATCTTGCCGGACTCGATCTGGCTGGTGGTGTTGGTGGTCTGGTCGCACATGATGTCGACCTGGCCGCCGATCAGGTCGGTCATCGCCGGCGCGGTGCCCTTGTAGGGCACGGTCTGCATGTCCATCTTCATCGCCTGCTGGAACATCAGCCCGCACAGGTGCGAGGCCGCGCCCAGGCCGGCGTTGGCCAGGTTGATCTTGCCCTTGTTGGCCTCGAGCCACTTCACCAGCTCGGCGTAGTTGTTGGCCGGCAGGGTCGGGCGGCCGACCAGCGTCATCGGCACCTCGTTGATCAGGCCCAGGTACTCGAAGTCGTCCAGCGTCTTGTACGGCAGGTTGCGGTACAGCGACGGCGAGGTGGCCATGCCCACGTGGTACAGCAGCAAGGTGTAGCCGTCCGGCGCGGCCTTGGCCACCTTGTTGGCGCCCAGCGTGCCGCCGGCGCCGCCGACGTTTTCAATCACCACGGTGGCGTTGTTCAGCGGCTTGCGCAGCGCTTCGGCGAAGTCGCGCGCCACCTTGTCGGTGGGGCCGCCGGCCGCGAAGGGCACGACGATGGTGATCGGCTTGTCCGGGTAGGCCTGGGCGCCGGCGGCCAGCGTCGCGGCGGCCAGGGCGAGGGTCAGCTTCTTCATGCCTGTCTCCAACGTTAAAGGTCTGGGTAAAGGTCTAGGTGGGCCGATGCTAGGCAAGCACCGTCGCCGACGCGACGTGGAAAGTACGTAGCGCGCCGCCGCTTCAGTTGATTTGCCGCAAGTCCTCGATGACCTTCCCGTCGTTGGGCAGCGTGCCCGGCACTTCCAGCTGCACGTCGCAGCGCAGCTTGGTGATGTCGCGCACGCTGGCCGCCACCGCAGCGGCCAGGCCTTCGGGCCGTGTGACGGCCTCGGCGCGCAGCGTCATGCGGTCGTTGGCCATCTCGCCTTCGATGACCAGCCTGGCGCGCGAAAGTTCCGCATGGCGCTTCAGCACGTCGGCTACCTGGCTGGCATGCACGAACATGCCGCGCACCTTGGCGGTCTGGTCGGCGCGGCCCATCCAGCCCTTGATGCGCGTGTGCGTGCGTCCCGTCGGGCAGTGCTCCGGCAGGATGGCGCTGAGGTCGCCGGTGCCGAAGCGCACCAGCGGGTAGTCCCGGTTCAGCGGCGTGACGACGACTTCGCCGACCTCGCCTTCGGCCACCGGTTCGCCGGTGCCGGGGCGCACGATCTCGACGATCACGCCTTCGTCCAGCACCAGGCCTTCGCGCGCTGCGGTTTCGTAGGCGATCAGGCCCAGGTCCGCGGTGCCGTAGTTCTGGTAGGCCTCGATGCCACGTGCGCGCAACTGGTCGCGCAGCGCCGCGGGAAAGGCCTCGCCGCCGACCGAGGCCTTGCGCAGCGCGGGCAGCGCAAGGCCGGCCTCGTCGGCCTTCTCCAGCACGATGCGCAGGAAGCTGGGCGTGCCGGCATAACCGTCGGCACGCAACTCGACCATGGCCTGCAGCTGCAGCTCGGTATTGCCGACGCCGCCCGGGAAGACCGTGCAGCCCAGCGCCTGGGCGCCGGTCTCGAGCATCAGCCCGGCGGGGGTCAGGTGGTAGCTGAAGCTGTTGTGCACCAGGTCGCCGGCGCGAAAGCCCGCGGCATGCAGCGCGCGCGCAAAGCGCCAGTAGTCGGCGTCGTGGCCTTCGGGCTCGTAGATCGGGCCGGGCGACTGGAACACGCGCCGTGCGGTGCGCGCCATGCCCAGGTTGCGCCAGCCGATGGCCGAGAAGCCGCCGAACGGATCCTGCGCACGCTGCGCCTTCTGGCGCTCCAGCAGCGCGGACTTGCGCGTCACCGGCAGCTGTGCCAGCGCCGCGCGGGACGTGATGGCCGCCGCGTCCACGCCGCGCAGGATCTCGGCGAAGGCCGGCGTGCGCTGCGCCGCCGCCACCTGTGCGGCCAGCGCCGCGCACAGGGCCGCCTCGCGCACGGCCGGATCGCGTGTTTCCAGTGCGTCGTAGAACTCACTCATCCCGGTCTCCCCAGTCGCGCAAGGCCTTCTTCAGCTCGGCGGTGAAGTCGCGCACCGCGGCGCTGCTGCCCAGCTGGCGTGGCTGCCATTGTGGGCTGGCCCGGCTGGGCTTGCGCACCAGCGCCGCGTCCAGCTGTGTGCCGTCGAGGCGCACGCGCGCGATGGCCACGCCGCGGCGCTCGAAGATGCCTTCGCGTTCGCTCAGGCCGAGCTCGCGCAGCTCGCGCTTCAGGCGTTGCAGCGCGTCGTCGGGCTTGAAGGGCGGCGGGGCGAAGCCGAAGTCGTCGCTCATGGGTTGCTCACTCCTGCGGCCACGTGCCCGGCCGGCACATGCGCCGCCGCCGAATCCACATGGCCGGTCTGGTCGTCGAAGAAGAAATCGGGCTCGAACTCGCGCAGGAACTCGCCCTTGGGCAGGCCACCCAGGAACATCGCCTCGTCGACCTCGATGTGCCAGTCCATCAGCGTGCGCATCGCGCGCTCGTGTGCCGGCGCACTGCGCGCCGTGACCAGCGCGGTGCGGATGCGCATCGGCGCGGGCTCGCGCTGCAGCCGCTGCAGCGCCTGCAGCAGCGGCTTGAACGGCCCCGCCGGCAGCGGCCGCGCCACGTGCTCGGCTTCGTGCGTCTGGAAGGCATCCAGGCCGCCGCGCTGGTACACGCGCTCGGCTTCGTCGCCGAACAGCACCGCGTCGCCGTCGAAGGCGATGCGCACCTCGTCGGGGTGGGCTTCGGAGGCGCGCGCCGCATGCGGGTAGACGCGCGCCGCGGGTACGCCGGCGGCCAGCGCGGCGCGCACGTCGGCCTCGTTGGCCGACAGGAACAGGTTGGCGCGCAGCGGCATCAGGTAGCGCCACGGCGGCTGCCCGCGCGTGAACACGCCGCGCTCCACCTTCAGCCCGTAGTGCTGGGCCGAGCGGAACACACGCAGGCCCGAGGCCGGGTCGTTGCGCGACAGCATGACCACCTCGACGCGCGGCGCAGGGCCGTTGAAGGCCAGCAGCTTGCGCACCAGCGAGAAGGCCACGCCCGGCGGCGCCGGCTGCTCCAGCCGCTGCAGCTGCAGGCGCATGTAGGCCTGGTCGTCGCCGGCCTCGAACAGCCGGTTCTCCTCTTCGAAGTCGAACAGCGCCCGCGAGGAGATGGCCACGACCAGCCGGCCGTCCAGCGTCGCCGCCATCAGCGCGCCGCCCAGCTCAGCGCGGCCTGCACCACGCCGGCGTTGATCAGGTCCTGCACCAGCGACGCGGCCAGCGTGACCACCAGGAAGGCCCGCGGCGCGGCGCCATGCTGCAGGGTGATGCGCTGCATCACCGACAGGCCCACCGGCATCGCGCCCAGGCCGAAGCCCATGAAGCCGCCCGCGGCGACGGCGCCTTCGCGCACGGCCTGTGCGCCGTGCGAGCCCATCGACGCGGCATGGCGCACCAGCGTCACCGCGATCAGCGCCGTGACCAGGCATTGCAGCGCCGGCGCGCTGAGGATCAGCCCGGCGGCCTGCAGCACCGCCAGCAGATCCAGGCTCATCAGGCTCATCGCCAGGAACAGCCGCAGCGCCACGGTGCCGACGAGGTCGGCCGTCTCCAGGTCGACGCCGTGCTTGAACAGGTCGGCCAGATTGGTGAAGGCCACCGCCGTCAGCAGGCAGGCCAGGAACGGCGGCACGTTGATGCCCCGCGTGCCCAGCCAGGCCTGCCAGGCGAGTGCCAGCCCGATGGTCACCGCCAGCACCAGCAGCTGCCGCAGCCAGCGGTCGGACTCGGTCCAGCGGCCGAAGCGGGCATCGTCGGCCGCGGTGTGCAGCGTCACCTCGCCATGCACCGGCGCTTCCAGCGGCGCGTGGGCACCCTTGCGCGGGGCGCGCTGCAACAGCCGCGTCGCGACCACGCTGCCGAGCACGCCGCCGGCCACCAGGCCGAGCGTCGCGCAGGCCATGCCCACGTCGAAGGCGTTCTTCGCGCCGGCCGCCAGCGGCTGCCCCGCCCAGGCCGCGGTGGTGCCGTGGCCGCCGAGGAAAGCCGCGCTGCCGAGGAACACCGCCAGCGACGCCGGCTCGCCGAAGGCCCGGGCCACGCCGGCGCCGACCAGGTTCTGCGCCACCGCCAGCAGGCCGATGGCCAGCGCCACCAGCGCCACCGAGGCGCCGCCGCCGCGCAGCAGGCTCAGCCGCGCGCTGAGCCCCAGCGTGGTGAAGAACATCAGCAGCAGCGCGCCGCGTGCCTGCGATCCGAAGCCGAAGCGCCAGCCGAAGACCTGCAGCACCAGCAGCAGCAGCGCCACCAGGAAGCCGCCGACCACGGCCGGTGGAATGGAGTAACGCGCCAGCAGCGGCACGCGGGCGATGACGGCCGTGCCCAGCGCGATGGTCAGCAGCGCGACGACCAGCGTCCACAGCTCGTTGAGCGCGATCGACTGCACGGCCGGCGCGCCTTCAGCCCAGCAGCAGTGCCAACGCGATTGCCGCCGGCAGCGCCTGCACGAAGAGGATCTTGCGGCTGGCCGTGGCCGCGCCGTACAGGCCGGCGATCAGCACGCAGCTGAGGAAGAAGATCTTCACGCCGCGGCCGTCGGCGCCCAGGCTCAGGCCCCACACCAGGCCGGCGGCCAGGAAGCCGTTGTACAGGCCCTGGTTGGCGGCCAGCACCTTGCTGGCGGCGGCCGCTTCAGGCGTCTGGCCGAAGGCCTTCAGCCCGGCCGGCTTGTCCCACAGGAACATCTCCAGCACCAGGAAGTACAGATGCAGCAGCGCGACCAGCGCGATCACGACATTGGCGGCAAGCAGCATGGCGGCTCCGGCAGCCGCGGGGCTGCGGCCGGGCCATGCTACGTCAGTTGGTGAAGCCGATGGGCGCGCGCCGCGCGGTGGCCTCGGGCAGGTCGTCCAGCGTCAGCGTGGCACGGCCGTCGAGCCGCGCGTTGCCGAAGGCCGTCATCCAGGCGCGGCGCATCTCGCGCGGCGCCATGCCGCCCAGGCGGTCCAGCACGGCTTCGGGCGGCTCGTCGTCGAAGCGCCGGCCCCAGTCGTGCTCGGCGCGGATGCCGCGGTACAGCCGCAGCGCGATGGCGCGTGCGGCGTCGCGGTCCGGCGCCTGCACCTCGAAGACGTTCATGCGGTTCAGGATCGGCTCGGGGATGGCCCGCTCGTCGTTGGCCGTGGCCACCCAGATCACCTGGCTGGCGTCGATCGACACCTCGGCAAATTCGTCGACGAAGCTGCCGGCGGTGTCGTGCTCGAGCAGGCCGTACAGCGCGCCCAGCGGGTCGTAGGCATGTTCGCCGCGCGCCTTGTCGATCTCGTCCACCACCATCACCGGGTTGGCATAGGCGCCGTCGACCAAGGTCTCGAAGATCTTGCCGGGCCGCGCGCCCTTCCACTGGCTGGACGCGCCGCTGAGCACCCAGCCGGCGGTGAGCGAGCTCATCGAGATGAAGCCCAGGCCGGTGCCCAGCAGCTGCGCCACGCGCCGCGCAAAGTGTGTCTTGCCGATGCCGGGCGGCCCGAGCAGCAGCATCGGCGTGATCTCCAGGCCGTCGCGGCTGTCGCTGCACAGCGCCAGCTGGCGCTTCAGGTCGTCGAGCACGTCGTTGAAGTTGGGCAGCTCGTCGTACAGGTGCTCCATCGCCGGCAGGCCCGAGGGCTTGACCTGGAAGCGCTCGGGGCCCTTCTCCAGCATGCGTTCATAGGTCGAGCGCAGGGTCTCGTGCTCGCGGGCGGGCAGCTTGTCCAGGCGCTTCTCGACGTCGCCGACGTGGTACACGCTGCGCATCTGCGCGATGGGGATCTGCGCCTTGGCCGCTGCCATCGGAACCAGATGATTGCCGCTGCCCATGGGGTGCCTCCGGTGATGAACGCTTGCTTGCATTCAAGCAAACAACGTGCCCCGGGCAGATCGGGAATTAACCTGTCATCGCCTGCTTCACCGCCCGTCTGGCGCGGCAGCAGTCGCCGCGCGCGAGTGCTACTTGACCCAGGTGTTCAGCTGGATGATCGGCAGCAGCACGGCCAGCACGATGAGCATCACCACCACGCCCATGACGACGATGAGCAGCGGCTCCAGGATGGTGGCCAGCGCCATGGCGCGGCGCTGCACCTCGGTGCCGAGCTGCGCCGCGGCGCGCTGCAGCATCACCGGCAGCTGGCCGGTCTGCTCGCCCAGGCGCGCAAACATCGCCAGCAGCCCGGGGAAGCGCTTCTTGGCGGCCAGCGCCGACGCCAGCGGCGCGCCTTCGCGCACCTGCACCAGCGCGTCCATCGCATCGGCGCGCATGGCGCGGTTGCCCAAGGTCTCGGCCGCGGCCTGCAGCGCCTTCAGGATCGGCACGCCGGCGCCGGCCAGCATGGCCAGCGTGCCGGCGAAGCGCGCCGCGTTGTAGCCGCGCGCCAGCTTGCCGGCCAGCGGCAGCGTCAGCGCCGCGGCGTCGCTGCGTTCGCGAAAGGCCGGGTTGCGGCGCAGCAGCACGAAGCCCACGACCGCCGCCCCCCCCACGCCGAGCAGCAGCCAGCCATAGCTGCGCACGAAGTCGCTGAGGGCCATCATGGCCACGGTCAGCGCCGGCAGCGCGCGCTTCGAACTGGTGAACACCGTCGCCACCTGCGGCACCACGTAGGTGACCAGGAAGATGACGATGACGATGGCGATCAACGAGACGATGGCCGGGTAGAGCATCGCGCCCAGCAGCTTGGCGCGCAGCGCCTGGCGCTCTTCCAGGTCGTCGGCCAGCTTCTCCAGCACGCGGCCGAGCGCGCCGCTCTGCTCGCCGGCGGCGACCACCGCGCAATACACCTCGTCGAATTCGCGCGGCGCGCCGGCCAGCGCGCGCGCGAAGGGCGCGCCGCCGTTGACCTCGCTGCGCAGGTGCACCACCAGCTCGCGCTGGCGCGGGCTTTCCGATTCGTCGGCCAGCGCGGTCAGCGCGCGCTCCAGCGGCAGCCCGGCGCCGACCAGCCCGGCCATCTGCCGCGTCCACACCGCCAGCGAGCTGCTGTCGAAGACGCGGCGCGAGAAGCGGCTCGGCGCCTGGCCCGTGGCCAGGCCGGCGGCCACCGGCGTCACCGCCAGCGGCACCAGCGCCTGCGCGCGCAGCTGCGAACGCGCGGCGCGGGCGTTTTCCGCGTCGAGCAGGCCGCTGCTGGCCTTGCCGGCGGCGTCCAGCGCCTCGTACTTGAAGGCGGGCATGGCCTAGGCGCTCCGCGGGCGCCGGCGACGCGCGGCGTGAGGGCGGCCGTCGCGCCGACGCCGCGGGCCCGGCGTTGCGGCGTCGCGGGCCGTACCGAAGGCGCTTGGGGTGGCGGCCATCAGTCGCGCGTCACGCTCAGCACTTCTTCCAGCGAGGTGGTGCCCTCGTCGATCAGCCGCTGGCCGTCGGCGCGCATCGAGCGCAGGCCCGCCGCCTCGGCCGCGGCGAAGAGCTGGCTCTCGGGAGCGCGGTTGTGGATCAAGGTGCGCAGCGCATCGTCGGCGACCATCAGCTCGTACACGCCGGTGCGCCCCCTGTAGCCGCTTTGCAGGCAGTGCTCGCAGCCCACCGGATGCCACTGGCCGCGCTCGTCGACACGCCGGCAGTGCAGGCACAGCCGGCGCACCAGGCGCTGCGCCAGCACGCCCAGCAGCGACGAGCTCAGCAAGAAGGGCTCGACGCCCATGTCGGTGAGGCGCGTCACCGCGCTCGGCGCGTCGTTGGTGTGCAGCGTGGCCAGCACCAGGTGGCCGGTGAGCGAGGCCTGGATGGCGATCGACGCGGTCTCGTAGTCGCGGATCTCGCCGATCATGATGACGTCCGGGTCCTGGCGCAGGATGGCGCGCAGCGCCTTGGCGAAGGTCAGGTCGATTTTCGGGTTGACCTGCGTCTGGCCGATGCCGGGCAGCTCGTATTCGATCGGGTCTTCCACCGTCAGCAGGTTGGTGCTGCTGGTGTCGATGCGGCTCAGCGACGCGTACAGCGTGGTCGTCTTGCCCGAGCCGGTGGGCCCGGTGACGAGCACGATGCCGTGCGGCTGGTGGATCAGCCGGTCGAAGGCGCGCAGCACGTCGCCGCTCATGCCCAGGCCTTCGAGCGTGAAGCGCGATTCGCTCTTGTCCAGCAGGCGCAGCACCGCACGCTCGCCGTGCGCGCTGGCCAGCGTGGACACGCGCACGTCGATGGCGCGGCCGCCGACGCGCAAGCTGATGCGCCCGTCCTGCGGCAGGCGCTTCTCGGAGATGTCCAGCTCGGCCATGATCTTCAGCCGGCTGATCAGCGCCGCGTGCAGCGCGCGGTTGGGCTGCACCACCTCGCGCAAGGTGCCGTCTATGCGGAAGCGCACGGCGCTGCTGCGCTCGTAGGGCTCGATGTGGATGTCGCTGGCGCCGTCCTTCACCGCCTGCGTCAGCAGCGCGTTGAGCATGCGGATGATCGGCGCGTCGTTGCTGGCTTCCAGCAGGTCTTCCACCGCCGGCAGGTCCTGCATCAGCCGGCTCAGGTCGACGGCGCTTTCCACCTCGCCGACCACGGTGGCGGCGCTGGACTCCGCGCCGGCATAGGCCACGGCGATGCGCTGCGCCAGCGTCGCCGCCGGCTCACGCTCGTAGCTGTCGACGTCGAACAGCCGGTTGACCTCGGACAGCGCGCTGCCCGGCGTCGTCTCCGCCGCCCACAGCAGCAGCTGCGTGCCGTCGTCCTCGAGCAGCAGCGTGTTCGCCTTGGCGAAGGCGTAGGGCAGGGGGTGGCGCGTGCCCATGCGGCTACTGCGGCGGGGCCGGCACGGGGGGCGGGGCGTACGCCGGCGGCACGTTCGGCCGCGGCTCCGGCCACGACAGCGGCGGCGGCACCGTGCCGTTGCCCAGCGGGGCGGGCGGCGCGGGCGCGGACGGCGCCACCGGCGCGTCGTTGATCGGCATGATGACGCGCTGCACCGGTTGGCCCACGCCCTGCTGCGCCGCGCGGATCAGGTCGTAGCGGTCCACCGACAGGGCGTTCAGCTGGTCCTGGTTGCGGATGATCATCGGCCGCAGGAAGACCATCAGGTTGCTCTTGGTGCGCGTGCGGCTGTCATAGCGGAACAGCCCGCCGACGCCCGGCAGGTCGCCCAGGAAGGGCACCTGCTGCACGCTGCCGCCGTATTCGTCCTTCAGCAGCCCGCCCAGCACCATGATCTGGCCGTCGTCGACAACCACCGTGGTCTCGATCGCGCTCTTGTCGGTGGTCAGGCCCTGCGGCGAGGTGCGGCTGGACGGCACCACGCGCGAGTCCTCCTGGTAGATGATCAGCCGGATCGTGCCGCCTTCGCCGATCTGCGACTTGATGCGCAGCGTCAGGCCCACGTCCTTGCGCTCGATGGTCTGGAACGGGTTGTTCGAGCCCGAGGTGTTGGTGGTGAAGGAGCCGGTGATGAAGGGCACGTTCTGGCCGACGACGATCTTCGCTTCTTCGTTGTCCAGCGCCACCATGTTGGGCGTGGCCAGGATGTTGGCGTTGGCCTTGGTCTCCAGGAAGCGCGCCAGCGCGCCGATGTTCCACAGGTCGCCGACCTTCTGCAGGATGCCGAAGTTCAAGCCCGCCGGCACGGCGATGGACGCCAGCCCGGTGCGGCCGTTGTTGATGGCCGTGGTCAGGTTGACGATGTTGTCGGCGCCGGTGTAGTTGGTGCCGCCGACGAAGTTGCGCGAGCTGTTCTGGTCGCCGGAGATGGCCTGCCACTGAATGCCGATGTCGGCCGCCTTGTCGGCGTCGACCTTGACGATCAGGGTCTCGATGTAGATCTGCGCGCGCCGCGAATCGAGCTGGTCGATGACGTTGCGCAGCTGGCGGTACAGCGGCTCCGGCGCGGTGATGATCAGCGAGTTGGTCGACGGGTCGGCCTGGATGAAGCCGCCGGTGGAGGGGCCGGCCGACGCCGCCACCGGCGTGGTCGACGGCGACGCCGCCGACGTGGCGTCGGCGGCGGTGCGGATCGATGGCTGCAGCGCGGTGGCGTTCGCGCCGCCGAGGTTGCCGATGCCGCCGGCGTTGCCGCCGGCCTGGCCGCCGGTGGTGAAGGCGGCGCGCAGCACGGCTGCCAGCTTCACCGCGTCGGCGTTCTTCAGGTACACCACCCAGATGTTGCCGCCGGGCCCGCCGCCCTGCGTGGGCTGGTCCAGCTTGGCCACGACCGCACGCGCGATGGCCAGCTTGGCCGGGTTGGAGGCGCGCAGGATCAGTGAGTTGCTGCGCGGGTCGACCAGCACGGTGAGCGCGCCGGCGGCGCCCGGCAGGCCCGGCGCGGCCGGCGTGGCGCTGCTGTCGGACAGGCGCTGCACCATCGGCGCCAGGTCGCTGGCCACGGCGTGCTTGAGCGGGATCACGTCGGTGTCGCCGGCCGGCTGGTCCAGCGCCGCGATGATCTTGGCGATGCGCTGCAGGTTGTCGGCGTAGTCGGTGATGACCAGCGCGTTGCTCGTCGGGCTGGCGTTGATGGTGTTGTTGGCGCTGATCAGCGGCCGCAGCACGGCCACCAGGTTGTTCGGGTTCTCGTGGCTGAGCTGGAAGATCTGCGTGATGATCTGGTCGCCGCGTATCGCCGGCGGGCCCACCGACACGGTGCCGGTCTGCAGCTTGGCCTCGGCCTCGGGCACCACCTTCAGCAGCCCGCCGTTCTCGACGATCGTGAAGCCCAGGCCGCGCAGCGCCGACAGGTAGTTCAGGTAGGCCTCGCGCACCGTCAGCGGCTGGTCGCTGAACAGCGTCATCGTGCCCTTGACGCGCGGGTCCAGCGCGATCTGGCGGCCGATCATCGTGGCCATGGCGCGTGTCACCGCCTCGACGTCGGCGTTGACGAAGTTCACCGTCACCGGCGCCGTCGAGCGCAGCGCCGGGCTGTGTCCGGCGGGCGCGTTGGCCGCACGCGGCCGCGCCGCCGGGTCGGTGCCCTGCGCCTGCAGCGGCGGGAAGCACGCCAGCAGCCCGGCCACGGCCAGTCCGTGCAGGCAGGGCGAAGGTCGGCGCAATGTCATGGTCATCCGATCGAAATGAGAGACAGCGCACCCTGGCGCCGGCCGAAGAAATTCAGCAGATTGTCGAGCTCGCCTTCGGCGCGCGGCGCCGCCCGGGCCTCGCCGCGGAAGCGCAGGTGCGATCCGGTCCATTGGCCGGAGCCGCTGAGTTGCAGGTCGCCGTCCAGCGTGCTCAGCGTGAAGGCCGGCAGCCGGCCGTCGGCGGCGTCCAGGTGCACCCGGTAGCTGCCCAGCCGGTCCAGCGTGCTCAGCGCCGAGCTGAGGTTGTGCAGTTCCAGATCGGCCTGGCCGACCAGGTTCCAGCGCCCGGCCGCCGCGTCCAGGTTCAGGCCGTCGCTGGCCAGGCGCAAGGTGCCGCCCAGTTGCAGCGTGTTCCACGGCGCCCCCAGCCCGGCCAGCAACGCGGCAGGCCATTCGCCCAGCGTGCCGCTGCCGCGCTGCAGCTGCACCCACAGGCGGCCCGCGCCGGGCCGCAGGTGCAGCACCAGCTGGTCGGCGATGCAGCAGGGCTGGCGCAGGCTCAGCTCGAGCCCCAGCCCACGCGGCGCGAGGCGCCATTGGATGCGCCCCGGCAGCATCGTCATGCCGCGGCTGTCGGGTCCGGCGCCGAGCAGCAGCACGGCGCTGCCGTTCCAGAGGCTGCCGCGCGCGTCCGCCAGCACCAGCTTGCCGGCGCTGCGCTCGGCGACGACGGCCGCCAGCCAGCTGGCCGGCGCAAAGACCACCAGCGCAAGGACGACGCCACACGCCAGCCCGCACCAGGCCCAGCGCGACGCGCTGCGGCGCGTGCGCTGCCAGGCGCCCTGTGCCGACAGCGCGCTCACTGCACTGCCCTCCGCGCGGCTCGCTCCGGGGCGAGCGCTCGGCAGCGACCCGGCGCGCTCATCGTCCGGCCCCGATCTGCAGCACCACGCTGCCGTTGAAGCCCTGCGCGCCGCGGCTCAGCTGGGCCTCGATGGGCCGCGCCCGGGCGCCGGCGCGTACCTCCGCCAGCCACTCGCGCAGCTGCGTGTTGCTCACGCCGTTGAAGGTGAACACCGCGCGGTCGCCCTGCAACGTGAGCCGGGCCTTGCCGCCCAGCCGGTCGCTGGAGGCGCGCAACGCCGCGGCGGCCTGTTCGGCGCTCAGCGCGGGGGCGTCGCGCAGCTGCTTGACCTCGGCGGCGAGCGCCTGCATCGCCTGCAATTGGGCGTCCAGCGCATCGCGTTGTGCCGGCGCCTCGCGCAGCGTGCGCCAGGCCGGCTGAAGGGCCACGCTCCACAGTAGGAACGCGCCCAGCACGACGGCGGCCAGCCCGATCATGCGGCGGTCGCGCTCGCCCAGGGCGCCCCAGCGCGCGCGCAGTGCGCCGAGCCGGCCCGCCGGCGGCGTGGGCAGCGCCATGCCCGAGGCGGCGTTCAAGACTTCGCTCCCGACGGGGCGCGGCTGAGCGAGACCTGGCCTTCGCCGCCCTCGACGAGCCAGCCGCCCGGCCGCAGCCGGTCACGGAACTGCGCCACCTGCGCGGCGCTCCAGCCCGGCACCGACAGGGTCAGCTTGCCGGGCTCGAAACGCAGGCCCTGCACCGGCCCCTGGCCTTGCGGCCAGGCGGCGGCGGCGGCGCCGAGCAGCCCTTCCAGATCGTTGTCGCCGGCGCGCCCCGCGGCGGCGCGCAGCGCATCGGTCTCGCGCTGCATCTGCAGCGGCGCATCGAGCACGGTGCGCAGCTGCGGAAAGGTGGCGCGCAGCAGTTGCTCCTGGGCCAGGCGCTTGGCGCTCAGCGCCTGGCGCTGCTGCCAGGCCCAGGCGTTGAGCCCCAGCACCTGCAGCAGCAGCAGCGCCACCAGCCCGATGCGCGCCGGGCGCCAGGCCGGACTGAGCCACTGGCGCAGCAGGTCGCGCAGCGCACGCGTGCCGCGGTGTCGCGGGGCGAGGTCGAACTGCCGCAGGTTCCATAGCGAGCGCGTGGCCAGCAGCGCGCGCTCGGCCTCGGTGCGCACCTGCACGCTGCTGCCCAGCCAGCGCTCGGCGGCCGCCGCCACCGCGGGCTCGGCGCTCCACAGCGTGGGCGGCGCGTCGGCCGCGGGCAGCAGCGCCCGCGCCAGCGAGCCCTGCAAGCGCAGCAGGCGCAGGCCCTGCTCGTCGGCGTGGCACAGCAGGATGTGGGCGTCGTCGCCCTCGGCACCGGCCGGTGCGAAGAAGTGGCCCTGCGGTGCGTCGCCGGGCCAGCTGGGGGGCAGCACGCGCTCGATGCTCAGCCCGCCCTGTTCGAGCTTGTCCAGCTCGGTGCGCAGCCAGGCCTTGTGCACGGCCGCCACCCACGTCGGCTCGCCGGCCCGCGCCTGCGGGGCCAGCGCCAGATGCAGCGCGTCGCCGTCCTCGAGCAGCTGCTCTTCGAGCAGGCCGCCCAGGGCGGCCCGCAGCTTGGCGCCGGGCGCCTTGGGCAGCGTGAGGCGGTGCCAGCTGAGGTCGCTGTCGGCGAGCACGGCGACCACGCTATCGGCACGCGGCAGCAGCGCCAGCGGCGCCCGGCCATGGCGCGTGACATGCACGCCGTCTGTGCTGAGCACGTAGCCATAGTCGTCGCCGACCGGCACGGCGCCGGCAGCCGCGGCGCGGGCGCCGAGGCGCGCGCGCGGCGGCAACAGGATCACGAGAACGGACATGGCGTGGATAGACTAGCGTGCAGCCCCGGTTTTATCAATCGAGGTGCTATGTAAATCAAAGACTTAGATGCCATTTCGGTGGGCTGTTCGCAGCATTCATGCAACGTGCGGCCCCTTTCACGGCGTCGCGGGCAGCAGCGCCTGGCGTGTGCGCGCCAGCGGCAGCACCTGGCGGTTGTCGCGCTTGACCAGCAGGCGCTCTTCCAGCACCCGGCCGTCCATGCGCAGCACGCCAGCGATGATGAAGTAGTTCGACCCGACGCCCAGGCGCTTGGGGTCGAGCGGGATGCTGGCCGGGATGTCGCCGCGCGCGTCCTGCAGCGTCTTGAAGGGCCGCTTGCTTTCCAGGCGTTTGGCACTGGCCACGTCCAGGCCGATGACGGCGGCCAGCACTTCGGGCGACGCGGTGTTGATGTTCAGCGGCGTCGGCTCGGGCAGCAGCTCGACGTAGGGCTGCAGGCGCCGCACGCTTTCCGCGTCCAGGCCCAGCCAGCCCAGCTGGTCGACGGCCTGCGGGGCCAGCGGCGCATCGCCGTTGGCCTCGTCGTCGTCCTTGGCGCCGTCGGTCTCTGCGCGCCATGCGGCTTGCAGGCCCTGGGCCAGCAGTTGCGCGGTCTGCGGCGGCACGGACGCCGTCTCGCACAGGCGGCCGAGCGCCTCGAGTTCGGCCGGCGCGATCTTGCGCGTGGCCGGATCGACGAGATTGCGCAGGTTGTAGCGCCGCTGCGCGTCGGTGATGGCGCCGCTGAGCACGGCTTGCGGCGCGCCATCGACGACGTTGTTGTCGCGGTCCTGCGCCAGCATGCTCGACAGCGAGGCCTCCTGCAGCGGCGTGGCCCAGAGTTCGTTCAGGTGGTCGACGCCCGGCGTGCGTGCGTCCAGGCGCAGCAACACGCGGCCCAGGTTCATCGCGCCGCCGAGGATCCACGCCGCCTGCACGCGGGCGCGCTCGGCGGCTTCCACGCCGATGGCCCGCGACTGCTGCCAGATCATGCCCGCGGCCAGCGTGGCCACCAGCGTGAGCACGATCATCGCCACCAGCAGCGCGGCACCACGGGGCGGACGGCGGCGCTTCATGGCTGCTGCAGCGACAGGGCCACGTCGCGCGTCAGTTGCTGCTCGCCGATGGACAGGCGCAGGCGCACGCCGTACAGCGTGCTTTCGCGCCGGGTGGCGGCGCTGCCGGGGGTCGCCGGCGCCACGTCGCCGCTGGACTGCGGGTTGGACCAGCCGTTGTCGCGGAAGAACTGGATCTGCACGTCGCTGACGCCGTCCAGCAGCACCAGCCAGCCGCTTTCGGCGCCCGTCAGTTGGTGGCTGCGCATCCAGCTTTCCTGCAGCTCGGCCACGCGGGTGACGACCGGGCCGGCCCAGCGCCGCCACTGCGTGCCTTCGAGCGACCAGGCCACCAGCTGCACGCCGCCGGCGGCGCGCCGCACCAGGCGCAGTGTGTTGCCGTCGAAGCCGAGGTGCTCGACCACCGGGCTGTCGAACAGCGCCGCCAGGTCCTGGTCCCACTGCGCCATCACCGTGCTCAGGCGCAGGCTGCGGTCCAGCCGGGCCTGGCTGATGTCGCGGGCGCGCACCATGCCGTCGATGCCCCGCCAGGCCATCGTGCTGAGCACGGACAGGATGAGCAGCGCCACCAGCACTTCCACCAGCGTGAAGCCCGCGGAGGGACGCGTCACCAGCCCGGCGGCGCCGGCCGCCGCCGCAGACCGGGCTTGCCCGGCCCGCCGGCCGGCGCGCGAAGTGCTCAGCCAGGGCTTCACGTCACGGCCGGTACAGCAGGGTGGTCAGGCGCACCAGCTGGTGTCCGGCGTCGTCGCTGACGATCGCATCGGCCAGGCGCAGGTCGGCGTACTGGGTGCCGGCCACCAGCGCACGGCCGCTGTACTGCCGGCCCAGCTGCTCGCAGCTGAAGGCGGTCTCGCTGATGCCGGGGAACTGGCGCGTCAGCTTCAGGTTCGTCAGGTAGTTCTCGGCGCACCACTGCGCCGCGATGACGTCGCTCAGGCGCTGCGAGTTGTCGACCAGCACGCCGGCCGCGCGCAGCCCGGCGCCCAGCGCGATGGCGATCACCGCCACCGCCACCAGCACCTCGACCAGCGTGAAGCCGCGCCGGCGCGTCACGGGCGGGCCCCGTCTTCGACCACGCTGAACGGGCCCAGTCCGTCGGTGGCCAGTTGCACCTGCTGATCGCCCAGGCGCAGCACGATGCGCTGGGCGCCGATCAGCGGTTCGGGGCCGAGTTGCACGGACGGCATGCCCAGCACCTCGGCCCGCACCTGCGCATCGAGCCAGTGCGTGGGCATGGCCAGCGGTTCGACGCGCGTGCCCAGCACGCGGGCGAAGCGGAACTGGGTCTCGCCGTCGACGCTGGTCGGCGCCCAGACCACGGGCAGGCCCGATGCCCGCGACTCGGCGCGCGCGGTCTCGAGCAGCGCGCTGAGGCGCTGCGCTTCGGTGTCCAGCCGGGTGCGCGTCGGGTCGCGCAGCGCCAGGCTCACCACGCCGGCGGCCACCGCGATCAACGCGATGACCACCATCAGCTCGATCAGCGTGAAGCCCGCGGCCGCGCCGCGGCGGCTACTGCCAGGAGCCGACGTCGGCGTCGTGGCCTTCGCCGCCGGGTGCACCATCGGCCCCGAAGCTGAAGACATCGATCTCGCCCCCCTTCACGCCGGGATTCAGGTACTGGTAGGGCCGGCCCCAGGGATCGTTCGGCAGCTTGTCGAGATAGGGCCGCCAGTTCGCCGGGATGACGCCCACCGTCGGCTTGCGCACCAGCGCGTCCAATCCTTGCTCGGCGCTCGGGTAGCGCTGGTTGTCCAGCTTGTACAGCTTCAGCGCCTGCATCAGGTTGTTGACGTCGGTGCGCGCAGCGGTGACGCGGGCGTCGGCGGCACGGTCGAGCACGTTCGGCACGATCAGGGCGGCCAGCACGCCGATGATGACCAGCACCACCATCAGCTCGATGAGCGTGAAGCCGCGCACGGTCGTGGCGCGGCGGTGAGACTTGAGCATCGTTTCGCGGGTCTGGAACAGGGCCGTGCATGATAATCGGCGCATGTTGCCGCGCGTCGCTGCATTCGTGATCTGGGCCGCGGTGGCCGCTAGCGTCGTGTACTGGGCCTTGCAGCTCGGGGTGCGGCCGGTGGCGGTGCCGGCGCACGCCGTGGTGGTGTCCATGACCGACGGTTTCAGCGGCGACCCGAGCCGCGTGCTCGGTGCCGATGCGCCCGTCGGCGCCCCCACCGCGGCGCCGCAGATATCCGCAGACCCCCGCTTCCGGCTCATCGGCGTGGTCGCGCCGCGCGGCGCCGACGCAGGCCCCGTGGGCGTGGCCCTGATTGCCACCGACGGCAAGCCGCCCAAGGCCTATCGGGTGGGCGCACCGGTCGACGGTGACCTGGTGCTGCTGTCGGTGCGCGCGCGCGGCGCGTCGCTCGGCCCCGCCGGGCAGGACGCGCAGGTGGACCTGCAGCTGCCGGCGCTGCCGCCGCCGTCCACCGCCACGTCCGCGGCGCCGCCCCGGCCCGCCTTGGCGGCGATGCCGCGTGCTGCAGCGCCCATGCTGCCGCCGCTGCAGCCGGTGCCGCTGCAGCCGCAGATACCGCAGCCGCTGGACAGCAACATCGAGGTCGATACGCCGGCGCCCGATTCGCCGCTGCCGCCGGCGGTCACGTCGCCTTCCGGCACACGTCCGCCCGCCTGAGTTCAGCCGCCGTTGGGTGCCGGCGCCTCCGGCATCGGCGCGGGCCGGGAGGGCCCTGCCTCCTCACCGTCGGCCACTTCGGTGAGCAGCGCGGCGGCGCTGCGCACCAGCGGCCAGGCCAGGGTGGCGCCGGTGCCGTCCATGCTGTTCAGGCCCAGTTCGAGCAGGGCCGACGCGCGAAACAGATGCAGCGCGTTGTCCAGTCCGCGGTGCGGATGGCTGCGGCAGAACACGCAGTAGTCGGTGATCGGCGAGGCAATGCGCGACGCCAGCATCAGCGCGGCGCAGGCGGCCATGCCGTCGATCATCAGCATGTGGCGCTTGCTGGCCGCGACGAGCATGACGCCGACCATCATCGCCACCTCGAAGCCGCCGAAGGCGGCGAGGAGTTGCACCGGCTCATGCAGGTCGCGATGGCGCGTGTGCACCGCCTGCGCCAGCGCCACCAGGCGGTCGAGGGTGTCCGGGTCCATCGCCGGCCCCGACGCCAGCAGGTCGCGCAGCGGCGCATCGGCCAGCCGCGACAGCACCAGCGCCGCGCTGAAGTGCGAGCCCACGCCGATGCCGGCGCAGACGAGCATGTTGCCGCGCAGCGAGTCGCCGATCTCCATGCCGGCGCGCATCGCCGCATGCGCCTGTTCGGGCGTCATCGCACCGGTGACGCGTGCATTGCGTGTGCCATGGGCGATCTTGCGCATCAGCAGGCGTTCGTGCGCGGCGATGTCGTCGGCGACGCCGCAGTCGACCACGGTCAGCCCGATGTGCTGGATGCGCGCAAACACCGACAGCGGCAGTTGCCCGCCCAGCAGCTGGCGCACCTGCTCGGAGGTCTGGTGCCTGGAGACCGGGTCGATGTCGTCGACGGCCATGCCGTGGTCGGCGGCGAAGACCACCAGCTGCGGGTCGCGGAAGCGCGGCTTCAGCGTGTTCTGCATCAGCCCCAGCCGCACCGCCAGCGGCACCAGCTCGCCCAGGCTGCCGGCCGCCTCGGCGCGGCGCGCCAGCTTGTCCACGAGCGCGCGCTCGAGCAGCGGGTTCGAGGTCGGCGCGATGAGCGATCGGCTGGCGGGCATGCGTGGCAGTGTAGGGCTTGGGCCCACCGCCGGGATCAGCGCAGGAACAGCCGGTACACCGGGTTGGCCGACTCTTCGACGTAGGGGTAGGCCAGCGTCTCGAGGAAGGACTGGAAGGCCGCTTCGTCGGCCTCGGGCACCTGGACGCCGACCAGGATGCGGCCATAGTCGGCGCCCTGGTTGCGATAGTGGAACAGGCTGATGTTCCAGCCCGGGTGCATGGCCGCCAGGAAGCGCATCAGCGCGCCCGGCCGCTCCGGGAAGATGAAGCGGAACAGCCGCTCATGGCGCGCCAGCTCGGAGTGGCCGCCGACCATGTGGCGCACGTGCTCCTTGGCCAGCTCGTCGTCGCTGAGGTTGACCGTCGGGAAGCCGTGGCGCACGAAGTTGCGGGCGATGCGCTCGGCCTCGTCGCGCCGGCCGATGGCCACGCCGACGAACACGTGCGCGACGTGCGCGTCGCTGATGCGGTAGTTGAATTCGGTGACGGCGCGCGGCCCCACCAGCTCGCAGAAGCGCCTGAACGAGCCGCGCTCTTCGGGGATGGTCACGGCGAACAGCGCCTCGCGCTGCTCGCCGAACTCGGCGCGCTCGGCGACGAAGCGCAGCCGGTCGAAGTTCATGTTCGCGCCGCTGGTGATGGCGACGAAGGTCTGGCCCTTGAGCTTGTGCGTCTCGACGTACTGCTTGCAGGCCGCCACGCCGACCGCCCCCGACGGCTCGAGGATGCTGCGCGTGTCCTGGAACACGTCCTTGATGGCGGCGCAGATGGCGTCGGTGTCGACGAGCACGTAGTCGTCGACCAGCGCACGCGCCAGGCGGAAGGTCTCGACGCCCACCTGCTTGACCGCGGTGCCGTCGGCGAACAGGCCGACATCCGACAGCGTCACGCGCTTGCCGGCGCGCACCGAGCGCAGCATGGCGTCGGAGTCGACGGTCTGCACGCCGATGACCTTGATCTGCGGACGCACGGCCTTGATGTACGCGGCCATGCCGGAGATCAGCCCGCCGCCGCCGATGGCCACGAACACCGCGTCGATCGGCCCCTGGTGCTGGCGCAGGATCTCCATGGCGATGGTGCCCTGGCCGGCGATCACGTCGGGGTCGTCGAAGGGGTGCACGAAGCTGTAGCCCTGCGCCTTCTCCAGGTCGAGGGCGTGCAGGTAGGCGTCGGAGTAGCTGTCGCCGTGCAGCACCACCTCGGCCCCCAGCGCATGCACCGCGTCGACCTTCAGGCGCGGCGTGGTCACCGGCATGACGATCACCGCCTTGCAGTTCATGCGGCGCGCGCTCAGCGCCACGCCCTGGGCGTGGTTGCCGGCCGAGGCGCAGATCACCCCGCGCGCGAGCTGCTCGGCCGTCAGGTGCGCCATCTTGTTGTAGGCGCCACGCAGCTTGAAGCTGAAGACCGACTGCTGGTCCTCGCGCTTGAGCAGCACGTGGTTGCCCAGGCGCCGCGACAGGCTGCGGGCCGGGTCCAGCGGCGTTTCCACGGCCACGTCGTAGACGCGGGCGTTGAGGATGCGCTGCAGGTAGTCGGACAGCGACGGGCGTCCTGCCAGGCGCGGCCTGGCCTCTTCGGGGGCTGCGGCGGCTGCGGAAGGTGCGGCGGGCGTCGGTGCGGCGGTCTTCAAGGCGTGCAGGGTGTCGGGCCTGGGGGGCCGTCTGGGGGAGCCGGATGATACGGCCGGGCCCGCAGCCGCTCTGGCCCACAGCCCCGCGCCAAGAAAAAGGCCCAAGGCATTGCTGCCTTGGGCCGAATCCACCCTTTCGGAAGGTGGAGGAGACAAGCTGCAGGGAACAAGGTCCCGACGGAAAACAGTCTAGCAGCCGGAATGTTGCGTCGCAACATGACGGTGTGGCGTCCGGGTTGAACTTAGAGAGGCGCCTCCAGAGCGCTGTGCGCTCATGCACAATTTCGGGCCTTCGGCACCGGGGCCTGCGCCGCGATGGCGCACGGTGCCGCTTCTAGAGGGGATCAGAGAAATGGAATGCACCGTGCGCTGGCAGGCGGATGCCGGCATGGCCTTCGTGGCGGAAACCGGCAGCGGTCATCTGTTGACGATGGACGGTGCCCCCGACGGGGGCGGGCGCAACCTGGCGCCGCGCCCGATGGAGACCGTGCTGGCCGGCACCGGCGGCTGCACGGCCTACGACGTGGTGCTGATCCTGAAGCGCGGCCGGCAGCAGGTGACGGGCTGCAGCGTGAAGATCGATGCCGACCGCGCGCAGACCGACCCGAAGGTGTTCACGCGCATCCACATGCACTTCACGGTCAGCGGCAAGGCTTTGCAGCCGGCCGCGGTGGCGCGGGCCATCCAGCTGTCGCACGAGAAGTACTGCTCGGCCAGTGCCATGCTGGCCAAGACGGCGGCCATGACCACCGGCTTCGAGATCGTCGAGAGCTGACGCTGCCGCGGCGCGTCAGTTCCAGAACGGCCCGCTGGACCAGTTGGTGGTGCTGACGCCCAGTTCCATGCTGCCGTAGCTGGTGGGCAGGCCCACGCTGAAGCCCACGCCGCCGGAACTGGCGCTGTCGTCGCAACTGCTGAGCAACGCGCCGGCCAGCAGCAGCGCAGCGGCTGCGGCACGGCGCCATGTGTTCGACTGCATCATCGTTCCCCTGAAGCTTAGAGCGGCCACTTCTGCAAGGCGAGCATCGCGCCTGCCGGATCGGCGATGAGGGCCATGCTGCCGTTGCGCACGTCGCGGCGCGGTGCCAGCAGCGCCATGCCGCCCAGTTGCGCCGCACGCGCCGCGGACGCGGCGGGGTCGGCCACGCGCACATAGGGCAGCCAGACCGGGCGGTCCACCGCGATCGGGTTCCTCAGCAGCCCGGCGCGCTCGCGCCCTTGCACCAGCACCCAGTACGGCCTGCCATCCGGGTCCATCTTGCGCACCTCGAAGCCGGCCAGCGAGGCATAGAACGCCGCGCTGGCCTGCGGATCGCGGGAGAGGTGTTCGGTCCACATGAAGCGGTGCAGCGCCGGCTCCGTGCCGTCCATCGGGTCGCCGATGCGGCTGCGCAGCAGGCCCAGCGGCGCACCTTCCGGATCGAGCACCACCGCACCGCGACCGACGGCGGTCAGGTCCAGCGGCCCGGCCACCAGGCTGCCGCCCGCCACCCGCGTGCGGTCCACCGCGCGGTCCACGTCGGCCACCGACATGAAGCTCAGCCACTGCGACACGGGCTGGTTGGGCTGCGGCCTGCGCGTGCGGCTGATGCCGCCGATGTACTGGCCGCCCGACTTGATCAGCGTGTAGGGCGCGCCGAGCGCACGGGTCTCGACAAACTCCCAGCCGAACAGTGCCGCGTAGAACGGCTTCGCGGCGTCCGGGTTCTCCGTGACGAGGTCGCGCCAGACGAACTTGCCGAGCAGCGGTGTGCTGGACAGCTCCATGCCCTTGAAGGGCGACCGGCTCGGCACGCTGGTGCAGCCGGCCGCCAGCGCCACCGCGCCGCCCAGCAGCGACGCACAGCAAAGACGGCGCCCGGGCTGTGCAGGCGGCAGGGTGCGCCAGCGGCGCGGGTTCGTGGCTTCAGACATGGTGCGCGGTGGTGGTCATCATCTTGGCGGCCAGCCGCATGGCCAGCTTGACGGGTGCGGGCAACGAGGCGCCGCCGGCCTGCAGGGCGTCGGACGCGTGCCGCGCCTCGTCCTCCATCATCTGCTGGACGATGGCGCGCGACGCGTGATCGGTTGCGGGCAGCCGGTCCAGGTGGCTCTGCAGATGCCGCTCCACCTGATGCTCGGTCTCGGCCACGAAGCCCAGGCTGACGCCCGGCCCGAGGCTGCCGGCGAGCAGGCCGATACCGAATGCCCCCGCGTACCACAGCGGGTTGAGCAGGCTGGGGCGGTCGCCGAGTTCATGCAGGCGGCGCCTCGTCCACGCCAAGTGGTCCGATTCTTCCTTCGCGGCGGCCTCGAACTGTCGCTGCAGGTGCCCGTCGGTGGTGGACAAGGTCTGCGCGTTGTACAGCGCCTGCGCGCAGATCTCGCCGACGTGATTGACGCGCATCAGCGCCGCCGACAACTGCCGCTCGGCCGACGGCAGGCCGGCCTGCGCCGCTTCGGCGCCGGGGCAGCGACGCGACGCCACGTGCGCGCCGGACAGCGTGCGCAACGCGTTGTCGGCGCAGGCGAGGATCCGATCCAAGCGTGACGCCTTGTCACGGTTCTGAAGCGCCTCTTGCATCCGCGCCATTATCCGCGTCGGCGTTGCGGCCGTTTGACGCGGCGCAGCCGCCGTCTCGGCACGATTCTTGCCGAGACGTGCTTGGCAAGGCCTCGTTGTGCACAGGCAACAAAACCGACTCCTTTGGATCGCAAACCTTTGCCAGCCGGGCGACGGTCTGGTGCAATCCCATCAACTTCCGATGAGGGGTTAGGTCTGATCACCCCGCAAACCGCGAATCGATCAGGTCTTCGTCATTAACCTAGGAGAAAGTTGCAATGAAAAAATCTGTTCTCGCTCTCGCGGCTCTCGGCGCGTTTGCCGGTGGCGCTTCGGCGCAGTCGTCGGTGACGATGTTCGGCGTGGTTGACCTGAACGTCATGTCGGTCGACAACGGTGATCGCACCTACTCGATGGGCACCGACGGCATGGCCAGCAGCCGCCTGGGCTTCCGTGGCGTTGAGGATCTGGGCGGTGGCCTGAAGGCGGGTTTCTGGCTTGAAATGGGTATTGCTCCCGATACCGGCCGCAACGCCGGCGTTTGGGGTAACGGCACCACGAGTACTGGCAATGAGTTGATCTTCAACCGCCGTTCGACGGTCAGCCTGTCGAACCAGTGGGGCGAACTGCGCCTGGGCCGCGACTACACCGCGACCTTCTGGAACTGGACGGTGTTCGATCCCTTCGGCACCAACGGTGTCGGCTCGGCGACCAACCTCGCGCTGAGCGGTTTTGCTCAGCAAGCGCTGGCTGGCACGACGTACGGCACGCTGGTGCGCGCCAACAACATGGTGGCGTACATCCTCCCGAATGGCACCTTTGGTCCGGGCCTCTACGGTCAGGTGCAAGTGGCTGCGGGTGAAAACGCCAACGCCAACAAGTACTACGGTGGCCGTATCGGCTATGCGGCGGGGCCTTTCGACATTGCCGCGTCTTACGGCAAGACCGAAGAACTTCTGGCGGGTAGCGGCATCGATCTGGACACCTGGAACATCGGCGGTTCGTGGAACTTCGGCTTCATGAAGCTGTCGGGTTTCTACGGTCAGATCAACGTCGACGGATTGGTTCCCTACGTCGGCGACGACGCTGAACGCGAAAACTGGTTCGTCGGCGTCTCCGCGCCGTTCGGCCAGTGGAACCTGAAGGCCAGCTACGGCGGCACCAATGGCAAGAAGCTGCTGAACAACGACGACGCCTCGCAATGGGCGATTGGCGTGGACTACAACCTGTCGAAGCGCACGGCGCTGTACGCCACGTGGTCGTCGATCAACAACGACGGCAATTCGGCGTTCAAGGTGAGCGGCCAGTCTTCCGGTCTGACGCCGGGCAACAACTCGACTGGCGGCCAGATCGGTATCCGCCACCAGTTCTGATTCCGGCGCTGCCGCAAGGCAGTTCGCCCAGACAAAGCCGCCTTCGGGCGGCTTTTTTTTGGGCGGGCACCGGTTTGTGCCGAACCCACCAGATATCGATGCAACCGTTGCGCGTCCTAACCGGTATCGCCGGCCTGCTGATGCTCATGTCGAGCGCTTGCCGGCATGCGCCGGTGCTGCCCGTCACCGCCGCGCCGACGCAGGAGCGGTGGACGGATGGCTGGCAGCCCTTGGTGTTTCCGGGCAAGACGACCACGTCCTACACGGTGCGCATCGAAGACGGCCGCTGGGTGCTGCACGCGCAATCCAGGCATTCCGCCAGCATGTATCGCCGTGCCGTGCGCATCGAGCCCGAGCAACTGGGCAAAGTGACGTTCTCGTGGAAGGCTGACTCGCTGCTCGCCGGCGCGGACGTGCGGCAGGTCGACACCGAAGATGCGGTGGTGCGGGTATTGCTGGCTTTCGACGGGGATCACGGCCTGCTCAGTCCGCGCACGCGCATGATGTTCGACCTGATGCAGGGCCTGACGGGCGAAACGCCACCCTTCGCCACCTTGATGTACGTCTGGGACAGCCGCGCCGAGGTCGACACCGTGGTGATCAGCAAGCGCAGCGACCGCATCCGCAAGATCGTGCTCGAATCCGGCCCGGCCCACCTCGGCCAGTGGCGAAGCTACGAGCGCGACGTGCGTGCCGACTACCGTCGCGCCTTTGGCGAGGATCCCGGCGCGCTGATCGGCATGGCGGTGATGACCGACAGCGACAACACGGCCTCGCAGGCCGAAGCCTGGTACGGAGAGATCCGCTTTCGCTGAGCCGCGCGCCTAGGTTTTCCCTCTTGGCGCCGGGCACGTGAATTGCGGATGATCGCAGGCCGCCCGCAGACCCACCCGCCACCGCAGACCTGTCGCCACCGCATGCTCGCCTTCATCCTGCGCCGACTCGCCCAGGCCGTGCTGGTCATGCTGTCGGTGGCCTTCATCGCGTTCATGCTGTTTCAATACGTCGGCGATCCGGTGGCCACCATGCTGGGGCAGGATGCCACGGCGGAGCAACGCCAGGCGCTGCGTGCCGAACTCGGCCTGGACCGGCCCTTCCCGGTGCAGTTCGCGCACTTCGTGGGCAATGCCGTGCAGGGTGACTTCGGCCTCAGCCTGCGCCAGGGCCGCAAAGTCTCGACGCTGATCATCGAGCGCCTGCCGGCCACGCTGGAGCTGTCCATCGCCGCGGCGGTGATCGCGCTGCTGGTGGGCATTCCGATGGGGGTCTTCGCCGCGCTCAAGCGCGGCACGCTGGGCGCGCAGCTGGCCATGATCGGCTCGCTGCTCGGCGTGTCGCTGCCGACCTTCCTGATCGGCATTCTGCTGATCCTGCTGTTCTCGGTGACCCTGAAGTGGCTGCCCAGCTTCGGCCGCGGCGACGTGGTCGCGCTCGGCGGCTGGACCACGGGGTTCCTCAGCATCGACGGCTGGCGCCACCTGGTTCTGCCGGCGGTCACCTTGTCGGTGTTCCAGCTGGCGCTGATCCTGCGCCTGGTGCGCGCCGAAATGCTCGAGGTGCTGCGCACCGACTACATCAAGTTCGCGCGTGCGCGCGGCCTGCCCAACCGCTCGGTGTACTTCGGTCATGCGCTGAAGAACACGCTGGTGCCGGTGATCACCATCACCGGCTTGCAGCTGGGCGCGCTGATCGCCTTTGCCATCATCACCGAGACGGTGTTCCAGTGGCCCGGCATGGGCCTGCTGTTCATCCAGGCCGTGCAGTTTGCCGACGTGCCGGTGATGGCCGCCTACCTGTGCCTGGTGGCGCTGATCTTCGTCATCGTCAACCTGATCGTCGACCTGCTGTACTTCGCCGTCGACCCGCGGTTGCGCATCGAGAAGCCCGCCGGTGGGCACTGAAGCTGGAACCCCCGCATGACCACCGGCACCGTCCCTGTCGCGCCCGGCGCATTGGCTCGCTTCTTCGATGGCGACCTCTGGTACAGCTTCAAGAGCTCGCCGATGGCCATCCTGGCCGCCATCATCGCGGCGCTGTGCGTGTTCTGCGCGGTCTTCGCGCCCTGGGTGGCGCCGCACAACCCCTTCGACCTGGCCTCGGTGAACCTGAGCGATGCGCGTCTGCCTCCGGCCTGGATGGAAGACGGCACACGCAGCTACCTGCTCGGCACCGACGACCAGGGGCGCGACATCCTGTCGGCCATCATGTACGGCGCGCGCATCTCGCTGTTCGTCGGCGTGGCCTCGGTGCTGGTGTCGATGGTCGTGGGGGTCGGCCTGGGGTTGCTGTCGGGCTTCGTCGGCGGCAAGCTCGATGCGCTGATCATGCGCGTCTGCGATGTCATGCTGTCGTTCCCGCCGCTGCTGGTGGCGCTGCTCATCGACGGCGTCGGCCGCGCGCTCTTCCCGCATGCCGACGAGGCGCTGGCCTTCGGCGTGCTGATCGTCGCCATCTCGCTGACCGGTTGGGTGCAGTACGCACGCACGGTGCGCGGCTCGACGCTGGTCGAACGCAACCGCGAATACGTGCAGGCGGCGCGCGTCATCGGTGTCGCGCCATCGCGCATCATGTTGCGCCATGTGTTGCCCAACGTCATGGGGCCGGTGCTGGTGCTGGCCACGATCCACGTGGCCGCGGCCATCCTCACCGAGGCCACGCTGTCCTTCCTGGGCGTGGGCGTGCCGCCGACCTCGCCGTCGCTGGGCACGCTGATCCGCATCGGCAACGACGTGCTGTTCAGCGGCGAATGGTGGATCACCATCTTCCCCGGCGCGATGCTCATCCTGATCGCGCTGAGCGTGAACCTGCTCGGCGACTGGCTGCGCGACGCGCTGAATCCGCGACTGCGATGAGCACGCCGCTGCTGCAAGTCCGCAACCTGCGCGTGGAGTTCCCCACGCGCCGCGGCGCGTTGCTGGCGCTGGACGACATCTCCTTCGACATTGCGCCGGGCGAGGTGCTGGGCGTGGTCGGCGAATCCGGCGCAGGCAAGTCGCTCACCGGTGCGGCCATCATCGGCTTGCTGGAGCCGCCGGGGCGCATTACCGGCGGCGAGATCCTGCTGGCCGGCCAGCGCATCGACAACCTGCCCTACGAGCAGATGCGCGCCATCCGCGGGCGGCGCATCGGCGCCGTCTTCCAGGACCCGCTGACGTCACTGAACCCGCTGTACACCATCGGCCGGCAGCTCACCGAAACCATCCTCACGCACCTGCCGGTCAGTGCCGAGGAGGCGCGGCGGCGTGCCATCCGCCTGCTGCAGGAGACGGGCATTCCGGCGGCGGCCGAGCGCATGGAGCAGTACCCGCACCAGTTTTCCGGCGGCATGCGCCAGCGTGTGGTGATCGCCCTGGCGCTGGCCGCCGAGCCCAAGCTGATCGTCGCCGACGAGCCGACCACCGCCCTGGACGTGTCGATCCAGGCGCAGATCATTTCGCTGCTCAAGCGGGTGTGCAAGGAGCACGGCGCGGCGGTGATGCTGGTGACACACGACATGGGCGTCATCGCCGAAACCTGCGACCGCGTGGCCGTGATGTACGCGGGGCGCATCTGCGAGATCGGGCCGGTGCACGAGGTCATCCACCACCCGGCGCACCCCTACACGGTGGGCCTGATGGGTTCGATTCCGGCGATGGACGACACACGCGAACGGCTGCTGCAGATCGACGGCGCGATGCCGCGGCTGAATGCCATTCCGGCCGGCTGCGCGTTCAACCCGCGCTGTCCGAAGGTGATGGCGCGCTGCCGCCGCGAGCGACCCGAGCTGGTCGAGGCGCGTCGCACCCGGGCGGCTTGCTGGCTGCATGTGCCGGAGGCCGCGCGATGAAGCCGCTGATCCAGGTCGACGACCTGGCCAAGACCTTCGACGTCTCGCCGCCCTGGCTCAACCGCGTGCTGGAGCGCAAGTCGCGGCAGTACGTGCACGCCGTCGACGGCGTCAGCTTCAGCATCCCCAAAGGCAAGACCTTGGCGCTGGTCGGCGAATCCGGCTGCGGCAAGAGCACCGTGGCGCGGCTGCTCGTGGGCCTGTACGAGCCGACGCGCGGCGCGGTGGTCTTCGACGGCCGCAACACGGGGGCGCTGCAGTCCTCCGCCGCCGAGCTGCGCACCTTGCGCCGGCGCATGCAGATGATCTTCCAGGACCCCTATGCCAGCCTGAACCCGCGCTGGAAGGTGCTGGACATCGTCGGCGAGCCGCTGCGCGAGCACGGGCTGGCGACCGATGCCGACGCGCTGCGCGCCAAGGTCGTCGAGCTGCTGCAGTCGGTGGGCCTGGCCGGCGCCGATGTCGAGAAGTTCCCCCACCAGTTCTCCGGCGGGCAGCGCCAGCGCATCTCCATCGCGCGTGCCCTGGCCACGCAGCCGGAGTTCCTGGTGTGCGACGAGCCCACGTCGGCGCTGGATGTGTCGGTGCAGGCGCAGGTGCTCAACATCATGAAGGACCTGCAGCGCCGGCAGGGGCTGACCTACCTGTTCATCTCGCACAACCTGGCCGTGGTGCGCCATGTCAGCGACCAGGTGGGCGTGATGTACCTGGGCCGGCTGGTCGAGCTGGCCGACAAGGCGGAGCTGTTCGCGCGGCCTCGGCATCCGTACACGCGCATGCTGCTGGATGCCATTCCCGACATCCACATGACCGGCCGGGCGCGCACGCCGGTGCAGGGCGAGGTGCCGAACCCGCTGAACCCGCCGACGGGCTGTGCCTTCCATCCGCGCTGCTCGCATGCCAACGCGCGCTGCTCCGCCGAGCGGCCGGTGATGATCGAAAGGCAAGGCGTGCGCGTAGCCTGCCACGCGGTGCAGGAAGGCCGGATCTAGGGCAGCAGGCGCTCGCGCGCCATCAGGTCCTGGATCTGCTCGCGTTCGCGCACCAGCACGGGCCGGCCGTCGACGAGCAGGATCTCGGCGGCGCGCGCGCGGCTGTTGTAGTTGCTGGCCATCGACATCCCATAGGCGCCGGCCGACAGCACCGCCAGCATGTCGCCCGGCTGCAGCACCAGCTCGCGGCCGCGGCCCAGCCAGTCGCCCGACTCGCACACCGGGCCGACCACGTCCCAGGCGGCCGCGGTGCCGCCGCGCGGCCGGCAGGCTTCGATGGCCATCCATGCCTCGTACATCGCCGGGCGCATCAGGTCGTTCATGGCCGCGTCGACGATGCAGAAGTTCTTCGTCGCCCCCGGCTTCAGGTACAGCACTTCGGTGAGCAGCACGCCGGCGTTGCCCACCAGCGAGCGGCCCGGCTCCATCAGCAGCTCGCGGTGGCCGTGGCCGCGCGCGTCGATGCGCTGCAGCAGCCGCGTCACCAGTTCGTCGGCCTGGGGCGGCGCCTCGGTAGCGTACTGGATGCCCAGGCCGCCGCCGACGTCGATGTGCTGCAGGGCGATGCCTTCGGCCTCCACCGCCTCGACCAGATCGAGCAACCGGTCCAGCGCGTCCAGGTAGGGCTCCACCTGCGTGATCTGCGAGCCGATGTGGCAGTCGATGCCCACCACCTGCAGCCCCGGCAGCGACGCCGCATGCCGGTAGCTGGCCAGCGCCTCGTCGTGCGCGATGCCGAACTTGTTGTCCTTCAGCCCGGTGGAGATGTAGGGGTGCGTGCCGGCGTCGACGTCGGGGTTGATGCGCAAGCTCACCGGCGCCGTGCGCCCCTCGGCCACCGCCACCTGCGACAGCAGGTCCAGCTCGCCGTGGCTTTCCACATTGAAGCAGCGCACGCCGGCCTGCAGCGCGCGGCGCATCTCGGCGCGCGTCTTGCCGACGCCGGAGAAGACCACGCGCGAAGCCTCGCCGCCGGCCGCAAGCACACGTTCCAGCTCGCCGGCGGAGACGATGTCGAAGCCGCAGCCGGCCTGCGCAAAGGTCTGCAGCACGGCCAGGCTGGGGTTGGCCTTCATCGCATAGCAGATGAGGTGCGGCCGGCCCGCCAGTGCGCGCCGGTACGACGCCACCGCGTCGAGCATCGCGCGCTGCGAGTACACGTACAGCGGCGTGCCGAACTCGCGCGCCAGCGCGTCCAGCGAGCAGCCGTCGAGCTGCAGATCACCGCCGTGTCGCGCCAGGTAGGGGGCGCCGGGCAGGCTCATCGCGCGGCCGCGGCGGACGCGGCGGACGCAGCGGACGCCGGGGCCGAGGCGCTCTTGGCGGCGCCCGGCAGCGTCAGCGGCCCTTTCTGGCCGCAGCCCGCGGCCAGGACGAGCAACAGCCACAGCGTGGTCTTTGCGCACCACCATGCGCCCGTGTGCGGCATCGATACACTGGAGCTCGCCTGCGCTTGCATGGCGCGGATTCTAAAGACCATGACCTCTTGTCCCGAAGCCACTCCGCTGAGCGATGCCGACTACCAGCGCCGCACGTCGGCGGTGCTGGCGTCGATCGAGGCTGCCGCCGACGCCTGGCTGCAGGACGACGTGGTGGACATCGACACGCACCGCACCGGCGGCCTGCTGGAACTGGTGTTCCCCGACGACAGCCGCATCGTCGTCAACACCCAGCCGCCGTTGCAGGAGATCTGGCTGGCCGCGCGCGCCGGCGGCTACCACTACCGCCATGTGCAGGGCCGCTGGCTGGACACGCGCGACGGCAGCGACTTCTTCGAGGCGCTGTCGCGCCACGCCAGCGCCCAGTCCGGACGGGACTTGAGTTTCAAGTCGCCGAGCTGAGACCGCCGACATCCAGCGGATACCGCGGAACCGGCTCCGCCGGGCCGCGGTATCCGCTCCCTTGAAGGGGCGGCCGAAGGCCGCAGGGGGTGGGTGCCTTCAGCGCCGGAACAGGTCGAGGATGCTGTTGCGCTCCTCGCTCGTCGGCGCCGGCGGCAGCACGTCCTCCAGGCCCAGCGAACGCACGCCGGCGCCGTGGCCGAATTCTTCGTAGGCCCAGTCGCCGTCGCTCTGGACCACGCCTTCCGGCGGCGTCAGCTCGCGCACCGGCACGCCCTTGAGCGCATAGCTCATGTATTCGATCCATACCGGCAGCGCGAGACCGCCGCCGGTCTCGCGGTCGCCCAGCTTGCGCGGCGTGTCGTAGCCGATCCAGACCACCGCCACCAGGCTGGGCTGGTAGCCGACGAACCAGGCGTCCATCGAATCATTGGTCGTGCCGGTCTTGCCGAAGATGTCACCGCGGCCCAGCGCCCGCTTGGCCGAAGCCGCCGTGCCCGAGCGTGTCACCTCCTGCAGCAGCGTGTTCATGACGAAGGCGTTGCGCGCGTCCAGCGTGCGCATCGACTCGTCCAGCGCCGGCGTGCTGGCCTGCGACAGCACCTTGCCCTTGCTGTCGGTGATCTTGGCGATGAGTACCGGGCTGGTCATGTAGCCGCCGTTGGCGAACACGCTGTAGGCCGTGGCCATCTGCATCGGCGTCACCGAGCCGGCGCCCAGCGCCATCGTCAGGTAGGCCGGGTGCTTGTCGGCCTCGAAGCCGAAGCGCGTGATCCATTGCTGCGCGAAGCCCGGCCCGATGGACTGCAGGATGCGGATCGACACCATGTTCTTCGACTTGGCCAGCGCGGTGCGCAGCGGCATCGGGCCCTCGAACTTGCCGTCGTAGTTTTTCGGCTCCCACGGCTGGCTGCCGGTGGCACCGGCGTCGAAGAACAGCGGCGCATCGTTGACCACGGTGGTCGGCGTGAAGCCGCGCTCCAGCGCCGCCGAATAGATGAACGGCTTGAAGCTCGACCCCGGCTGGCGCCAGGCCTGGGTGACGTGGTTGAACTTGCTCTTGCCGTAGTCGAAGCCGCCGACCAGCGCGCGCACCCAGCCGTTGCTCGGGTCCATGGCCACGAACGCGCCTTCCACCTCCGGCACCTGCGTCAACGACCACACGCCCTTGGCGTCGCGCACCGCACGCACCACGGCGCCACGGCGGATCTGCAGCTTCGGCCCGGCCTTGTCCGACAGGCCCGACGCGACCGGCTTCAAGCCGTCGCCGGTCACCGTGATGGTCTCGCCGTTCTGCAGCACCGCCACCACCTTGCGCGGCGACGCTTCGGTGACCACGGCGGCGCGCAACTCGTCGTTGTCGGGATGCTCGGCCAGCGCCTCGGCGATGCGCGCGTCCACCTGGTCGGCCGCCGCGGGCAGGTCCACGTAGGCTTCGGGTCCGCGGTACCACTGGCGCTGCTCGTAGTTGAGCAGGCCGCGCCGCAGCGCGCGATAGGCCACTTCCTGGTCGGCCGCACGGATCGTCAGGTGCACGTCCAGGCCGCGCGAGTAGGCCTCGGCGCCGTAGTGCGAAAACACCAGTTGGCGCGCGGCCTCCACCGCGTATTCGGCATGCACCGGCACCTCGGTCTGCGCGCGGTAGCGCAGCACCTGGTGGCGCGCGGCTTCGTACTGCGCCTCGGTGATGAAGCCTTCCTCGAGCATGCGGCCCAGCACGAACTGCTGCCGCACCGTCGCGCGTTTGGGGTTGACGATGGGGTTGTAGGCCGATGGCGCCACGGGCAGGCCGGCGAGCATCGCCGATTCGGCGATCGTCAGATCCTTGACCGGCTTGCCGAAATAGATCTCGCTGGCCGCGGCGAAGCCGTAGGCGCGCTGCCCCAGATAGATCTGGTTCATGTACAGCTCGAGGATCTGCTCCTTGGTCAGCAGCCCCTCGATCTTCATCGTCAGCAGCAGCTCGTAGATCTTGCGTGTGTAGGTCTTCTCGGTGGACAGATAGAAGTTCTTCGCCACCTGCATCGTGATGGTCGACCCGCCCTGGCTGCGCGCGTCGCGCAGGTTGGCCAGCGCGGCGCGCACGATGCCCTTGTAGTCGACACCGCCGTGCTCGTAGAAGCGTGCGTCCTCGGCGGCCAGCACGGCGTCCTTCAGCACCTTGGGCATCTGCGAGATCGGCGTGAAGTTGCGCCTTTCTTCACCAAATTCTCCGAGCAGCACGCCGTCAGCGGCGTAGATTCGCATCGGCAGTTTGGGACGGTAGTCCGTCAGGCCGCTGATCTCGGGCACGTTGGGGTAAGCCACCGCCACCGCGACGCCCACCAGGATCAACACGCTCAGCACGCCGGCGACGGCCAACCCCGCGACCCACGACATGACACGCGCCAAGCCACCGACCCATGCACCGTGCGAGGCGCGCGGTCGTTCAGCGTCGGGTGGGGGGGCGGAGGTAGCGGAGCCTTTGGCGCTCATGCGGGTCCCTTGCGGGCAGCTGGCGATTATAGAAAGCGCCCATCGCTGCCGAAATCAAGGCCATGGCGACGACCGCGGGGTCTGAACAATGCCCCAGCCTGGGCCCCGGCGGTGAGCTTCCGAAAGCGCAATTGCGAGTTGTTTCCAGCGCTGTTCCGCACGTCGGAGATTCACAACGAGAGGCAGACTTTGGTGACAGTTTTGCGTTGGGTCACAAGGGCTTTGCTGCTAGGATTCAAGTAACTTATTAAGTTCTACGCACCTCCACGAAGGTGCGCGTTGGGAGTCAGGTGACGTGAGCTTATTGAGCCAGCTTCTGGGACAGAAGCACCCCGCGGTGATCGGGTTGGACATCAGTTCCTCCAGTGTCAAGCTGGTCGAATTGGGTCAGGCCGCGAACGGTGAGCTGGTGCTCGAACGCTTCGCGTCCGAGCCCTTCGACAAGGGCTGGATCACCGACGGTCAGATCGAGAAGTTCGACGAGGTCGCCGACGCCGTGCGCAAGGTGGTCACGAAGAGCGGCACGCGCACCAAGCAGGTGGTGATGGCCATGCCGCAGTCGGCCGTCATCACCAAGAAGATCATGCTGCCGGCCGGCCTGCGCGAAGAAGAGATGGAGCTGCAGGTCGAGTCCGAGGCCAACCAGTACATCCCCTTCTCGCTGGACGAAGTCAGCCTGGACTTCTGCGTCATCGGCCCGAGCACGACGTCTGCGGGCGACGTCGAGGTGCTGATCGCCGCCTCGCGCAAGGACCGCGTGCAGGACCGCCAGGGCCTGGCCGAAGCGGCGGGCCTGAAGCCGGTGGTGCTGGACATCGAATCGCACGCTTCGCGGCTGGCCATGGGCCGCATCGTCTCGGCGCTGCCCAACGAAGGCCGGGACGCGCTGGTCGCGCTGTTCGAGATCGGCGCCGACACCACCAGCCTGAAGGTGCTGCGCGACGAGGAAATGCTCTACGACCGCGACCAGGCTTTCGGCGGCAGCCAGCTGACGCAGCTGATCAGCCGGCAGTACGGCTTCTCCTTCGAAGAGGCCGAGGCCAAGAAGCTGGCCAATGACCTGCCCGACGACTACGAGTCGGCGATCCTCGCGCCCTTCGTCGACAGCCTGTCGCAGGAGATCGGCCGCGCGCTGCAGTACTTCTTCACCAGCACGCCGCATCACAAGGTGCACTACGTGATGCTCGCCGGCGGCACCGCCACGCTGCCGGGGCTGAAGGACCGCGTCACCGAGCTGACCGGCTTCGCCTCGCAGGTGGTCAACCCCTTCGACCGCATGAAGCTCGGCTCGGCGGTCCGCGAATCCAGCCTGCGGCGTGAAGCGCCGTCTTACTTGACGGCCTGCGGCCTGGCCATGCGGAGATTCGTGCAGTGATCCTGATCAACCTTCTGCCGCATCGCGAGGAAAAGCGGCGGCAGCGCAAGCGCGCGTTCTTTGCCACGCTGGCCCTCAGCGCCGTGCTCGGCCTGGCGATCGCCGGCGTCTGGTACGTGGTGCTGCAGCAGCTGACCTCGGCGCAGCAGGCACGCAACGATTTCCTCAAGGCCGAGATCACGCGCCTCGAAGCGCAGATCAAGGACATCGCCACCTTGCGCGCCGAGATCGAGGCGCTGAAGGCGCGTCAGAAGGCCGTCGAAGGCCTGCAGACCGACCGCAACATGCCGGTGTACCTGCTCGACGAGCTGGTCAAGCAGACGCCCGAAGGGGTCTACCTGACCAGCATCAAGCAGAACGACCAGGTGGTGCTGGTCACCGGCATGGCGCAGACCAACGAGCGGGTCTCGGAGTTCCTGCGCAACACGCTCTACAACTCGCCGTGGCTCGAGCGGCCGGAACTGGTGGAGATCAAGACCACCGTGCCGGCGTCGGGCACCTCCGGCGCGGCCAATCGCGACCAGCGACGCCTGAACGAATTCTCGATGCGCCTTTCCTTGAAGCGCCCGCAGACGCCTGCGGCCGCCTCGGCACCTGCTGGCGCCGCCAGCGCGGCCGAAAAGAAGGCTTCGTGAGGCCGCGATGAAGAGCAAGGAAAAACAACCCTCCGTCGATGTCGGCGCTGTCTTTGCGCAGGCCGCATCGCAGTTCCGCGGGCTCAATGCCAAGGAGCCGGGCCAGTGGCCGCTGCTGCCCAAGGTGGCGGCGTGGCTGGCTGCCACCGCGGCCGTGGTCGTGGCCTGCTGGTTCGCCCTGCTGTCCGGCGCCACCGACGAGCTGCAGGCCGAGCGCGACCGCGAGCCCGCACTGAAGCAGGACTACGTGAGCAAGCTGGCCCAGGCGGTGAACCTGGGTGAGTTGCGCAAGCAGAAGCTGCAGGTGCAGGAATACGTGACGCAACTCGAGAAGCAGCTGCCCGGCAAGGCGGAGATGGACGCGCTGCTGTCCGACATCAACCAGGCCGGCCTGGGGCGCGGCCTGCAGTTCGAGCTGTTCCGCCCCGGCCAGGTGGAGATCAAGGACTACTACGCCGAGCTGCCGATCGCCATCAAGGTCAGCGGCCGCTACAACGACATGGGCTCCTTTGCCGCAGACGTGGCCAACCTGTCGCGCATCGTCACCTTGCACAACCTGACGATCGCGCCGGCCAATGCCAGGGACCCCGGCGGCAACCTGGTCATGGAGGCCACGGCGCGCACCTACCGCTACCTGGACGCGAACGAGGTTGCCGAGCAGCAGAAGATCAAGGCCGAGAAGGCCGCCAAGGCCGCGGGAGCGAAGAAATGATGCGCCGCCCGAACACGCTGCGCCTGCTGGCCGGCACGCTGCTGGTCGCGCTGCTCGCCGGCTGCGGCGCCGAGAACGAGGAACTGCAGGAATGGATGGAGCGCCAGCGGCGCGAGGCCAAGCCCAACGTGTCGCCGCTGACGCCGCCGAAGAAGTTCGAGGCGCAGCCGTACACCTCCGCGCAGGCGGTCGACCCCTTCAGCAACCAGAAGCTGACCGTCGCGGTCAAGGCCGAGGCGCGCCAGCCGAATTCGCTGCTCGGCGCCGAACTGAACCGCCGCAAGGAACCGCTGGAGTCGTACCCGCTGGACAGCATGATGATGGTCGGCAGCGTCGCCAAGCAGGCCAAGCCCTTTGCGCTGCTGCGCGTCGACAACCTGCTGTACCAGGTCAAGCTGGGCGACTACATCGGCCAGAACTACGGCCGGATCGTCAAGATCACCGAAACCCAAATCGAACTGCGCGAGATCGTGCAGGACGCCGCTGGCGAATGGATCGAGCGGCCCACGACCCTGCAGCTGCAGGAGAAGGCACGATGAAAAGCACCCTGGAGAACCGCATCATGCACAAGTGGCGTGCCACTTTCGCCGTGTTGGCCCTTGCACTGGCCGCGCCGATCGCGCTCGCGCAGAACGTGATCCAGTCGATCACCTCGACCCAGCAGGCGGGCACGGACGTGGTGCGCGTCGAGTTCAGCCAGCCGCTGGCCGCCGCGCCGGGCGGCTTCGTGGTGCAGGCGCCGCCGCGTGTGGCCCTCGATCTCCCCGGCGTGACCAACGGCCTGGGCAAGAACTCGGTGGAGCTGAACCAGGGCAACGTGCGCTCGGCCAACGTGGCGCAGTCCGACGAGCGCACCCGCCTGGTCCTGAACCTGCGCCAGCCCGCCAACTACCGCGTGCAGGTGCAGGGCAAGTCGCTGATCGTCATGCTCGACCAGGCCTCGCCGGTGGCGAGTGCCGGTGGCGCACCGACGCACTTCGCGCCGGCGCAGAACGACCAGCCGATGGCCGTGCGCGGCATCGATTTCCGCCGCGGCAGCGAAGGCGCGGGCCGCATCATCGTCGACCTGCCGAGCACGCAGGTGGGCGTGGACATCCGCCAGCAGGGCCAGAACCTGGTGGTCGAGTTCCTGCGTTCGACCCTGCCCGACAACCTGCGCCGCCGTCTGGACGTGATGGACTTCGGCACGCCCGTGCAGGCCGTGTCCACCTTCCAGACCGGCGACCGTGTGCGCATGGTGGTCGAGCCCAAGGGCTCGTGGGAGCACAGCGCCTACCAGACCGACAACCAGTTCGTGCTGGAAGTGCGGCCGATGAAGGTCGACCCGAACAAGCTGGTGCAGGGCCCGGGCTTCTCGGGCGAGAAGCTGAGCCTGAACTTCCAGAACATCGAGGTGCGCGCGCTGCTGCAGGTCATCGCCGATTTCACCAACTTCAACGTCGTCACCAGCGACACGGTCACCGGCACCGTGACGCTGCGCCTGAAGGACGTGCCGTGGGACCAGGCGCTGGACATCATCCTGCAGAGCAAGGGCCTGGGCGTGCGCAAGAACGGCAACGTGCTGTGGATCGCGCCGAAGGAAGAGCTGGCCAACCGCGAGCAGGTGGAGCTGGAGTCGCGCCGCAAGATCGCCGACTTGGAGCCCACGCGCACCCAGGCCTTCCAGCTGAACTACACCAAGGCCGAGACCATCGCCAAGAGCCTGGTGGGCTCGGCGCTGGTGGCGCAGACGATCGACAACGCCACCGGCCAGAACTCCGGGCGCATCCTGTCGCCGCGCGGCAGCGTGATCTTCGAGCAGCGCACCAACCAGCTGTTCGTCACCGACATCCCGTCCAAGCTGGAAGAGATCCAGGCGATGATCGCCAAGATCGACATCCCGGTGCGCCAGGTGCTGATCGAGGCGCGCATCGTCGAAGCGCGCGACAACTGGGGTCAGAGCCTGGGCGTGAAGCTGGGCTTCGCCAACCTGGCCGGGGCACCGACCTCGGGCCCGGGCGCACAGATCGGCGGCAACTACGCCGCGGTCGGCGCGCAGACCGGGCAGGGCCCGGCGGTGGAATTCAGCAACACGCAGTTCGTCAACTTGCCGGCCAACACCGGCGCGCTGGGCGCCGCCGCGGCCACCTTCGCGCTGTCGCTGTTCAGCGCCTCGGCGGACAAGTTCCTGAACCTGGAGCTGTCGGCGCTGGAGAACGACGGCAACGGCAAGATCGTCTCCAGCCCGCGCGTCATCACCGCCGACCAGGTCGAAGCGGTGATCGAGCAGGGCGAGGAGATTCCGTACCAGCAGGCCACGTCCAGCGGCGCCACCGCGGTGACCTTCCGCCAGGCCACGCTGCGGCTGCGCGTCATCCCGCAGATCACGCCCGAGGGCTACGTGATGCTGGACCTGGACGTCAACAAGGACGCCAAGGCCACGCCCACCCTGCAGGGCTACACCATCGACAAGAAGCACGTGAAGACGCAGGTGCTGGTCGAGAACGGCGGCACGGTGGTCATCGGCGGCATCTTCACCCAGGAAAACCTGGAGGAGATCAACAAGGTGCCGCTGCTCGGCGACATTCCCTACATGGGCTGGCTGTTCAAGAACCGCCTGCTGACCACCAAGAAGACCGAGTTGCTGGTGTTCATCACGCCGAAGATCGTGACCGATCGCATCGCGGCGCGATAGGGCTTGGACCAACCCGCTACGCGCGGCGCGCGCCCCCGCCAGGGGGCACCGGCCACGGACCGGCGCCGCCGGATCCGCCACGGTTGCGCGACCGCACTGCGGCATAGACAAAACTGAGGAAGAACGAGATGACGGTGAAAACGCAAGACGGGTCGAGGCTGACGCAATGGCGCAGCCTGCGGGTGGTGGCGGCAGCCGGCGTCACTGCGCTGCTGGTGGCGGCCTGCGGCGGTGACTCCGGGTGCCCCAGCGCACCGCCTTTCGGTGGCGAGCAGGCGTCGGGTTGCTCCGACAGCGGCAACACGACGCCCAAGGCGGCCGACCTGTCGATCACGCTCAGTGCCGGCAGCCTGCCCAACGACGGCAGCAGCACGATCACCGCGACCATCACCGCGGTCAACGGCAACCGCAACGCGCTGCCCAACATTCCGGTGACGGTCAGCGTGAACAACAATGCGGTGGCGACGGTCAGCGGCTCGGTGACCGACGATGTCGGCGTGGTGCTGGCGCAGGTCGGCATCGGCGCGGACAGTGCCAATCGCTCGGTCACCGTCACGGCCAGCAGCGGCAGCCTGACGCGCACCGCGACCTTCCAGATCGTCGGCGCCAGCATCACGGCCACGCCCTTGCCCGCGGTGATCGCCCCGGGCGCCCGCGGCCAGGTCGACTTCCGCCTGGTCGACGTCAACTCCAATCCGATGAGCGGCAAGAGCATCGTCATCAACGGCGTCAACGCGGTCGAGGTCACGGGCACCACCGACAGCAACGGCAACTACAGCTATGCCTACACCGCGCCGACCGCGGCCGGCAGCCTGGACATCCGCGCCACCGCCGGCGGCGTGTCCTATACGCAGACGGTGCTGGTGCAGTCCGGTCCGGGCACGATTCCGCCAGCGGCGATCGCGGTGCAATCCGCATCGATCGCCGCATCGCCGAGCGTCGTGCCGGTTAACACAGGCAGCACAAGCAACCGCTCGCAGGTGCGGGCGCTGTTCATCGGCGCCGGCAATCAGGCCGTCCAAAACGTGCGCGTACGCTTCGATCTGGCAGGCGATACCACGAGACCCGGTGACAGTCTCACCTCCGGGACCAATGTCGTCTACAGCGACCAGAATGGCGCCGCCACGACGGCTTACGTGCCGGGCAGCAACGCAAGCGCGACCAATGGCGTGACAGTGCGTGCCTGCTGGTCCGTGAATGACTTTCCGGCCGGCACCTGTCCGGCGAACGTGGCGGGTGTTTCGGGCTCGGTAGTCACGACGCTTACTGTCATTGCTGAAGCGCTGTCGGTGTCGATCTCCACCAACGCGGAGATCGAGGTCGGCCCGACCGGGCTGGACTACGTCAAGAAATACCTGGTGCAGGTGAACGATGCCGCCGGCAACGCCAAGGCAGGCGTGCAGGTCTCGCCGTCGATCGATCTGCTGCGCTACTTCAAGGGCGCCTGGGTGGTGGAAGGCGACAAATGGGTGCAGCGCGTCCCCTATGACCCGGCAACCTTGAATGGACAAGGCGCCGGCAACGGCAGCTGCGACAACGAAGACCTGAACCGCAACGGCGTGCTGGAGGTCTACGCCAACGCTGCCGTCGAGGACGCCAACGCCACCGGCAGGCTGGAGCCGCGCAAGGCCGACGTGAACATCAGCTTCGTGGGTTCGTCGACGACCAACAACGACGGCCAGGTGGTGCTGAAGATCACCTATGGCCAGAGCCTGGCGTCGTGGATCCAGTTCAACATCCTGGTCGCCGCCTCGGGTGTGGCGGGAACCGAAGGACGCACCAGCTATCAAGGGGTGCTGCCGGTGCTGGCCGACGCGGTCAAGGATGCCGACGTGCCCCCCGCCTTCCGCCTGGCGCCCTATGGCATCCTGGCCAGCCCGGTGGTGCTGACGACCAACCCGGCGGGCCAGAGCGGACAGCTGTGCACCAATTCCAACTGATGCCGTGACCATCACCTTGGTCGGCATGCCCGGCTGTGGCAAGTCCACGGTCGGGCGCCACCTGGCGCGGCATCTGGGCTTGCGGCTGGTCGACGGCGACCACGAGATCGAGAAGCGGATCGGCATGCCGATCCGCAGCTTCTTCGAGGCGCATGGCGAGGCCGCCTTCCGCGACGTCGAGCAGGAGGTCATCGAACAGCTCAGCGCCCCCGGCCAGGACATCGTGCTGGCCACCGGCGGCGGCGCGGTGCTGCGCGCACCCAACCGCGAGCGGCTGCGCCGCGGCACGCACGTCTTCTACCTGCGCTCCACGCCGGAGGAGCTGTTCCGCCGCCTGCGCCACGACACGCACCGCCCGCTGCTGCAGGTGGCCGACCCGCTGCGCCGGCTGCGCGAGCTGTACCGCGAGCGCGATCCGCTGTACCGGCAGGTGGCGCACTACGTCATCGAGACCGGCCGGCCGTCGGTGCCGGCGCTGGTCAACATGGTGCTGATGCAGCTGGAACTGGCGGGCCTGGTCGACCCGGCGCGCGTGCCCTCGCCCATCGACGCCAGCACCGGCGCCGAGCCAGGCTGAACCCGGGCGCGCCGTACACTCGGCGCCCATGAGCCTTGCTTCCGCCGCCGCTGCGGCCGTGGTGCCGGTGCACACCGGCACGCAGCACTACGACATCCTCATCGGCCCCGGCCTGCTGGATGCGCCCGCCACGTGGCAAGGGCTGCCGCGCGCCGCGCGCGCGCTGGTCGTCAGCAACACCGCCGTGGCGCCGCTGTATGCGTCGCGGCTGCGCCAGGCCTTGCGCGGCCACTATGCCGAGGTGTCGACGATCGAGCTGCCCGACGGCGAGCAGCACAAGGACTGGCCGACGCTGAACCGCATCTTCGACCGGCTGCTGGCCGACGGCAGCGACCGGCAGACCGTGCTGTTCGCGCTGGGCGGCGGCGTGGTCGGCGACATCACCGGCTTCGCCGCGGCCTGCTACATGCGCGGCGTGCCTTTCGTGCAGGTGCCGACCACGCTGCTGGCGCAGGTCGATTCGTCGGTGGGCGGCAAGACCGCCATCAACCACCCGGCCGGCAAGAACATGATCGGCGCGTTCTACCAGCCGCAGCGCGTGGTCTGCGACCTGGACGTGCTGGCCACGCTGCCGCAGCGCGAGCTGTGCGCCGGGCTGGCCGAGGTCATCAAGTACGGGCCGATCGCCGACGCCGAGTTCCTGGCCTGGATCGAGGCGAATCTCGACGCGCTGCTGGCGCGCGATGCGGACGCGCTGGCCCATGCGGTGCGGCGCAGCTGCGAGATCAAGGCCTGGGTCGTCGGCCAGGACGAGCGCGAAGGCGGCCTGCGCGCGATCCTCAACTTCGGCCATACCTTCGGCCATGCCATCGAGGCCGGCCTGGGCTATGGCGCGTGGCTGCACGGCGAGGCCGTCGGCTGCGGCATGGTCATGGCCGGCGAGCTGTCGGCGCGCCTCGGCCTGGTGCCGCCGGCATTTGCCGAGCGGCTGCGCCGGCTCGTCGAGCGCGCCGGGCTGCCGGTGCGCGGCCCGGACCTCGGGGCCGAGCGCTATCTGGAACTGATGCGCGTGGACAAGAAGGCGCAGGGCGGCGAGATCCGCTTCGTACTCATCGAAGCGCCGGGCCGTGCGGTGGTCCGTGCCGCGCCTGACGCGCGCGTGCGCGAGGTGCTGGCCGCCTGCGTGGCCTGAGATGGACGCGCTCGCCCCCTGGGCCAGCGACGCCAGCCGCTCGCGCGGGCGGCGCCTTGCCGAGCCGGCGCAGGCGCAGGCCGAGGGGCCGGTGTCCCCGGCCTACCCGGCGCACCGGGCTTATCAGGTAGACCGCGAACGCATCGTGCATAGCACCGCGTTCCGCCGCCTGGTCTACAAGACGCAGGTCTTCATCAACCACGAAGGCGACCTGTTCCGCACCCGGCTGACGCACTCGCTGGAGGTGGCCCAGCTGGCGCGCGCCATGGCGCGCGCGCTGCGGCTGAACGAGGACCTGGCCGAGGCCATCGCGCTGGCCCACGACCTGGGCCACACCCCCTTCGGCCACGCCGGCCAGGACGCGCTGCATGCCTGCCTGCGCGCCATCGATCCCGATTCGGGTGGCTTCGAGCACAACCTGCAGAGCCTGCGCGTGGTCGACGTGCTGGAGCAATGCCATGCCGACTTCGACGGGCTGAACCTGTGCTTCGAGACGCGGGAGGGCATCCTCAAGCACTGCTCGCGCCGCCATGCCGAAGCGCTGCAGCGCGACGAGCCGGGTGGCGTCGGGCAGCGTTTCCTGGACGGCACGCAGCCCTCGCTGGAGGCGCAGCTGGTCAACCTGGCCGACGAGATGGCCTACAACGCGCACGACATCGACGACGGCGTGCGCTCCGGCCTGATCACCGTGCCGCAGTTGCTGCAGCTGCCGCTGTTCCGGCGCTTCCACGACGAGGCGCTGGCGGCGCACCCGGGCCTGGCCGATGCGCGTGCGCGCCGCCTGCTGTTCGCCAGCATCCGGCGCATGCAGGCGGCCATGGCCGCCGACCTGGTGGATCACACCCAGGCGGCGCTGCGCCGTGCCGCGCCGGCCGATGCCGATGCCGCCCGGGCGATGTCGCCGCTGGTGGGTTTCAGCGCCTCCATGCGCCAGGCCAGCGCCGAACTCAAGCGCTTCCTGTTCGAGGCCTTGTACCGGCATGCGCAGGTGCGCGCCAGCATGGAACGCGCCAAGCGGGTGGTGGCCGAGCTCTTTGCCGCCTACGTGCAGCGGCCGCAGGAGATGCCCCAGGAACACGCCCTGCAGCCGCGCCGCGAGCGTGCCGTGGCGGACTACATCGCCGGCATGACCGACCGCTTCGCGCTGCGCGAGCACCAGCGGCTCACCGGTCGGGTGCTGTTCGCCGACGCGGCCTGAGCTGCCTTCCATGGCCCGGCTCCCCAGGCTCGTCGTCGCCGGCCAGGCGCACCATGTGCTGCTGCGCGGCCACAACGCGCAGCCGGTGTTCGTCGACGACGAGGACCGGCGCCTGTACCTGCAGGCGTTGCAGGACGCCGCGCGCGCCCATGCGGTGCAGGTGCATGCCTATGCGCTGCTGGGGCACGAGGTGCAACTGCTGCTGCGCCCCGGCTCGGAAGCCGCCTTGAGTCGCACGATGCAGGCGTTGGGGCGACGCTACGGCGCCCAGTTCAACCGTCGCCACGGCCGCAGCGGCACGCTCTGGGAGGGGCGCTTCCGCGCCGGCGTGGTGCAGGCGGGCACGCCTGTGCTGCACTGTCTGCTGCTGATCGACACGCTGCTGCCGCGTCACGGGCTGGCGGCGTCGCCCCAGACCGCCGGCTGGTGCAGCGCACCGCACCGCCTGGGCTTGCGCCGCGACCCGCTGGTCGTCGACCCCGAAGAGTTCTGGCGCCTGGGCAACACGCCCTTCGAGCGCGAGGCGGCCTACGCCGCGCTGCTGGCGCAGGGGCTGGGTGAGGCCGAGCGGCGGCACATCGAACATGCCGCGGCCAACGGCTGGGCGCTGGGTTCGGCTGAATTCCTGGCCGAGGTCGCCGCGCAGCGCGGGCGGGCGGTGCGCCCGCGCGCCCGCGGCCGGCCACGCCGCGCCAGCGGGGCCTGAGCGGCTGGCGCGCATCGTGCTTGCGTGCCGTTGCGCGCGCTGGTTTTGATGTGTCCCCAATAGTTTTGGATTGCCGGCCTCGGCTTGATAAATTAAACCTGACCCCATTTAATTCGGTTTGCCCTGATTGCTGCGCTGCGATAATCTGCGCCCCCGGAAACCGGACCATGCAAAGGACTGCGCCATGAGCACTGCCGACCACACCCCTTCGCCTCTGGGCTCGGCCAGCCAGGATGAACGTCAGGCGCTGGCGCGCCGGGGCCTGTACGACAGCACCCAGGAGCACGATGCCTGCGGCCTGGGCTTCGTCGCCCAGATCAAGGGCATCAAGTCGCACCACATCATCGAGCAGGGTCTGAAGATCCTGGAGAACCTGGACCACCGTGGCGCGGTGGGTGCCGACAAGCTGATGGGCGACGGCTCGGGCATCATGATCCAGATCCCCGACGACTTCTATCGCGCCGAGATGGCCGCGCAGGGCGTGGAGCTGCCGCCGCCGGGCGAATACGGCGTCGGCATGGTCTTCATGCCCAAGGAGCATGCCTCGCGCCTGGCCTGCGTCAACGAACTGGAGCGCGCCATCCGCGCCGAAGGCCAGGTGCTGCTCGGCTGGCGCGACGTGCCGGTGGACCGCGAGATGCCGATGTCGCCCACCGTGCGCGCCAAGGAGCCGGTGATCCGCCAGGTGTTCATCGGCCGCGGGCCCGACGTCATCGTGCCCGACGCGCTGGAGCGCAAGCTCTACGTCATCCGCAAGACCGCCAGCGCGGCCATCCAGAAGCTGGAGCTGACGCACAGCCGCGAGTACTACGTGCCCAGCATGAGCTGCCGCACCGTCATCTACAAGGGCCTGCTGCTGGCCGACCAAGTGGGCAAGTACTACCTGGACCTGGCCGACCCGCGCACGGTGTCGGCCTTCGCGCTGGTGCACCAGCGCTTCTCCACCAACACCTTCCCCGAATGGCCGCTGGCGCACCCCTACCGCATGGTGGCGCACAACGGCGAGATCAACACCGTCAAGGGCAACTTCAAGTGGATGCGCGCGCGCGAAGGCGTGATGAAGTCGCCGGTGCTGGGTGAGGACCTGGCCAAGCTGTACCCGATCAGCTTCGAGGGCCAGAGCGACACCGCCACCTTCGACAACACGCTGGAGCTGCTGACCATGGCCGGCTACCCGCTGGCGCATGCGGCGATGATGATGATCCCCGAGGCCTGGGAGCAGCACGAGCTGATGGACCCGCGCCGCCGCGCGTTCTATGAATACCACGCGGCGATGATCGAACCCTGGGACGGCCCGGCCGCCATCGCCTTCACCGATGGCAAGCAGATCGGCGCCACGCTCGACAGAAACGGATTGCGGCCTGCCAGATACATCGTCACCGACGACGACCTGGTGGTCATGGCGTCGGAAAGCGGCGTGCTGCCCATCCCCGAGAACCGCATCGTGCGCAAGTGGCGGCTACAGCCCGGCAAGATGTTCCTCATCGACTTCGAGCAGGGGCGCATCGTCGACGACGAGGAGCTGAAGAACCAGTTCGCTTTCGCCAAGCCCTACCGGCAGTGGATCGAGACGGTGCGCATCCGCCTCGACTCGATCGCCGCCGAGGGCCAGGTCGGCAGCTTCCGGGAATCGCTGCTCGACCGGCAGCAGGCCTTCGGCTACACGCAGGAGGACCTGAAGTTCCTGCTCAGCCCGATGGCCGCGATGGGCGAGGAAGGCACCGGCTCGATGGGCAACGACTCGCCGCTGGCGGTGCTGTCGGACAAGAACAAGCCGCTGTTCCACTACTTCAAGCAGCTCTTCGCGCAGGTCACCAACCCGCCGATCGACCCGATCCGCGAGGCCATCGTGATGAGCCTGAACAGCTTCATCGGGCCGAAGCCCAACCTGCTGGACATCAACGCGGTGAACCCGCCGATGCGCCTGGAGGTAGACCAGCCGATCCTCGACTTCGACGACATGGCGCGGCTGCGCCGCATCGGCGAGCACAGCTCGGGCAAGTTCAAGAGCCACGAGCTGGACATCTGCTATCCGCTGCAATGGGGCGCCGCCGGCGTCGAAGCCAAGCTGGCGTCGCTGTGCGCCGAAAGCGTGGACGCCATCCGCAGCGGCCACAACATCCTGGTCATCACCGACCGGCGCATGGACCGCGACCATATCGCCATCCCCGCGCTGCTGGCGCTGTCGGCCGTGCACCACCATCTGGTGCGCGAGGGCCTGCGCACGACCGCCGGGCTGGTGGTCGAGACCGCCAGCGCCCGCGAGGTGCATCACTTCGCGGTGCTGGCCGGCTACGGCGCCGAAGCCGTGCACCCGTACCTGGCGCTGGAGACGCTGGTGGCGATGCACCAGGACCTGCCGGGCGCGCTGTCGCCCGAGAAGGCCATCTACAACTACATCAAGGCCATCGGCAAGGGTCTGTCGAAGATCATGTCGAAGATGGGCGTGTCCACCTACATGTCCTATTGCGGCGCGCAGTTGTTCGAGGCCATCGGCCTGGACAAGCCGCTGGTCGACAAGTACTTCCGCGGCACCGCGTCGCAGATCGGCGGCATCGGCGTGTTCCAGGTGGCCGAAGAAGCCATCCGCATGCACCGCGACGCCTTCGGCGACAGCCCGGTGCTGGCCAGCATGCTCGACGCCGGCGGCGAATATGCCTGGCGCGTGCGCGGCGAGGAGCACATGTGGACGCCCGACGCCATCGCCAAGCTGCAGCACAGCGCGCGCTCGGGCCGCTTCGACACGTACAAGGAATACGCGCAGATCATCAACGACCAGAGCAAGCGCCACATGACCTTGCGCGGCTTGTTCGAGTTCAAGGTCGACCCGGCCAAGGCCATCCCGCTGGAGGAGGTGGAGCCGGCGGCCGAGATCGTCAAGCGCTTCGCCACCGGCGCGATGAGCCTGGGCTCGATCAGCACCGAGGCGCACAGCACCTTGGCCGTGGCCATGAACCGCATCGGCGGCAAGAGCAACACCGGCGAAGGCGGCGAGGACCCGGCGCGCTACCGCAACGAGATGAAGGGCATCAAGATCGCCGCCGGTACGATGGTCAGCGATGTCGTCGGCAAGAAGGTCGTCGCGGCCGACTATGCGCTGCAGGAAGGCGACAGCCTGCGCAGCAAGATCAAGCAGGTGGCCTCGGGCCGCTTCGGCGTGACCACCGAATACCTGGCCAGCGCCGACCAGCTGCAGATCAAGATGGCGCAGGGCGCCAAGCCGGGCGAGGGCGGCCAGCTGCCCGGCGGCAAGGTCAGCGAATACATCGGCTTCCTGCGCTACAGCGTGCCCGGCGTCGGCCTGATCAGCCCGCCGCCGCACCACGACATCTATTCGATCGAGGACCTGGCGCAGCTGATCCACGACCTGAAGAACGCCAACCCGCGCGCCGATGTCAGCGTCAAGCTGGTGTCCGAGGTGGGCGTGGGCACCATCGCCGCCGGCGTGGCCAAGTGCAAGGCCGACCACGTGGTCATCGCCGGGCACGACGGCGGCACCGGCGCGTCGCCGTGGAGCAGCATCAAGCATGCCGGCACGCCGTGGGAGCTGGGCCTGGCCGAGACGCAGCAGACCTTGGTGCTGAACCGGCTGCGCGGCCGCATCCGCGTGCAGGCCGACGGCCAGATGAAGACCGGGCGCGACGTGGTCATCGGCGCGCTGCTCGGCGCTGATGAATTCGGCTTCGCGACGGCGCCGCTGGTGGCCGAGGGCTGCATCATGATGCGCAAGTGCCACCTCAACACCTGCCCGGTGGGCGTGGCCACGCAGGACCCGGTGTTGCGCGCCAAGTTCACCGGCCGCCCCGAGCACGTCGTCAACTACTTCTTCTTCGTCGCCGAAGAGGCGCGCCAGATCATGGCGCAGTTGGGCATCCGCAAGTTCGACGAGCTGATCGGCCGCGCCGACCTGCTCGACACGCGCAAGGGCGTCGCTCACTGGAAGGCCAAGGGCCTGGACTTCAGCCGCGTCTTCCACCAGGCCGAGGTGCCGGCCGACGTGCCGCGGCGGCAGGTCGAAACGCAGGACCATGGGCTGGCCAAGGCGCTGGACGTCAAGCTGATCGAGCGCTGCAAGCCGGCGATCGAGCGCGGCGAGCGCGTGCAGTTCATGGACAACGTGCGCAATGTCAACCGCAGCGTCGGCGCCATGTTGTCCGGCGAGCTGGTGCGGCACCGCCCCGAGGGCCTGCCCGACCACACCATCTTCATGCAGGTGGAAGGCACCGGCGGGCAGAGCTTCGGCGCCTTCCTGGCCAGCGGCATCACGCTGTACCTGATCGGCGACGCCAACGACTACACCGGCAAGGGCCTGTCCGGCGGGCGTGTCGTGGTGCGGCCGAGCATCGAGTTCCGCGGCGACGCGACGCGCAACATCATCATCGGCAACACCGCGCTGTATGGCGCGACCAGCGGTGAGGCCTTCTTCCGCGGCGTGGCCGGCGAGCGCTTCGCGGTGCGCCTGTCGGGCGCCACGGCGGTGGTCGAAGGCACCGGCGACCACGGCTGCGAGTACATGACCGGCGGCACCGTGGTCGTGCTCGGCGCCACCGGCCGCAACTTCGCCGCGGGCATGTCGGGCGGCGTGGCCTACGTCTACGACGAGGACGGCAAGTTCGCCGCGCGCTGCAACACGTCGATGGTGGCGCTGGACAAGGTGCTGCCGCAGGCCGAGCAGGCCGCCACCGGCGAGCCGGCCCGCTGGCACAAAGGCCTGGCCGACGAGGTGCTGCTGAAGGCGCTGATCGAGGACCACCACCGCTGGACCGGCAGCCTGCGCGCGCGCGACGTGCTGGACCGCTGGGCCGAGGCCCGCGGCAAGTTCGTCAAGGTCTTCCCGCACGAATACCGGCGTGCGCTGGACGAGCGCAGCGCCGAGCAGCAGTCGGAAGCCACCATCAGCAAGGCGCGCGGCACGCGCAGCAGCACCGCGGCGGCCAAGTAGGCCCGCGGCGCGATCAGGAGAACGAACCCATGGGAAAAGTCACCGGCTTCCTCGAATACGAACGCCTGGACGAGGGCTACGAGCCCGTGCCGCAGCGGCTGAAGACCTGGAAGGAATTTGTCATCGGCCTGAACGACGAGCAGGCCAAGATCCAGGGCGCGCGCTGCATGGACTGCGGCACGCCGTTCTGCAACAGCGGCTGTCCGGTGAACAACATCATCCCGGACTTCAACGACCTGGTGTACCGCGGCGACTGGAAGAACGCGATCGAGGTGCTGCACTCGACCAACAACTTCCCCGAGTTCACCGGCCGCGTCTGCCCCGCGCCCTGCGAGGCGGCCTGCACCTTGAACGTCAACGACGACGCGGTGGGTATCAAGTCCATCGAGCACGCCATCATCGACCGCGCCTGGGCCGAGGGCTGGGTGCGGCCGGTGATCGCCAAGGCGAAGACCGGCAAGAAGGTGGCCGTGGTCGGCAGCGGCCCGGCCGGGCTGGCGGCGGCGCAGCAGCTGGCGCGCGCCGGCCATGCGGTGACGGTGTTCGAGAAGAACTCGCGCATCGGCGGCCTGCTGCGCTACGGCATCCCCGACTTCAAGATGGAGAAGAGCCACATCGACCGGCGCATCGAGCAGATGCAGGCCGAGGGCGTGGTCTTCCGCACCGGCGTGCTGGTGGGCGCGCTGCCCGAAGGCAGCAAGGTCACCAACGACGCCAAGGAAGTGATCGGCGCCGAGCAGCTGAAGGCCGAGTTCGACGCCGTGCTGCTGACCGGCGGCGCCGAGAACAGCCGCGACCTGCCGGTGCCCGGCCGCGACCTGGACGGCGTGCACTTCGCCATGGAGTTCCTGCCGATGCAGAACAAGGTGGTGGCCGGCGACAAGCTCAAGGGCCAGATCAAGGCCACCGGCAAGCATGTGGTGGTCATCGGCGGCGGCGATACCGGCAGCGACTGCGTGGGCACCAGCAACCGCCACGGCGCGGCCAGCGTCACGCAGTTCGAGCTGATGCCCATGCCGCCGCAGGAGGAGAACCGGCCGCTGACCTGGCCGTACTGGCCCTACAAGCTGCGCACCAGCTCCAGCCACGAAGAGGGCTGCGAGCGCGAGTTCGCCATCGCCACCAAGGAATTCATCGGCAGCAAGGGCAAGCTGACCGCGCTGCGCACGGTGCGCGTCGAATGGGCCGACGGCAAGATGACCGAGGTGCCGGGCAGCGAGAAGGACCTGAAGTGCGACCTGGTGCTGCTGGCCATGGGCTTCGTCAGCCCGGTGGCGTCGGTGCTGGAGGCCTTCGGCGTCGAGCGCGACACGCGCGGCAATGCGCGCGCGCCCACCGATTCGGCCGGCGCCTACAAGACCAACGTCGACAAGGTCTTCGCGGCCGGCGACATGCGCCGCGGCCAGTCGCTGATCGTCTGGGCCATCCGCGAAGGCCGCCAGGCGGCACGCGCCGTCGACAGCCACCTGATGGGCCGCAGCGATCTGCCGAACTAGGCCCGCCCCTTGCGCGTTTCGCGCGCCGGCCGGCGGGCAGGCCGGCGGGCCCCTGCGGGCGAGAAGCCGTGCGCACGGGCGGCCGCTCGGTGGAGAAAGGTGCATGGGACAATCGAAGCCAAGCGCTTGTCCTGCCGCTCGATGCCCGAACCCCAGCCCCTGATCGAGATCGACCGTGTCAGCTTCGGCTACGACACCTCCCGTATGGTCCTCCACGACGTGTCCCTGCGCTTCGCGCGGGGCCAGGTCACGGCCATCCTCGGCGGTTCGGGCTGTGGCAAGACCACCTTGCTGCGGCTGATCGCCGGCGTGCACGCCGTGGCGCAGGGCCGGGTGGTCTTCGACGGCGAGCCCGTCGATGCGTCGAACCGCGAGCAGCTGTACCGGCTGCGCCGCCGGCTGGGCATGCTGTTCCAGTTCGGCGCGCTGTTCACCGACCTGAGCGTGTTCGACAACGTGGCCTTCCCGCTGCGCGAGCACGCCGGGCTGCCGGAGAGCATGGTGCGCGACATCGTGCTGATGAAGCTCAACGCCGTGGGGCTGCGCGGTGCGGCGCCGCTGCGCATCTCGCAGGTCTCGGGCGGCATGGCGCGGCGCATCGCGCTGGCGCGTGCGATCGCGCTGGACCCCGAGCTGATCATGTACGACGAGCCCTTCACCGGCCTGGACCCGATCGCTATGGGCGTCACCGCCAACCTGATCCGCAAGCTCAACGACGCCACCGGCGCCACCTCGCTGATCGTCTCGCACGATGTCGACGAGTGCTTCGCCATCTGCGACCGGGCCTACCTGCTGTCGGGCGGCGGCCGCGTGGTGGCGCACGGCACGCCCGCCGAGCTGCGTGCGTCCACCGACCCCGAGGTGCGGCAGTTCATCGGCGGCGAGCCCGACGGCCCGGTGCGCTTCCACTACCCGGCCGCACCGCTGGCCCAGGACCTGGGGCTGCGGGCATGAGCGACGCGCTGGCCTGGCTGGGTCGCGGCACGCTCGGTTGGCTGCGTGCGCTGGGCCATGCGGCCTTCTTCTTCGTCGACCTGCTGCGCTTCACGCCCGCCGCGTTGCGCCGCTGGCCACTGGTGCTGGCGCAGATCCACCTGATCGGCAACCACTCGCTGCTGATCATCGCCGCCTCGGGCCTGGCGGTGGGTTTCGTGCTGGCGCTGCAGATGTACTACGCGCTGGTCACCTACGGCGCGGCCGAGAGCCTGGGGCTGGTGGTCAACCTGGCGCTGCTGCGCGAGCTGGGCCCGGTGGTCACCGCGCTGCTCTTCGCCGGCCGCGCCGGCACCTCGCTGACGGCCGAGATCGGGCTGATGAAGGCCGGCGAACAGCTGGCCGCGATGGAGCTGATGGCCGTGGACCCGCGCGCCCGCGTGCTCGCGCCGCGCTTCCTCGGCGGCATCGTGTCGATGCCCATCCTGGCCCTGGTTTTCTCGACCGTGGGCATACTTGGCGCTTACGTGCTCGCCGTGCTGCTGATCGGGGTCGATGCCGGCAATTTCTGGTCGATCATGCAGAACCGCGTCGACGTCTGGCGCGATCTGGGCAACGGCATCGTCAAGAGCATGGTGTTCGGCGTGATCTGCAGCTTCGTTGCCCTGTACCAGGGCTATGAGGCGCAGCCCACGCCGGCCGGCGTGTCGGCGGCGACGACACGCTCGGTGGTCATCGCCTCGCTGGCCGTGCTGGGGATGGACTTCATCCTCACGGCGCTGATGTTCTCCACTCCATGAAACCCAGAACCACAGAAATCCTGGTCGGCCTGTTCGTGCTGCTCGGCATGGCCGCGCTGCTGTTCCTGGCGCTGAAGGCCGCCAACCTGGCCAGCTTCAGCACCGAGGCGACCTATGCGCTGAACGCGCGCTTCGACAACATCGGCGGGCTGAAGGTGCGCGCCCCGGTGCGCAGCGCCGGGGTCACGGTGGGCCGCGTCACCGGCATCACGCTGGACCCGAAGACCTACCAGGGCGTGGTCGCCATGGAGATCCGCGCCGGCTTCCAGTTCCCCAAGGACAGCTCGGCCAAGATCCTCACCTCCGGCCTGCTTGGCGACCAGTACATCGGGCTGGAGCCCGGCGCCGACGACGCCAACTTTGCGGCGGGCGCCACGATCACGCAGACGCAGTCCGCGCTGGTGCTGGAGAACCTGATCGGGCAGCTGATCTTCAACAAGGCCGCCGAGGCCGGCGACGCGGGAGCGAGGAAGTGATGCGAGCATTCCCCTTGCGCTCGTCGCTGGCCGGCGCGGCGCTGGCCGCCGGACTGTGCATGCTGGCGCCGGCACCGACGCAGGCGCAAACGCAGGCGCCTGAGCAGACGCCTGGGCAGACACCTGGGCAGACGCAGGCGGTGGCCGCACAGGACGCCGAGCCGGCGGCCGTGCAGCCGCTGGTGCCCGATCCCTGGGAGCCCTTCAACCGCGGCATCTTCAAGTTCAACCAGGACCTGGACGCCGACCTGCTGCACCCGTGGGCCTCGGCCTACGTGACGGTGGTGCCGCCGCTGGTGCGCACCGGCATCCACAACTTCTTCAACAACGCCGACGACCTGTGGTCGGCCGTCAACAACCTGCTGCAGGGCAAGCTCGAACAATCCGTGGCGATGAGCTTCCGCTTCATCTGGAACACGGTGTTCGGCTGGGGCGGGCTGATCGACATGGCCACCGCGTTCGGCATCGAGCGCTCGCCGCAGGACTTCGGCCAGACGCTGGGCGTGTGGGGCGTCGGCCCGGGCAACTTCCTGATGCTGCCCTTCTTCGGCCCGTCGACGGTGCGCGACGCCGTCGCGTTGCCGCTGGACATCGCGGCGACGCCGGCCTACGCCATCAACCAGGGCTCGTTCCGGCCGGTGACGACGGTGGTGCAGATCATCGACACGCGCGCGCAACTGCTGGATGCGACCCGCCTGATGAACTCGATCGCGCTCGATCCCTACAGCTTCGTGCGCGATGCCTACCTGACGCGGCGCTTCGGCCAGGCCGACGGCAGCGGCGCGCCCGACGCACCGCCCCCGGCCGCACCGGCCAAAGACCCCAAGAACTGAGCGTGAATCGTCGCGTGCCCCGTGCGGGGTATCGTCGCGCCTCACGCCTTGCCCCATGGAGACACTTGCGATGTTCTACCGCTGGATCCTGCTCTGCGCGCTGGCCTTCGCCGCTGCCGCGCCGGCGCAGGCCGAGACCGCGCCCGACGAGATGATTCATCAGCTCTCGGTCGAGGTCATCGATGCCGTCAAGGCCGACAAGGCCATCCAGGCCGGTGACGTCGGCAAGATCCTGGCGCTGGTCGACGCCAAGGTGATGCCGCTGGTCAACTTTCCGCTGATGACCAAGAACGCCGTCGGCCGCCGCTGGAACGAGGCCAGCCCCGAGCAGCAGAAGCGCCTGCAGGAAGAGTTCAAGGCGCTGCTCATCCGCAGCTACTCCGGCGCGCTGACGCTGGTGAAGAACCAGACGGTGGAGCTGAAGCCGCCGACCCTGAAGCTGTCGGACTCCGAAGTCGAGGTGCGCACCCTGGTCGTCGGCGGCAAGGAGCCGATCCCGCTGGGCTACCGGCTGGAAAAGAGCAGCGGCCAGTGGAAGATCTACAACGTCAACGTGCTGGGTTCGTGGCTGGTCGACAACTACCGCAACCGCTTCGCGCAGGAGCTCAGCGCGGGCGGCATCGACGGCCTGATCAACTACCTGGCCGGCCTGAACAAGCCCGGCGCGAAGAGCTGATGCAGCTGCCCGCGACGCTGACGCTGGCCGAAGCCGCCGCCGCGCTGCGCGCGCTGCCGGCCGACGGCGGCGCGGGCGTGGTCGATGCGTCGCGGCTGCAGCGCTTCGACACCTCGGCGCTGGCGCTGCTGCTGCAGGCCAAGCGCCAGGCGCAGGCCGGCGGCCACGCATTCCGCGTCGACGCGGCGCCGCCGAAGCTGGTGCAGCTGGCGCGCATGTACGGCGTGGCCGAACTGCTGGGCCTGGGCGACGCGCGCTGACGGCGGCTACGGCCCGGTGGCGTAACGGCGGGCGCGCAGGTTCTTCTTGATCTCCTGCAGCAGCGGGCGCAGCTCGCCGCTGCCCAGGCGCAGCGCCACGCCAGTGGTCAGGATGTCGATGATCAGCAGGTGCAGCAGCCGCGAGACCATCGGGCTGTAGCGGTCGTGGTCCTCGGGGTGGTCGGCGGCCAGCAGGATGCGGTTGGGCCCCTGCGCCTGCAGCGCCAGCGGCGAGCCGCTGGCGCTGATGACGATGACCGTCGCGCCCTTGCGCAGCGCCAGCTCGCAGACGTCCAGCAGGTCGCGGCTGCGGCCGGAGTTGCTGATGATCACCGCCACGTCGCCGGGCTTGAGCATCGTCGCGCTCATCACCTGCACATGGCCGTCGCTGATGGCCGCGCAGTTGACGCCCAGGCGGAAGAACTTGTGCTGCGCATCCTGCGCCACGATGCCGGAGTTGCCGACGCCGTAGAACTCGATGCGCTTGCCTTGGCGGCCGGCCTCGGCCAGCGCGGCGATGGCCCGCTCGAAGGCATGTGCGGCGGCCGCGTTGCGGTACTTGAGCATGGCGCTGACCGCGTTGTCGATGACCTTGACGACGATGTCGGCGGCGCCGTCGTCGTCGTCCACCGCGCGGTGCACGAAGGGCACGCCTTCGTTGACGCTGCCGGCCAGCTTGCGCTTGAAGTCGGCCAGCCCGTCGTAGCCGACGCTGCGGCAAAAGCGCACCACCGTCGGCTTGCTCACCTGGGCGCGCGCCGCCAGTTCGCCCACCGGCAGCACGGCGAATTCGCGCGGGTCCTCCAGCACCAGCCGGGCCACGCGCTGCTCGGCCGGCGGCAGCGCACTCAGGCAGGCGCGGATGCGGTCCAGCATCATGCGCTCACCGGGCGCGGGGCCGTCATCACTGCTCCTCGGCCCAGGTGCAGCCGTCGCGCGCGACCAGTGCGCTGGACGCCGCCGGGCCCCAGCTGCCTGCGGCATAGGGGCGCGGGCCGTTCGGGTCGCGGGCCCAGGCGTCGAGCACCGGCTCGACCCAGCGCCAGGCCTGCTCCTGCTCGTCGCTGCGCACGAACAGGTTCAGCCGGCCGGCGATGGCGTCGAGCAGCAGCCGCTCGTAGCCGCCCACGCGCTCGCTGGCGAAGGCCTTGTCGAAGTCCAGGTCCAGCGACACCGGCGCCAGCAGCTCGCTGGGCCCGCTGCCCTTGGCGGCCATCAGGTGCAGTTCCAGGCCGTCCTCGGGCTGCAGCTTGATGACCAGCTGGTTGGCCCGGTTGGCGCCGGGGAAGATCGGGTGCGGCACCTCGCGGAAGTTGACGACGATGTGCGCCTCGCGCTCGGCCAGGCGCTTGCCGGTGCGCAGGTAGAAGGGCACCGACGCCCAGCGCCAGTTCTGCACCTCGGTGCGCAGCGCGACGAAGGTCTCGCAGCGGCTGTCGGGCGGCACCTTGGCTTCGTCCAGATAGCCGCGCACCGCCTTGCCGTCGATGGTGCCGGCCTTGTACTGGCCGCGCACCACGTCGCGCGCCACGCTCTGCGGCGTGAAGGGCTTCAAGGACTTCAGCACCTTGAGCTTCTCGTCGCGGATGGCGTCGGCGTCGCTGCTCGGCGGCGGCTCCATGGCGATCATCGTCAGCAGCTGCAGCGCGTGGTTCTGGATCATGTCGCGCAGCGCGCCGGTGCGGTCGTAGAAGTCGCCGCGCGTGCCCACGCCGATGCCTTCGGCCAGCGTGATCTGGATGTTGGCGATGCACTCGCGCCGCCACAGCGGCTCGAACAGCGCATTGCCGAAGCGCAGCGCCGACAGGTTCTGCACCGCCGGCTTGCCCAGATAGTGGTCGATGCGGAAGGCCTGGTCCTCGCGGAACACCGAGGCCACGATGCGGTTGATCTGCTGCGCGCTGGCCAGGTCGTGGCCCAGCGGCTTTTCCAGCACCACGCGGATGCGCGGCGTGTTCAGCCCGGCCGCGCCGAGCTGCTCGCAGATCACCGGGAACAGGTGCGGGCTGGTGGCCAGGAACATCACCACCGTGTCGGCGCCGCGCGTCGACCCAGTCGCGCAGGCCGGCATAGTCCTCGGCGCGCGACAGGTCCATGCGGCGGTAGTGCAGCATCTCGGCGAAGCGCGCGAATTCCTCGGCGCTGGGGCGCTTGGGCTCGTCGACGTCCTCGAAGCGTTCGCGGATGAACGCGCGGTAGGCCTCGTCGCTGCGTTCGTCGCGCGCCACCGCGAGGATGCGCCCGCCCTCGGGCAGCTTGCCGTGGCGGAAGGCCTGGAACAGCGCCGGCATCAGCTTGCGCCAGCTCAGGTCGCCGGTGCCGCCGAAGAGCACGAGATCGAAGGACATGATCATGTAATTTTGTTACTCGGAGAATCATGCAGAAGTTTCAGATGCCGGTCAAATCGGCTGCGGCGCCGCCGCGACAGCCGCGGGCCGCGGGGTGCGCGGCCCGCGGGTTTGTCCTGCCGCGATGGCCGGCCTGCGGGCCCGGCCCTTCGCTACGATGAGCCCGCAGCGGCGCGACGACGCCGACCCAACACCGGAGAGGAGACGATGAAGACCCCCCACCTCGTTGCGCTGGCCGCCGCCGCGCTGTGCGCCGGTACCGCACATGCCCAGGACGCCGGCCAGCTGAACGTCATCTGCTCGGTGCAGGCCGAGTGGTGCAACATGATCCAGACGGTCTTCGCCAAGACCACCGGCATCAAGGTCAACATGTCGCTGAAGGGCTCGGGCGAGGCGCTGGCGCAGCTGGTCGCCGAGAAGGCCAACCCGAAGACCGATGTCTGGTTCGGCGGCACCGGCGACCCGCACCTGCAGGCCGCCGAGATGGGCCTGAGCATCGAACACAAGTCGCCGACGCTGCCGCAGCTGTTCCCGTGGGCTCAAGCGCAGGCGGCGCAGTCCGGCTACAAGACGGTGGGCATCTACTCCGGGCCGCTGGGCTTCGGCTACAACCCCGAGTTGCTGGCGAAGAAGAAGCTGGCCGTGCCGAAGAGCTGGGCCGACCTGCTGAAGCCCGAATACAAGGGCGAGATCCAGGTGGCCAATCCGGCGAGCAGCGGCACCGCCTACACCATGGTGGCTACCTTGGTGCAGCTGATGGGCGAGGACAAGGCCTTCGAATACATGAAGGGCCTGCACAAGAACGTCAGCCAGTACACGCGCTCGGGCACCGGCCCGATCAAGGCGGTGGCGCGCGGCGAGACGGCGGTGTCGATCAGCTTCGTGCACGATGGCCCGGGCGAGAAGATGCAGGGCTTCCCGGTCGAGACCATCACGCCGTCCGAGGGCACGGGCGCCGAGATCGGCTCGATGTCGATCATCAAGGGCGCGCGCAATCTGGAGCAGGCGAAGAAGTTCTACGAATGGGCGCTGACGCCGCAGGCGCAGCAGTTCGGCGCCGCCGCCAAGCAGTTCCAGCTGCCGTCGAACAAGGCCACGCCCATCGACCCGCGCGTGCCGGACTTCAAGAGCATCAAGTTCATCAACTACGACTACGCCAAGTACGGCGCATCGGCCGAGCGCAAGCGGCTGATCGCCAAGTGGGAGAAGGACGTCAACTCGCTGCCGAGATGAGCCTCCCCCCGAAGCGGCTTCGCCGCGGCCCCCCGGGGGGCCAACGGGTCGTCGCCGACGCGCATCGGCAGCGTGCTCGCTGCCGGCGCCGCCTGCGGCCCGGCCGAGCCGGTTCTGCGGCGCCCGCTTGATGGCCGAGGTGGCTGCCGCGCAGCCCGGCATCGGGCAGCGCAAGAACCGTCGTGTCGTGCTCGGCTGGGCGCTGTTCGGCCTGGCGGCCTTCGTGCTGCTGCCCTGGTACTTCCCGCAGAACCTGACGCTGTGGAAGTCGCTGCCGGGCGTGTTTGGCGGTGCCGAGACGGCCGGCGGCCTGACGCAGGCGCTGCAGCACCAGAAGCCCTGGCTGTGGTCGGGCGCGGCCGGGCTGCTGCTGGCGCTGGCCGCGGCGCGCCTGCCGGCCGGGCGCGCGCAGGGCCGGCTGCTCCTGGCCGGCGCGGGCCTCGGACTGATCGGCCTGCTGGCCAGCGGCTTCGGCATCGGCGCCACCGGCTGGTCCTTCGAGTTCCTGGAGGCCGGGTTCGGCGCGCTGCCGGCGGGGCAGTTCGGCATCGGCCTGGGCGGGGCGCTGGTGCTGCTGGCGCTGCTCATGCTGCTGGGCGCGGGCATCGCGCGGCTGGGCTACTTCCGCGGCGACCTGTTCGTCGCGGCAGCCGTGGTGCTGTGCAGCGCGCTGCTGCTGCTGTTCGTCGCGCTGCCGGTGGGCAAGGCGCTGCTCGGCGCCTTCGTCGACGAGAACGGCCAGCCGTCGTGGGCCGCGCTGGCCGAGCGCCTGGGCCACGAGCGCATCTGGTCGCTGAGCTGCCTGGCCGGCGGCGTGCGCTGCGGCGTGGCCTGGAACACGCTGCTGCTGGCGCTGCTGACCGCCGCGGGCACGACGGCGATGGGCAGCTTGATCGCGCTCTATGCCGAGCGCGGCCCGCGGCGCATGGGCCGGGCGCTGAACGTGCTGGCGCTGCTGCCGATCATCACGCCGCCCTTCGTCGTCGGCCTGGGCCTGATCCTGCTTTTCGGCCGCGCCGGGCTCGTCAACCAGGCGCTCGAGGCGCTGTTCGGCCTTGCGCCGACACGCTGGTTCTACGGGCTGCTGGGCATCTGGCTGGCGCAGATGTTCGCCTTCACGCCGATCGCCTTCATGATCATGCGCGGCGTGGTGCAGGGCATCAGCCCGAGCATGGAAGAGGCCGCGCAGACGCTGCGCGCGTCGCGGCTGCAGACCTTCAGGACGGTGACCTTGCCGCTGATGAAGCCCGGCCTGGCCAACGCCTTTCTCGTCGGCTTCATCGAAAGCATCGCCGACTTCGGCAACCCGGTGGTCGTCGGCGGTTCGTATGCGGTGCTGTCCACCGACATCTTCTTCGCCATCGTCGGCGCGCAGTTCGACCAGGGCAAGGCGGCGTCGCTGGCGCTGGTGCTCACGGGCTTTGCGCTGGCCGTGTTTTTCATCCAGCAGCGGGTGCTGGGCCGCGCCAGCTACACCACGGTGTCGGGCAAGGGCGACGCCGGCATGGCCATGCCGCTGCCCGACGGTGTGCGCCGGCTGTGCGTCGGCGTGGCCGGGCCCTGGCTGCTGTTCACGGTGGTGGTCTACGTGTTCGCCTTCATCGGCGGCTTCGTGCAGACCTGGGGCCGCGACTACACGCCGACGCTGGCGCACTTCCGCACGGCCTTCGACCTGCAGTGGGGCGTCGACGGGCTGGTCTGGGCCGGCACCGCATGGAACTCGCTGTTCACGACGCTGAAGCTGGCCGGCATCGCCGCGCCCATCTGTGCCGCCATCGGCCTGCTGATCAGCTGGCTGCTGTCGCGCACCCAGTTCGCCGGCCAGCGGGCCTTCGAGTTCGGCGCGCTGCTGGCCTTCGCCATCCCCGGCACGGTGCTCGGCGTCAGCTACATCCTGGCCTTCAACGTGCCGCCCTTCGAGCTCACCGGCACCGGCCTGATCATCGTGCTGTGCTTCGTGTTCCGCAACCTGCCGGTGGGCGTGCGCGCCGGCAGCGCCAGCTTCAAGCAGCTGGACAAGAGCCTGGACGAGGCCAGCACCATGCTGCGCGCCGGCACCGCCACCACCTTGCGCCGCGTGGTGCTGCCGCTGCTCAAGCCCGCGCTGGTGGCGGCGCTGGTCTACAGCTTCGTGCGCAGCATGACCACGGTGTCGGCAGTGATCTTCCTGGTCACCGCCGAGAACGAGCTGGCCACCACCTACATCATCGGCCGCGTCGGCAACGGCGACTACGGCGTGGCGCTGGCCTACTGCACGGTGCTGATCGTGCTGATGTCGGTGGTCACCGCGGCGATCCAGTTCATCGTCGGCGAGCGCAAGCTGGGGAGGTGCAAGAACCCATGAGCATCGAGTTTCGGCAGGTCACCAAGCGCTATGGCGACGCGCACTCGCCGCTGGTGGTCAAGGGCATCGACCTGGTCGTGCCCAAGGGCACGCTCACCACCATCCTCGGTCCTTCGGGCTGTGGCAAGACGACCGCCCTGCGCATGATCGCCGGGCTGGACGCGCCGAGCTCGGGGCGCATCCTCATCGACGGCCAGGACGTGACCACGCTCGGCCCGGCCGAGCGCAACGTCAGCATGGTGTTCCAGAGCTATGCGCTGTTCCCGCACATGAGCGTGCTCGACAACGTGCGCTACGGGCTCACGGTGCAGGGCGTGCCGGCCGCGGAGGCGACCGAGCGCGCGCACGCGACGATGGCGCTGGTCGGCCTGCAGGGCTACGACACGCGGCTGCCCAGCGAGCTGTCCGGCGGCCAGCAGCAGCGCGTGGCGGTGGCGCGTTCGCTGGTGCTGCAGCCGTCGGTGATGCTCTTCGACGAGCCGCTGTCGAACCTGGACGCCCGCCTGCGGCGCAGCATGCGCGAAGAGATCCGCGCGCTGCAGCAGCGCCTGGGCCTGACGGTGGCCTATGTCACCCACGACCAGAGCGAGGCGCTGGCGGTCAGCGACCAGATCGTCGTCATGCATGCGGGCCAGGTCGCGCAGGCCGGCACGCCGCAGCAGCTGTACGAACAGCCGCGCAGCGAGTTTGTCGCCGCCTTCATGGGCGAGGCCATGCTCTTCGAGGCCCAGGCGCTGGCCGATGGCTCGGTGCAGCTGGGCCCGCTGCGCGTGCGGCCGCGGCAGGCCGTCGCAGCGGGCGCGGTGAAGGTGGCGGTGCGGCCCGAGGCCTGGCGGCTGAGACCCGTCGACGCCGCGCCGCCGGACGCCCCCAGCCTGCCCGGCACGGTGCGCAAGTGCGCCTACCTGGGCAGCTTCCAGGAGCTGACCCTGGACACCGCGCTGGGGGCGATCTTCGTCGTCGCACCCGAGGCCGAGCCGCGCTGGCAGGAGGGACAGGCGGCCTGCTTGTCGCTGACCTCCCGGGGCGTGTCGGTGGTGGCCTGAGGGGCGGCGCATGCGCATCGTCTTCGACTGGGCCGGCGTGCTCTTCCACTGGCAGCCACTGCAGCTGCTGCAACGCACGCTGCCGCAGCACGCGCCCGACACCGCGGCGGCGCAGCGTCTGGCGGACGGCATCTTCCAGGGCTACGGTGGCGACTGGGCCGAATTCGACCGTGGCGGCGTCGAGGTGCCTGCCCTGGTGGCACGGATTGCCGCACGCACCGGCCTGCCGGCGGCCGACGTGCGCCGCGTGGTCGACGCGGTGCCGGCCGAACTGCAGCCCAAGCCCGACACCGTGGCGCTGCTGCAGCGGCTGCACGCGCAGGGCCGGCGGCTGCATTTCCTGTCCAACATGCCGGCGCCCTATGCCGAGCACCTGGAGCGCACGCACGGCTTCCTGCGCTGCTTCGAATCGGGCGTGGTCTCGGCGCGGGTACGGCAGATCAAGCCCGAGCCGGGCATCTATGACACCGCAGCGCGGTGGTTCGGCGCGGCACCGGCCGACCTGCTGTTCATCGACGACGTGGCCGACAACGTGCACGCCGCCCGCGCCGCCGGCTGGCAGGCGCTGCAGTTCATCGACGCCGCGGACTGCGAAGCGCAACTGCGCGCCCGCGGCCATCTCTGAGGGCAGCGCTGGCGGCCCTCAGGGATGGCCGTCGAGGTGACGGCCGGGGGCCCGAACGGACCGCTCGCCGCAGGCGATCAGGTCGCAGCGCTACGCATGCGCGCCGAACGCGATCCGGGTCCCCCGGTCGGGTGCGGTAGCCCCCTCGGGGGGGGCGGCCGCCAGGCGGCCGGGGGCCCGCACGGACCGGTCGCCGCAGGCGGCCAGGTCGCAGCGCCTGAATGCGCGCCGAACCCGATCCGGGTCCCCCGGTCGGGTTCGGTAGCCCCCTCGGGGGGCGGCCGCCAGGCGGCCGGGGGTCGTCAGTGCTGCAGGATCTTGTTGAGGAAGTCCTTGGTGCGCGGCTGCCGGTTCTCGGGGTGGCCGAAGAACTCTTCCTTGGCGCAGTCCTCGAGGATGCGCCCGCCGACGTCGATGAAGATCACGCGGTTGGCGACCTTGCGCGCGAAGCCCATCTCGTGCGTGACGACCATCATCGTCATGCCTTCCTTGGCCAGGCCGACCATCACGTCCAGCACCTCGCCGACCATCTCGGGGTCCAGCGCGGACGTGGGCTCGTCGAAGAGCATGACGATCGGGTCCATCGACAGCGCGCGCGCGATGGCCACGCGCTGCTGCTGGCCGCCGGACAGCTGGCCGGGGAACTTGTCCTTGTGCGCCATCAGGCCGACGCGGTCGAGCATCTTCAGCCCGCGCGTCTTGGCCTCGTCGGCGCTGCGGCCCAGCACCTTGATCTGCGCGATCGTCAGGTTCTCGGTCACCGACAGGTGCGGGAACAGCTCGAAGTGCTGGAACACCATGCCCACCTTGGAGCGCAGCTTGGGCAGGTCGGTGGCCGGGTCGTTGACCTTGATGCCGTTGACGGTGATGTCGCCCTTCTGGATCGGCTCCAGCGCGTTGACGGTCTTGATCAAGGTGGATTTGCCCGAGCCCGAAGGCCCGCACACCACCACCACGTCGCCCTTGTCGATGTTGACGCTGCAGTCGTTGAGCACCTGCACCGGCCCGTACCACTTGGACACGTTCTGGATGCGGATCATGTGTTCGGCCATGGGGTGTGCTCCTAGCGAATGATGGCGATCTTCTTGTGTATGCGCTTGACGATCCACGACAGCGAATAGCACAGGATGAAGTAGACGACGGCGGCCATGATGTAGGCCTCCTCGGGGCGGCCGAAGTTCTTGCCGGCGGTGTCGAAGCCCTTGAACAGGTCGTAGGCGCCGATGGCGTAGACCAGCGAGGTGTCCTGGAACAGGATGATGGTCTGCGTCAGCAGCACCGGCAGCATGTTGCGGAAGGCCTGCGGCAGCACCACCAGCGTCATGTTCTGCCGGTAGCTCATGCCCAGCGCCTCGCCGGCGAAGATCTGCCCGCGCGGGATGGACTGGATGCCGGCGCGCATGATCTCGCTGAAGTACGCCGCCTCGAAGGCGATGAAGGTGATCACCGCCGAATACTCCGGCCCGATCGGCCGGCCGATGAACAGCGGCACCAGCAGGAAGAACCACAGGATCACCATCACCAGCGGAATGCTGCGCATGCCGTTGACGTAGATGGCCGCCGGCAGGTCCAGCCACTTCTTGCCCGACAGGCGCATCAGCGCCAGCAAGGTGCCGAAGAAGATGCCGCCCAGCGTGGCCGCCACCGTCAGGAAGACGCTGAAGTACAGCCCCTTGAGCAGGAAGCCGCGGACCAGGTCCCAGTTGTAGAACGAGAAGTCGAGGCCCATCATCTCAATGGCCCCCCGTCCCGCCCGCCGCCACGAAGCCGGGCACGCGCGCCTTCTTCTCGACCCAGGCCATGATGCGGTTGATGATCATCGCCGAGATGATGTACAGCACCGTCACTGCCGCGTACATCTCTGTGACGCGCGAGGTCTCCTCGCCGGCCTGCATCGCGAACTGGATCAGCTCGGGGATCGACACCGCGAACGCGACCGACGAGTTCTTGAAGATGTTCATCGACTCGCTGGTCAGCGGCGGGATGATGATGCGGTAGGCCATCGGCAGCAGCACGTAGCGGTAGTACTGCGGCGTCGTGAAGCCCAGCGCCATGCCCGCGTAGCGCTGGCCGCGCGGCAAGGCCTGGATGCCCGAGCGCAGCTGCTCGGCGATGCGCGCCGAGGTGAAGAAGCCCAGTGCGAAGACGACCAGCAGGAAGGGCGGCACGTCGGCCATCACCGGGAACAGCTTCGGCACCACGTGGTACCAGAGGAAGATCTGCACCAGCAGAGGGATGTTGCGGAACAGCTCCACCCAGGCGTTGCCGAAACGCACCAGCCAGGGGCTGTCGGGCAGCGTGCGGATGGTGCCGATGATCGAGCCGACGACCAGCGCCAGCAGCAGGCTGACGAGCGACACCGACACCGTCCAGCCCCAGGCCGACAGCATCCATTGCCAGTAGGTCGGGATCTTGCCGCCCGGGTCCTCGAAGAAGACTTGCCAGTCCCAGTTCCTCATCTGCACTCCTCGTTGTGTCGTTCTGCGCGGCTGCCGGCCGAAATAGAAACGCCCGCCGAGTGGCGGCGGGCGTGCATGCGGCTCAGTGCGGGCGACTCACTTCTTGGCGTAGTCTTCCATCGGCTTGTTGTTCGGGTTGGCCCAGGCGGCCTTGGTGGCGTCCGACAGCGGCAGGCCGACCTTGGTGTTGGTCGGCGGGATCGGCTGCATGAACCACTTGTCGTACAGCTTGGCCAGCGAGCCGTCGGCGATCTGGCGCTTGATGCTGTCGTCCACGGCCTTCAGGAAGGCCGGATCGTCCTTGCGCAGCATGCAGGCGATCGGCTCGACCGACAGCACCTCGCCGACGATCTTGAAGCCGGCCGGGTTCTTCGACTTGCTGATGTTGCCGGCCAGGATCTGGCCGTCCATGACGAAGGCGTCGGCGCGGCCCGATTCGAGCAGCAGGAAGCTGTCGGCGTGGTCCTTGCCCATGACTTCCTTGAAGTCGATGTTGTTGGCGCGCTCGTTCTTGCGCAGCGTCTGCACCGAGGTCGTGCCGGTGGTGGTGACCACGGTCTTGCCGTTCAGGTCCTTGATCGAGTTGATGCCCGAGTCGGCGCGCACGGCGATGCGCACTTCCTCGACGTAGGTGGTCACGGCGAAGGCCACGTCCTTCTGGCGCGTGGCGTTGTTGGTGGTCGAGCCGCACTCCAGGTCGACGGTGCCGTTGACCACCAGCGGAATGCGGTTCTGCGAGGTCACCAGCTGCTTGTTGATCTTCAGGTTCGAGATGCCCAGCTGCTTGGCGATGTCCGCGGAGATGTTCTCGGCCATCTCGGTATGGAAGCCGACGTACTTGCCGTCGCCGATGGTGTAGGCCAGCGCGCCGGAGGAGTCGCGCACGCCCAGAGTGATCTCGCCCTTGGACTTGATCTTCGCCAGCGTGTCGTTGGCCTGCGCGAAGGCGGTGCCGCAGGCCAGTGCGGTCAGCGCCAGGGCAATCACGTGTTTCTTCATGATGGGTTCCTGTAGAAGAGGGTAGCGGGGTGCCAATGTGAATGAAATTCTAGTGACTCGCGACCGCGGGATTACCCGTAAGCAGTCTTCATGCCCGGGGGCATCTAGGCGCCCAGGCCGGCCACCGCCTGGTGCGCGGCCTGCACGCCTTGTTCGACGACGCGCGCCTTCCAGGCATCGTGGTCGGTATAGAAGGCATCGCGTATCTGGCGCTTGATCTGCGTGCGCAGCGCCGGCGGCGCGTCGGGGTGGTTCTCCAGCCACTGGTCGGCGCGCAGCGCGTCGGTCACCTGGTCGAAGGGCACGGTGCCGTATTCCAGCGCGATGCCGGTGTATTCGGCCTGCGCGCATTCCTCGCCCGCGGCCAGCCACATCAGCCCGGTGAGCAGGGCCGACTCGGAGGAGCCGTCGTAGATCGACGTCACCTCCGGGCCCCACCATTGCCGGGCGCGTGCCACGGCCACGGCATCGTCCGGCCCGGCCCAGATGCGTTCGCCGTGGCCGCTGGGCCCCAGGCCGGTATGCAGGTCCAGCCACGCCAGGCGCCGGCAGCGGCGTCCATGCTCCTGCAGCACGTGGCGCAAGGTCTGCTGGCTCCAGGTCGGGTTGTGCCCGCCGTAGAACAGGCCCTGGGGGTGGTCGTACTGGCCGCCCGACACTGCCGCCTGCAGTGCTTTCTGCCCGTGCTCGGCGATGAAGGCGGCCAGCCCGGCCTTGACCTCCGGCGTCGGCGGCCATTCGGCCGGCACGATCAGGTGCGCGATGCGGTCGTAGGCGGCATTGCGCGGCAGCGGCTTGGAGAAGTCCTGGAAGTTGCGGTTCAGGTCGACGTTCTCGTGCGTCGTGCGGCGCAGCCAGGAGAAGCCGTAGGGGTTGAGCGCGTGGATGTACAGCAGCGCCACGCCGGCCTGCGCGGCCGCGGCATGCAAGCCGGCGTCGGCGAGCAGCGCGCCCTGGATGCCCGAGCCGCAATAGCCTTCCACGCCATGGCAGGCGCTGCTGATGATGAGCACCGCCGGTGCGTCGGCCGGGCCGAAGCGCGCCACGTCCATGGCCAGCAATTCGCCGTCGCGTCCGAGCAGCGGATGCGCATGCGCGCGCGGTTCCTGGCCGGCGGCGACGGCCGCATCGATGAACTTGCGCCTGGCCTCGGCGTAGCTCTGCGCAAAGTACGCGGACGCTTTCATCGGCGCGGCGCTCAGCGTGCCGCCAGCCACTGCTCGGCCAGGCGCACCCAGGCGGTCGCGCCCAGCGGGATCAGCTCGTCGTTGAAGTCGTAGCTGGGGTTGTGCAGCATGCACGGCCCCATGCCGTGCCCGCCCTCGCGGTGCGTGCCGTCGCCGTTGCCGATGAGGAAGTAGCAGCCGGGCTTGGCCTGCAGGAAGTAGCTGAAGTCCTCGGAGCCCATCGTCGGCTCGAACTCCAGCACGTTGTCCGGCCCGACCACCTCGCCCAGCACGCGCCGCGTGAACGCGGTCTCCGCCTCGTGATTGACGGTGGGCGGGTAGTTGCGCTGGAAGTGGAATTCGCAGCTCGCCTCGAAGGCCGCGCAGGTGCTTTCGGCGATGGTCTTCATGCGCCGCTCCACCAGGTCCAGCACCTCGGTGGTGAAGGTGCGCACCGTGCCCTGGATCTCGCAGAAGTCGGGCACCACGTTGGTGGCCTCGCCGGCGTGGATCATCGTCACCGAGATCACCGCCGTGTCGATGGGCCGCTTGTTGCGCGTGATGATGGTCTGGAAGGCCTGCACCATCTGGCAGGCCACCGGCACCGGGTCGATGCCGTTGTGCGGCAGCGCGGCATGGCTGCCCTTGCCGCGGATGGTGATCTTGAACTCGTTGGAGCTGGCCATCACCGGGCCGCTCTTCAGCGCGAACTGGCCGACCCGCATGCCCGGCCAGTTGTGGATGCCGAAGATGGCTTCCATCGGGAACTTCTCGAACAGGCCGTCCTTCATCATTTCGCGCGCGCCGCCGCCGCCCTCTTCGGCCGGCTGGAACACCAGGTACACCGTGCCGTCGAAGTGGCGGTGGCGGGACAGGTGGCGCGCCGCGGCCAGCAGCATCGCGGTGTGGCCGTCGTGGCCGCAGGCGTGCATCTTGCCGGGGTGCGTGCTGGCGTGCGCGAAGTGGTTGTGCTCGGTCATCGGCAGCGCGTCGATGTCGGCACGCAGGCCGACCGCGCGGCTGGACGTGCCGTTCTTGACGATGCCCACCACGCCGGTCTTGCCCAGGCCGCGGTGGATGGGGATGCCCCAGTCGGTGAGCGCCTTGGCGATCACGTCGGCGGTGCGCTCCTCCTGGAAGCACAGCTCCGGATGGGCATGGATGTCGCGCCGGATGGTGGTGATGCTGGCGGCATCGGCCAGGATGGATTCGATGAGCTGCATGCGAACTCCAGCTTGCTGCGGGCGGGGAAAATCATCTTACCCCGCTGAACACCGCGCTGTCTTGCCGCCCGCGCCATGCCCGCGCCATGCCCACGCAGCCGCTACGATCGATGCCCGATGCCACCCCCATGCCGCCCATGAGCTCCGTCCCGCTGCGCCAGCTGAAAGACCTTCCGGGCCCACGCGGCTGGCCGCTGCTGGGCAACACGCTGCAGGTCAAGCCGCCGCGCATCCATCGCGACGTGGAGCGCTGGGCTGCCGAGTTCGGCCCGTTGTTCCGCATGCGCCTGGGCCGCCTGGACCAGCTGGTCATCGCCGACCACGAACTGCTGGCCGGCGTGATGCGCGATCGGCCCGAAGGCTTCCGTCGCAGCCCCTTCGCCAGCCGCGTCGGCGCCGAAATGGGCCTGCCGCAGGGGCTGTTCAGCGCGGAGGGCGAAGACTGGCGCAAGCAGCGCCGCATGGTCATGGCCGCCTTCGCGCCCAGCCATGTGCGCGCCTACTTCCCGTCGCTGGTGAAGGTGATGCTGCGCCTGCGCGGCCGCTGGCAGAAGGCGGCGGGTGCCGGGCAGGCCATCCCGCTGCAGGCCGACCTGATGCGCTACACCGTCGATGCCATCGCCGGGCTGGCTTTCGGCAAGGACATCAACACGCTCGAATCGGGCGAGGACGTGATCCAGCGCCACCTCGACCAGGTGCTGCCGGCGGTCTTCAGGCGCGTGCTGTCGATCGTGCCCTACTGGCGCTGGTTCAAGCTGGCCGCCGACCGCGAGCTCGACGCCAGCGTGGCGGTGATCAACGCCACCATTCTCGACATCGTCGCCCAGGCGCGGCAGCAGCTGCGCGACGAGCCGCAGCGGCGCACGCAGACGCGCAACCTGCTGGAAGCCATGATCGCGGCCGCCGACCAGCCCGGCAGCGGCCTGGACGACCGCCACATCGCCGGCAACGTGCTGACCATGCTGCTCGCCGGCGAGGACACCACCGCCAACACCCTGGCCTGGATGATCCACCTGCTGCAGCGCAACCCGCAGGCGCTGCAGCGCGTGCAGCACGAGGTGCGCACGCTCGCGCCCGACCCCGCGGCCTACAGCTTCGACCAGATGGAACAGCTGGTGTTTCTGGAGGCCTGTGCCAGCGAGACCATGCGCCTGAAGCCGGTGGCGCCCTTCATCGGCCTGCAGGCGCTGCGCGACACGGTGGTCGGCGACGTGGCGGTGCCCGGAGGCACGCACGTCTGGGGCGTGCTGCGGCACGACAGCGTCGGCGAGCGGCTGTTTCAACGGCCCGAGGCCTTCTTGCCCGAGCGCTGGCTGGACGAGGCGGTGCCACCGCTTTCCGGGGCGGCCAAGCGTGCGGCCATGCCCTTCGGTTCCGGCCCGCGCATGTGTCCGGGCCGCTACCTGGCGCTGCTGGAGATGAAGATGGCCATGGCCATGCTGCTGTCCAGCTTCGACATCGATGACGTGGCCACCGCCGACGGCCGCCCGCCCAGGGAGCTGATGGCTTTCACCATGCAGCCGGTAGGCCTGCGCATGCGCCTGCGCGCCGCCGCCGCTGTGCCATGATCGACGCATGAACGCCCCCGAGCCCCTGCGCGTCGTGCACGCGGCGTGTCCGCACGACTGCCCCGACACCTGCGCGCTGCAGGTCACGGTGCAGGGTGGGCACGTCGTGCGCGTGCAGGGCGACGCGACGCACCCGCCGACGCATGGCGCGCTGTGCACCAAGGTGTCGCGCTATGCCGAGCGCACCTACCACCCCGACCGCGTGCTGCAGCCGCTGCGGCGCGTCGGGCCCAAGGGCGCAGGCCGTTTCGAGCCCATCGGCTGGGACGAGGCGCTGGACACCGTCGCGGCGCGGCTCAAGGCCATTGCCGCGCGCGACCCGCAGGCGGTGCTGCCCTACAGCTATGCCGGCACGATGGGCCTGCTGCAGGGCGAGAGCATGGCCGGGCGCTTCTTCCACCGCCTGGGCGCGTCGCGGCTGGACCGCACCATCTGCTCCAGCGCCGGCGGCGAGGCGCTGGCCGCCACCTACGGCGGCAAGGTCGGCATGCACGTCGAGCACTATGCCGAGAGCAAGCTGATCCTCATCTGGGGCAGCAACTCCATCGCCTCGAACCTGCATTTCTGGACCTTCGCCCAGGCCGCCAAGCGCGCCGGCGCCAAGCTGGTGTGCATCGACCCGCGGCGCAGCGAGACGGCCGACAAGTGCCACGAGCACCTGGCGCTGCTGCCCGGCACCGATGGCGCGCTGGCGCTGGGCCTGATGCACGAGCTTGTCGTCAACGACTGGCTGGACCACGACTACCTGGACCGGCACGTGCGCGGCTGGCCTGCGTTGAAGGAGCGTGCGCTGCAGTGGCCGGCCGAACGGGCGGCCGCGGTGTGCGGGTTGCAGGCCGAGCAGATCCGCGTGCTGGCGCGCGACTACGGCACCACCCAGCCGGCGGCGATCCGGCTGAACTACGGCATGCAGCGCGTGCGCGGCGGCGGCAACGCCGTGCGCCTGGTGGCGTTGCTGCCCTGCCTGGTGGGCGCCTGGCGCCACCGCGCCGGTGGGCTGCTGCTGTCCAGCTCGGGCTGGTTCGCGCCGGTGCGCGACGAGGCCGCGCTGCAGCGGCCCGACCTGCTGGCCGGCCGGCAGCCGCGCATCGTCAACATGAGCACCATCGGCGACGAGCTGCTGCGCGAGGCCTCGCCCGGCTTCGGGCCGAAGATCGAGGCGCTGGTGGTCTACAACAGCAACCCGGTGGCGGTGGCCCCGCACAGCGCCCGCGTGGTCGAAGGCTTCCAGCGCGAGGACCTGTTCACCGTGGTGCTCGAACATTTCATGACCGACACCGCCGACTTGGCCGACATCGTGCTGCCGGCGACCACGCAGCTCGAGCATCTGGACGTGCACACCTCCTACGGCCACACCTATGCGCTGATCAACGAGCCGGCGATCGCGCCGCGCGGCCAGGCCAAGCCCAACACGCAGATCTTCCGCGAGCTGGCGGCGCGCATGGGTTTCGACGACCCCTGCTTCGCCGACAGCGACGAGCAGCTGGCGCGCGTCGCGCTGAAGCCGCAATGGGTGGATTTCGACGCACTGCGCGCGCGCGGCTGGGCCAAGCTGACGCTGCCCGAGGCGCCCTTCGCCGAAGGCGGTTTCCTCACGGCCGACGGCAAGGCCTGGGCCGACGCGCCCGGCCTGGGGCTGCCGGACTACCTGCCCAACCATGAATGCGCGGCGTCGACGCCGGAGCTGGCGCAGCGCTATCCGCTGGCGATGATCTCGCCGCCGGCGCGCAACTTCCTCAATTCCAGCTTCGTCAACGTCGCCAGCCTGCGCGACATCGAAGGCGAGCCGCTGCTGGAGATGCATGCGCAGGATGCGGCGGCACGCGGCATCGCCGACCGCGCCACGGTGCGCGTGTTCAACGACCGCGGCAGCTACCGCTGCCGCTGCCGCGTCAGCACGCGCGCCCGGCCCGGCGTGGTCAACGGGCTGGGCATCTGGTGGCGCAAGCTCGGCATGGACGGGCACAACGTCAACCAGCTGACGCACCAGCGGCTCACCGACCTCGGCCGCGCCCCGTCCTTCTACGACTGCCTGGTCGAGGTGGAGGCGGTGGCTGGGTGAGTCGGTGTCGCGCCGCCGCTGGCGGATCGCCCTAGTGGCCGGGCTGGGTCTGGCCGGCGCAGCGCTGCTGGCCGTGGGCGCGCTGTGCCTGGGCAGCGGCTGCGGCGAGCTGGGCTACTACCGCCAGTCGGTGTCCGGCCACCTGGACCTGATGTCGCGCGCCAAGCCGGTGAACGACTGGCTGGCCGAAGGCGACACGCCGGCGCCGCTGAAGCAGCGCCTGGCGCTGGCCAAGGCGATGCGCGACTTCTCGGTGCAGGTGCTGAAGCTGCCGGACAACGCCAGCTACCGCGCCTATGCCGACCTGCAGCGGCCGGCCGCGGTCTGGAACGTGGTGGCCGCGCCGGCGCTGTCGCTGACGCTGAAGACCTGGTGCTATCCGGTGACCGGCTGCGTCGGCTACCGCGGCTACTTCGACCGCGCCGCCGCCGACGCGCTGGCGGCGCAGCTGCGCGGGGAGGGCTGGGACGTCAGCGTCTACGGCGTGCCGGCCTATTCGACGCTGGGCTGGAGCAACTGGATCGGCGGCGACCCGCTGCTCAACACCTTCGTCGGCGGCTCCGAAGGCGAACTGGCGCGGCTGATCTTTCATGAGCTGGCGCACCAGCAGCTCTACGTCGCCGACGACACCATGTTCAACGAATCCTTCGCCACCGCGGTGGAGCGCATCGGCGCGCGGCTGTGGCTGCAGCAGCACGGCGACGCCGCCGCGCGCGAGCAGTACCGGCAGGTGGTGCAGCGCCGGCAGGACTTCCGCGAGCTGACCATGCGCTACCGCGATGAATTCGAGCGGCTCTATGCGGCGCCCCTGCCGGACGCGGACAAGCGCATCGCCAAGGCCGAGCTGCTGGCGCGGCTGCGGGCGGACTATGCGACGATGAAGCAGCAGCGCTGGGGCGGCTTCGCCGGCTACGATGCCTGGTTCGAGCACGTCAACAACGCGTCGCTGGGCGTGCTGGCCGCGTACAACGAACTCGCCGTGGACTTCGAACGCCTGTATGCGCAGCAGGGCGGCGACTTCGAGCGCTTCTACGCGGCCGCCGCGGCGATCGCCGCCTTGCCGAAGGCCGAGCGGCACGCCAAACTGCGCGCCAACCCCTGACAACGACAACGGAGACGACCGTGGCGGACATCCGCATTCATCGCGAACACGAGCTCGGCCTGGCCAAGGCACGCAAGGTGGCGGCCCAGTGGGCCGAGGACGTGGAGAAGAACTTCGACATGCGCTGCCGGTACGTCGAGGGGGACTACAGCGACACCATCGAATTCACCCGCTCCGGCGTCAACGGGCGGCTGATCGTGGCGCCGGACCATTTCGACCTGGACGCCAAGCTCGGTTTCCTGCTCGGCGCCTTCCGCCACACCATCGAGTCCGAGATCATGCGCAATCTCGACAAGCTGCTGGCCGCCAGCGCAAAGAAGGCGCCGGCCAAGAAAGCGCCGGCCAAGAAGGCGGCGAAGTAGCGGGCGCGGGCCGCACGCCAGGCAGGCGCCGCGCAACCGGCTTGGCCGGTCCGCCGCGCTGCGCCCTGGCGGGGGCGGCGGAAGGCCGTAAGGGGGCGGCCTACTTCAGCGACTCGATCAGGTCGACGTATTCCTGCATGGCGTCGTTCTTGGCCTTGCCCTTGACCGCGGCCCAGGCGTCGTACTTGGCGCGGCCGACGAAATCGGTCATGCCCGGGCGCTTGCCGTCCACGTCGCCTTCGCTGGCCTGCTTGTACAGCGCGTAGATCTTCAGCAGCGTGGCGTTGTCGGGCTTCTCCGGCAGCTTCTTGCTGTCGGTCACGGCTTTGTCGAACTGGGACTTCAGGCTGGCCATGCGAGGGTCTCCGTCGGTGGTGTGGGGTCTGTGGGATGGAGCGCCGGCATCTTAATCGCCGGCACGCCGGGGGGCCGCGTCAGGCCGCGTCGACGTATTCGCCGGCCAGCGTGTGCAGGTGCTCCTGCGACGGCGTGTCCAGGTAGGGCATCAGCAGGCACAGCACGTGGTAGGCACCGCGCGCCAGCGCCGCGCCGGCGTTCTCGGGCTCCAGCGCCTTGCGCGGGTCGCGCACGTATTCGTAGCTGAGCCAGTAGGTCAGCACCACCACCATCGCGTTGGCCGCGGCTTCGGCCTGGCGGCGGTCGACGCGCACCGTGCTGCCCACCGCCAGCGCGGCCAGCACCTGCTGCACCGCGCGCGTCTTGTTCTTCAGCACGAACTGGAAGTGCGTCTCCAGGCGGCGGTTCTTCGACAGCAGGTCGTTCAGGTCGCGGTACAGGAAGCGGTACTGCCAGATCAGCTCGAAGAGCATGTGCAGGAACAGCCACGCGTCCTCGATGTTGCGCACGCCGTCGGCGGCCTGCAGCAAGTCGTTCAAGGCCCGCTCGTAGCGGTCGAACAGCGAGTTGATCAGCTCGTCCTTGGCGGGGTAGTGGTAGTACAGGTTGCCAGGGCTGATGTTCAGCTCCGCCGAGATCAGCGTGGTGCTGACGTTGGGCTCGCCGAAGCGGTTGAACAGCTCGAGGGTCACTTCGAGAATGCGCTCGGCCGTGCGCCGCGGTTTCTTGGTCGCCATGGTGGGCGGCAATCTAGCACCAACCGCTCCCTACAATCACGCGCCATGCCCGCGGTGAGCTTTCAGGACGTCTCCAAGACCTATGCGGGCCCGCGTGGCGCGCTGCGCGCGCTGGATGCGGTGCGCTTCGACATCCAGCCCGGCGAGTTCTTCGGCCTGCTGGGCCCCAACGGCGCGGGCAAGACCACCCTGATCAGCATCCTGGCCGGCCTGGCGCGCGCCAGCAGCGGCCGGGTCACCGTGATGGGCCACGACGTCGTCGCCGACTATGCGGCGGCGCGCCGCGCGCTGGGCGTCGTGCCGCAGGAGCTGGTCTTCGACCCCTTCTTCAGCGTGCGCGAGACCCTGCGCATCCAGAGCGGCTACTTCGGCCTGCGCGCCAACGACGCCTGGATCGACGAACTGCTGTCCGAGCTGGGGCTGGCCGACAAGGCCGGTGCCAACATGCGCCAGCTGTCCGGCGGCATGAAGCGGCGCGTGCTGGTGGCGCAGGCGCTGGTGCACCGGCCGCCGGTGATCGTGCTCGACGAACCCACCGCCGGCGTCGACGTCGAGCTGCGCCAGACGCTGTGGCAGTTCATCGCCCGGCTCAACCGCCAGGGCCACACCGTGCTGCTGACCACGCACTACCTGGAAGAAGCCGAGGCGCTGTGCTCGCGCATCGCCATGCTCAAGCAGGGCCGGGTGGTGGCGCTGGACCACACCGCCAACCTGCTGGCCGGCACCGCCAGCACCATGCTGCGCTTCAAGACCGAGCAGACGCTGCCGGCGCACCTGGCGGCGCAGGCGCGCGTCACCGGGCGCATCGTGCAGCTGAAGGCCCACGACGCGGCCGAGGTCGAGACGCTGCTGGCCGCGCTGCGCGCCGCCGGCGTCAAGGTCGAAGAGCTGGAGATCGGCCGCGCCGACCTGGAGGACGTGTTCCTGGAGATCATGCAGGGGGCGACGGCATGAGGCGGGCCGAGCACCGGGCCGCTGCCGAGCCGGCCGGCATTGCCTCGGGGGGCCGACCGGCGTACCCGCCGGGCGAGGGGCTGCCCTTGCGCGGCGCCGGCATGCTGTTCTACAAGGAGGTGTTGCGCTTCTGGAAGGTGGGCTTCCAGACGGTGGCGGCGCCGGTGCTGACCGCGGTGATGTACCTGCTGATCTTCGGCCACGTGCTGTCGGACAAGGTGCAGGTCTTCGACCAGATCGGCTACACGCGCTTCCTGATCCCCGGCCTGGTGATGATGAGCGTGCTGCAGAACGCCTTCGCCAACAGCAGCAGCTCGCTGGTGCAGAGCAAGATCACCGGCAACCTGGTGTTCCTGCTGGTCACGCCGCTGTCGCACTGGGCCTGGTACGTGGCCTACGTGGGCGCGTCGATGGTGCGCGGGCTGTGCGTCGGCCTGGGCGTGGCCCTCGCCACCGCATGGTTCGCGCCGCCCGGCCTGGCGCAGCCGCTGTGGATCGTGGTGTTCGCGCTGCTCGGCGCCGGCATCCTGGGCTCGCTGGGCCTGGTGGCCGGGCTGTGGGCCGACAAGTTCGACCAGATGGCGGCCTTCCAGAACTTCATCATCATGCCGATGACCTTTCTGTCCGGCGTGTTCTATTCGGTGCATTCGCTGCCGCCGTTCTGGTATTCGGTCAGCCACCTGAACCCCTTCTTCTACATGATCGACGGCTTCCGCCGCGGCTTCTTCGGCGTCAGCGACGTCTCGCCCTGGCTCAGCCTGGCGGTGGTGGGCAGCAGCTTCGTCGTCGTGGCCAGCGTGGCGCTGCACCTGCTGCGCACCGGCTACAAGCTGCGGCACTGAGCCCCGGCGCGGTGGCCCGCAAGCCACGCGGGGCGGCCAGCGTGCACCGGGTCCGCCGCCTGGCGCGGCAGCGCAGGCGCTACCCTGATCCGCGTCGGGCGCAGTTGCCCGACTGCGGCGTCCTGCCACCCGAGCGGGTGTCGGCGATAATGGGCGCATGTCCGAGCCCACGTCCCAGCAGGTCCGCGACTTCATTGCCGCCGGCCTGGCCTGCGAGCACCTCGAGGTCGAGGGCGACGGCCGCCATTTCTTCGCCACCATCGTCTCGGCCGCCTTCGACGGCCGCTCGCGCGTGGCGCGGCATCAGCAGGTTTATGCGGCGCTGGGCGATAGAATGCGCGAGCAGATCCACGCGCTGTCGATGAAGACCCTTACCCCCGCCGAATGGGCCGCGCAAGGCGCCGGCCAGGCCGCGGGCGGGCGTCCGGCGCAGGCCCCTCACCACTCCCATTGACCCAGCCCGCGGCGCGCTGCGGGTGGCTGCCGTGGCGCCGACGTGGCCACGCTCCCACTGTGCGCTGCCAGCCCACAGACCCATGGACAAACTCCTGATCCGCGGCGGACGCCCCCTGAAGGGCGAGGTGCAGATCTCCGGCGCCAAGAACGCGGCGCTGCCGCAGCTGTGCGCCGTGCTGCTCAGCGCCGAGCCGATCACCCTGCACAACGTGCCGCAGCTGCAGGACGTGGCGACGATGCTGAAGCTGCTGCGCCACATGGGCGCGCGCGCCGACCGCATGGGCGCCTCCGACGACGAAGTGGCCATTGACGCCTCGCGCATCGCCCTGCCGGAAGCGCCCTACGAGCTGGTGAAGACGATGCGCGCCACCATCATGGTGCTGGGGCCGCTGCTGGCGCGCTTCGGCCGCGCGCGTGTCTCGCTGCCCGGCGGCTGCGCCATCGGCTCGCGGCCGGTGGACCAGCACATCAAGGGCCTGCAGCTGATGGGCGCTGACATCACGGTGGAGCACGGCTACATCGTGGCGCAGGCGCAGCGCCTGAAGGGCGCGCGCATCAGCACCGACATGGTCACCGTCACCGGCACCGAGAACCTGCTGATGGCGGCGACGCTGGCCGATGGCGAGACGGTGCTGGAGAACGCCGCGCAGGAGCCCGAGGTGGCGGACCTGGCCGAGATGCTGATCCGCATGGGCGCACGCATCGAAGGCCACGGCGGCAGCCGCATCCGCATCGAAGGCGTGCCGCGGCTGCATGCGCCCGAGGGCGGCCACCGCATCATCCCCGACCGCATCGAGGCCGGCACCTTCCTGTGCGCCGCGGCGGCCGCCGGCGGCGACGTGCTGTTGAAAGGCGCGCGCGCCGATCACCTGGAAGTGGTGGTCGACAAGCTGCGCGAGGCCGGCGCCGTCATCGACAGCGGCGCGGACTGGATGCGCGTGCGCGCCGACGCGCGGCCCCGGGCGGTGAACATCCGCACCAGCGAATACCCGCTGTTCCCCACCGACATGCAGGCGCAGTTCATGGTGCTGGACTGCATCGCCGAAGGCTCGGCGACGGTCACCGAGACGATCTTCGAGAACCGCTTCATGCACGTCAACGAGCTGCTGCGGCTGGGCGCCAGGATCGAGGTCGATGGCCACACCGCGGTGGTGCACGGCGTCGAGCGCCTGTCCGGCGCGGCGGTGATGGCCACCGACCTGCGCGCCTCGGCCAGCCTGGTGATCGCCGGGCTGGTGGCCGACGGCGACACGGTGGTCGACCGCATCTACCACCTGGACCGCGGCTACGACCGCATGGAAGCCAAGCTGCGCAAGCTGGGCGCCGACATCGAGCGAGTCCGATGAAGCCCCCACGCTCACTTCGTTCACTGCCCCCAGGGCCCGGCATGGGCCTCTTCGCGGCCCATGGGGCGCGCCGCGCCCCTGGCCCACGGCAGTGGGCCCCTTCGTGGCCCGTGGCGGCCGGGCGGGCACGGCGATGATCACCCTGGCCCTGTCCAAGGGACGCATCTTCGACGAGACCCTGCCGCTGCTTGAAGCGGCGGGCATCCGCATCGCCGAGGATCCTGAGAAGAGCCGCAAGCTGATCATCGGCACCAGCCGGCCCGAGCTGCGCGTGGTGCTGGTGCGCGCCAGCGACGTGCCGACCTACGTGCAGCATGGCGGCGCCGACCTGGGCGTGGCCGGCAAGGACGTGCTCATCGAACACGGCGGCGAGGGCCTGTACCAGCCGCTGGACCTGCGCATTGCGCGCTGCCGCATGAGCGTGGCGGTGCGCGACGACTTCGACTACGCCGCCGCGGTGCGCCAGGGCTCGCGCCTGCGCGTGGCGACGAAGTACACGCTCACCGCGCGCCAGCACTTCGCCGACAAGGGCGTGCACGTCGACCTGATCAAGCTCTACGGCTCGATGGAGCTGGCGCCGCTGACCGGCCTGGCCGACGCCATCGTCGACCTGGTGTCCACCGGTGCCACGCTCAAGGCCAACCACCTGGTGGAGGTGGAACGCATCATGGACATCTCGTCGCGGCTGGTGGTCAACCAGGCGGCGCTGAAGCTCAAGCGCGAGCCGGTGCGCGGGCTCATCGACGCGCTGGCCGCGGCGCTGCCGGAGGCGTGATGAGCCTCGCCTTGCGCCAGCTGGACACCCGCGAGGCCGCCTTCCAGGCCGACTTGCAGCGGCTGCTGCACTGGTCGGCCGAGACCGATGCGGCCATCGAAGGCCGCGTGGCGCAGATCCTGGCCGACGTGCGGGCGCGGGGCGACGCCGCGGTGCTGGCGCTGACCGCGCGCTTCGACGGCCTGCAGGCCGCCAGCATGGCCGCGCTGGAGATCGGCCCCGACGAGCTGCGCGCCGCGCTGCAGCGCATCACGCCGGCGCAGCGCGCGGCGCTGGAGCAGGCCGCGGCGCGCGTGCGCAGCTACCACGAGCGCCAGCGCGACGCCTGCTGCCGCAGCTGGAGCTACCGCGATGCCGACGGCACGCTGCTCGGCCAGAAGGTCACGCCGCTGGACCGGGTGGGCATCTACGTGCCCGGCGGCAAGGCGGCCTATCCGTCCAGCCTGATCATGAACGCCGTGCCAGCGCACGTGGCCGGCGTGGCCGAGATCATCATGGTGGTGCCCACGCCGGTGCGCGGCAGCGTCGCCACCGGCGGCAGCGGCGGCGCCACCGCTGCAGTGGGCGAGCGCAACGACCTGGTGCTGGCGGCGGCGGCGGTGGCCGGCGTCAGCCGCGCCTTCACCATCGGCGGCGCGCAGGCCGTGGGCGCGCTGGCCTACGGCACGCAGACCATTCCGCGCGTCGACAAGATCACCGGCCCGGGCAACGCCTACGTGGCCAGCGCCAAGAAACACGTCTTCGGCCAGGTGGGCATCGACATGATCGCCGGCCCCAGCGAGATCCTGGTGCTGGCCGACGGCAGCACGCCGCCCGACTGGGTGGCGATGGACCTGTTCAGCCAGGCCGAGCACGACGAGCTGGCGCAGAGCATCCTGCTGTGCCCCGATGCGGCCTACCTTGCCGCGGTGCGCGCGGCCATCGAGCGGCTGCTGCCGCAGATGCCGCGGCAAGCGGTGATCCGCGCGTCGCTGGAAGGCCGCGGCGCGCTGATCCTGACGCGCAGCATGCAAGAGGCCTGCGACATCAGCAACCGCATCGCGCCCGAGCATCTGGAAATCAGCTCGCAGGCGCCCGAGGCCTGGGAGCCGCTGCTGCGCCATGCCGGCGCGATCTTCCTCGGCGCCTTCACCAGCGAAAGCCTGGGCGACTACTGCGCCGGGCCGAACCACGTGCTGCCGACCTCCGGCACGGCGCGCTTCAGCTCGCCGCTGGGGGTGTACGACTTCGTCAAGCGCAGCAGCCTGATCGAGGTCAGCCGGCGCGGTGCGCAGGTGCTGGGTCCGATCGCCGCCGAGCTGGCCCATGGCGAAGGCCTGCAGGCGCACGCGCGCGCCGCCGAGATGCGCCTGGACGGAGCGACTGACGGCGCTTCATGATTCAATCCGCCTGGCCCCTAGACGCATGACACCGCTCGCCCAACGCATCCAGCAGACGATCCGCCAGGACGTCAAGTCGATGCACGCCTACGCCATCCAGGACAGCCGCGGGCTGATCAAGCTGGACGCGATGGAGAACCCCTTCCGCCTGCCCGAAGCGCTGCAGCGCGAACTGGGCGAGCGGCTGGGCCGTGTCGCCATCAACCGCTATCCGGTGCAGAGCACGGCCGAGGTGGTGGCGGCGCTGAGCCAGTTCGTGGACCTGCCGGCCGGCTGCAAGCTGATGCTGGGCAACGGCTCCGACGAGCTGATCGACATGCTCAGCGTGGCCTGCGACGTGCCCGGTGCCACGCTGCTGGCGCCGCAGCCCGGCTTCGTGATGTACCAGATGTCGGCGCAGCTGCGCGGCCTGCGCTTCGTCGGCGTGCCGCTCACCCCGGACTTCGAGCTGGACGAGGGGGCGATGCTGGCAGCCATCGAGCAGCACCGCCCGGCGCTGACCTACATCGCCTATCCCAACAACCCCACCGCGAACCTGTTCGACGAAGGCATCGTCGAGCGCGTGGTCGCCGCGGTGGGCCGGCAGCAGGGGCTGGTGGTGTTCGACGAGGCCTACCAGCCCTTTTCGTCGCGCAGCTGGCTGCCCAGGCTGGCGCAGCACGAGCACGTGCTGGTCATGCGCACGCTCAGCAAGTTCGGCCTGGCCGGCGTGCGCCTGGGCTACCTGTGCGGCCGCGCGGCGCTGATCGACGAGATCGACAAGGTGCGCCCGCCCTACAACATCAGCGCACTGAACGCTGAGGCCACGCTGTTCGCGCTGCAGCATGCCGACGAATATGCGCGCCAGGCGGCGCTGCTGCGCGCCGAGCGCCAGCGGCTGCAGGCCGCGCTGGCGCGGCTGCCCGGTGTGCGCGCCTTCCCCAGCGAGGCCAACATGATCCTGGTGCGCGTGCCCGACGGCGCGCGGGCCTTCGAGGGCATGAAGGCCCGCGGCGTGCTGGTCAAGCACATCGCCGGCCTGCACCCGCTGCTGGCCCACTGCCTGCGCCTGACCGTCGGCAGCCCCGAGGAGAACGACGCCATGATCCAGGCCCTGGAGGCCAGCCTGTGAAGCGCACCGCCGACATCCGCCGCGACACCAAGGAAACGCAGATCCGCGCCCGCGTCGACCTGGACGGCAGCGGCCAGGCGGCGCTGGCCACCGGCATCGGCTTCTTCGACCACATGCTCGACCAGATCGCCCGCCACGGGCTGATCGACCTGGAGATCGAGGCCAAGGGCGACCTGCACATCGACGGCCACCACACGGTGGAAGACGTGGGCATCACGCTCGGCATGGCGGTGGCGCAAGCCGTGGGCGACAAGAAGGGCATCACGCGCTACGGCCACGCCTACGTGCCGCTGGACGAGGCGCTGTCGCGCGTCGTCGTCGACTTTTCCGGGCGCCCGGGGCTGCACATGGACGTGGCCTTCAAGGCCGGCATGATCGGCGGCTTCGACACGCAGCTGGCCTATGAGTTCTTCCAGGGCTTCGCCAACCACGCGGGGGTCACGCTGCACATCGACAATCTGAAGGGCGACAACGCACACCACCAGTGCGAGACGATCTTCAAGGCCTTTGCGCGCGCGCTGCGCATGGCGCTGACGCCCGATCCGCGCTCGGCCGGCGTGGTGCCGTCCACCAAGGGCAGCCTGTAGGACCGGACATGGCGCGGCTGGTGGCGGTGGTGGACCACGGCATGGGCAACCTGCGCTCGGTGTCGCAGGCGGTGATGCATGCCGCGCGCGACAGCGCCGTCGAGGTGCGCGTGACGAGCCGCGCCGACGAGGTGCGGGCGGCCGAGCGCGTCGTGCTGCCGGGGCAGGGCGCCATGCGCGACTGCATGCGCGCGCTGCACGATGGCGGCCTGACCGAGGCGGTGCTGGAGGCGGCGCGCTGCAAGCCGCTGTTCGGCGTGTGCGTGGGCATGCAGATGCTGCTCGACCACAGCGAGGAGCAGGACACGCCGGGGCTGGGGCTGGTGCCCGGGCGCGTGCTGCGCTTCCGGCTCGACGGCCAGCGGCAGCCGGACGGCAGCCGCTACAAGCTGCCGCAGATGGGCTGGAACCGCGTGCACCAGCAGCTGCACGAAGGGCGCGCGCACCCGGTCTGGCAAGGCATCCCCGACGGGGCGTACTTCTATTTCCTGCACAGCTACCATGTGCAGCCCAGCGACGCGCGCGATACCGCGGGGCGCACCGACTACGGCGCCAGCTTTACCAGCGCCATCGCCCGCGATAATATTTTCGCCACCCAGTTCCACCCGGAAAAGAGCGCCGACCTCGGCCTCGCGCTGTACCGCAACTTCCTGCTCTGGAAGCCCTGACCCCATGTTGCTGATACCGGCCATCGATCTCAAGGACGGCAAATGCGTGCGCCTGCAGCAAGGCGACATGAAGTCCTCCACCACCTTCGGCGACGACCCGGCCGCGATGGCGCGCCGCTGGATCGACGCCGGCGCCAGGCGCCTGCACCTGGTGGACCTGAACGGCGCCTTCGCCGGCAAGCCGGTCAACGAGCCGGCGATCAAGAGCATCCTGCGCGCGGTGGGCGACGAGATCCCGGTGCAGCTGGGTGGCGGCATCCGCGACCTGGACACGATCGAGCGCTACCTGGACGACGGCATCAGCTACGTGATCATCGGCACCGCCGCGGTCAAGAGCCCGGGCTTCCTGAAGGACGCGTGCAGCGCCTTCGGCGGCCACATCATCGTCGGGCTGGACGCCAAGGAAGGCAAGGTGGCCACCGACGGCTGGAGCAAGCTCACCGGCCACGAGGTCATCGACCTGGCGAAGAAGTTCGAGGACTACGGCGTCGAAGCGATCATCTATACCGACATCGGCCGCGACGGCATGCTCACCGGCGTCAACATCGATGCCACGGTGAAGCTGGCGCAGGCGCTGAGCATCCCGGTCATCGCCTCGGGCGGGCTGTCCGACATGGCCGACATCGAGAAGCTCTGCGCGGTCGAATCCGACGGCATCGAGGCGGTGATCTGCGGGCGCAGCATCTACAGCGGCTCGCTCGACTTCGCCGCCGCGCAGGCGCGGGCCGACGAGCTGGGCGCCGGCTGAGCGCCGATGCCGGCGCACCACGAGGGCAAGCCTTGATGCTTGGGAATCACGAGGGCAAGCCTTAATGCTTGCGAAGCGCATCATTCCTTGCCTGGACGTGACCGGCGGTCGCGTCGTCAAGGGCGTCAACTTCGTCGAGCTGCGCGACGCCGGCGATCCGGTGGAGATCGCCGCGCGCTACAACGACCAGGGCGCCGACGAGCTGACCTTCCTGGACATCACCGCCACCAGCGACGACCGCGACCTGATCCTGCACATCATCGAGGCGGTGGCGTCGCAGGTCTTCATTCCGCTGACCGTCGGCGGCGGCGTGCGCAGCGTGGCCGACGTGCGCCGGCTGCTCAATGCCGGCGCCGACAAGGTGAGCTTCAACTCGGCGGCGGTGGCCGACCCGCAGGTCATCCGCGAGGCCAGCGACAAGTACGGCGCGCAGTGCATCGTCGTCGCCATCGACGCCAAGGCCCGCCCCGCCGGCGATGGCTGGGACGTCTACACCCACGGCGGGCGCAAGAACACCGGCCTGGACGCCGTGGCCTGGGCGACGCGCATGGCACAGATGGGCGCCGGCGAGATCCTGCTGACCAGCATGGACCGCGACGGCACCAAGAGCGGCTTCGACCTGAAGCTGACGCGGGCCGTCAGCGACGCGGTGCCGGTGCCGGTGATCGCCTCGGGTGGGGTCGGCGCGCTGCAGCATTTGTCGGAGGGCATCCGCCTGGGCGGCGCCGACGCCGTGCTGGCGGCCAGCATCTTCCACTACGGCGAGTTCACGGTCGCGCAGGCCAAGGCCCTGCTGGCGCACGACGGCATTCCGGTGCGCACTTGAAGGCCGCCGCGCACGAGGTGCGCATCGTCGGCGGGCTGTGGAAGCGCAGCAAGCTGCCGGTGGCCGACAAGGCCGGGCTGCGGCCGACGCCCGACCGCGTGCGCGAGACGCTGTTCAACTGGCTGGGGCAGGATCTGACCGGCTGGCGCTGCCTGGACGCCTTTGCCGGCAGCGGCGCGCTGGGCTTCGAGGCCGCGTCGCGCGGCGCCGCCGAGGTGCTGCTGCTGGAGCAGGACGCCGAGCTGGTGCGCAGCCTGCAAGCGAGCCGCCTGCGGCTGCACGCCGAGCAACTGCGCATCGAGCGCGCCGACGCCATCGCCTGGATGGCCCGCGCGCCGGCCGGCGGCTTCGACCTGGTGCTGCTGGATCCGCCATTTGACTCAGACCTGGCGGCACGCGCGCTGCCGCTGGCCGGGCGGCTGGCTACCGGGCGCGGCCTGATCTACCTGGAATCGCCCCAAGCCCTGATCGCGCCGCCCGAAGGCTGGCGCGTGTTTAGGCAAGGCCGCGCGGGCGCCGTGCACTTCCATCTGCTGCAACGCGCAAGCGGCGGCTACACTCCCGCCGACCACGGCCCCAGCGTGCACAGGAGCCCCGAATGACCACCGCGACCCCGCTCACCGCCGTCTATCCCGGCACCTTCGACCCGATGACCCTGGGCCACGAGGACCTGATGCGCCGCGCCGCGCATCTGTTCGACCGGCTGATCCTGGCGGTGGCAGTGGGGCACCACAAGCGCACGATGTTCACCATTGCCGAGCGGCTGGACATGGCCACCGAGATCGCCTCGCCCTATCCGAACGTCGAGGTCATCCCGTTCCGCGGCCTGCTGCGCGACTTCGTCGTCGGTGCCGGCGGCGATGTCGTGGTGCGCGGCCTGCGGGCGATGAGCGACTTCGACTACGAGTTCCAGATGGCCGGCATGAACCGCCAGCTGATGCCGGAGGTGGAGACGCTGTTCCTGACGCCGTCGGACCAATACCAGTTCATCAGCGGCACCTTCGTGCGCGAGATCGCCATGCTGGGCGGTGATGTTTCCAAGTTCGTGGCCCCCTCGGTGCTGAAGCGGCTGGAGGAACGGGTCAGCCAGCCCGAGACCTGACATGGCCTTGCTGATCACGGACGAGTGCATCAACTGCGACGTCTGCGAGCCCGAATGCCCAAACGAGGCCATCTCGATGGGCGCGGAGTTCTACCGCATCGACCCGCAAAAGTGCACCGAATGCGTGGGGCACTTCGACGAGCCGCAATGCGTGCAGCTGTGCCCGGTGGCCTGCATTCCCGCTGACCCGCAGCATCGCGAAAGCCGCGAGCAGCTGTGGGCCAAGTACCTGCGCCTCACGCAGCCGGCGCCGGCCGACACCGACGGCTCAGCGCTTGGATGAAGCGGCCTTCGCCGGGGTGGGCGACGTCGCGGTGAAGTCCTTCGGCGCCGCGGCGGCCTTGGGCTTCTTCGACTTCCTGGTCTTGTGCGCCGGGGCCGACGCGGGCGGCGCCGGGGCGGTCATGAAGCCCGCCGCCTGGCGCGGCGCGTCGGCTTCGCGCTGACGCCGCTCGTCGGCCAGCCCGCGTGCCCGCGCGGCATCGCCCGCCGCCACCTCCCGCGCCGCCTGCTGCTGGGTGGCCGAGCGCGTGTCGTCCACCGCCACCGGCTTGCCGTCGGCGCAGGGCGCCTGCGAGTAGCTGCGGCCGTCCGGCCCGCAGCGGTAGACGGTCTGGGCCACGGCGGCCTGGCCCAGCAGCAGCGGCAGCAGCGCGGCGACGCCAGCCCAGAATTTCACCGCGCGGCCTCGCCATCGGGCACCGCAGCGGCCGCGGGCTTGGGCCGCGGCGGCTTGGCGTGCACCTTCATCATCGCGCGCTCCATGTCACCGGCCAGCAGCAGGTCCAGCGCGTCGACGGAGCGGGCCACGGTCTGCTCGATCAGCTCGCGCTGCTCCGGCGCCGGCTTGCGCAGCACATAGTCGACGACCTCGGCCTTGACGCCCGGGTGGCCGATGCCCAGGCGCAGCCGCCAGTAGTCGGCCGAGCCCAGCTGCGCATGGATGTCGCGCAGGCCGTTGTGGCCGGCATGCCCGCCGCCGAACTTGATCTTCACCTGCCCGGGCATCAGGTCCAGTTCGTCGTGCGCGACCAGGATCTCCTGCGGCGGCAGCTTGAAGAAGCGGGCCAGCGAGGCCACCGACTTGCCGGACAGGTTCATGTAGGTCATCGGCTGCAGCAGCCACACCGGGCCCTGCGGCGTGCTGGCCTTGGCGGCCAGCCCGAAGTAGCTGCGCTGCGGCGCCAGCGTCACGCCGAGCTTGCGCGCCGCCGCATCCAGCCACCAGAAGCCGGCGTTGTGGCGCGTGGCTTCGTATTCCGGGCCCGGGTTGCCCAGGCCGACCAGCAGGCGGATCATGCGCAGTCCCGTGTCTTTGCGTGGCGGAATTCTAGGGCGGCCCCAAAAGCAAAAGCCCCGCCGGCGGCGGGGCTTGGCGCCAGCGGAGGCCGGGTCACTTCTTGTTCTGCTTCTCGCTCTTCTTCGCCTTGGTCGGCGCCGGGGCGGCGGCCACCACCGGAGCGGCAGCCGCGGCTTCTTCTTCCTCGCGCGGCGGGTTGGCCGAGACGATCACCGGGTTGAGCGAGCCGTGCTTCACCGCCTTGATGCCGGCCGGCAGCTTCAGCTCGTTGACGTGGATCGATTGGCCCTTGACCAGGTGGCCCAGGTCGATGGTGATGAACTCGGGCAGCTGCGAGGCCAGGCACTCGACCTCGAGCTCGGTCTGCACGTGGTTGACCAGGCACTTGTCGGTCTTGACGGCGACCGAGTTCTCCTCGTTCACGAAGTGCAGCGGCACCTTCTTGTGCAGCCGGGTGGTTTCGTCGACGCGCTGGAAGTCGATGTGCAGGATGATCTGCTTCCACGGATGCATCTGGTAGTCGCGCAGCAGCACCTTCTGCACGTTGCCCGACAGCTCCATCTCCAGGATCGAAGAATGGAAGGCTTCCTTCTTCAGCGCGTAAAACAGCGCGTTGTGGTCCAGCTCGATCATGGCCGGCGTGCCGGCCCCGTAGACGATGCCGGGCACCTTGTTGGCGGCGCGCAGGCGGCGGCTCGCTCCGGTCCCCTGCTGCGTACGCTCGAATGCGACGAACTTCATGTGTCACTCCAATGAACGGCGCCCGCGACCAGGCGCCCAAAAAGACGGGCCGAAGGCCCGCCACCCAAAAGGGCTCGCAATGCGAGCCCGCTCTTTCACCTAGAAGTTGTTGTTCTGCTCCGCGAACAGCGAGGTCACCGACTCGCCGTCGCTGATGCGCCGGATAGTCTCGGCGAACAGGAAGGCCACCGACAGCTGCCGGATGTTCTTGCTGTCCTTGGCCCGGTCGTTGAGCGGAATGGTGTTGGTGACCACCACCTCGTCCATCTGCGATTCGCGGATGCGGTCGATCGCCGGCCCCGAGAACACCGGGTGCGTGCAATAGGCGAAGACGCGCTTGGCTCCGCGCTGCTTCAGCACCTCGGCCGCGGCGACCAGCGTGCCGGCGGTGTCGATCATGTCGTCCATGATCACGCAGTTGCGGCCGTCGATGTCGCCGATGACGTGCATCACCTCGGACTCGTTCGGGTTGGCGCGCCGCTTGTCGATGATCGCCAGGTCGCAGCCCAGCTGCTTGGCCAGCGCGCGCGCGCGCACCACGCCGCCGACGTCGGGTGACACCACCACCAGGTTCGGATAGTTCTTGCTCTTCAGGTCCGACAGCAGCACCGGCGACGCGTAGATGTTGTCCACCGGGATGTCGAAGAAGCCCTGGATCTGGTCGGCGTGCAGGTCCATCGTCAGCAAGCGCTCGACGCCGACGCTCTGCATCATGTTGGCCACCACCTTGGCGCTGATCGGCACGCGCGTCGAGCGCGGCCGGCGGTCCTGCCGCGCGTAGCCGAAGTAGGGCACCACCGCGGTGATGCGCCGCGCGCTGGCGCGCTTGAGTGCATCCACCAGGATGCACAGCTCCATCAGGTTCTCGTTGGTCGGCGCGCAGGTCGGCTGGATGACGAAGACGTCGCGCGCGCGCACGTTCTGCTGCACCTCGACCCGCACCTCGCCGTCGGAGAAGCGGCCGACCAGCGCGTGGCCCAGTTCCACCCCCAGCTGCGACGCGATCTCGCGCGCCAGCACCGGATTGGCATTGCCGGTAAACAGCACGGTGTTGAACAGCACCTGGTCCTCTTTCGTCGCGTTCGAGGCGCTGCCTCGGTCAATCCTGGGTCACCGCCCGGCGGTCGAAGACTGTGTTTGGCAGGGGAGGAAGGACTCGAACCCTCGCATGTCGGAATCAAAATCCGATGCCTTAACCAACTTGGCGACTCCCCTACACAGGACCCGGCTCGCGCCGTGCCCTCCAACCGTTCTCAGCCGGCCCAGCCCCGCAACGGGTGATGGTCCAGGCTGCGGCAACTCCGAACCACCCAGGGGCCGGGCAGAGACTGCGCCGGCCATGCCGCCAAGGACGATTCTTCGATGCCGACCCTTGCAAACACCGCGCTGCCCGAACCTGTCATCCGGCTGTTGCCGAAGCGGCCCTTCAGCCACTCCGCCGCCGCCCGTACCTCGGGACAGCGCGCTTCAGCCACTGGCTGCAGGTCGTTGCGGCCAAACTCGGCGCTCGCAAGAGAGCCCGTGAGTATAACAGGCTCGGTGTCCCGGGTCAGGTCGGGGCTGCCGAAGATCTCTGCCGTGGCGAGGGACGCGGCCGGCTTGACGACGACGAAACGCTGCGCCGGCAGCGCCAGCGGCGTGAGCTTCTCGCCGATGCCTTCGACGAAGGCGTGGTCCCCGCCGATGAAAAAGGGCACGTCGGCGCCCAGCGTGGCGCCCAGGCCCAGCAGCCGCTCGCGCGGCCAGCGCAGCCCCCACAGCCGGTTCAGCGCCAGCAGTGTGCTCGCCGCGTCGGAGCTGCCGCCACCCAGGCCGGCGCCCCACGGCAGCTGCTTGTCGACGGAGATGTCGGCGCCGAGCGAGGTGCCCGACTGCTGCTGCAGCGCCCGCGCGGCGCGCAGGCACAGGTCGTCGGCCGGCAACGCCACGCCCAGATCGTGGCGGGCCAGCGCGCCGTCCCCGCGCAGCTCGAAGTGCAGCCGGTCGCACCAGTCGATCAGCACGAACACCGACTGCAACAGGTGGTAGCCGTCGGCACGGCGCCCGACGACGTGCAGGAACAGGTTCAGCTTGGCCGGCGCCGGCACGTCGAGCAGGGCGTGCAGGCTCACCGGGGCCTCCGCGCGACGTGCCGTGTGCCGAGCGCCCGGGCGCGGGCGTGCGCGCTCATGGCGCCGCGTCCACCTGCGCGCGCAGGCGCACCGCGGGCGGGCCGGCGCGCCAGGCCTGCAGCAGGCCATCGTCGAAGCGCGCCAGGTCGAGGGTCCAGCCGAGCTGCATGAACCCCGGGCCGGTCGGCAGCGGCCGGGCGGGCTCGGCCGCCCCCGCCCACGGGCGGCCTCGCAGCCAGTCGGGCAGCGCGCGCAGCGGCAGCGCCTCGCCGAAGACCTCGCGCGACAGCCCTTCGAGGTTGGCGAAGCGGCGCTCGCCCTGCGGCGTGGCCAGCCGCGCCTCGTCGGGGGACCACGACGCCAGCGCCAGCGTCGTGCCCAGCGGCGTGCCCAGGCGCAACTCGCCGCGCTCGGCGCTGCCCTGCAGGTCGAAGCTCGCGCTGAGCGACTGGGCCGGGCGCTCCGCGGTGGCGTCGACCTGCACGGACAGGCGCCCCGACACGCTGCTGCCGCCCTGCGGCGCCGGCACCGACGCGCAGCCGGCCAGCAGCAGCGCCGGCAGCAGGACGCGGCGCCGCACTACTGCGCCTTCAGCCGCACCATGGTTTCGCGCAGCACGTCGTTGGCGGCATCGCGGCTGGCGACCTCGGCCCAGACCTGCCGCGCCTCGTCGCGCCGGCCCATGGCCCACAGCACCTCGCCGAGGTGGGCGCCGATTTCGGCGTCGGGCCGCGCCTTGTAGGCCTGGCGCAGCAGCCGCAGCGCCTCGTCGCGGTTGCCCAGGCGGAACTCCACCCAGCCCAGGCTGTCGGTGATGAACGGGTCGCCGGGGGTCAGCTCCAGCGCGCGCGCGATCAGCCCCTTGGCTTCGGGCAGGCGCAGGTTGCGATCGGCCAGCGAATAGCCCAGCGCGTTGTAGGCATGGGCGTGGTCGGGCTTCAGCGCGATCACGCGGCGCAGCAGCGCCTCCATGGCGTCGAGCTGGCCGACCTTCTCGGCCATCATCGCCTGCTCGTACATCAGGTCGACGTCGTCGGGGAAGCGCTGGCTGGCGCCTTGCAGCACCGCGTAGGCCTCGCCCCACTGCTTGACTTCGCGCAGCACCTGCGCTTCGGCGATCAGCTTGGCGCGGGCGTCGGCGACGTTGCGCTCGGGCAGGCTGCGCAGCAGTTCGCGCGCCTGGGCCACGCGGCCCTGCCGCGCCAGCAACATCGCGCGCCGCGTCTGCACCTCCAGCGCGCGCTGCGGGTTGTCGATGCGCGCCAGCCAGGCCTCGGCCGCGGCATAGTCGCCGCGCTGCTCGGCGGCCTGCGCCAGCAGCAGCCAGGCCTGCGTCAGCCCCTGGCCGGACACGCCGGCGCCGGCGCCGGGACTGGCCTCGTCGTCATCGTCGTCGTCCGTGTTCGCGGGCGACGCGCCGCCCGGCTGGGCCTGCGCCAGCTGCACGTAGCGCTGCAGCGAGGCCTCGGCGGCCTGGGTCTGCCGCATCTCCAGCTGCAGGGCGCCGAGCGTGAGCCAGGGGCCGGCCAGGTCCGGCTGCTGGCGCGTGACGGCCTCGAGCTGGGCGATCGCCTCGGCGTAGCGCTGCAGCGTGACCAGCGTGCCGGCATAGGCACGGCGCACGTCGATCTCGGCATTCGGCACTCGCAGGTAGGCGACGACCAGGGACTCGGCTTCCGGCCGCGTGGGCATCAGCTCCAGGGCCAGCACCGGCCCGGCGCTGGACATCGGGTCTTCCAACTGGATGCGGCGCGCCAGCGCCAGCGCGCGCTCCGCGTCGCCGGCGGCCAGCCAGGCCCGCCCGATCGCCGCCTGCGCGGCGGCGCGCGTGCTTGCATCGGCGACGTAGGGTTGCAGCACCTCCTCGAGCAGCGTCGCTGCCTGGCGCTTGTCGGCGGCGCGCTGCAGAAAGCGCGGCAGCGCGCCGATGACCGCCGGGCGCTCCGCGACCGGCGTGGCCGTCAGCAGCGCGTGCAGCGGTTCGCCCAGCTCGTTCAGGCGGTTCAGCGACAGCAGGATCTGCAGCTGCAGGCGGATCGCCTCCAGCGACTGGGGGTGCGCGGTGCGCCAGGCGCGCGTGGCCGCCAGCGCCTGTTCGCCGGCGCGCGCCTGCAGCGCGATCTCGGTGGCCCGGCGGAACAGTTGCTCGTCGCGGCCGCGCCGCGCCGCGTCCAGCATGATCTGGTAGGCGTTGCCGGCCTGGCCGTCGCTGAGCTCGATCTCGCCGATGAGCAGCTGGTAGAACAGCGGCGCGTCCAGGTTGGAATTCAGGACCGGCGGCTTGGCCTGCGCGGTGGCGTCGCCTGAGGCGGCGGGGGCGGCCTGTTGTGCGTGCGCACCGAGGCAGAAAAGCACGAGGGCCGCGCTTGCGGCCCAGCGGCATGCGGCGGAGCGCCGCAGGCTCGAGACGGTCATCAGCTCTCCAGAGGATGCGAATTCATTCTCCCATAATGGGCCGATGCCGGAGCTGCCCGAGGTCGAGGTCACCAGGCGCAGCATCGCCGCGCGCCTGCACGGCGCGCGCGTGCTGTCGGTGCGCTGCGGCAAGCCCTTGCGCTGGCCGCTGGGCATCGCGCCGCAGGCGCTGGTCGGCTCGCGGCTGGGCGAGACCACGCGGCGCGGCAAGTACCTGTGGCTGCCGTTGCAGCGCGACGCTGCCGCTGCGGCCGGTCCGGCCGGCGTGGACGGCGGGCTGCTGCTGCATCTGGGCATGTCGGGCTCGCTGGCGCTGCAGGACGCCGCCTCCGAGCCGGGGCCTCACGCCCATTTCGACCTCGGCACCACGCAAGGCCTGCTGCGCCTGACCGACCCGCGCCGCTTCGGCGCGGTGCTGTGGTGCCGCGCGCTGGACGCCGACCCGGCGGCCACGCTGCTGGCGCGGCTCGGCGCCGAGCCTTTCGATGCGGCGCTGACGCCGCGCGTGCTGCATGCGGCGCTGCGCGGCCGCAAGGTGGCCATCAAGAGCTTGCTGCTGGGCGGACAGGTGGTGGTGGGCGCCGGCAACATCTATGCGTGCGAGGCGCTGTTCCGTGCCGGCATCGACCCGCGCACGCGCAGCGATCGCATCAGCCTGCCGCGCGCCGAACGCCTGCTGGCGGCCTTGCGCGAGACGCTGGCGCGCGCGCTGGAACTCGGCGGCTCGACGCTGCGCGACTTCAGCGACGCCCACGGCATGGCCGGCGCGTTCCAGTCCGAGGCGCAGGTCTACGGGCGCGAAGGCCAGCCCTGCCCGCGCTGCGGGGCGCCGTTGCGGCGCATCGTGCAGGCCCAGCGTTCCACCTATTTCTGCGCCGTCTGCCAGCGGCGTTAGCGACTCTGCGCAAAGCTGCACGAAGCTTGTTGTCAGCAGATGTTTCGCCGCCGGTCGGGCTGCGAACCCCTGCATTAGCATGCCTCGCCACGCCCTTCGGCGCCGCCAACTGCGTGCCCATGAACCACTCCCTGGCTGACCAATTCGACGCACTCGCGGCCTGGCGGCACGCGCTGGACCGGCGCGTGCGCGCGCTGGCGCAGTTCCTGGCCGAGCAGGAACTGGGCGATGCCGCCAGCAGCGCAGCCATCGATGTGCTGCAGCGCAAGCTGCAGGCCGACAAGCTGGTGCTGGCCTGCGTGGCCGAGGTGTCGCGCGGCAAGTCGGAGCTGCTCAACGCGATGTTCTTCGCCGACGCCGGCCGGCGCGTGCTGCCGGCCACGCCCGGGCGCACGACCATGTGCCCGGTGGAACTGCAGTACCACGCCGGCCACCCGGCCGAGCTGGCCTTGCTGCCCATCGAATCGCGCCTGGGCGACACCACCATCGCCGAATGGCGCGCGCAGCCCGAGGCCTGGCAGCGGCTGAGCCTGGACCCGCGCCATCCCGACGGCCTGGCCGAGGCGCTGAGCCTGGTCACGCAGACGCGGCGCGTGAGCACCGTGGTGGCGGCGTCGCTGGGCTTCTGGAACGACAGCCGGCCGCAGGACAACCCGCCGCGGCTGGAAGACGGCAGCGTCGAGGTGCCGGCCTGGCGGCATGCGCTGGTCAACTATCCACATCCGCTGCTGCAGCGCGGCCTGGTGGTCGTGGATACGCCGGGGCTCAACGCCGTCGGCGCCGAACCCGAGCTGACGCTGGGCCTGCTGCCGGCGGCGCATGCCATCGTCTTCCTGGTGGCGGCCGATACCGGCGTGTCGCGTTCGGACCTGGACCTCTGGAACGAGCACCTGTGCGAGGGCTCGCTGGAGCGCTTCGTGGCGCTCAACAAGACCGACATCCTGGACGACCCGCTGTCGACGCCGGCGGCCGTGGCGGCGGTGCTCGAGGTGCAGCGCGGCAAGATCGCGCAAACCTTGCAGATGCCGCTGGAGCGTGTTTACCCGCTGTCGGCGCGCGACGCGCTGGCGGCACGCATCGGCGGCGACGCCGCCGCGCTGGAGCGCAGCGGCCTGCCCGCGCTGGAGGCCGCGCTGGCACAGCAGCTGCTGCCGCGCCAGCGCGAGCTGCTGATGCGCGCCACCGGCGCCACGCTGCAGGCGCTGCGGCAGGGCAGCACGCGCCGCCTGGCCGAAAGACGGCGTCATGTCACCGAGCAGATGCTCGAGCTTCGCGGCCTGCGCGGCAAGAGCCAGGCCAAGGTGCGGGCGATGCTCGGCCGTCTGGACGCCGAGATGGGCGACTTCGAGCGCTGCCACGCGCGCCTGTCGGCGCTGCGCAGCGTGCACCAGCGCCATGTGCACAAGGCGCTGGGCGCGCTGTCCAGCGACGTGCTGCGCCACGAGATGGCGGCGATGCGCGAGCAGCTGACCGGCACGGCGCTGCAGCTGGGCGCCCGCAAGGCTTTCGCCGCGCTGTGCGAGCGGCTGCGCGCCGCACTGGCGGCGGCGCGCGCGCAGGCCGACGAGATCCAGCAGATGCTGCGGGCCAGCTACCAGCAGCTGAACGCCGAGTTCGGCTTCGCTTTCACGCTGGCCGACGCGCCGCGCTGGGAGCCGCCGCTGGAAGAGCTGGCGCTGATCGAGCGCAGCTACGGCCGCCACCTCGGCCCGCTGCAGGCCTGGCGCCTGTCGGGCGAAAGCGCGATCGAGCAGTTCCAGCGCCTGCTGCTGTCCAGGCTGCGGGTGGTGTTCGAGACCGCGGCCGGCGCGGTCGAGCAGTGGAGCAAGGCCGCCAGCACGCAGATCGACCAGCAGCTGCGCGAGCGCCGGCAGGCCTTCGCGCACCGGCACGAGGCGCTGCAGCGCATCCAGTCCGCGGCGGGCGAGCTCGAACAGCGCATCGCCGAGGTCGAGCAGCAGGACAAGCGCCTGGCCGGCGCGCAATGGCGGCTCGACGCGCTGGTCGAGCAGGCGCTGGCCGCCGCGCACGCCGCGCCGTCGGCGCGCGAAGACGCCGACGAACTGCCGTTGCGCAGCCAGGCATCCTGATGCCGCCTGCGCCGGACATCGCGCAGCGCGTGCTGCGCTGGCGTCGGCAGTTCGGCCGCCAGGGCCTGCCGTGGCAAGACACGCGCGACCCGTACCGCGTGTGGCTGTCGGAGATCATGCTGCAGCAGACGCAGGTGGCCACGGTGCGCGACTACTACACGCGCTTCCTGCAGCGCTTCCCGGACTTGCAGGCGCTGGCCGACGCGCCGCTGGACGACGTGCTGGCGCTGTGGAGCGGCCTGGGCTACTACAGCCGCGCGCGGAACCTGCACCGCTGCGCGCAGGTGGTGCAGCGCGAGCACGGCGGCGTGTTCCCCGGCAACAGCGAGGCGCTGGCCCGACTGCCGGGCATCGGGCGCTCCACCGCCGCGGCGATCGCCGCGTTCTGCTTCGGCGAGCGCGTCGCCATCCTCGACGGCAACGTCAAGCGCGTGCTCAGCCGTGCGCTCGGCTTCGACGGCGACCTGGCGCTGGCCGCGCACGAGCGCGAGCTGTGGCAGCGGGCCCAGGCGCTGGTGCCCGAGCACGAGGCCGGACCCTACACCCAAGGCTTGATGGACCTGGGCGCCACGCTGTGCACGGCGCGCCAGCCGGACTGCGCGCGCTGCCCGCTGGCCGACCTGTGCGTGGCCCATGCCCAGGGCCGTCCCGAGGCTTATCCGGTGAAGTCGCGGCGCCTGCGCCGCGGCACGCGCGCGCACGCGCTGCTGTGGCTGGCTCAAGGCCAGCGCCTGTGGCTGGTGCAGCGCCCGTCGCCCGGCGTGTGGGCGGGGCTGTGGAGCCTGCCGGAGTTCGACACGCCCGACGCGCTGCAGCGCCTGCTGGCCGGCTGGCCGGGCCGCGGCGAGGCGCTGCCGGCCATCCAGCACGCGCTGACGCACTTCGACTGGAGCCTGCAGCCGTGGCGCTGGCAACTGCCCGCGCGCCTGTCCGCCAGGCGGCTGAACGCGCTGAGCGCACAGCTGCCGGCCGGGCGTTGGGTGGAGCTGCCGCAGGCGCTGCGCATGGGCCTGCCGGCGCCGGTGCGCAAGCTGCTGCAGGGCTGAGCGCCGCGGGGCGCCGGGGCGGCAGAAATCGGCCGTCGCGCCGGGGCGGCCCAGGCTGCTACGCCCCGACCACGCCCTTGCCGCGCAGGTATTCGTGCACCAGCTGCAGGCGCACCTGCGGATCGTCCAGCTCCATCAGCTTCTGTTTGGCGGCCAGCGGGATCGGCAGGATCTCGCACCAGCGGTTGGCCACCCAGCCGGCGTCGTCCAGCCGGTGCGGCAGCGGGAAGGGCTCGGTGCCCTGCGACTTCAGCGTGGCGATGGCGTTGGCCAGCGCACGCACCGTGGGCAGGAACTGCGCCTGTGGCACGGTCACCGTGTCGTCGGGCAGCAGCTCGGCGTCGCCGAGCCACAGCCCGTCGGCCTGCTGCGTGGCCGGGCCGTCCAGGCGGAAGCGCTGCGTGCCGCTGCAGCGCGCGTGCAGCAGGCCGGGCTGCTCGCCGTCCACCTCGTCCAGCCGCGCCAGCACGCCGCTGCCTTCGAAGCGCACGGCCCCGGGGCCGCTGCGCACCTCGCCGCCCTGCAGCAGGCAGACCACGCCGAAGGGCCGCTGCCGGCGCAGGCAATCGGCCACCAGGTCCAGGTAGCGCGTCTCGAAGATCTTCAGCGCCAGCTGCCCGCCGGGGAACAGCACCGACTGCAGGGGGAACAGCGGCAGCGCGTCGATGCGCTCGGCGACAGCCATCAGCGGCTCGGGCGGCAGATCATTCGCGCGCGTCCAGTTCGCGGTGCCGCACCAGCGCGGAGCCGCTGGCGGCAAAGCGCCGCACCAGCATCTCGCTCATGTAGACCGAGCGGTGCTGTCCGCCGGTGCAGCCGATGGCCACCGTCAGGTAGCTGCGCTGGTCTTCCTCGAACGCGGCCAGCCAGCGCCGCAGGAAGGTCTCGATCTGCTCGAGCATCTCGCGCACGTCGGGCTGCGCCTCCAGGTAGGCGGCCACCGGCGCGTCGCGGCCGGTCAGCGGGCGCAGCTCGCGGATGTAGTGCGGGTTGGGCAGCACGCGCACGTCGAACACGAAGTCGGCGTCCAGCGGCACGCCGTACTTGAAGGCGAAGGATTCGAAGACCAGCGTCAGCGCCGAGCCGCGCGCGTCGACCAAGTCGCGCACCCAGCTGCGCAACTGGGCCGGGCGCAGCTGGCTGGTGTCGACCACGGTGGACACCTCGCGCAGCGCCGCCAGCAGCTCGCGCTCCAGCTCGATGGCGTCGATGAGCACGCGCGAGGCGTCGCTGCCGCCCGCCGCGGACGACAGCGGGTGCGGCCGCCGCGTCTCGGAGAAGCGGCGCAGCAGCGCGTCGGTGCTGGCGTCGAGGAACAGCGAGCGGATCTGCACGCCTTCGCGCTGCAGCTCGTTGATCAGCGGCACCAGCTGCGGCAGCGCCGTGGCGTTGCGCACGTCCACCGCCACGGCCACGCGCCGCGTGAAGCGGCCGTGCTCCAGGCGGATGAAGTCGCGCAGCATCTCCGGCGGCAGGTTGTCGACGCAGAAGAAGCCGGCGTCCTCCAGCGCGTGCAGCGCCACCGACTTGCCCGACCCGGAGATGCCGGTGATCAGCACCACCTCGCGCCGGTCCGCGGGCGAGCCCGCGGCGGCGCCGGCGTCGGTGTCGCGCGGTACCGCGCGACGCTCCGGCCGCTCGCCGGTATTCACCGGCTCCCCCGTGCGGTGCGCGCCGGCTTCGGCGCCTCGGCGCTGCCGCCGAGCATGGCCTCGGCATGCGCGCGGCTGGTGCCGGCCAGGCGCTCGTCGCCGAGCATGCGCGCCACCTCGGTGACCCGCGCCTCGCCGGTCACCGGCTGCACGTCGCTGAGCGTGGCGCCGCCCTGCAGGCTCTTGGAGACCACGAAGTGATGGTCGGCACAGGCCGCCACCTGCGCCAGGTGCGTCACCGCCAGCACCTGGTTCGTGCCGCCCAGCTGCTTCATCAGCCGGCCCACCTGGTAAGCCACGTTGCCGCCGACGCCGGCGTCGATCTCGTCGAAGATCAGCGTCGGCACCGTGGCTTGCGCCTGGCGCGTGCTCACGGCGATGGCCAGCGCCAGCCGCGACAGCTCGCCGCCCGAGGCCACCTTGGCCAGCGGCCGCGGGCTGCTGCCGGCATGGCCGGCGACCTGGAATTCCACGCTTTCCAGCCCGAAGGCCTGCGGCGCGTCGACCGGGTGCAGCGCGACCGCGAAGCGCCCGCCGTCCATGCCCAGCTGCTGCATGGCCTGTGTCACCGCGGCCGCCAGCTTGGGCGCCGCGGCGCGCCGCAGCTTGCCCACGCGCTGCGCCTCGGTGCGCCAGGCGGCCTGCGCCTGCTGCTGCGCCGCCTGCAGCGCGTCCAGGTCGGCCGCGGCGTCCAGGCCGCGCAGTTCCTGCTGCCAGCCTTCCAGCAGCGCCGGCAGCTCGGCCGGCGCGCGGTGGTAGCGCCGCGCCAGGGACATCCAGGCCGACAGGCGCGTGTCCAGCTCGGCCAGCCGGCCCGGGTCGGGTTCGCCGCGCCCCAGGTAGGCGTGCAGGCTGTGCGCCGCGTCCTGCAGCTGCGCTTGCGCACCCTGCAGCACGTCGATCACCGCCGCCAGCTGCGCGTCGTAGCGCGTCAGTTCGTCCAGCGCATCGATGGCGCGGCCGGCCAGCGCGTCGGCCGCCGGCTCGCCATCGCTGACGGCGTCCAGCGCCGCGCGCACGCCGTCGAGCAGCGACTGCGCATGCGCCAGGCGCTGATGCTCGGCATTCAACTCGTCCCATTCGCCGGCGGCCGGCGCCAGCTTGTCGATCTCGCCGATCTGCCAGGCCAGGCGCTCGCGTTCGCGCTGCAACGTCTCGCCGCGCGCCTGGGCGTCGGCCAGCGCGGCCTCGGCCGCCTTCCAGGCCTGCCACAGTGCCGACAGCGCCGTCGTGTCCGCACCGGCCTGCTCGTCCAGCAGCGCGCGCACGGCGGCGGGCCGCGTCAGGCTCTGCCAGGCGTGCTGGCCGTGAATGTCGACCAGCTGCTCGCCGGCCTCGCGCAGCTGGCCCACGGTGGCCGGGCTGCCGTTGACCCAGGCGCGGCTCTTGCCCTGCGCGTCGATGCTGCGACGCAACAGCAAGCTGTCGCCGGTGTCGAAGCCGGCCTCGTCCAGCCAGGCGTGCAGCGCCGGCGGCGTGTCGAACTCGGCCGTGACCTCGGCGCGCGCGCAGCCCTCGCGCACCACGCCGGCCTCGCCGCGCCCGCCCAGCGCCAGCTGCAGCGCGTCGATGAGGATGGACTTGCCGGCGCCGGTCTCGCCGGTCAGCACCGAGAAGCCGGCCTCGAGTTCGACCTCGAGCCGGCTGACGATGACCACATCACGCAAGCTTAGACGGCGCAGCATCTCAATGCCCCACGTCGAGGCGCGACGCGAAGATGCTTGGCGACGTCACCCAGCAGGCGCCGCGGATCCGGCTTTGCCGGTCCGCTGGCGTCGCCCCCCTGGGGGGTAGCGCCGAAGGCGCTACGGGGGGGGTCACACCACGCCCTCGTGCCAGCGCAGCTTGCGCCGCAGCGTGGCGTAGTAGCTCCAGCCGCGCGGGTGCAGGAAGCGCACCTTGTGCGCCGAGCGGCGCACGCGCACCTGGTCGCCGTGCAGCAGGCTGGCCAGGCTCTGCATGTCGAAGTTGGCCGACGCGTCGCGCCCGGCCACCACCTCGACGCGGATCTCCTGCTGGTCGGGCAGCACGATCGGCCGGTTGGACAGCGTGTGCGACGCGATCGGCACCGCCAGCAGCCCGCTGATGCCGGGGTGCATGATCGGCCCACCGGCCGACAGCGCATAGGCCGTGCTGCCGGTGGGCGAGGCGATGATCAGCCCGTCGGCGCGCAGGTTGGCGACGAACTCGTCGCCGATGTCGATGCGCAGCTCGACCATGCTGGCGGTGGCGCCGCGGCTGACCACCACCTCGTTGAGCGACAGGCCGTCGAAGATCTTCTCGCCGTCGCGCCAGACGCCGCCTTCGATCATCGTGCGGTGCTCTTCTTCGTAGTCGCCGGCCACCATGCTCTGCAGCGTCTCGCGGTAGTTGGACAGCGGCACGTCGGTGATGAAGCCCAGCCGCCCCTGGTTGATGCCCACCAGCGGCAGGTTGTGGCGCGCCAGCTCGCGCGCGATGCCGAGCATCGTGCCGTCGCCGCCGACCACCACCGCCAGGTCGCAGCGCCGGCCCATCTCGGCCGGCGACAGCGCGTCGTGGTCGGTGATGCCGGTGTTGAGCGCGGTGGCGGCGTCGAGCGATACCTCCAGCCCCAGGCGCAGCAGGAAGCCGGCGATGTCCTCGAGCAGCGGCTTGATGCCTTGGGCCTGGTACTTGCCCACGATCGCAGCATGACGAAAACGCATCGGCATGCGGACCATTACACCATAGGGCCCGTGCGGTCGCGTGGCCCGCCAGGGCGGGTCCGTACAATGAAAAACATGCTGGACGAACGTGCCCGCACCCTGCTGAAAACCCTGGTCGAGCGTTACATCGCCGAAGGCCAGCCGGTGGGCTCGCGCACGCTGTCGCGTGCCAGCGGGCTGGAGCTGTCGCCGGCGACCATCCGCAACGTGATGGCCGACCTGGAGGAGCTGGGGCTGATCGCCAGCCCGCACACCAGCGCCGGCCGCGTGCCCACCGCCCGCGGCTACCGGCTCTTCGTCGACACCATGCTCACCGCGCGGCCGGTGAGCCTGGCCGAGGTGCCGCCGGACATCGCCGCGGTGCGCGAACAGCTGCACCCCGACCAGCCGCAGCGCGTTATCACGCAGGCGGCGAGCCTGCTGTCCAGCCTGAGCAGCTTTGTCGGCGTGGTCACCGCGCCGCGCAAGGCCAGCGTGTTCCACCACATCGAGTTCCTGCGCCTGGGCGAGCGGCGCGTGCTGGTGATCCTGGTGGCGCCCGACGGCGACGTGCAGAACCGCGTCATCTTCACCGCGCGCGACTACGCGCAGGGCGAACTGGTCGAGGCCACCAACTACCTGAACACGCACTACGCGGGCCTGAGCATCGAGGGGGTGCGCGAGCGGCTGAAGCACGAGATCGAAGCGCTGCGCACCGAGATCGCCACGCTGATGCAGGCGGCGGTGCAGGCCGGCACCGAAGTGCTGGCCGAAAGCAGCGACCAGGTCATCGTCAGCGGCGAGCGCAACCTGCTGGACGTGCCGGCGCTGGGCAACGACCTGGGGTCCTTGCGCAAGCTGTTCGACGTGTTCGAGCACAAGACCGAGCTGATGCGCCTGCTGGACGTGAGCAGCCGCGCCGAGGGCGTGCGCATCTACATCGGCGGCGAGAGCCGCGTCGTGCCCTTCGAGGAGCTGTCGGTGGTGACCGCGCCCTACGAAGTGGACGGCCGCGTGGTCGGCACGCTGGGCGTCATCGGCCCGACGCGCATGGCCTACGACCGCATGATCCAGATCGTCGACATCACGGCGCGCCTGGTCGGCAACGCGCTGAGCCAGAAGTAGCGCTGCCTACAATCCCGCGCAGGGGGCCGTTAGCTCAGTTGGTCAGAGCAGAGGACTCATAATCCTTTGGTCGCTGGTTCGAGCCCAGCACGGCCTACCACCTGCGACGCCGGCTGCAGCGGCCGTTTCAGGGTGCGACGACGGTCCCGTCGTAGTCGGGAAAGATCGCTTTCTTGATGACCGCGTGCACGCCCCAGTTGCCATCGACGACCTGCGTCACGCCGAAGTCCACGGCCACGGAGATCAGCGAGACGGCCTCGTCTTCGTCGAGCTCGTGCGCCTTCATCAGGTAGCGACGCGCCTTGCGGAAGGCGTCACGCATCGCCAGGTCGAGCGACGATTTCTTGTAGACCTCGGTCTGCGCGTTGGTGCCCAGTTCGGCCAGGTGGTTGGCAAAGCTGAATCCCTGCAGTACCCAGGCGTCGTCGGTTTCCAGGAACGGGTAGTTGAGGTCGGCCAGGAAGCTGTTCCCCAGATCACGACGCTTGTGCAGCACCAGCTGGAACACGCCGGTCAGCGAACACTCGATGGCGGTGCCGCAGACCTCCGAATCGCCCTGGGAGGCGTGCGGGTCGCCGGCCGAGAACAGCGCGCCTTCCACCGACACCGGCAGGTACAGCCGGGCGCCCTTGCCCGCGCGCCAGTTGTCGAGGTTGCCGCCGAAGTAGGCCGGCGGGATCGAATCGACCATGCCGCTCTCGCGCGGCGCGACGGCCAGCACGCCGAAGTGCGGACGAATGGGCACATGCGCCTTGGCCAAGACGCCGTACCGGCGATCGACCGTCGTCGGGTCGACGACGACGCCGGGATAGTCGATGGTGGCATGCACCACGCCGAAGGGATCGGTCTGCGGCGTCCAGCGGAAGCTGTAGACCGCCTTCGCGTAGGGCTCGTCGTCTGCCGCATGGACTTCGTAGACCGTGACCACCTCGCGCTTCTTCGGCTCGGTGAGTTGGTCGTGGTAGTGATAGCCCCACCACGCGGCAGCGTTGCTGCCGAACGCGCGTCCGAGATGCTTCGCGTGGCAGCTCGGGCGCGTGCGGATGTCCAGGATGCGCACCTCCAGCACGTCGCCCGGCTCGGCGTCGTGGACCAGCACCGGGCCGGTGCAGACGTGCACGCCGAAGCCTTCGCCTGCGCCGCGCCCGAAGATGCTGGCGTCCATCGGGCCTGCGCCGCGGCGGTCGATGTTCTTCTGCCGGGCCGTCCAGTGGAACACGCTCTCGGCGCCGGGGTCGCCGGCGATCATGCGCTCGTGGTCGTCCGACGCGTGCTGCGTCAGCGTCTCCATCGTCACGATGTCACCCGAGCGCAGCGAGATCACCGGCTTCAGGTGGCGGCTGAAGTAACCCCAGTGCACCGTCTTGTCGGACACGGGCAGGTAGTAGTGGTGCGGCAGATCGCCCCCCGCCGACTCGGTGGGCCGTGACGACACCGCCCGCTTCGGCGCCAGCGCCAGCGCGACGACATAGCGTGCATGGTCACCCAGCACCTGCTGGAATTCGCTGCGCCGCACCTCGTCGTCCTGCGTCGCCACCGGCGCAGGCATCGCGTTCACCGGTCTGCGCGATGCCCCGTCGTCTGGCCGGCCCCGCTGCAACGGCGCTGGGGCAGCGCCAGGCTGGGGCGGTGCGGCGCGATAGGCCTTGGGCGAGACGCCGAAGCGAGCGGTGAAGGCGCGGCTGAAGTTGGCCGCATCGCCAAAGCCCGAGCGGAAGCACAACTCGGCGATGGTGAAGTGAGCCAGCGCCGGATTGGCCAGGTCGATGCGGCAACGCTCGAGCCGGCGCTCCTTCAGGTACTCGCCGAAAGTGGTGGAACCGCCCTTGAAGAGCTTCTGCACGTAGCGCGTCGACAAGCCCTCCAGCTCGCCGATGTGGTCGACCGTCAGCTCCGCGTCGCCGAGCCGCGCTTCGATGGTGCGGCAGACGCGCCGCAGATGGCCGAGCTGCACCGAGGTCGAGTCTTCCGTCTTCTGCGCGCCGCGGTGCGACAGGCAGCTGACCAGCAGTTCATTGAGCGTCGCCTCGATGGGCAGCAGGTCGGGCCCGGCAAGCCGGTCGAGCTCTTCGCTGACGGAACGCACCAGGTTCATGCACACCGCGCCGACACCGCTGCGCGACGAGATCTGGTTCAGGTCCTGCCCGCTGGTGCGCACCAGTCGGCGGAGGAAACTTGCCGATTCGAGTTTGACCACCACCGCGCGGAACGCGGTCTCGAGCAACACGCGCCAGCGTCGCGTCGGTTCGAGCACCACCATGCCGCCGGCGGCCAGCGCGATCGATTCATCGCCTTCGGTCACCTGCGCCCGGCCTTCCAGCAGCGCCAGCACCAGCACGGCGCCGCCCGCACGCAGCGCGCTCGCGGCATGCGGCGTCCAGACCTGCGGCGAGGACGCCAACGTCATGAACACCGATCCAAGCGCCGACGTGCGCGACGACACATAGCCTTCCAGCGGCGGCAACGCAGGCGTGTCCGTGGCGCGCCCGATCAGTGCCATGAGCAGCACGTCCGCCCAGGCCGAGGCACGCAAGTCTTCGGGATAGGCGTTGGTCGAGAAACGTCGCACGTCGTCCAGCATGCAGGTCCGTTCGGCAGTCTCGGGTGACCCGGCGGATGCTATGCGCCCGCCCGCCCGCGTGCGTATCCGCCGGCACGCCTACAAGTTTTTGTGCGCCCTCCGACAAGGCCAAACCTGGCCAGCGGTCGAACACTGGCGACCAGGCCGGCGCGGCTGCGCCGGTCGTCAACCACCAAGGAGGAGTGAACCCATGCTCAAGCACATCTGCGGGCCCGGCTGCGTCCACGGCGTCACACCGGAAGCCGAAGAAGACGTCAAGGAAGAGTTCAAGACCGCGCGCCGCTCGTTCCTGCGTGATGCCATGGTCGCCGGCGGCGGGGCCGTGTCGGTCGGCGCGCTGGGGGTGTCGATGGCGCCTCGGGCCTTTGCGCAGAGCGCCACGCCCGGCCAGGGCATGGCCAGCCACTACTTCATTCCCGCCAACGCCAACACCGTGCTGTGGGGCTACTTCAGCAAGTCGGCCAAGCCGGTGGTCGAGGTCGAGTCGGGCGACTACGCGACGATCGAAACGCTGACCCACCATGCCAACGACGACGCCGAACGCATGGTCAAGGGCGACCCGGGCGCGGAAAGCGTCTTCTATTGGGACGCGACGCGAAAGGGCATCAACCGGCGCGGGGTCGGGCCGATGGACGCCAAGGTGGGCGCCGGCGGCGGGCAGGGCGTGCACGTGTGCACGGGGCCGGTGCGCATCAAGGGTGCGGAACCGGGCGACATCCTGGAAGTGCGCATCATCGACTGCGTGCCGCGCCCGAGCGGCAACCCCCGCTTCAAGGGCAAGACCTTCGGCAGCAACGCCGCGGCCAACTGGGGCTTCCACTACGGCGACACGCTGACCGAGCCGAAGAAGCGCGAGGTGGTGACGATCTACGAGGTCGACGCCACCGGCGAACGCAACTGGGCCCGCGCGGTCTACAACTTCCGCTGGACGCCGCAGACCGATCCGTTCGGCGTCGTGCATCCGACGATCGACTATCCAGGCGTGCCGGTGGACCACCGGACCATCACCAAGAACGAGAACGTGCTGCAGAACATCCGCATCCCGGTGCGGCCCCACTTCGGCACGATGGGCGTGGCGCCGGCCGAGGCCGAGCTGGTGACCTCGATCCCGCCCAACTACACCGGCGGCAACATCGACAACTGGCGCATCGGCAAAGGCGCGACGCTGTACTACCCGGTCGCCGTGGCGGGCGCGATGTTCTCGGTCGGTGACCCGCATGCGTCGCAGGGCGACTCCGAGCTGTGCGGCACGGCGATCGAATGTTCGCTGACCGGCACCTTCCAGTTCATCCTGCACAAGAAGGCCAGCCTGCCCGGCACGCCGTTGGCAGAACTGAAGTACCCGTTGCTGGAAACGCAGGACGAGTGGCTGCTGCACGGCTTCAGCTACGCCAACTACCTGGCCGAGCTGGGCGCGGACGCGCAGAACGAGATCTACAAGAAGTCCTCGGTCGACAAGGCGCTGCGCGACGCGTATCACAAGATGCGCCACTTCCTGATGACCACGCAGAACCTCTCCGAGGACGAGGCGATCTCGCTGATGTCCATCGCGGTCGACTTCGGCATCACGCAGGTGGTCGACGGCAACTGGGGCGTGCATGCGCTGGTGAAGAAGAGCATCTTCCCGGCGCGAGGCTGAGGCCCCGCGTCGCGGGACTTCGCCAAGCGTGTGCGGCCGCCAAGCGGCGCGGGCGAGGTCGGGGTGACGGCCGCTGCGGCAGGCGCGGCGTGCGGTCTGTCACCCCGCTGCGGCGCGCGTCGGTCTTGCGCTGATGTCCGGGCACCTCCAGGCAGGTGCCTCGCCAGAGCCTCCATAATCCGCAGGCCGCTGGTTTTCGAGCCCAGCACGGCCTACCACCCGAAGGGATGCGGCATGGGGTCTGAGAGCCACACGCAGGACACTGCCGAATACATCCCCTTCGAAGAATTTCGCAACGGGCTGCCGCACGGGCGCTTCCGGGTCATCGTCAACCCCAAGCTGGCGGCGCCCTTCGTCGCTTTCCGCACGCATGCCACGCCGCTGGCCCTGGCACTGATCGGCCCGGGCATTGCCGTGGCGCTGTCCGGCTACCCGTGGCCGGGCGGGCTGCTGGTGGCCGCGGGCGTCGCGCTGCGCTGGACGGTCAAGCGGCATGCGGCGCGCCTGCTGCTGCACCTGGCTTCGCGTGTGCCGTCGGTCTATGAGCAGGCCACCGAGCACGGCGTGATGGAAGTGCGCCGCGCCTGAGCCGCGCCCGCCGATGCCGCTTACCGGAAACCTGCGCGCCATCGTCGCGATGCTGGCGGCCTGCGCCATGTTCGCCTGCATGGACGCGCTGCTCAAGGTGCTGGCCGGCAGCTACCCGCCGTTCCAGGTGACGGCGCTGCGCGGCCTGTCGGCGATGCCGCTGGTGTGCCTGTACCTGCTGTGGCGCCGCGAGGTCGGCGCCGTCTTCGGGCGCCGGCTGCGCTGGCGCCTGCACCTGCTGCGCGGCGTGGTCATCGTGCTGATGCTGGCGTTGTTCACCTACGGCCTGAAGACGCTGTGCCTGGCCGAGGCCTATACGCTGAGCTTCGTGGCGCCGATGGTCATCACCATGCTGTCGGTGCCGCTGCTCAAGGAGGTGGTGCCCACGCGCCACTGGGTGGCCATCGGCGTGGGCCTGTGCGGCGTGGTGGTGGCGCTGCGGCCGGACGAAAGCGCCTTCTTGTCGGTGGGCGCGCTGGCCGTGCTGGTGGCGGCCGTGTGCTACGCGCTGTCCAACGTCATCGGCCGCATCATCAGCCGCAGCGAGCCGAGCGCCACGCTGCTGTTCTGGACCACCGGCAGCATGGCGCTGGGCGGCAGCCTCATCAGCGCCGCCCACTGGGTGCCGGTGCTGCCGGGCCACACGCCGGTGCTGATCGGACTGGCGGTCACCGGCTTCCTGGGGCAGCTGGCCATCATCGAGGCCTTCCGCCACGGCCAGGCCTCGGCGGTGGCGCCCTTCGAATACAGCGCGCTGGCCTGGGCCGTGCTGCTGGACTGGATGGTCTGGCGCGAGGTGCCGGACCTGCACACCCTGGCCGGCGGCGCCATCATCGTGGTCAGCGGCGTCTACCTGATCCGCCGCGAAGCGCCGAAGCCGATGGGGGCCGTGGCACCGTAGCGGCCGCGCCTCAGCGCCTCAGCGCCTTAGCGCCTTAGCGCTGCAGCTTCTCAGCGCCGCGCGCCCTGGCCGGCCATCGCATCGGCGATCAGCCGCGCCGTCAGCGCCGGGTCTTCCATCGGCAGCATGTGCGTCTTGTCCAGCAACTGCAGGTCGCTGCCCTGCCGGAACTCCTGCGCCAGCGCCGGCCAGGTGGGCGTACCCAGCGCGTCCCAGGGCTTGATGCTCGGGTCCTGCGGCCGCGCGCGCAGCACCAGCACCGGCACCTGTAGCGCGCGGATGCTGGCGTAGATGCCGGCGTTGCCCAGCGCATTGGGGTAGACGCGGCCTTCGAAGGCCGGCGCGCAGGCCAGCTCGAAGCCCTGGCCGTCGGCCGCCGGCTTCAGCCCGTGCTGGCAGTAGTCGTGCAGCGCCTGCGTGTCGAACACCGAATACGGCGGCCGGTCGACGAAGCGGTCGAACATCTCCTGCGCCGACGCGAAGCGGTTCCTGCGCTGCGCCGCCGGATGCAGCGCATCCGCCGGCGGCGCGGGCTGGTGGTATTCCGCGGGCGCGCGGATCACCGGGTCGATCAGCACCAGCTGGCGAAAGCGCTGCGGCGCGAAGGCCGCCGCCTGCACCAGCGCGTGCGCGCCCATGCTGTGGCCCACGCCCACGGCGTCCTGCAGGTCCAGCGCGTCGGCCATCGCCGCCAGGTCGCGGCCGAAGTCGGCCCAGCTGTCGAAGCCGGTGCCGCCGCTGCGCCCGTGGCCGCGCAGTTCCACCGCGATCACGTGGTGCTGCGGCAGGTGGCGGATCACCTGGTCCCAGACGCGGCCGTGGAAGCCGGTGGCATGCACCAGCCACAGCGTGGGCGCCGTGCCGCGCAGCGCGGCGCGCCATTCGAAGCAGGCGAGCGACAGCCCGCGCAGGTCCAGGTGGTGCAGTTTGGGTTGATGGCTCATGCGCCATGCTACGGCGCCCAGGCGCAGCCCGCCTGCCGCCTGGGCGACGCGGCGTCGCGCATCATCGGGCATGCGCTGCGTCGTCGTGTGGCTTCTCGTCTGCCTGGTGCCCGTGGCGCGGGCCGATGCGCCGTGGCAGCCCTATCCGGTGGACCCGCAGCAGGTGCTGCAGGCGCTGGCCGACGCGCAGCCGCTGGACCTGGGCGGCGCGTCGGTCACCGGCCTGGCGCTGCCGCACCACCGCGTGGCCAGCGACCTGATCGCCGCGGGCATGCTCACGGCGGCGCGCGGCGCGCGCCCCGAGCGTATCGTGCTGCTGACGCCGGACCACTTCCGTCGTGCCACGCGTGCCTTTGCCACCACGCCGCGCGACTTCGACACCGTGCTCGGCCGCGTACCCACCGACCGCCGCGCCGTGGCCGCGCTGCTGCAGTCGCCGCAGGTGGCGGCGTCGCAGCTCTTCGAGCGCGAGCACGGCCTGGGCGAGCTGCTGCCCTACGTGGCGCAGCTGTTCCCCGGCGTGCCGGTGCTGCCGGTGGCGGTGCGCATCGGCGCCACGCGCGCGCAGTGGGACCATCTGGTCGCGCGGCTGTCGCCCTGGGTGACGCCGCGCACGCTGGTCATCCAGTCCACCGACTTCAGCCACTACCTGCCGCACGACCAGGCGCGCCGGCGTGACCAGCAGATGCTGCATGCCATCGCCGCCGGCGACCTGGACGCGGTGGCGCAGGCGCGGCAGCCGGCGCACCTGGATTCGCGCGGCGGCCAGTACATCCAGATGCGCCTGCAGGCGCAGCGCTTCGGCGCACAGCCCATCGTCTTCGGCAACTACAACTCGGCCGAGCGCGGCGCCACGCCGCCGGACCTCACCACCAGCTACGTGGCCCAGGTGTATGCGCCGGCGGCGCGCGACCGCGTGGTGCAGCCGCTGGGCGCGGTGCGCAGCCTGTGCGTGGCCGGCGACACCTTCTTCGGCCGGCACGTGGCCGATTGGCTGGCCCAGGCCGCCGTGCGCCGGCGTGTGGCGGCAGAGCTGCAGCGCCGGCTGCGCGGCTGCCCGCTGCTGCTCAACCTGGAAGGCGTGCTCGGCGACGCGGGCAATGCGACGCGGCCGCTGCAGCTGGTCATGCCGGCCGAGGACACGCTGGCCTGGCTGCGCGAGCTGGGCGTCGTCGCCGTCAGCGTGGCCAACAACCACAGCCACGACCTGGGCGACGCGGGCTATGCGCAGATGCTGCAACAGTTGCGCGCCGCCGGCCTGCAGGTGCTGGAGCAGGGCGACGTGCAGGCGGTCGGCGCGCTGCGCGTCGCGGCCTGGACCGACCTGGACAACCCGCCGCGCCCGCCGCGCAACCTGATGCCGCTGCCGGTGCTGCCGCCCGGCGCCGCGGTGCCGGACCTGGCCTTGCTGCACTGGGGCCGCGAATACGTCACCGTGCCCGGCGCGCGCGAGCAGGCGCTGGCGCGCTCGCTGCAGGCGGCCGGCGTGGCCATGGTGGTGGGCGCGCATCCGCACCGCGACAGCCGTCGCATCCAGCTGCTGGGCGGCCTGGACGCGGTGCAGGTGCACAGCCTGGGCAACTTCATCTTCGACCAGCGCGCGCCCAAGGCGTCGGGCGCGGTGCTGCAGATCAGCCAGTTCGCACAGGGCACGCGCGCGCTGCGGCTGATTGCGCTGCCGGACGTGTTCGAGCTGGGGCGCGATGCGGGGCGGTGACGGCGCTGACGACGCTGACGGCACAAACTTGGCGTCAAGCGGCTGAAGCCCCAGCAGGCGCTGCCCTCGAAAAAGTCCAGCAGCTCGGGCCATCCGAGAAAACCCGCTCGGCGTGCGCCGAGGCGCGACGCAAACTGGCCCGACCCACCGGCCGTCGCCGGGGGAATTTCAACATCAAAGGAGGCGCAATGAGGGCTAGGTTGACTTTCGCTGGGCGTGGCTCACGCCCGATCCAGGCATGGCGTTGGGGGAGTGCCTTGGGCATGGTGGCCCTGGCCGGGTCCGCGCAAGCCGCCGGGGACTGTGCAGCACTCGTCGGCGTGACCACTGACGATGCGACCATCACCTCGGCCGCCATCGTCGAGCCGCCCAGCACGATCGGCGGTGCCGCCGTCACCGTGCGCATCTGCCGCGTGCAAGGCGTCGCGCGGCCGTCGTCCGACTCCGAGATCAAGTTCGAGGTGTGGCTGCCGCCCAGCGCCGCCGATTGGACGCGGCGGCTCAAGGTCAACGGCACCGGCGGCTATGCCGGCTCGATTCCCTATGCGCGCCTGTCGCAGGACGCGGGCGACGGCTTCGTCAGCGCAGGCAGCAACATGGGCCACGACGGCGGCGAATCCGCGAGCTGGACGCTCAACCGCCCCGAGAAGGTCAAGGACTGGGGCCTGCGCGCGCACTACTCGGTGGCCACCGCCGCCAAGGCGCTGAGCCAGGCCTTCTACGGCGAGCCCGTGGCGCATGCGTACTTCGAGGGCTGCTCCAACGGCGGGCGCCAGGCGATGATGATGGCGCAGAACTATCCGGAGCTGTTCGACGGCATCGTCGCCGGTGCGCCGTCGCAGTGGTACCCGGACCTGCTGATGTGGCTGCTGTGGACCGGCAAGACGCTGACGCCCATCGCGGGGGGCCCGCCCTCGATCTCGACCGCCAAGCGCCAGCTGATCACGCAGCGCGTGCTGCAGGCCTGCGACGCCAACGACGGCCTCGTCGACGGGCAGATCACCAACCCGCGCGCCTGCAGCTTCGACATCGACACCATGGGGCCTGCCGGCGACGGCTCGCTGACCGCGGACGAGGTGACGGTGGCCAAGACCATGTATGCGGGCACGCACCGCAGCTGGGGCGACCTCAGGTCCGCGCAGCGCTACACCGGCGCGAAGTTCGGGTCCGAGGCCGACTGGTCGCCGCTGTTCGCCGACAACGGCGGCTATGGTCCCTTCATCGGCCACTACGTCTATTCACTGCTGAGCCCGCCCTACGACTGGCGCCGCGACATCAACTGGGACGACGTGTACGACCACGTGAAGACGGTGCTGTCGCCGGCCACCGCGGCGCCCAGCCCGGACCTCCGGCGCTTCACCAGCCGCGGCGGCAAGCTGATCCAGACGCACGGCTGGAACGACTCGGTCGTGCCGCCCGACGGCTCGTTGGACTACTTCTTCGCGCTGACGCAGTGGGAGAAGCTGCAGAACCTGCCGAGCAAGGTCGTCGACCAGCACATCGCCAAACTCACGCCGCACGGGGTGGCCGCCACCGCCAACGCCTTCGGCCGGCAGGTGCAGCAGTACCACCGCCTGTTCATGCTGCCGGCCACTGGCCACTGCGGCGGCAGCACCGGCCCCAGCGCCATCGGCGGTGGCATGCCCGAGCCGCCCAGCGCCTACCGCAACGCCGACTATCACGCGGTCAGCGCCGTCATCAAGTGGGTCGAACAGGGTGTCGCGCCCGAGAAGCTGATCGCGGCGCGCTTCGATGCCGCCGGCAACCCGACGCGCTCGCGCCCGGTGTGCGCGTACCCGGCCGAGGCGGTCTACAACGGCTCGGGCGACATCAACGTGGCGGCCAACTTTTCTTGCCGCACGCCCAAGCTGCAGGAGCGCAGCGTCACCGACAGCGACCTCGTCAACATCCGCAATGCGCTGGCGCAGCGCACGCTGATGCTGCCGAACCGCTGACGCAGGCCTGGCCGGCGCCGGCCTCCCCGACCGCGCCGGCCCCGCTTGCCTGTTCAGGCCGCGCGGCGGCGGGTGGCCAGCAGGGCCAGGCCCGCGGCGGCCACCAGCAGCAGGCTGCCGGGCTCGGGCACCGTGGCGGCGGGAGCCAGGCGCATCGTGGGGCCATACATGGCGGCGCCTGGGAACCCCGGGGGCATCAAGCCGTCGTCAACCCTGCCATACCGCCCGCTGATGCCGCTGATTTGGGCGATCGGGGCGGCTCTGCCGATCACGTACGACGATAGTCCGTTGTAGAGGAGCGCACCGATCACGTAGTTCCCCCGATCCAGCGTCAGCGTGGGGATGGTCTCGAACAGCCAGCGGCCGCTGGGATCGGCCGACGCCACCACCGTGCTGCTGTCGGTGACCGTGACGCTGGCCAGCAGCGTGCCCGCCGACGTCCACAAGGCGGCCTTGACCGGCGGGGTGGTGCCCAGGCCGTCCGAGCCTGCATCCCAGACGCCGAGGCCGTCGATGCGGATGGCGCTGTTGACGGTGAAGGCCCAGCCGCCGGTGGTGCCGTTGGTATCGCCGCAGACGCAGCTGGCGTTGTTGTGGCTGGTGAGATCGAGCACGAGCGAGGCCTGGGCCAAGCTGCCGAAGAAAACCAGGGCGAGCGGCGCCGAAAGGCGGACGAGGCGGGGGATGAATGACCTCATTGGATGACCCTCATTCTCGAAGACGGGATTCAGTCAAGAAGATGCCAATCCCTTGGAGTGAGCTAGTCGCTGGAGCCCTCGGAGGGCGGCGACCTGTCAGCAATCGACGTGCCACATCGCGCTTGAAGGGTGAGGCGATCCCGCGGAAAAAACTTTGGAAAAGAAGCGGGCTCTGACCTCGGGCGGGCACGATGTAAAGCGCACCGACACAGGCGCCGATGCAGCCCTCGGGACCGACCGCCCTCAGGCGCGTGGCGCTGGGGCGCGAAAGGTTGGGCTGAATCCCGAAAGCGTGTGGCACCGCGACGAACGCGGGCCCGCGAGGCCGGGCGGTGGCGTACCGGCAGGCGCCTTGGCCGGCCGCAGACCCGCTCAGGCCGCGCGGCGGCGGGTGGCCAGCAGGGCCAGGCCTGCGGCGGCCACCAGCAACAGGCTGCCGGGCTCGGGCACCGCTGCGGCGGGGGCCAGGCGCATCGTGGAGCCATAGATGGCCTCGTCGAGTGCGACCAGCGGAGCCATGAAGCCGGTGTCGCCGTCGAGGCTACTGGCCTGCCCGCCCGTGACGAAGATGTCGATGGTGACGAGTTCGCCGCCGGCACGGGTGGTCAGCGGTGCCTCGGGGTAGAAGAGCGAGCCGATCAGGTAGTTGCCCGGATCCAGCGTCAGCGTGTCGATGGTCTCGAACAGCCAGCGGCCACTGGGGCTGGCCGACGCCACCGCCGTGCTGCTGTCGGTGACCGTGACGCTGGCCAGCAGCGTGCCCGCCGACGTCCACAAGCCGGCCTGGACCGGCAGGGGGGTGCCCAGCCCGTTCGAGCCTTCATCCCAGACGCCGAGGCCGTTGATGCGGATGGCGCTGTTGACGGTAAAAGCCCAGCCCAAGGTCATGCCGGCATTGCCGCAGGTGTTGGGGCAAGGTGCCTGTGCTTCGCCACCCAGCCAGAGATCGAGCGCGAGGGAGTGGAGCGTCATGGACGCCTGGGCCCAACTGGCGCAGAAGGCCAGGACGAACGGGGCCGAAAGGCGGACGAGACGAGGGATGAATGACCTCATTGGAATTCCTTTGCTCTCGTAGACGGGGCAGTCAGCTGGAGCCCTCCGGGGGGCGCAGCTCTTCAGCAATCGACGTGCCACATCGAGCTTGAAGGGCGGGCGATCCCGCGAGAAAGATGTGGACGGGCACGAAGCTCCGACCTCGGGCAGGCGCGATGTCGGCCGTCAGGACACGCGGGCCGGCGTGGCCTGCGGTGCCGACCGCCACCGGGTGTGCGGCGCCTGGGCGCGAGAGGGTCGGACTGATTCCCGAAAATGTGGAATGCGGGCCATCTGGTGCGTGCCCGGCCCGTCACCCTCAGGCGTGCACCACGACGCGGTTGCGCCCCTCGCCCTTGGCGCGGTACAGCGCGGCGTCGGCGCGCGCGATCAGGCGTTCGACGGTGTCGTCGGCGTCCACGGTGGCGACGCCGACCGATACCGTCACGGCCGGCAGGCCCTGCGGCCAGCGATGCTGCTCGATCGCCTGGCGCACCCGCTCGGACACGATCTGCGCCAGTGCGCTGTCGTTCAGCGGCGTCAGCAGCAGCACGAATTCCTCGCCGCCGTAGCGCGCAAAGCGGTCCGTCGAGCGCAGGCAGGCCCTGGCCGCCTGACAGGTCTGCCGCAACACCTCGTCGCCGGCTTGGTGGCCATGCCGGTCGTTGACGGCCTTGAAGTGGTCGATGTCCAGCAGGGCCACCGAGAAGCGCTGCGCACTGCGTTGCGCGCGCCGCATCTCGTCGTCCAGCGCCTCCATGAAGGCCCGCCGGTTGAGCACGCCCGTCAGCTCGTCGATGCGGGCGAGTTCTTCGATGCGCGCCACGACTGCGACAACTGCCGGTTCTTCTCGGACAGCTGCGCGCGCAAGGCGCTGAACTGCACGCCGATCGTCGTCAGCTGACGCAGCGCCACCACGAAGGTCAGCCACAGCACGAACAGCGTGGCCGGCGTCACGGCCGGGTAGGCGAAGCGATCGCGCACCAGCCAGAAGGCCACGCCGACGGCCGCGCCGATCAGCAGCCAGGCCAGGGTGAAGCGGCGGCTGTCGAAGCTGACCATGCCGAAGACGTAGGTCACCAGGATCGCCAGCACGAACACGAACCACAGCTTGGGCAGCAGCAGCATGAAGGCCAGCTGCATCGCAATGCCGGCGTTGAACTGCGCCAGCAGCAGCGTGGCATCGCTCCAGCGCAGGTTCCAGCCGCGCCGCACGACGACATAGAAGCCCAGCGACGAGCCGACCGCCACCGCCGCGCAGGCCAGCACGCGCGGCCACGGCGCCTCGCCCTGCAGCGCAAACAGCGCCAGGATGACGGACTCGACGACCGTGTTGACGACCGACAGCCCGGTCATGCGCAGCCGGATGCGCTGCAGCTTGGCCACCCGTTCGGATTCGGCGCCCCCCATGCGCCGGATGCTACAGGCGGGCCGGCGACCCGCGGGCGGTGCCAACATCGCCGGCAAGGTGTCGATCGTCAGGTCGCCGGCCGGCGGTCGAAGCGCTGCAGCACGTGCGCCATCATGCCCTTGGCTAGTTCTTCGTCGCCGAAGAAGACGGTGCCCACCTGCTCCTGGCGCAGCAGCTCCGATTCGTCGGCGCTGTACGTGCGCACCACCACCTCGATGGGCGGGTTCAGCAGCCGCGCCGTCTCGACCATCTTGCGCACGCTCAGCGTGTCGGGCGTGGTGACGACCAGCATGGCCGCGTCGGCCACGTGGGCCTGGATCAGCACCGCCGGGTCGGTGGCGTCGCCCGACACCGCGGCGGTGCCGCCGCGGCGCAGGTCCTCCACCAGCTCGCGGTGCTGCTCGGCCACGACGAAGGGAATGTCGCGCTCGCGCAGCGCGTCGGCGATGCGCCGGCCCACGCGCCCGTAGCCCACCAGCACCACCTGGCCTTCCAGGTAGCGGCGCTCGGTGCTCATCGGCAGCTCGGCATAGGGGTCGTCGCGGCCTTCCAGCCGCCGCGCCAGCGCCGAGCGCTGCAGCACCCAGCGGCTGAACGGGGCGATGGCCGCGAACACGAAGGGGTTCAGCGCGATGGAGATCAGCGCGCCGGCCAGCACCAGGCTCATGCCTTCGGCCGGCAGCAGGCCCAGCGACAGGCCCATGCCCGCCAGGATGAACGAGAACTCGCCGATCTGGCCCAGGCTGGCGGCCACCGTCAGCGCGGTGTTCAGCGGGTAGCGCAAGGCCAGCACCAGCCCGGCGGCGGCGATGGACTTGCCGACGATGATGATGGCCACCACCGCCAGCACGCGCAGCGGCTCGTCGACCAGCACGCGCGGGTCGAAGAGCATGCCCACGGCGACGAAGAACAGCACCGCGAAGGCGTCGCGCAGCGGCAGCGATTCATGCGCCGCGCGGTGGCTGAATTCCGACTCGCGCATGACCATGCCGGCGAAGAACGCGCCCAGCGCAAAGGACACGCCGAACAGCACCGCCGCCCCGTAGGCGATGCTGATGGCCGCGGCCACCACCGACAAGGTGAACAGCTCGCGCGAGCCGGTGCGCGACACCTGCCACAGCAGCCAGGGCAGCACGCGCCGCCCGGCGAGCAGCATGATGGCGACGAAGGCCGCCACCTGCAGCAGCGTCTGCGCCAGGGTGCGCCACAGCGCCTCGCCGTCGGCGGCCGGCGCGCCGCGGCCGCCCAGCATGCCGGCCAGCGGCGGCAGCAGCACCAGCACCAGCACCGTGGCCAGGTCCTCGACCACCAGCCAGCCCACCGCGATGCGGCCGTTCATCGTGTCCAGTGCGCGGCGCGATTCCAGCGCCTTCAGCAGCACCACCGTGCTGGCGCAGGACAGCGACAGCCCGAACACCAGGCCTTGGCCCGCCGTCCAGCCCCAGCCCATCGCCAGCCCCATGCCCAGCAAGGTGGCGATGCCCATCTGCACCACCGCGCCGGGCAGGGCGATGCGCCGCACTGCCAGCAGATCGTTCAGCGAGAAGTGCAGGCCCACGCCGAACATCAGCAGCATCACGCCGATCTCGGACAGCTGCGAGGCGATGGCCAGGTCGGCCACGAAGCCGGGCGTGGACGGGCCGATGGCGATGCCCGCCAGCAGGTAGCCCACCAGCGCGGGGATCTTCAGCCGCTCGGCGCAGAAGCCCAGCACCAGCGCCAGGCCGAAGCCCGCGGCCAGCGTGGTGATCAGCGAGACGTTGTGTTCCATGGCAGGTCCCCGGGGCCGCAGGCGCAGTCGGCATTGTCCGTGCACACCCGCGCCGCGCCGCCGTCGCCGCGGCTGCAGCACAGGGGCTTCGCACGCCCGCACGCCGGCACGCCAGCACGCCCGCGGGCCCGTCATCCCCGCGCGAGGAGCCGCCTCAGCGCACGTCCCGCGGCTCGGTGGCGTCGAACTGCGGCACGAAGTACTGCAGCTCCATCGGTTCGGTGGCCGCGCGCCGGCCGTCGCTGGATTCGACGACCACGCGGAACCGGTGGCGCGATGACTTCGGCGCATTCAGCGTCAGCTGGAAGCGCTGGTTCTGGCCGGGCCCGAGCAGCGGCCGGTAGGGCAGCGGCAGCTGGTAGCGGCTGCGGTCGAGCTGCAGCGTGACCGGTGCGAAGCCGGTCTGCTCCGGCGCGGGCGCGCCGATGGCCGCGGTGGGCCGGTCGGGCAGCCTGAACCTGAAGAGCTGCAGCTCGAGATTCACCGGCTGCGTGCGCGCCTGCAGGCTGCCGGCGCCATCGCGCCACTGGTAGGTCAGCGTGCCCCGCAGCCGCGTCATGACGCGGTCGAAGCGCAGGTAGGCGATGTCGTCCAGCCGGCCCAGCGCCTGCGTGCGGCGCAGCTGCGCCAGGCAGTCCGGCACCCGCTCCAGCGCCGGGCACTCGGGCGGCTGCTGGCGCAGTGGCGGCAGCGCCGGCACCAGCGCCGCCATGGCCCGCTCCGGCGTCACCCGCACCGCGCCCAGCGTGCCCAGCGCCAGGCTGAAGCGCTCGCTGACCGGCTGCTCCGCGCCGAAAGCAAAGTCCAGCACGGCGTTTTCTGCGCGACCCCAGCCGCGGTTGTGCAGCTGGAAGGCTTCAAGGCCCCAGGGCTGGGCCTGCAGGAAGGGCTGCAGGTCGGTGGCGCTGGATTCCACGTCCAGATAGACGCGCGTGGCCTGCAGCGACCGCGCCGATTCGTTGCTCAGGTCCAGCACCAGCCATACCGGCCACGACGACGCTTCCTGGCCGACGACGACCGGCACGCCTTGCCCGAGCACGGCGTCGCCCTTCCAGCGCTGCATCAGCTCGTCCGCCGGCTGCAGCTGCAGGCCCTGAGCTGCCGGTTGCAGGCGGTAGCCGGCATGCGGCTCGCGCGCGGCCGCGCTGCGGCGCTCGTCGACGAAGAGCTGCACGCGCAGGCTGTCGGGCGTGACCTGCGCCGCCACGTGCAGGCCCAGGCAGGCCAGCAGCAGGGTCGTCGCAAGGCGCCGCATGTCAGCGCACCTGCCGTGCCTCGCCCACGTCCATCTTCGGCACGAAGTACAGCAGGTCCAGCGGCGGCGTGCTCACGCGGCGGCCGTCGCTGGTTTCCAGCACCACGCGGAACTGGTGCGACGAGGCCCGCGGCGCGTTCAGCGTCAGCTGGAAGCGCTGGTTCTGCCCCGGCCCCAGGCGCGGCCGGTAGGGCAGCGGCAGCCGGTACTGCTCGCGGTCCAACGGCAAGGTGATCGGCTGGAAGCCCATCTCCTCGGGCGCCGCACCGCCCATCTCGGCGCCTTCGCCGGTGTCGAAGCGGAACAGCAGGATCTCCAGGTTCACCGGATGCTCGCGCGTCTGCGCCTGGCCGCTGCTATCGCGCCACTGGTAGCGCAACGCGCCGAACAGCCGCGTCAGCACCATGTCGGCGCGGGTGTAGGCGATGTCGGCGATGCGCCCCATCGGCAGGCTGCGCTGCAGCCGCGCCAGGCAGGCCGGCACCTGCCGGTTCGACGGGCATTTGGGCGGCCGGTCCAGCAGCTGCGGCAGCGCGGGCACCAGCGTGGTCATCGCGCGCACCGGCGTCACCTCCACCGCGCCCAGGCTGCCCAGGCGCAGGCCGAAGCGTTCGCTCACCGGCTGCTCGCGGCCGAAGGCAAATTCGATGACCGCGTTCTCGGCACGGCCCCAGCCGTAGTTGCTGATGTCGAAGAAGCCCTGCACGATGCCTTCGTCCCAGAAGCTGAAGGCGATGAAGGGCTGCAGCTCGCTGCGGCTGCGCTGCACCTCCAGGTAGGCGTTCACCACCTGCAGCGGCGTGCCGGCTTCGTTGCTCACGTCCAGCACCAGCAGCACCGGCAGAAACTGGGCCGCGTCCTCGAAGGTGGCCTTGGTCGGCTGGCCGAGCACGAAGTCGCCCTTCCAGCGGCGCATCAGCTCGGGCGAATCCAGCCGCAGTTCCAGCGCCTGCGGCCCCGCTTGCAGGCGGTAGGCGTAGACCGGGAACTCGCCGTCCTGGCCGATCTGCTTCTTGGCCGCGGCCACGCGCCGCTGGTCGACGAAGAGCTGCACGCGCACGCCGTCCTGCGCCACGCCGGCGCCCGGCGCGCCGCCCTGCGCACGGGCCGGCAGCGCCGCGGCCAGCAGCAGGGCCGCGGCGCAGGCCAGGCGCGACCACCCCATCGTAAGCAGAGAATTCATGCGGCGAGTCTCCCGGGCATGAGGATGCGGCCATGAGCTTGTCCGCATGGGCACGGCGTGCACAATCCCAAGCCTAAAGTACCGCGCCGCCGCCACGGCGACCTCATGGCCCGCATCTTCGTCTCCCATTCCAGCCTCGACCAGGCGACGGCGCGCGAGATCATGGACTGGCTGCGGTCGCTGGGCTTCGACAACGCCTTCCTCGACATCGACGAGCGCAACGGCATCCACCCCGGCGACCATTGGGAGGCGCGGCTGTACGAGGAACTGGCCGCCTGCAGCGCAGTGGTGCTGCTGGTCACCCCCAACTGGCTGGCCAGCAAGTGGTGCTTCGCCGAGTTCGTGCAGGCGCGCGCCACCGGCAAGGCCATCTTCCCGATCATCTTCACGCCCGACGGCGGCCAGACCTTCGCTGGCGACCTGCAGCGCGTCGATTTCAGCAGCGACCGGGAAGGCGGCAAGCGCAGCCTGGCGCAGCGGCTGAAGGACCTGGCGCTGGACGTGCAGAGCGGCTTCGACTGGGACGCGCACCGCGCGCCGTATCCGGGGCTGCCGGCCTTCGAGCGCGAGGACGCGGCCGTGTACTTCGGCCGCGATACCGAGGTGCGCGAGCTGATCGACCGCCTGCGTGCCCGCCGTGCGATGGGCGGTGCGCACATGGTCGCGGTGCTGGGGGCGTCGGGCTCGGGCAAGTCCTCGCTGGTGCGCGCCGGCGTGCTGCCGCGGCTGCAGAAGTTCGAACCCGGCTTCGTCGTCGTGCCGCCGCTGCGGCCCGGCACCGATCCCTGCGCCGAGCTGGCCAAGGCGCTGGCCGAGGCGCTGGGCCAGCCGCTGCAGTGGCGCACCTTGCTCGAGCATCTGCAGGCCGAGCCCGGCGCGGTGGCCACCGACCTGCTGATGGCCGCCGGCCGGCGCGAGGCCACCTTGCTGGTCACCCTCGACCAGGCCGAGGAGCTGTTCGGCGCCACGCCGGCCGAGGCGCGAGCGCGCTTCGGCGCGTGGCTGCGCGCGCTGCAGAAGCTGCCGGTGCTGTGGCTGCTGACCTTGCGCTCCGACCACCTGGGCGAGCTGCAGCAGTGGGCGCAGGATATCGGCGCCTTCGAGCAGTTCTCGCTGCCGCCGCTGCCGCCGGCGCGGCTGGCGCAGGTCATCGAAGGGCCGGCGCGGGTGGCCGGCGTGGCCATCGCGCCGGGCGTGGTCGACGCGGTGATGCACGACGCCGGTGGCGCCGATGCCATGCCGCTGCTGGCCTTCACGCTGCGCGAGTTGTGGTCGCGGGCGACGGCCGATGCCGGCCAGGACGGGCCGGCCATCCGCCTGGCCGACTACCAGGCGCTGGCCGACACGGCGGCCGGCCTGAATCCGCTGGAAAACGCCGTGCGGCGCCGCGCCGACGAGCTGGTGGCGCCGCTGGACGCCGCGGCCCGGCAGGCGCTGCGCGAGGCCTTCGTCGGCGCACTGGTGCGCATCGACGACCAGGGCGTGTACGGCCGCCGCGTGGCGCTGCGCGACGAGTTCGATCCGGCGGTGCAGGCCACCATCGACGCGTTCGTCTCGGCGCGCCTGCTGGTGGCGCGCAGCGACGAGTCCGGCCGGCGCCTCGTCGAGGTGGCGCACGAATCGCTGCTGCGCAAGTGGCCGCTGCTGCGCGACTGGCTGGACGACGAGCGCGGCTTCCTCATCGGCCGGCTGCAGCTGCAGCGCGCGCTGGACGACTGGCAGGCAGCCACCCCCGCCGAGCGCGATTCGGCGCTGCTGCAAGGCCTGATGCTGGAGCGCGCGCGCGCCTGGGTGCGCGACAAGCCGAAGGCGCTGAGCGCGGCGCAGCGCGACTTCGTCGCCGCCAGCGTGGCGCACGAGCAGGCGCAGCGCAGCGCCACGCGCCGCCGGCGGGTGCTGACTGCCACCGCCGGCGTGGCCGCGCTGGCGGCGATCGTCGGCCTGGGCGTGTACCTGCGGCAGGAACAGCTGGCCTCGACGGCGCTGGCGGTGGAGGTCGAGGCCGACCGCTGGCTGCAGCGCAGCGCCGCGGCGCTGGCCTACGGGCAGGGCGACCGCGCGCTGGCGCAGGCGGCGCAGGCCTACCGGCTGCTGCCCGGTGCGAAGACACGCTCGGCGCTGTGGCAGGCCGGCGTGTCGCTGCCGCCGCAGTGGCAGTTCAGCGTGCCGGCGGTGGATGCGGCCGGCGAGCTGCCGGCGACCCACCCGGTCGGCTCGGTGTCGGCGCTGGCCTGGACCTCCGGCACCACCTCAGGCACGGCTAGCGGCACGACCCCAGGCACGGAAGGCCTGCTGGCCGGCGACCGCGCCGGCGCCCTGCACCTGCTGCACCTGGATGCCGGACGACGCATCGACGCGCTGCCGGCCGACCGGCAGCTGCCGCCCAGCAAGGACCGCCCCGAAGCCGTGCTGGCGCTGCAGGCGCTGGCCGACGGCGCCCGTCTGGCGGTGCTGGAAGACGGCCGCGTGCTGCGCCAGGCGGCGGGCGCCGAGCGCTACGCGCTGCTGGCGCAGCTGCCGCCGCTGGCCGCCGCCGCGGTGGCCGCGTCGGGCGAGGGCGTGCTGGTGCTGACGCAGGACGAGCGCCAGCTGCGCTGGCTGGCCTGCAGCGCGGCGCGCTGCGAGGCCGGCGAGCCGGTGCCCGGCGTGGGCGGGGTCACGGCCATGGCGCTGGAGGCACGCAGCCTGCGCTTCGCCGCGGCGGATGCGCAGGGGCTGGCCGTCGGCCGCATCGGCGAGGCGCTGCGCCGCGTCGCGCTGCCGCCCGACACGCTTGTGCAGGCGCTGGCGCTGGACCCGCGCGGCGCGCGGCTGGCCGTGGCCCACGGCGGCCAGGGCGGCCAGGGCGGCGAGGTGCTGCTGCTCGATGCCGAAGGCCGCACCAGCGCCCGCCTGCCCACCTTCGGCGCGGCCGTGCAGCACCTGGCCTGGGCGCCCGGCGGCGAGCGGCTGGTGGTCGATTGCGAGAACGGCTCGCTGTGCGTCTGGCGCGGCGACGCGCAGGGCGGCATGGCGCTGGCCCAGGTGCTGGCGGTGCGCGGCGCGGCCGGCGGCGCGCTGGCCTGGTCGCCGGACGGTCAGCGGCTGGCGGGCGGCGACGTGGTCGGCCGGCTGCACCTGTGGGACCTGGGCGCCGCGCCGGCGCGCAGCGCGGTGCTGCGCGATGCCGGCGCGCCGGCGCTGGCCGACATCGACGTGCACCCGGACGGCCAGCGCGTCGCCGCGGCCGACGTGCGCGGCCAGGCGCGCATCTGGGACCTGGCGTCGCTGCGCGTGACGCAGCGGCTGGCGCATGCGGTGGGCACGGAATCGCGCGGCCTGCATTTCCACCCGCAGCAGCCGCAGCTGTCGCTGGGCACGCTGGGCGGCGGCGTCGGCGTGTTCGCGCTGGACGGCGGCGCGCTGCTGGGCAGCATCGAGGGCTCGATCGATGCCGTCGCCTGGGACCGCCCGCCGACGCGGCTGCTCACCGGTGGCCAGGACGGCGTGGTGCGCCGCCATGCGGTGGAGGCGGGCCAGAGCCAGGACCTGCCCGAGCCGCACGCCGACGCGGTGGTGGCGCTGGCCGTGGCGCCGCCAGGGACGGGTGCCGCGGGTGCGGCCGGCGCCACGGCGGTGGTCTATTCGGCCGACACGCGCGGCGTCATCAAGGCCCACGGCGACGACGAACGCGGCACGCTGGCGACGGCCACCGACGCGCGCGGCAAGCCCTTCAGCGTCGATTCGCTGGCCTTTGCGCCCGACGGCCAGCGCTGGCTGGCGGCCGGCGCCAGCGGCGACGTGCTGGTCTACGAGCGCGCCACGCGCCGGCTGCTGGGGCGGCTGGAGACCGGCGCCGACCAGGTGAACAGCGCCGCCTACAGCCCCGACGGCCGCTACATCGCGGCGCTGGACAACGTCGGGCGCCTGTGGCTGTGGGACGCGGCCCGCCTGGAGCGGCTGGCCACGCTGTGGCTGCGCAACGAACCCGGGCGCGCCGGCAGCGACGCGCACGGCGTGCTCGGACAGCTGCGCCGGCTGGCGTGGCTGCCGGATGCAAAGCGCGTGGCCATCGCCACGCAGTCGGGCACGGCCCTGGTGGTGTCGGTGGTGGCCGAGGACTGGCTGCCTGCCCAAGCCATGCAACCCACGCAACCCAAACAGGAGACCCAATGATGAGACGTCGACACATGCTGGGCGCGGCGGCGCCGCTGGGGCTGGGCCTGGCGCTCGGCCTGCCGGGCACGGCGGCCTGGGCGCAGGCGCCGACGACGCGCGTCGTCGTCGGCTTCGCGCCGGGCGGCAGCGTGGACGCGCTGGCGCGGCTGGTCGGCGACGCGCTGCAGACCGGCCTGGGCCGCACCGCGATCGTCGAGAACCGCACCGGCGCGGCCGGCCGCCTGGCGGTGGAGCAGGTCAAGGCCGCGCCGCCCGACGGCAGCATGCTGCTGCTGGCGCCGCAGGGCCCGATGACGCTGTTTCCGCACGTCTTCCGCAACCTTCGCTACGACCCGGGCCGCGACTTCGTGCCGGTGACGCGCGTGGCCTCCGGCGACTTTGCGCTGACCATCGGCCCGATGGTGCCGGCCAAGGACATGAAAGGCTTTCGCGCCTGGCTCAAGACGGCGGGCGACAAAGCCAGTTACGGCTCGCCCGGCGCGGGCACCATTCCGCACTTTGTCGGCGTGGCCATCTCGCGCCAGCTCGGCGTGCCGATGACGCACGTGCCCTACCGCGGCTCGGCGCTGACCATGAACGACCTGGCCGGCGGCCAGATCGCCGCCGCGGTGAGCCCGGTGACCGAGGCGCTGGAACTGCACAAGGCCGGCCGCGTGACCATCATCGCCACCAGCGGCAGCACGCGCACGCCCTTCGTCGCCGGCGTGCCCACGCTGAAGGAGCTGGGCATCGCGGTGGACGTGCCGCTGTGGTTCGCGGTGTATGCGCCGGCGGCCACGCCGCCGGAGCTGGTGGACAAGATGCGCCAGGCCATCCACGCGGCGCTGGCCACGCCGTCGGCCAAGGACAAGCTGGCGCTGATGGGCCTGGTGCCGTCGCCCAGCGGCAGCGCCGAGCTGCTGGTGGTGCAGCGGCGCGAGAGCGACATGTGGGCGCCGCTGGTGCAGGCGTCGGGCTTCACGCCGGGAGATTGACGATGGCCAAGCGTCCCAACCTGATCTTCATCGTCGCCGACGACCTGGGTTATGCCGACCTGGGCTGCTACGGCGGCCGGCCGGCCGCGTTCGGCGCGGTGTCGCCGGTGCTCGACGGCATGGCGGCCAACGGCCTGCGCTTCACGCAGGGTTATGCCAACTCGCCGGTGTGTTCGCCGACGCGCTTTGCGCTGATGACCGCGCGCTGGCAGTACCGGCTGCGCGGCGCGGCCGAGGAGCCGATCAACAGCAAGAGCCGCGGCAGCCCCACGCTGGGCCTGCCGCCCGCGCACCCCACGCTGCCATCGCTGCTGCGCGATGCCGGCTACCGCACGGCGCTGATCGGCAAGTGGCACCTCGGTTATCCGCCGCACTTCGGCCCGCTGCGTTCGGGCTACGAGGAATTCTTCGGCCCCATGAGCGGCGGCGTCGACTATTTCACCCATGCCGACTCGTCGGGCAACCACGACCTGTGGCTGGGCGAGGAGCGCAAGAACGAAGAGGGCTACCTGACCGACCTGATCACCGGGCGCGCGCTGGACTGGCTGCAGCGCGTCGGGCGCGGCGGTGCGCCCTTCTTCCTGAGCCTGCACTACACCGCGCCGCACTGGCCCTGGGAAACGCGCGACGACCGCGAGCTGGCCTTCAACCTGAAGGGCAGCCTGTTCCACCTGGCCGGCGGCAACATCCACACCTACCGGCGCATGATCCACCACATGGACGAAGGCATCGGCCGGCTGCTGGACGCGCTGCGCGGCCTGGGCGCGCTGGACGACACGCTGATCGTCTTCACCAGCGACAACGGCGGCGAGCGTTTCAGCGATAACTGGCCGCTGGTCGGCGGCAAGATGGACCTCACCGAAGGCGGCATCCGCGTGCCCTACATCGTGCAGTGGCCGGCCGCCATCGCGCCCGGCGGCGTGAGCACGCAGCACTGCCTGACCATGGACTGGTCGGCGACGATGCTGGACGCCGCCGGCGTGGCGCCGCAGGCCGACCATGCGCTGGACGGCGTGTCGCTGCTGCCGGTGCTGCGCGACCCGGCGGCGAGCTTCCGCCGGCCGATGCACTGGCGCATGAACCACCGCGGCCAGCGCGCCAGCCGCGACGGCGACTGGAAGTACCTGCGCGTGGACGGCAACGACTACCTGTTCAACATCGCCGAGGACGAGCGCGAGCGCGCCAACCGCGGCGCGCTGGAGCCCGAGCGGCTGCAGCGCCTGCGCGACGGCTGGGAAGCCTGGAATGCGACCATGCCGCCGGTGCCCGACGACGCCACCGTCAGCCTGGGCTATTCGGTCAAGGACATGCCGCAGCGCTGAGCCGCGGATACAAGGGAAGGGCCCGCGCCGCGGCCCGCCGACACGCACTCCACCTGGTGGCCGCCATGCCCATCGACCTCGAAGCCCTGCAAGCCTCCGACTGGTACCACGACGACATGCGGCAGGTCGGCGTGGACTTCGCGGATGCGGCCCAGGTGGCGACCTACGACGCCAGGCAGCGCTCCGGCGACGCCGCGGCCGCGGCGCTGCTGGCCGAACTGGGGCTGAAGGCGGGGGAGGTGTTCGCGGACTTCGGCTGCGGCACCGGCGTGCTGGCCTGCCAGGCTGCGCTGGTCGGTGGCGAGGTGCACGCCATCGACATTTCGGCGCAGATGCTGGCGGCCACCAGGCAGCGGGCGCAAGCCTTGGGCGCGACGGGGGTGCGCACGCAGCAAGCCGGCTTCCTGAGCTTCCAATTGCCGGCGTCGAGCGTGGACTGTGTGACGACCCAATATGCCTTGCATCACCTGAACGACTTCTGGAAGCTGGTTGCCCTGCAGCGCATCTTCGCGGCGCTGAAGCCGGGGGCCAGCTTCATGCTGCGGGACGTGGTCTATTCCTGCCCGCCGTCGCATCTGAAGGAGACGGTCGACGCCTGGCTGCGCTGGATGCAGGAGGAGCGCGGCTACAGCCGCGAAGAGAACGTCACCCACGTGCGCGACGAGCACAGCACCTTCACCTGGGTCATGGAAGGCCTGCTCGAGCGCGCCGGCTTTCAGGTGCAGCAGGCGCGCTATGCCCGGGGGGTGTACGCCACGTACCTCTGCCGGCGACCGGGCTGACACCAGGCGCCAGCCACGCGGCGGGCTCGCCGACACCGTGTTTAGCCCGCCGGAGGCGCGTCAGCCCGCGGGTGCAGGCGAGCGGTCGCGGGCCTTGAAGGCCACCGGCTGCAGCGTGCGGGCGCGTAGCTGGCCGCAGCCGCCGTCCACGTCCTGCGCGGCCGAGCGGCGCAGCTTGGTGAGCACGCCGCGGCGGTGCAGCGCGCGCGCCATCGCCGCGGCGCGTTCGCCGTCCGGCCGCTCGAAGGGCAGGCCGGCCACGCGGTTGTAGGGGATCAGGTTCATCACCGCATAGCGGCCCGCCAGCAGCCGCACGATGCCGTCGATTTCGTCCTCGCCATCGTTGATGCCTTGCAGCAGCGTCCACTGGTACTGCACCGGGTAGCCGGTGTCGCGCGCATAGCGCTCGGCCTGCGCGACCAGCTCGGCCGGCTCGATGCGCGGCGCGCGCGGCAGCAGCTGCGCCCGCCGTTCGGCCTGCGTGGAATGCAGCGACAGCGCCAGCGCCGGCTTGACGCGCCCCCGCGGCAGCCGCTCGAACACGCGCGCGTCGCCGACGGTGGAGAACACCAGGTGCTTGTGGCCGATGCCGCCGGCCGTGCCCAGCAGGTCGATGGCCTCGAGCACCGCGTCCAGGTTGTGCGCCGGCTCGCCCATGCCCATGAACACCACCTTGGACACGCTGCGCCGCGTGCGGGCCAGCGCCACCTGGGCGACGATCTCGGCGCTGCCCAGCTGGCGCGCCAGGCCGCTGCGGCCGGTCATGCAGAAGACGCAGCCCACCGCGCAGCCCACCTGCGTGGACACGCACAGGCCGTCGCGCGGCAGCAGCACGCTTTCCACCGTCTGGCCGTCGGCCAGCTGCACCAGCAGCCGCTCGCCGCCGTCGGCCCCGGCATGGGCGGAATGCAGCGTGGCCAGCGCGGCCAGCTCGGCCTGCAGCGCCGGCAGCGCCTGGCGCACGTCGGCGGGCAGGAAGTCGTCGAGGCGGCGGCGCCCGGCCTGCGGCGGCAGCGCGCGCGCCCAGTGGCGCAGCAGGCGCTCCTCGTGCAGGGGCTTGGCGCCCAGCGCACGCAGGCGCTGGCGCAGGGATTCGATCTGCATGCCCTGCATGATGCCGCGGCCGCGTAAAGGCCGCGCCGGCCTGTCCACCGACTTGCGCGCCGGCGCGTTATTGGCAAGCATGGCCAAGGAACCCAGATGTACAAGACCCTGATCGCCCTGGCCGCCGCGGCGCTGGCTTGCGCCGCCCAGGCGGGCCCGCCGCCCGGGCCTCCGCCGGGCGGGCATGGCCATGCCGGCCCGCCGGGTTACGGGGGTGGGGGCTATGGGCGCGGTTACTGGGGCGGCGGCTACCGGCCGGTTTACCCCGGCTGGCGCGCCGGCTACTGGGGCCCGCGCGTGGGGGTCTATGTCGGCGGCCCGGGCTACTGGGGCGGCTGGCCTTATGGCTGGGGCGCGTCCTACGCGGTGCCTTATGCCGTGCCCTATGTCGTGCCGGCAGCGGTGCCCTACTCGGTACCGCAGGTGGTCGTGCAGCAGCCGGTGGTAACGGAGGCGCCGGCCGCCAGCTACTGGTACTACTGCACCCAGCCGGCAGGCTATTACCCCTACGTGCAGCAATGCGGCCAGCCGTGGATGCGGGTGCTGCCGCAGGTGCCGGGCAACGCCCACGTGCCGCCGCAGCTGGCGCCATGAGCGTCCTGCGGCGCGCGGCGCTTTCGGCCTGCGGGGTGGCGGCCGTGCTGTCGTCGGGCTGTGCCGTGGCGCCAGCCGGGCCCAGCGTGCTGGTGTTGCCGGGCCCCAATGCCACGCAGGCGCGCTTCCAGGCCGACCAGGCTGCCTGCCAGCAGCAGGCGCAGGCGCAGGTGGCGCCGGCGGTGGCCGCGGCCAACAACCAGGCGGTGGCCACGGCCGCCGTCGGCACGGCCATCGGTGCGGCCGTTGGCGCGCTGGTCGGCTACGGCAGCTACGGGGGTTATGGCGGTTACGGTGGCTACCGCCACCACTACACCAACCAATCCGCCGCCTGGGGCGCCGGGGCCGGCCTGATGTACGGCGGCGCGGTGGGCGGCAGCGGCTCGCAGGCGGCCAACCTCGGCCTGCAGCAGCGCTACGACAACGCCTTCACGCAGTGCATGCTGCTGCACGGGCACCAGTTGCCGGGCCTGCCCAGCTACCGCCGCGCGCCGCCGGTGGCGCCGCCGCCACCACCGCCGGCGGGGTCACCGCCCGCGGTGCCGCCGCCGTACACGCTGCCGCCGGTCGGAGTCGCCGCGCCGGGCTGATCAGCCGTGCAGCCGGCTGCTGCGCGGCACGCTGGCCAGCAGGAAGTCCATCTGGTCGGCCAGGATGCGCCGGCCGCGCAGGATCATGTCCTCGTGCAGGCTGGGCACGTAGGGCAGGTACAGCAGGCTCATGCGCGCTTCTTCGGGCAGGCGGTTGCCCTTGCGGCCGTTGCAGGCGCGGCAGGCGGTGATGCAGTTCATCCAGCTGTCGTGCCCGCCGCGCGACACCGGCGTGATGTGCTCGCGCGTCAGCTCGTCGAAGTGGAAGTGCCCGCCGCAGTACGCGCAGATCTGGCGGTCGCGGTTGAACAGCTTGGTGTTGTTGAGTGCCGGCGCCTGGCGCCAGGCGCGCGACGGGATGGCCCCGCGCACTGCGATGATCGGGTGCAGCTCGATGCGCGACTGCAGCCCGCTGACCCGCTGGATGCCGCCGCGCAGCACCTGGCAGGTGTCGCCCAGCGTCCAGGCCACCGCATCGCAGGCATACAGCACTGCCGCCTCGCGCGGCGCGATCCACGCCTGCGGACGACCGGACACGTCGAGTTGGAGCACGTCCATGGACGCAAGCGTAATCCAAGTCGTGTGCCCTGCGCTCGGAATTCGCCGTCGCGCGCCGGTAGAGCCTGGCGCCGGCGCCGCCCGCGGGGGTCGGGTGGCCGATCTAGAAGCGCATCTCTAAACGGCAAAAATCCCGCCGCCGGGTGTGCACAGCCCGACGGAAGTCTGCAAAATAGAACGAACGTTCGTTCTCACAGACTGCCGTGTCCGTCCTTCCGTCGCACCGTTCGCCGTCCGTCCCGCGCCCCAGGCCGATGCAGAAGGGCCTGATCACGCGCGCCGCGATCCTCGACTCGGCCCTGAGCCTGGCGTCGCAGATGGGGCTGGAAGGCTTGTCGATCGGCGCGCTGGCCGAAGTCTCCGGCATGAGCAAGTCGGGCGTGTTCGCCCACTTCGGCTCGCGCGAGGAACTGCAGATCTCGGTGATCCGCGAATACCACCGGCGCTTTGAAGAAGAGGTGTTCTTCCCGGCGATGCGCGAGCCCCGTGGCGTGCCCCGGCTGCGTGCGCTCTTCGAGCGCTGGCTGCACCGGGTGGCCATCGAGCTGGACTCGGGCTGCATCTACATCAGCGGCGCGGTGGAGTTCGACGACCGGCCCGGTCCGGTGCGCGACGCGCTGGTCAGCATGGTGCGCGCCTGGCAGGACGCGCTGGGGCGGGCGATCCGCATCGCCGTCGAAGAAGGCCATCTGAAGCCCGACACCGACGCCCAGCAGCTGCTCTTCGAGACCCACGGCCTGATCCTCGCGCTGCACCACGACGCACGCTTGCTGCGCACGGCCGATGCGCCGCAGCGCGCACGCGTGGCCTTCGAGCGCGTGCTCGAGCACTACCTGGCCGACGGCGCCAAGACGCGCCGGACGCGCCACTGACCCTTTCCCCTTCCCCATCCAGCAGGAGCCTGACGATGCCCCAGTACACCCCGCCCTTGCGCGACATGCAGTTCGTGATGCACGAGCTGCTGAACGCGGCCGACGCGCTGAAGCTGATGCCGGCGCACCAGGACATCGACGTCGAGACGATGAACTCGGTGCTCGAGGAAGGCGGCAAGTTCGCGGCCGAAGTCATCGCGCCGCTCAACCTGGGCGGCGACGCGCAGGGCTGCACGCTCGACAAGAGCACGCACGCGGTGCGCACGCCCGACGGCTTCAAGGACGCCTATGCGCAGTACGTCGAAGGCGGCTGGCCGGCGATGGTCTGCGACCCGGCCTACGGCGGCCAGGGCCTGCCGATCCTGCTGAACCAATGCATCTTCGAGATGCTCAACTCGGCCAACCAGGCCTGGACCATGTACCCGGGTCTGTCGCACGGCGCCTATGCCTGCCTGCACGAGCACGGCACCGACGCGCAGAAGGCGCTGTACCTGCCGCACCTGGCCAAGGGCGACTGGACCGGCACGATGTGCCTGACCGAGCCGCAGTGCGGCACCGACCTGGGCCTGCTGCGCACCAAGGCCGAGCCGCAGGCCGACGGCAGCTACAAGATCACCGGGCAGAAGATCTTCATCAGCGCCGGCGAGCACGACCTGGCCGACAACATCGTGCACCTGGTGCTGGCGCGCCTGCCGGACGCGCCGGTGGGCAGCAAGGGCATCTCGCTGTTCATCGTGCCGAAGTTCCTGCCGCAGGCCGACGGCAGCCTGGGCGCGCGCAACCCGATCTTCTGCGGCGCGCTCGAGCACAAGATGGGCATCCACGGCAACGCCACCTGCCAGATCAACCTGGACGGCGCCACCGGCTGGCTGGTGGGCCAGCCCAACAAGGGCCTGCAGGCGATGTTCGTGATGATGAACGCGGCGCGCCTGGGCGTGGGCAACCAATCGCTGGGCCTCACCGAAGTGGCCTACCAGAACGCCGCGGCCTATGCCAAGGACCGGCTGCAGATGCGCGCGCTGTCGGGCCCGAAGGCGCCGGACAAGCCGGCCGACCCGATCATCGTGCACCCCGACGTGCGCCGCATGCTGCTGACCGCGCGCGCCTATGCCGAAGGCGGCCGCGCGCTGGCCATGTACTGCGCGCTGCTGCTCGACAAGGAGCACGCCTCCGACGACGAGGACGAGCGCAAAGAAGCGGCCGACCTGGTGGCGCTGCTCACGCCCATCGTCAAGGCCTTTCTCACCGACAACGGCTGGATCGCCACCTCCAACTGCCTGCAGGTCTTCGGCGGCCACGGCTACATCAAGGAATGGGGGATGGAGCAGTTCGTGCGCGATTCGCGCATCAACATGATCTACGAGGGCACCAACACCATCCAGGCGCTGGACTTCCTGGGCCGCAAGGTGCTGGCCGACAACGGCGCCAAGATGCGCAAGTTCGGCCAGCTGGTCACCGACTTCGTCGAAGAAGAAGGCACCGACGAGGCGATGCAGGAGTTCATCAACCCGCTGGCCGAGCTGGGCGAGAAGGTCACCAAGCTGAGCATGGAGCTCGGCATGAAGGCCATGGGCAACGCCGACGAGGTGGGCGCCGCCGCGGGCGACTACCTGCGCATCTGCGGCCACCTGGTGTTCGCCTACTTCTGGGCGCGCATGGCCAAGCTGGCGCTGGCCAAGCAGGACTCCGGCGACACCTTCTACGTCGCCAAGCTGCACACCGCGCGCTTCTACTTCGCCAAGCTGCTGCCCGAGACGGCCGGCCTGATGCGCAGCGCGCGCAGCGGCCTGGCGCCGCTGGCCGCGATGGACGAAGCCCTGTTCTGACCCACCCACCTGACCCACCCACCAAGGAGACCGACATGAAGACCCTGATCGCCGGCCTGCTGCTGGCTGCCGTGGCCGGTGCCGCGATGGCGCAAGCCACGCCGGCCGGCCTGTGGAAGACCATCGACGACAAGACCAAGGCCGAGAAGTCGCTGGTGCGCATCACCGACGCCGGCGGCGTCTACACCGGCAAGGTGGAGAAGATCCTCAGCGACAAGCCGGATGCCAAGTGCACCGAATGCACCGACGCGCGCAAGGACCAGCCGGTGCAGGGCATGGTGATCCTGCGCGACATCAAGCAGGATGCGTCGGACAAGGGGCTGTGGGTCGGCGGCGACATCCTCGACCCGAACGACGGCAAGGTCTACAAGGTGCAGCTCAAGCCGGTCGACGGCGGCAAGAAGCTGGATGTGCGCGGCTACATCGGCACGCCGCTGCTGGGTCGCACGCAGACCTGGATCCGCGTGGAATGAATCAAGGAGAAGCGTTCGTGAAGTTCAATGTCCGCAAGGTCGCCGTGCTCGGCGCCGGGGTGATGGGTGCGCAGATCGCCGCCCATCTGGTGAACTGCAAGGTGCCGGTGCTGCTGTTCGACCTGCCGGCCAAGGAAGGGCCGAAGTCCGGCATCGCCATCAAGGCGATCGACAACCTGAAGAAGCTCAAGCCCGCGCCGCTGGGCGTGGCCGACGATGCCGCGCTGATCCAGCCGGCCAACTACGACGAAGACCTGGCGCTGCTGGCCGGCTGCGACCTGGTGATCGAGGCCATCGCCGAGCGCATGGACTGGAAGCTGGACCTGTACCGCAAGATCGCGCCGCAGGTCGCGCCGCACGCCATCCTGGCCAGCAACACCTCGGGGCTGTCGATCACCAAACTGAGCGAGGCCATTCCCGAGGAAATGCGCGCGCGCTTCTGCGGCATCCACTTCTTCAACCCGCCGCGCTACATGGCGCTGGTCGAGCTGATCCCGACGCCGAGCACGTTGCCTCAGGTGCTGGACCAGCTGGAGACCTTCGTCACGAGCACGCTGGGCAAGAACGTGGTGCGCGCCAAGGACACGCCCAACTTCATCGCCAACCGCGTGGGCATCGCCGGCATGCTGGCGACGATGCTCGAGGCCAAGAAGGCGTCCTTAAGCTACGACGTGGTCGACGACCTCACCGGCAAGAAGCTGGGCCGTGCCTCGAGCGGCACCTTCCGCACCGCCGACGTGGTGGGCCTGGACACCATGGCCCACGTCATCAAGACCTTGCAGGACACGCTGTCGGCCGAGACCGACCCGTTCTACGGCAGCTTCGCCACGCCGGACGACCTGACCCAGCTGCTCGCCGCGGGCGCGCTGGGCCAGAAGACCGGCGCCGGCTTCTACAAGAAGGTGGGCAAGGACATCCAGCGCTTCGACGCCGCGAGCAAAGGCTACGTCGCCGCCGGCGGCAAGGCCGACGCGATCGTCGACCGCATCTTGAAGAAGCCCGCCGCCGAGCGCCTGAAGCTGCTGCGCGAATCGAGCAACCCGCAAGCGCAGTTCCTGTGGGCGTTGCACCGCAACAGCTTCCACTATGCGGCGGTGCACCTGGCCACCATTGCCGACAGCGCGCGCGATGTCGACTTCGCGATGCGCTGGGGCTTCGGCGTCAAGCAGGGCCCCTTCGAGCTGTGGCAGCAGGCCGGCTGGAAGCAGGTGGCCGAATGGGTCAAGGCCGACATCGACGCCGGCAAGGCGTTGAGCAACGCACCGCTGCCGGACTGGGTGTTCGACGGTCGCGACGGGGTGCACACGCCCGAAGGCTCGTGGAGCCCGACGCAGAAGAAGGTCCTGCCGCTGTCGTCGCTGCCGGTGTACGGCCGCCAGGTCTTCCGCGAGAACGTGCTCGGCGGCGGTGCGCTCGACCCCCATACCGCCGGCAAGACGCTGCACGAGGACGACTCGATGCGGCTGTGGACGCTGGACGACGAGGTGGTCATCGCCAGCATCAAGACCAAGGTGCATGCCATCGGCCCCGGCGTGATCGAAGGCTTGGCCAAGGGCATCTCGCTGGCCGAAGCCGACTACAAGGGCCTGGTGATCTGGTCGCCGGACGATCCGTTCAGCTACGGCGCCGACCTGCAGGCCATGCTGCCCACCTTCATGAAGGGCGGCGCCAAGGCCATCGCGCCCGAGGAAAAGAAGCTGCAGGACGCGATGCTGGCCATCCGCTATGCCAACGTGCCCACGGTGGCCGCGGTGCGCGGCATGGCGCTGGGCGGCGGCTGCGAGGTCGCCGTGCACTGCGCCAAGCGCGTGGCGTCGATGGAAAGCTACATCGGCCTGGTGGAAGTGGGCGTGGGCCTGATCCCCGGCGGCGGCGGGCTGACCTACATCGCGCGCCGCGCCGCCGAGATGGCCGCGGCCGGCGGCGCCAATGCCGACCTGTTCCCCTTCATCCGCGAAGGCTTCACCGCGGCGGCGATGGCCAAGGTGGGCACCAGCGCGCTGGAATCGCGCAAGCTGGGTTACCTGCTGGACGACGACATCGTCGTGCCGCACAAGGACGAGCTGCTGTTCGTGGCCATCGCGCAGGCCAAGGCGATGGCCGACACCGGCTGGCGCGCGCCGGCGCGCAAGCGCTTCCCGGTGGCCGGCCGCTCGGCCAAGGCCACCATCCAGGGCCAGCTGGTCAACATGCGCGACGGCGGCTTCATCAGCGCGCACGACTTCCACATCAGCAGCCTGATCGCCGACGTCATCTGCGGCGGCGATGTCGATGCCAACAGCCTGGTCAACGAGGAGTACCTGATGGCGCTGGAGCGCAAACACTTCTGCGCGCTGCTGGAACACCCCAAGACCCAGGAACGGATCATGGGAATGATGCAGACCGGCAAGCCGGTGCGCAACTAAGGGAGCACGAGCCATGAGCAAACAAGTTCAAGACGCCTACATCGTCGCCGCCACGCGCACGCCGATCGGCCGCTCCGGCCGCGGCTACTTCCGCAACACCCGGCCCGACGACCTGCTGATCGCGGCCATCCGCCATGCGCTGACGCAGGTGCCGTCGCTGGACCCCAAGGCCATCGAGGACGCGGTCATCGGCTGCTCCTTCCCCGAGGCCGAGCAGGGCATCAACGTGGCGCGCGCCGCCGCGGTGCTGGCCGGGCTGCCGCATTCGGTGGCCGGCGTCACGGTCAACCGCTTCTGCGCGTCGGGCGTGACCGCGCTGCAGATGGCCGCCGACCGCATCCGCGTCGGCGAGGCCGACGTCATGCTGGCCGGCGGCACCGAGAGCATGAGCATGGTGCCGATGGGCGGCAACAAGCCGTCCTTCAACCCGGAAGTGTTTGCGCGCGACGAGAACCTGGGCATCGCCTACGGCATGGGCATGACCGCCGAGAAGGTGGCGCAACAGTGGAAGGTCAGCCGCGAGGCGCAGGACGCCTTTGCGCTGCAGTCGCACCAGCGCGCTTTGCGCGCCATCGCCGCCGGCGAGTTCGCCGACGAGATGACCGCGGTGGAGGTGATCGACCGGCTGCCCAACCTGGTGGATGTGGACAAGGGAGAGCCCACGCTGAAGACGCGCACCGTCAACATCGACGAAGGCCCGCGCCCCGACACCTCGCTCGAAGGCCTGGCCAAGCTGAAGCCGGTGTTCGCCGCCAAGGGCAGCGTCACGGCGGGCAACAGCTCGCAGACCAGCGACGGCGCCGGCGCGCTGATCCTGGCGTCCGAGAGGGCCGTCAAGCAGTTCGACCTGAAGCCGCTGGCGCGCTTCGTCAGCTTCGCCGCGCGCGGCGTGGACCCGAAGATCATGGGCATCGGCCCGATCGAGGCGATCCCCGCAGCGCTGAAGCTGGCCGGCCTTCAGCAAGACGCGCTGGACTGGATCGAGCTGAACGAGGCCTTCGCCGCGCAGTCGCTGGCGGTCATCGACACCTTGAAGCTCGACCCCGCCAAGGTCAACCCGATGGGCGGCGCCATCGCGTTGGGCCACCCGCTGGGCGCCACCGGCGCCATCCGCGCGGCCACCGTCGTGCACGCGCTGCGCCGCCACCACCTGAAGTACGGCATGGTGACGATGTGCGTGGGCATGGGCCAGGGCGCCGCAGGCATCCTGGAAAGGGTCTGAGCATGGGCATCAAGACCGCCACGCTGAACGGCGTTGCCACGATCGAGATCGCGCGGCCCGAGAAGAAGAACGCGCTGACCATGGCCATGTACCAGGCCATGGCCGACGCCATCCACGCCGCCAAGGCCGACGCGGCCGTGCGTGCCGTGCTGATCACCGGCCAGCCGGGCATCTTCACCTCGGGCAACGACCTCGAGGACTTCATGCAGCGCCCGCCCGGCGCGGGCAGCAACGCCGACGCGTCGCCGGTGTCGCAGTTCATGCGTGCGCTGATCGACTGCGACAAGCCGGTGGTCGCCGCCGTCACCGGCGCGGCCATCGGCATCGGCACGACCATGCTGCTGCATTGCGACCTGGTCTACGTCAGCGACGAAGCGCGGCTGGCCATGCCCTTCGTCGGCCTGGGGCTGGTGCCGGAGTTCGGCTCCAGCCTGCTGCTGCCGCAGCGCATCGGCCAGGCCCGCGCCGCCGAGAAGCTGCTGCTCGGCGACCCCTTCACCGGCGCCGATGCGGTGGAGATGGGGCTGGCCAACGCCGTGTTGCCGGCCGGCGAGGTGGCGAGCCATGCGCGCCGCGTGGCCGAGCGCTTCAACGCGCTGCCTCCGGGCGCGGTGCGCGACACCAAGAAGCTGCTGCGCGGCTCGCAGCGGGAGGCCACCCTGGCCACCATCCGCACCGAAGGCGAGCTCTTCGCCTCGCGCCTACGCAGCCCCGAGGCGATGGAAGCCTTCCAGGCCTTCTTCCAGAAGCGCAAGCCCGACTTCTCCAAGTTCTGAGCCTGCCGCGGGCTGCGCCCATGTCGCTCGCCCTGAAGCTGGTGCTGGCGCCGCTGCTGGTGGCGCAGGCGGTGGCCACGCGCAAGCGGGCGCCGCTGCTGCCCGAGGCCGCGGGCCCGCGCGAGGGCCGGGTGGGCGGCGGCGACGGCGCGCTGCGCGTGCTGATTGCCGGCGATTCGTCGGCCGCCGGCGTCGGCGTCGAACTGCAGGACCAGGCGCTGGCGGGCTACCTGAGCCGTGCGCTGCACCAGCGCGCACGGCGTCCGGTGGATTGGACGCTGCGCGCCAAGTCCGGCCTGACCACGCGCCAGGTGCACGAGCTGCTGCGCGCCGAGGCCGCGCCGCCGGCCGACGTGGCGGTGGTGGTAAGCGGCGTCAACGACGTCATCGAGCTGGTGTCGCCGCAGCGCGCCATCGCGCATCGCGCGGCGCTGGCCGACTGGCTGCTGGCCGAACATGGCGTGGCCCATGTGCTGTTCACGCCGCTGCCGCCGGTGCACCGCTTTCCGCTGCTGCCGCAGCCGCTGCGCGGCGTGATGGGGCGGGACGCGCTGGCGCACAACGCGGCGCTGCGGCAATGGGCGACGACGCGCCGCGACGTGTCCTGCGTGGCCATCGACATCGCGCTCGAGCCCGGCTGGATGGCCCGCGACGGTTTCCATCCCGGCGAGCCGGTGTACCGCGCCTGCGGCGAGGCCATCGCCGCGCACATTGCCGCGTTGCCGGCCGAAGCTGCTAGAGCTCGGCGTAGATCTCGATGACGTTGCCGTCGGGGTCGCGGAAGAACAGCGTGCGGTGGCCGAAGGCCTGGTCGGTGGGCGGGTCGCTGATTGGCACGCCGGCCGCCGCCAGCTCGCGCGCACAGGCGTCGACCATCGCCGGTGCCACGCGAAAGGCCAGCTGCAGCGACAGCGCGCCTTCGGGCGGCGGGCGGTCGTCGAAGCGGCCGCCGCGCGCGGCCAGCGCCAGCGTGTTGGCGCCGACCTGCAACTCGATCCAGCGCGGGCTCAGCTCGCGCAACAGCGCGAAGCCCATCACCTCCTGGTAGAAGCGGCGCATGGCCGCCAGGTCGCGGGTGTAGATGACCGTGTAGTCGATCTGCCGGATGGTCGAGAGCGCATGCATGGTGTCAGCGCCGGGGTTTGGGTGGTGCCTGGCGGCGACGCCAGTATTGAAACTCGTCCTCGTTGAACTCGATGTCCAGCTCCTGCACGCGCTGCAGCAGCCGCTCCTGCAGCTGGCTCACCGTCTGGTTGTAGACCAGCGGGCCGATCTCCTCCAGGAAGAAGCCCAGCAGCGCGCCGGCGGCGATGTTGCCGATGCGCTGGTCCAGCTCCTCGGCAAAGTAGCGTTCGATCGAGGCGATGGCCTGCTGGCGGGCCTCGCGGGTCAGTTCGATGGCCATGCGTTCCTCCGCTCGTGGCAATGCCGCTTGCGCCTCAGGGCTTGTGCAGCGGCGGCCGCGGCTTCGCCAGCCATTCCTGCACCGCCGGCCGCGCCCATTGGGCGGCCGCGTAGACGCGCAGGTGCGGCGGCACCTCGTCGCCGTGCAGCACCAGGCGGTTGAGCATCAGCGCCAGGTCGACGTCGGCGATGCTCCAGGCCGCGGCCAGGTGGGCCTGCCCGGGCGCGATTAGCGCGCCGGCCACCTGCAGCAGCTTCGCCGCCGCGTCGGCCGCGGCCGGTGACAGCGGGCCGGCCTTGGCCGCGTAGAACACCACCTCGGTCGTGCGCTCCTGGCGCAGCGCCGCCAGGTCGCTGCGCAGCCAGGCCTGGACCTGGCGGCAACGCGCGCGCTGCCGCGGGTCCAGCGGGTACAGGCGCGGGCCCAGGAACATCTCGTCCACGTACTCGTCGATGGCCGACGATTCGGTGAGTGTGAAGTTGCCGTGCACCAGCGTCGGCACGCGCCAGGTGAGCGACTGGGCGCGGAACGGTGCTGCACCCTGCGCGCCGGCGCCCAGGTCGACGGTCTGCAGCTCGAAGGGCAGCTGCTTCTCGCGCAGCGCGACGTAGGCCGACAGGGCGTAGGGGCTGGCGTACTGCGCATCGACAAACAGTTTGATCATGGCGGGGCACGTGGGGTGTGAGGGCTGGATAGGCTAGCGCGAACATGTGTCACCTGCGGTGCCGCCAATAGGTGGGGCGGCGTCTGAAGTGAGCAATGGCAAAGACGACGGGCTCTGTGGGCTCGATGCGGTAGACGATGGAGAACGGAAAGTCCTTGGGGAACACGCGCCGCGTGCGCAGTTTCCAAGGGGAGCCCAACTTCGGGTGAGCGGACGCCAGTGCCGTGGCCATCTCCACCGACTGGCTGAAGCGGCCCCCCAGACCCTTCTGCTGCTCTTCGTAGTACGTGACCTGTGCGAGGAATTCTTCTTGCGCCTCTTCGAGAAAGCGGACTGGCTTCACCGCGCCAGCCGTCTTGCGGCAGCGAAGACCTCTGCGGCAGGGATCAGCTTGGCCTCGCCCCTCTCGTACTTGGCGATGCGGTCGGCGATCTCGGCTTCCCACGCCGCCTGAACGGCCGGGTCGGCATCACGCTCTACCGAGGCGAGAAGTTCCTGAGCGAGCTGGGCTCTCTCCTCGATCGCGAGCGTCTGAGCCTTCTTCGTGAGTTCATCGAGCAGGGCGGACATACGAATGCTCCGGTGGACTTGGGTAGCCGAAGGTCAGTCTACGGCGAAGTGCCCCGGTATGGGGTCTTTGATGGAAGCACAACGCAAGTTCGCGGGCTTGCACGCAGAGCCCGATGAGGCCAGGTCTTCTCTGCTTGCCATGCCTGTCGATGCGAAACTCAATGAAAGTCCCGCGACGCCGTCACCAGCCGCCCCAGCCACGGCGTCACGTCCACCAGCCGGCGCGCCACCAGGTGCGACACGCCGTGGGCGGTCTGCCACTGGCCTTGCACCGCCAGCAGCCGCGACTGCAGCAGCGCGCGGCGGTGGGCCTCGCGCACATGCTTCCAGACGATGACGTTGACCTGGCCGGTCTCGTCCTCCAGCGTGACGAAGATGGTGTTGTTGGCGGTCTCGGGCTGCTGCCGCACCGTCACCAGGCCGCAGGCCCAGGCGCTGCGGCCATGGCTGAAGTGCGCCAGCTCGGCCGCGCTGCGCCAGCCGCGCCGCGCCAGGCGTTCGCGCAGCAGCGCCAGCGGGTGGCGGCGCAGCGTCAGGCCGGTGCTGGCGTAGTCCAGCACGATGGCCTCGCCTTCGGGAGCCAGCGGCAACTCGGGCTGTTCGGCGGTGCTCTCGCGCACCGGCGCGTCGGCCAGCAGCGCGCGGGACCGCTCCTGCCCCGCGGCCGCCCACAGCTGGCGGCGGCGGTGGCCGGCCAGCGGCAGCAGCGCGTCGGCGCGCGCCAGCGCCTGCAGCTCGCGCGCGTCCAGCGCGGCGCGGCGCGCCAGGTCGTCGAGGTCGGTGAAGTCCCGCTCGCTGCGCGCGCGCATCAGGCGCAGCGCCGCGGCTTTGGGCAAGTTGGCAATGAGCCGCAGGCCCAGCCGCACCGCGGGATGGTGCTTGCCGCCGTCTTCGCGCGGCTCCAGCGTGCAGTCCCAGTCGCTGTGCCGCACGTCGGCGGCGCGCACCTCGACGCCGTGGCGCCGCGCGTCCTGCACCAGCTGCGACGGGCCGTAGAAACCCATCGGCTGGGAGTTGAGCAGCGCCGCCAGGAAGACCGCCGGCTCGTGGCACTTCATCCAGCTGCTGAAGTAGGCCAGGATGGCGAAGCTGTGCGCATGGCTCTCGGGGAAGCCGTATTCGCCGAAGCCGCTGATCTGCTTGAAGATGGCTTCGGCAAAGGCGCGGTCGTAGCCGTTGCCCACCATGCCTTCGATGATCTGGTGCTTGTGGTCCTCCACCGTGCCGGTGCGCCGCCACGCCGCCATCGAGCGGCGCAGCTGGTCGGCCTGGCCGGTGGTGAAGCCGGCGGCGATGGTGCAGATCTGCATCACCTGCTCCTGGAAGATCGGCACGCCCAAGGTGCGCTGCAGCGCCGCGTCCAGCGCGGGGTAGGGCGTGGCCTGCACCGTGCCGCGGCGCGCCAGTTCGTCGCGCTTCTTCAGGTAGGGGTGCACCATGCCGCCCTGGATGGGCCCGGGCCGCACGATCGCCACCTCGACCACCAGGTCGTAGAAGACGCGCGGCTTTAGCCGCGGCAGCATGCTCATCTGCGCGCGGCTTTCGATCTGGAACACGCCCACCGTGTCGGCCCGGCAGATCATGTCGTAGACCTGCGGGTCCTCGGTGGGGATGTCGTACATCGACCAGTGCAGCCCGCGCCAGCGGTTCATCAGGTCCAGCGAGCGGCGCATCACCGTCAGCATGCCCAGGGCCAGGATGTCCACCTTCAGCAGGCCCAGCGATTCCAGGTCGTCCTTGTCCCACTGGATGACGCGGCGCTGGTCCATCGCCGCGGTCTCGATGGGCACCAGCCGCGCCAGCTTGTGGTCGGCGATGACGAAGCCGCCCACATGCTGCGACAGGTGGCGCGGAAAGCCGCGCAGCTGGCCGACCAGCGCCACCCACCGCTGCACCGGCGCGGCGTCGGCATCCAGCCCCGCCTCTTGCAGCGCCTGCTGCTGGCGGCTGTGGTCGTCGAACCACTGGAAGGCGCGCGCAAAGGCGTCCACCTGCTGCGCATCGAAGCCCAGCGCCTTGCCCACGTCGCGCACCGCGCCGCGCCGGCGGTAGGTGGCCAGCGCCGCGGCCAGCGCGGTGCGGTGGTGGCCGTACTTGCGGTAGATGTACTGGATGACTTCCTCGCGCCGCTCGTGCTCGAAGTCGACGTCGATGTCCGGCGGCTCGCCGCGTTCCTTGGAGATGAAGCGCTCGAACAGCGGCGAGCTGGCTTCCGGCGGCACCGCGGTGATGCCCAGGCAGTAGCAGACCACCGAATTGGCCGCCGAGCCGCGGCCCTGGCACAGGATACCCAGGCGGCGCGCTTCGCGCACGATGTCCTCCACGGTCAGGAAGAAGGCCTCGTACTTCAGCTCCTCGATCAGCCGCATCTCCTTGGCGATGTAGCCGCGCACCTTGTCGGGCACGCCGCCGGGGTAGCGCAGGGCCGCGCCTCTTTCGGTGAGCGCGCGCAGGTGGTCGATGGCGGTCAGGCCCTTGGGCACCAGTTCGTCGGGGTAGCGGTAGGCCAGCTCGTCCAGCGCGAAGCGGCAGCCGCGCGCGATGCGCACGCTCTCGGCCAGCCACTCGGCGCGGTACAGCCGGGCCAGGCGCGCGCGCGGCCGCAGGTGCTGCTCGGCGTTGGGCGCCAGCGCGAAGCCGCAGTCGGCCACCGGCGTCTTCAGGCGGATGGCGGTCAGCGTGTCCTGCAGCGGCTTGCGCGCGCGCTGGTGCATCAGCACCGCGCCGGCGGCGGCCAGCGGCAGGCCGGTGGCCGCGGCGATGGCCTCCAGCCGCGCGGCGTGCAGCGCATCGTCGGCCCACAGCAGCAGCTCGACGGCGACTGCGGCGTGCACGAAGGTGGCCTGCAGCCAGCGCGCCTGCGCCCGCAGCGTGGCGTCGCCGTCCGTGCGCCGCGGGATGAGCAGCGCGTGGCAGTCGGGCAGGCCGCGCTGGCCGCGCAGATAGTCCGGGTCAAGGTCGGGGTCGGTGGGCGGCGCATCCAGGTCGCGCACCGTCAGCCGGTACGTGCCCTTGGCACAGCGCAGCCGCGCCAGCGTGATCAGCTCGCCCAGGTCGCCGTAGCCGGCGCGGTTGCGCGCCAGCAGCACCAGGCGGCAGCCGGGCGTGTCGCCGTCGCCCGTCACGTCGAACACGCTGCCGACGATCAGCTGGATGCTCGTGGCCTTGTCGGCAGGCAGGCCGATGGCCCGCATCGCGGCTTCGGCCGCGTGCTTCTGCCGCTTGGCTTCTTCGTGCGCGCGCACGATGCCGGCGACGCTGCATTCGTCGGTGATCGCGATGGCCGCGTAGCCCAGCTCGGCGGCGCGTGCCACCAGCTCGCCCGGATGCGACGCGCCGGTCAGGAAGCTGAAGTTGGAGCGGCAGTGCAGCTCGGCATAAGCGGGCAGGCCGTCGTCGGCGCGCGTCGGCCGTGGCGGCGGCAACACCGGCTTCGGCTCCTTGGGGCGGGCGGGTTCGGGCATCGCGGCTTCATCCGAACAGGCCGTGCAGGAACCAGCCCGACTGCGTGCCGCGCAGCTCGCGGAACACCCAGCGCAGACGATGGTCGGCGCCGCTGGCGACGTGGTAGTCGCGGCACACCGGCGCGCCGTCGAACCAGCCGGCCTCGATGCGCTCGGGCCCGCCGTGCAGCTGCAGCGGGCCGCCGTGCAGCGGCCGGCCGTCGTGCTCGGCCAGGCGCAGCGGTTCGGGCAGCAGCCAGGTCGGCCGCGGCCGCGCGGGCGGGGTGACGCCGCGCGCGGGGGCCTGCGTGGCGGGCGCGGCGGCTGCCGCCTTCTCCGGCCGGTGGTCGGCATAGGACGCCCAGCGCTGCACATGCTGCGCGCCCAGGCGGGCGCTCAGGCGGTCGAGCAGCGCCAGGAAGTGGTCGGCGTCCTGCGCGGCGTCGTGCCAGCGCGTGCCGCCGCGGTCGTTGCCGAAGGGCAGGGCGGCGGCATGGCCGGCCAGCGCCACCGCTTCGTCCAGCCGCAGCTGCAGCCCGTAGACCGGGGCCGGCAGCACGCAGCGCGACAGGCGCTCGCGCAGCAGCAGCATCAGCTGCGCGGCGTCGCGCGAGGGCTGGCCGAGCTCGATGCGCAGCCGCGTCGGCGGCTGCGCCTGGCGGCCGCGCGTTTCGTGCTGCAGCCACAGGCTGAAGGCGGCCGCCGCCAGCCACTGGCCCGCCAGCCAGCCGGCCAGCGCCTGCACCAGCCGCAGCGCGGCGGCGTCCAGCATGCCGGTGTCGTCGGCGCGCTGCATCAGCTCCAGCGTCTGCATGAATTGGCGCGGCGGCGTGAACCAGACCTGCGGGTCGGGTGCGTCGCCATAGGCGCGGTCCAGCAGCGCCAGCAGCGCCGCGCCGCCGCGCCGCTGCAGGCCCTTGCGCGGCAAGGCGCGCACGTCGCCCAGCGTGCGGCAGCCGATGCCGTGCAGCAGCTCGGCCAGCTGCGGCGCGG
>JAHBZS010000029.1 GCA_019635285.1 Rubrivivax sp. | reverse complement strand
GTTCCTCGATTTCCTCCACGATGGCCGGATGAATGGTGTGCGTGGTGCCGTGCGCCTTCCAGTTCCAGCAGCCCCCGATTCCGATGCCGTTGGCATTGGTGGACTGGATCACAACGACGGCCTTCTTCTCGCCTTCGAGGATGTAGAGACCGCCCCCTTTGCCTGAGGGGCGAGATGCCCAGAAATACGGGTAGACGGCGAGAGCTCCGATATCGTCAAACGACGGCTGCGTGTAGCGAGGGAGATTCGATTCTTCTGGCACGTCATGTCGGAGCCGGTACATCTGCGGCTTCTTATCCATCCCGACAATCGGCGTGCGATCCCGATAGAAATACGGGATCATGTAGAAGGCACTCACCAATTCCGAGAAGGTCCCACTCGGGGGCGGGGCGACCGTGCCCATAACCTCCTGGGTTAGTCCGGACCGTGCGAGGTCCCTCGCCATGAACTGGGCGTTAGGAGTTGGCGGGCGCTGCTGAATTGGGACTACATCGGCCTGAGCCAGGAATCCCGAGAGTTGAGCTGGCGCAGGACTGGTGTTCATCGGGCTTATCCATGGGGTTAACTGGAGTTGGTCCCCGCGAAATTAGCCCGGTGGGGAGGCTGTGCTGGTGATGGGGTTTATGGTGCCGAGATAAGCATATTCGTCAAAGGCTCCCGGCCGGTCTTTGTGGTATCGAGGCTATAGGACCTCTCAACTCATATGCCAGGAGGGACCCGACCTTCACTTCTGCTGTGCTGCCGCGCCGAAAAGACCCTTTGGGCTCCACACGTCAGGCTCGGGCCGCTGCTTGAGGTGATCGAGCATCGCCAGCAGCGTCTGATTAATGGTCTCAAGGGACGTGGCTATGCGCTTCAGATCCGCTAGGGCCGTTTGCTCAGGAGTGTCCATTTGCGGACTCCTTACGAGCGAGGTTGCCTTTGGCCCGCTGCTCCGCAAGATACCGCTGCCAGTCTTGGCGATAGAACATGCGATGGCCGCCAATACGAACGAACGGCAGCTTGGAATTGTTCAGGTGCCAATTCAGTGTTTGGGGCGGGATGTTCTCTTCCCTCGCCATTTGGGCGGGGGCGATAAACGTCTGATTAAGCACGTCTGGGTCAACTGAGTACATGGTATTTGGACCATCGGTTAGCGTGTTGTATATTGTACCGCCGCACCATATCTGTGCACCAATACCCGTTGGTAATCACTAGGCTTTATTGGAGTGGGGACCTGGCATAAGGGTATCCACTCGCCTAGATTCCGCCCATGCCAATACCTCGCTCAGTTTGTAGCGGACAGTTTGCCGACCGAACCTATAGAACGGAGGCCAGCCTTCCTCACGGAGATAGCGGGCCAGTTCGAGGCGACGCGGGGCGAGGCCAAGAATCTTCTCGGCCTGCGCTGACGTGATGTAGAGGGGAGCGGCTGGCGCAGCCCCCGTTTCCGGAGGCTGCTGGCTCATGTGAGGTGCTTGCCACAGTCGCGGAGCCACTTGTCGAGGTCGGCTCGCAGGTAGAAGCGGATGCCGCACGAACTCCACGATGGAGGCCACGTACCGCGCTTGGCCTTCCGCGACTTGTCCGACTTGTCGGGCGGATTCAATCCGCCAGGAGGGGCGCCGCAGTAGCGCTCGGCCTCACGAGTTGTGAGGAAGCGATGCTTTGATTTCTTCATAGCAGGAAGTCCTTAAAGAGGATTCCCGCTTTTGTCTGCCCGAGCGGTGGCGACGAGGGGTGTTTGAAGGGTAGCCCCGTCCCTTGGCTTGCCGAGCGTTGCACTCGGACGGTGAAAACTCTAAGGGATCGCCTTATCGCGCGTCCACCCCCGCGAATCGGGGGTCCGCTGCCAATGCCTACCGATTCATAGCTCGGCGCGTCTGGCCGTCGCCAAGTAGCTGATCTATAAGGGACTTTTGCCCGTGAACCTGTACATCATCGGTAGATGTACTCGCGGTTGAACGGATAGGCCGACTGTGCACCGCGCAGCGTGCCCTCGTCGAGCTTTCCGCTGGGCTTCGTCGCCAGCATCTGGTGCAGCGCCAGCCACCCCCGCTCGAAGCTCATCGCGCTGCCGGCCAGGTACAGCCGGTACGCGCGCACCACCTTCTCGCCGACGAGGCTGCGCGCCTTGTCGAGCTGGGCCTCCAGCCCATCGGACCAGCCCCACAGCGTGCGCGCGTAGTGCGGCCGCAGGTTCTCGGTATCCACGCCCTCCAGCCCCTGGTCGGCCATGACCTTCAGCACGTGCGACACGTGCAGCAGTTCGCCGCCGGGGAAGATGTAGCGCTCGATGAAGTCGCCGATGCCGGCGCCGAGCTGCGCGTTGCGCGTGCCGCCGGCGGTGATGCCGTGGTTCAGCAGCAGCCCGCCGGGCTTGAGCAGGTTGCGGATCTTGTCGAAGTAGCGCGGCAGGTTGGCGCGGCCGACGTGCTCGACCATGCCGATCGAGGCGATCTTGTCGAAGGGCTCGGTCTCGGGCAGGTGGCGGTAGTCCTGCAGTCGCATCTCGACACGCCCGCCCAGGCCACGCTCCTCGATCAGCCGGTTGACGTAGGCATGCTGGTTCTTCGACAGCGTGATGCCGGTGGCACGCACGCCGTAGTGCTCGGCCGCCCACAGCAGCAGCCCGCCCCAGCCGGCACCGATGTCGAGGAAGCGTTCGCCGGGCTTGAGCATCAGCTTGCGGCAGACGTGCTCGAGCTTGGCCTCCTGCGCCTGCGCCAGGGTCATCTCCGGCCGGCGGTAGTAGGCGCAGGAATAGACGCGGCGCGCGTCCAGCCACAGCGCGTAGAAATCATCCGAGACGTCGTAGTGGAATTGCACCTGCTTGGCATCGACCTCGGCCTTGTGCCGCGCCAACGACTTGCTGCGCAGCATCAGGCCGCGCCACCATGCCAGCGGGCCGGCGGATTCGGCCACCAGCGTCGGGTCGTCGCGCATCAGGCCGGAGGCCACGTCGATCACCGGGCGCATCGCGCCGTCGATGTCGATGCGCCCTTCGACATAGTCTTCGGCCAGCCGGCCGATCTGCCCGGCGACCACGTGGGCCAGCGGGGCCAGGCTGTTCAGACGCAGCGTGACATCGGCATCCGCCGGGCCCAGGCGCCTGCCACCGGGCAACGCCACCGCCAGCGCGTGGGACGTGGATCCGGCCAGGCTGCCGAGGCGCTGGCCGACGAGGGCTTCGAGATTGGACATGCTGGGACGATCGGCTGAAGCCCCAACTTTACCCAAGCCGCGGGCGCGGCTGTCCGACCGTCAGCCGCCGACCAGGTGCACCGGCCGCTTGGGCGCTGCGCGGACGTCGCCGCGCACGCGCCGCAGGCGCTGCTCGAAGCTGCGGCAGTCCAGAGCCGGCGCATACAGAAAGCCCTGGTACTCATGGCAGCCGCTGTCCAGCAGGAACTGCCGCTGGCTTTCGGTCTCCACGCCCTCGGCAATGACTTTCAGGCCCAGCGCGCCGGCCATCTGCAGGATCGCGGCGACGATGGCACGGTCGCTTTCGTCGCGCGGCAGCCCCTGCACGAAGCTGCGGTCGATCTTGAGCTTGCCGATCGGGAAGCGCTTCAGGTAGGCCAGGCTCGAATAGCCGGTGCCGAAATCGTCGATCGCCAGGCGCACCCCAAGTCGCGCCAGCGCCTGCAGCCGCTGCAGCGCCTCGTCGGCGTCGCGCACCAGGATCGATTCGGTCAGCTCCAGTTCCAGCAGCGGCGCCGGCAGGCCGCAGCCGGCCAGCACCGCCGCCACCCGCTCGACGAACTGCGGCTGGCGGAACTGCAGCGCCGAGACGTTGACGGCGATCGGCACCTGCAGGCCGCGCGCCAGCCAGGCCGCGCACTGGCGCACGGCCTGCGCCAGCACCCAGTCGCCCAGCGCGACGATGAAGCCCGAATCCTCGGCCACCGGAATGAAGCGCGCCGGCGCCACTTCGCCCAGGCGCGCGTCGCACCAGCGGATCAGCGCTTCGGCGCCGACCAGGCGGCCGCTGGCCAGTTCCACCTGCGGCTGGAAGTGCAGGCGAAAGTGCCCGGCGGCCAGCGCCTGGCGCATGGCATGGTCGAGCTGGATGTCGGCGCGCCGGTCGCCGCCGCGCGGCCCTCTTTGCAAGCGGTAGTGGCCGCGGCCCGCCTCCTTCACCGTCAGCACCGCCGCTTCGGCATGGCGCACCAGGTCGTCGGCGCTGTGGCCGTGCACCGGGCACAGCGCGCCGCCGATGCTGCAGGTCAGCGTGAACGGCACGCCGCCCAGGTCGCAGGGCGCGCCCACCGCGTCCAGCACGCGGCGCGCCGTGGCCTCGGCGACCGCGGTGTCGGCGCCTTCGACGAGCAGCGCGAACTGGTCGCCGCCGGTGCGCGCCAGCAGGTCGTCGCCACGCATGCAGGCGCGCACGCGCCGCGCCACGTCGACGAGCACACGGTCGCCCGTCTCGTGGCCCAGGCTGTCGTTGATGTGGCGGAAGCGGTCCAGGTCGATGACCAGCAGCGCGAAGCCGCCGCCTTCGCGCTGCACGCGCTGGCTGGCCCGCGCCACCTGCTCGACCAGCTGGCGCCGGTTGGGCAGACCGGTCAGCGCGTCGGTCAGCGACAGTTCCTCGATGCGATGCTGCGCCGCGAGCTGCTCGCTCAGGTCGCGGAACGAATACACGCGGCCCAGCGCCAGGCCGCGGCACCACAGCGGCTGCGTCGCACGCTCCAGCACCTGGCCCGAATGCAGCGTCAGCCGCTCGGTGGCGCTGAGCAACGTCGCCTCCTGCACCGCCTGCAGGCGCCGCTGGTAGGCCTCGCCGTCGACGACGCTGCGCCGCATCCAGTCGTGCACCGCGGCGTCCTGCCGCGTCTGCAGCAGCTCCGCGGGAAGGCCCCAGATCTGCGCGAAGCGGCGGTTGAAGGCGCGGATGCGGCCCGCCAGGTCGGTGACCAGGATGCCGTCGTCGGTGGATTCCAGCGTCGCCCGCAGTTCGGCCACCACCTGTTCGCGCTCGTCTTCGGCGCGGCGCCAGGCGCTGCGGTCGCAGGCCACCACGGCATAGTGGCGCGGCGTGCCGCCGGCGCCGTCGTGCAGCGGGCGGATGCTGCGCGTGACGTGCAGCGTGCGGCCGTCGGCGCTTTGCAGCGTGGTGTCGGACTGCAACGGCGGGCACGGGCCGGCGTGGGCCTCGTCCCAGAAGGCCAGGTCCTCGGGCGTGGCGATCAGCGTGTCGACCCGCAGTCCGACCAGGCTGGCGCCGCGCCGGCCGAGCAGCGCGCGTGCGGCGGCGTTGTCGGCCACGACGCGGCGGCTGTGCGCGTCGACGATCCAGGTGGCGTCGGGCAGGCCGTCGATGAGCACGGCCCAGGCGCCGAGCGGCGGCTCGCCGAGCGGCGCCACGGCGCTCATGCGGGCACCGCGTCCTCTTCCGGCGCCGTGTGGATGCGCGCCGCTTCGAAGAAATAGGCCACGCGCGGGCGCGGCGCCAGGTACGCCAGCACGTCGGCCGGCAGCTGCGACGGTTTCAGGCTGCGGCGGATGCCCAGGTCGGGCAGGGACATCAGGTTCAGCTGCAGCGCCTCCTCGCGCGGCAGCTGCGGGTCGTGCACCAGCACGTTGGGCTTGAGCGGGCGGCTGGAGTTGACGCTCATCACCAGCGCGTAGCGGTCGTCGGTGAGCTGCACCACCGAGCCTGCCGGGTACACGCCCATCATGCGGATGAAGGAATTCAGGATGCTGGCGTCGAACTGCGAGCGCGCCTGCGCGAACAGCAGCGACAGCGCCTCGTGCGGCGTCAGCGCCTGCGTCAGCGACGCCGGATTGCACAGGTTGTCGTAGCGGTTGACCAGCGCGACGATGCTCGCCGCGGTGCACAGGCGCTCCGCCTTCAGCCGCAGCGGAAAACCGCTGCCGTCCGCATGCTCGTGGTGCTGCGCCAGCACCCGCAGGGCGCCGGCCGACAAGCCCATGCGCCGCCCGTGCCGCACGCCGTGCGCCACATGGTCGCGGTAGGCGGCCAGTTCGTCCCGGTCGAGTCCGTCCTGCGCATGCCGCAGCCGCGGTGCCAGCTCGATCTTGCCCACGTCGTGCAGCAGCGCGCCGGTCCCCAGCTCGAGCATCTCGGCATCATCGAGGCCGAACACGCGGCCCATCAGCAGCGAGATCACGGCGACGTTCATGGCGTGCGCACCGGCGCCGTCGCCGGCGTTGCAGGTCAGCAGCCGGATGCACATGTCGTCGTCGACGAGCATCTTGTCCAGCAGCGCGCGCGTCAGCTTCTCGGTGTCCTGGCGGGCCTGCTCCGGCCGCGCGATCACCAGGTCCTGCGCCGCGCGCCAGGCCTGGTTGGCCTCGTCGAACTGCCTCTGGCACAGCTCGGCCGAGGCGCGCTGCGCCGCGAGCTGCGCGCGGCGTTCGCGCTGCGCCGGCTCTTCCGCGCTACCGGTGGCGGCGGGTTCAGGCGCCATGACCGGTGCCACGACCGGCGCCCCGACCGGCGCCAGGTCCGAGGCCTGCGGCGGCACGGCATCGCTCTTCTCCGGGCTCCAGCGCAGTTGCTTCAGGCCCAGGCCGCGGATCTTCTCGATCTGCGCAGCATGCGTGATGCGGAAGCTGCCCACGGGGAAGGGGTGCTGCATCCACCCCAGGTCGAGGTGGATGAACATGCCCACGCGCAACTCGTCTACGTCGATCCTGCCCGACATGCCCCGCTTCCTGTGGATGCCCGGGCCGGCCTGGCGACCGGCCCACCAGCCGTTTTCGGCAGCCCGGGCGCCGGACTTGAACGCGGCGGGAGGATCAGCCGCGCAACGCGTCGGCCAGCAGCGGCACCAGCGAGACCGCGTTGCTGGCATGCACCACGCTGTCGGTGCTCCAGACATGGCGCACGCCGGCGCGCGCCAGGTGCGCGAGCGCGTCGTCGACGAACAGCGCGTGGGTCACCGCCACGTCCACCGCCGCCGCGCCGCGCGCCACCAGCGCCTCGGCGGTGACGGCCAGCGTGCGGCCGGTACTGGCCACGTCGTCGATCAGCACCACCTCGCGGCCAGCGACATCCAGGTCGGGCAGGGCCACGCGCACCTCGCGGTCGCCGCTGCGCTGCTTGACGCAGGTGGCATGCTCCAGGCCCTGCGCCAGCGCGGCGCTGCGCACCCAGGGCGCGGCTTCTTCGTCGGGGCCCAGCAGCAGCGGCCGCTGCGCGTGGCGCGCCGCCCAGGCGCCAAGCAAGGGTGCGGCCGACAGCGCCACGCCGCGCCGACCGGGCACCACCTCGTCCATCGAAGCCACGCGGTGCAGATGCGGGTCGACCGTGATCACCGCGTCGAACCACGCCGCCAGCGCCCGGCCGACATGGCGCTGGCTGACCGCCTCGCCCGGCTGGAAAGCCATGTCCTGGCGCATGTAGGCCAGGTAGGGGCAGACCAGCGTCAGCCGCTCGGCGCCCAGCTCGCGGGCCGCCAGCGCGGCGATCATCAGCTCGACCAGTTTTTCGTTGGGCCGCTGCAGGCCGCGCAGCAGGGCCACGCGCGGCGGCAGCTGCGGCGGCAGGCGCAGCCGGCTCTCGCCGTCGGGGAAGCGGTGCCGGGCCACCCATTGCAGCGGCACGCCCAGCGCGCCGGCCAGCGGGGTGGCGAGATGGGCTTCGTCGTCGAAGGCCAGCAACAGCTCGATCATGGGTTCTCTCCGTGCAGCCGTGCGTGGATCTGCTCGCGCAGATGGGCCGCCAGCGCGCGCCGGTCGGCATGGCGCGCGCCCTGCGGCGGCAGCAGGTCGACGTGCACGCTCAGACCCCGCGCCGACAGCATGCGCCAGACGCTTTGCAGCAGCGTCGTCTCGCCCAGAAACTGCGCCGCCTCGCTGAAGCGTTGCGTCGGCTCGGCATAGCGCAGCGCGACGCACTGCACCGGCGTGCCGGTGGCGATGGCCGACTGCAGCAGGTTGGCATGGAAGGGCAGCAAGCTCGCGCCATCGCCGGTGGTGCCTTCGGGGAACACCGCCACCGTCTCGCCGGCCTTCAGCGAGTCAGCCACCTGGTGCAGCACGCGCAGCGCATCGCGCTTGCGCTCGCGCTCGATGAACAGCGTGCCCGCGCCCTGGACCAGCCAGCCGAGCAGCGGCCAGGCCAGCACCTCGGCCTTGGAGACGAAGCGCGCCTGCGGCGCCACCGCATGGATCGCGGCGATGTCCAGCCAGGACACGTGGTTGGCGACGAGCAGCGTGGCACCCGACCGCGGCGTGCCGCTGACCTGCAGTTGCAACCCGGCCACGCGCAGCAGCCCCGCCGACCACCACTGGATGCGCTGCTGGCGGCCGGCGGCGTCGAGCGACGGGAAGCGCCATGCCATCACCGCCATGCCGTGCAGCAGGTGAAGCAGCATGCGCGAGAGCCGCCATGCCGCGCGCAGGCTGCGCATCAGACGCGGTCGGCGCCGGGCCGAGGCCCCGCCGACCTAGCGTCCCCGCCGCGGCGTGAGCCTGCGCCGGGCGCGCGACTGAACACCGGTGGCTGGCCGACGAAAGCCGGCGCCTCGACCCGCCGGCGCGCCACGCACTGAGCAGGTGGCGCGGCCGTCATGGGGCCTCGTAGGCCACGGTGCCGGCCACCAGCGTGGCCCGCACACGCCCGGGCAGCCCCATGCCGGTGTGGCTGAAGCTGAAGGGCGTGTGCCGGCCCTGGCTCTTCAGCAGCCCGGGCTCCAGGCGCCAGGTGGTGTGGGGGTCGAACACGCAGACGTCGGCCACGCCGCCTTCGACCAGGCGCCCGGCACTCGCCGCCAAGGAGCCGACGGTCTCGCCAAGCACCGCCACCGGCGCGCAGGTCACGCGGGCGAGCGTGCGACCCAGGTCGAGCCCGGCGTCGGCGCCCCACTTCAGCGCCAGGCTGAGCAGCAGCTCCAGGCCGGTGGCGCCGGGCTCGGCCTCGCCGAAGGGCAGCGTCTTGGCGTCATCGTCCACCGGGTTGTGGTCGGAGACCAGCGCGTCGATGGTGCCGTCGGCCAGCGCGGCGCGCAGCGCGTCGCGGTCGGCGCCCTGGCGCAGCGGCGGCGTCAGCCGCATGTCGGCGTTGAAGTAGCCGATGTCCACGTCGCTCAGGTGCAGAGAGTTGATGCTCACGTCGGCCGACAGTGGCAGCCCCTCGGCCTTGGCCGCGCGCAGCAGCGCCACGCCGGCGGCGCTGCTCAGCCGGCACAGGTGCACGCGCGCGCCGGTGGCACGCACCAGCTCGAACAGGGTGTGCAGCGCGATCGTTTCCGCCGCCACCGGCACGCCCGACAGCCCCAGGCGCGTGGCCAGCGCGCCGCTGGCCGCCACGCCTTTGCCCAGGTAGGCGTCCTGCGGCCGCAGCCACACCGCATAGCCGAAGGTGGCGGCGTACTGCAGCGCGCGCTGCAGCACCATGGTGTCGTACAGCGGCACGTCGGCCTGCGAGAAGCCGACGCAGCCGGCTTCGGTGAGTTCGGCCATCTCGGTCAGCACCTCGCCCGCCAGGCCGCGCGTCAGCGCGCCCAGCGGGAACAGCCGGCAGCGCGACAGCTTGCGCGCGCGGAACTTGAGCATCTCCACCAGCCCCGGCTCGTCCAGCGGCGGCTCGGTATCCGGCGGGCAGACCAGGCTGGTGATGCCGCCGGCCGCCGCGGCCTGCAGTTCGCTTTCCAGCATGCCCTGGTGCTCGCGCCCCGGCTCGCGCAGCCGCGCCGCCAGGTCCACCAGCCCCGGCGCGACCACCAGGCCGGCGGCGTCGATGGTGTGCTCGGGCTCGAAGTCGCCCGCGCGCCCGATGCCGACGATGCGGCCCGAGGCGATGGCCACGTCGGCCACCTCGTCGCGGCCCGAGGCGGGGTCGATGACGCGGCCGTGGCGGATCAGCAACTTCATCGCGAAAGCTCCGTGGCGGCACAGGCCACCGGCATGTCGAGCGGCAGCCGCGGAACCGGCTCTGCCGGGCCGCTGGCTGCGCCCCCCTGGGGGGGAGCGCCGCAGGCGCCTCGGGGGGGGGTCATGGTTCGTTTCCGGCGATGATCGACATCACGGCCATGCGCACCGCGATGCCGAAGGTGACCTGCGGCAGGATCACGCTGTGCGCGCCGTCGGCCACCGCTGAGTCGATTTCCACGCCGCGGTTGATCGGCCCCGGGTGCATGACGATGGCATCGGGCTTGGCCAGCGCCAGCTTCTGCGGCGTCAGCCCGTAGCTCTTGGCGAACTCAGCGGCGCTGGGCAGCAGCGCGCCGCTCATGCGTTCGTTCTGCAGGCGCAGCATGATCACCACGTCGGCATCGCGGATGCCTTCGGCCATGTCGTGGCAGACGCGCACGCCCATCTCGCGCAGGTCGCCGGGCACCAAGGTCTTCGGCCCCACGGCGCGGATCTCGGCGGCGCCCAGGATGCTCAACGCATGGATGTCGGAGCGCGCCACGCGCGAATGCACGATGTCGCCGACCACCGCCACCACCAGCCCGGAGAAGTCTTTCTTGTAGTGGCGGATGGTGTACATGTCCAGCAGCCCCTGCGTCGGGTGCGCATGGCGGCCGTCGCCGGCATTGACCACGTGCACGTGCGGCGCGCAGTGCTGGGCGATCAGGTACGGCGCGCCGCTTTCGCTGTGGCGCACGACGAACATGTCGGCATGCATCGCCGACAGGTTGGCGATGGTGTCCAGCAGGCTCTCGCCCTTGGCGGCGCTGCTGCGTGCGATGTCCAGGTTGATGACATCGGCGCTGAGGCGCTTGGCGGCGATCTCGAAGGTGGTGCGCGTGCGCGTGCTGTTCTCGAAGAACAGGTTGAAGACGCTTTTTCCCCGCAGCAGCGGCACCTTCTTGACCTCGCGGTCGTTGACGCTCAAGAAGGTGCCGGCGGTGTCGAGGATCTGCGTCAGCACGGCCTTGGGCAGGCCCTCGATGGACAGCAGGTGGATCAGCTCGCCGTGGGCGTTGAGCTGGGGATTGCGCCGCGACAACACTAGGCCTGCTCCCGCACGGTAAAGGCGAAGCGACCGCTGTCGTCGCGCGCCAGCGTCAGCTTCTGCGTGGCTGGCAGCACCACGCGCGCTGCGGCGAAGGCCGGCTGGATGGGCAGCTCGCGCCCGCCGCGGTCGACCAGCACCGCCAGCTGCACGCTGGCCGGCCGGCCGAAGTCGTAAAGCTCGTTGATCACCGCGCGGATGGTGCGGCCGGTGTACAGCACGTCGTCGATCAGCAGGATGTGGCTGCCGTCGATGGCGAAGGGCAGTTTCGTCGCGTCGGTGCCGGCGGCCATGCCGCGCGAGCCGAAGTCGTCGCGGTGCAAGGTGCTGGAGATGACGCCGGCCGCGCCGCCGCGGCCCAGGTCGGCCTGCAGCCGGTCGGCCAGCCAGGCGCCGCCGGACCAGATGCCCACCAGCACGGCCTCGGGCCGCAGCAGGCCGCGCACGCCGGCCAGCAGTTCGGCATACAGCGCTTCGGCATCGAGTTGCAGCGACTGGGTCATGGCAGCTCGCGCAGGAACTGGTCGAGGATGATGGCCGCCGATGCCGCATCGACATCGGCCGCGCCGCCGGCCCGGGCCTCGGTGGTGCTGTAGCGCTCGTCGACCTCGCGCACCGGCAGGCGGAAGCGGCCGTGCAGCTGGCGGCCGAAGCGGCGCGCACGCAAGGTGTTGTCGTGCTCGGCGCCATCGGGGTGGAAGGGCACGCCGACCACCAGCGCGTCGGGCCGCCATTCGTCGACCAGCGAGGCGATCGCGGCGAAACGCGCCTCGCCCTCGGCGGCCACGGTCTTCAGCGGCTGCGCCTGGCGCAGCAAGGTGTTGCCGACGGCCACGCCGACGCGGCGCAGGCCGTAGTCGAAGGCAAGAAAGGACTGCGGGGCGGCGGGCGCAGCGGACACGCCGCTCACCGCACGATCCTCCGCGCGGCATGCGCCGGGGTTGGCGCTTGGGAGGGGCCCGGCGCGCTCATACAACCCTCCGCACGGCGTGCTCCGGGATTCGCGCTGGGGAGCGGCCCGGCGCGCTCATACAACCCTCCGCACGGCGTGCTCCGGGATTCGCGCTGGGGAGCGGCCCGGCGCGCTCATGCGTGACCCGCCTCTTGCGACAGCATGCGCGGGTCGATGCCCAGCAGCGACAGCGCGCGCTCGTAGCGCTGCTCGATGGGTGTGTCGAAGATGATCGCCGGGTCGGCGTCGACGGTGAGCCAGCCGTTGCGGCCGAGCTCGTCCTCCAGCTGGCCGGCCGACCAGCCGCTGTAGCCCAAGGTGACCAGCACGCGCTTCGGCCCGGTGCCGCTGGCCAGGTCCTCCAGCACGTCCTTGCTGGTGGTCATGTCCAGGCCGCCGGGCACCGACAACGTGGAGTTGTACTTGGCGGCATCGGCCTCGCGCGGCTCGTGCAGCACGAAGCCGCGCTCGGTCTGCACCGGGCCGCCGTAGAACACCGGCTGCACCGCCAGCTCTTCGCGCTCGAGGTTCAGCTCGACCTTGTCGAAGAGGTTCTTCAGGTTGATGTCGATCGGCTTGTTGATCACCAACCCCAGCGCGCCGCGCTCGCTGTGCTCGCAGAGATAGACCACCGAACCGGCGAAACCGTCGTCCAGCATGCCGGGCATGGCAATCAGGAACTGATTGCTGAGGTTCAAGGTGGCGGCGCCCATCGGCTTCATTTTATTCCCGCGGCAGGCACACTGCGCGCTTGCGCCCGCCGGGCCGCCCCAAGGGCGAATACCGGAGGGCATTGCCCGAAGGTGCCCAATTGACCCAACCGCTAGACCGTGCGCTGGTGTGGTTCCGGCGCGACCTGCGCGACGACGACCATGCGGCGCTGTACCACGCGCTGCGCGCCGCCCGCCAGGTGTGGTGCGCCTTCGTCTTCGACCGCGACATCCTCGACCCGCTGCCGCGCCGCGACCGCCGCGTCGAGTTCATCCGCGACAGCCTGGTGGGGCTGGATGCCCGGCTGCGCGCGCTGGGCAGCGCGCACGGCATCGAAGGCTGCGGGCTGATCGTGCGCCACGGCCACGCGGCCGACGCCGTGCCGGCGCTGGCGGCACAGCTCGGCGTGCAGGCCGTGTACGCCAACCACGACGACGACCCCGCCGCGCTGCGGCGCGACGCGCGCGTGTTGGGCCGGCTGGCCGACCTCGGCATCGCGCTGCACACCGCCAAGGACCACGTGGTGTTCGAGCGCGACGAGCTGCTCGGCGCCAGCGGCAACCCGTACAGCGTGTTCACGCCCTACAAGAACGCGTGGCTGAAGAAGATCACGCCGTTCTACCTGAAGGCCTATCCGGTGGCTCACCATGCGCGTGCGCTGGCGGCACTGCCGCCGGCGCTGCGGCAGCCGCTGCCGACGCTGGCCGACATCGGCTTCGAGGCCACTAACCTGCACCAGCTGAAGCTGCCCAGCGGCAGCGCCGGCGGCCAGGAACTGCTGGACGACTTTCTGGACGAGCGCATCGGCCGCTATCGCGAGACGCGCGACTTCCCGGCGGTGCGCGGCCCCAGCTACCTGGGCCCGCATCTGCGCTTCGGCACGCTGTCGATACGTCATCTGGCGCGCGAGGCCTGGCAGCGCAGCCAGGGCGGGCCGGACCAGCGCGGCGCCGAAACCTGGCTGTCCGAGCTGATCTGGCGCGATTTCTACCACCAGATCCTGCACCACCACCCGCATGTGGTGGAGCGGGCGTTCCGCCCTGAATACGAGCGCATCCGCTGGGAGCACGGCAAGCATGCGGACGCGCTGTTCGCGGCCTGGACGCAGGGCCGCACCGGCTACCCGCTGGTGGACGCGGCCATGCAGCAGATCCTGCAGACCGGCTACATGCACAACCGCCTGCGCATGCTGACGGCCAGCTTCCTGGTCAAGGACCTGGGGCTGGACTGGCGGCGCGGCGAGGCCTGGTTTGCCGAACACCTGAACGATTTCGACCTGGCGTCCAACAACGGCGGCTGGCAATGGGCGGCGTCCACCGGCTGCGACGCGCAGCCGTGGTTCCGCATCTTCAACCCGGTGCTGCAGAGCGAGAAGTTCGATGCGGCGGGCAAGTTCATCCGCCGCTACCTGCCGCAGCTGGCCGCGCTGCCCGACAAACTGATCCATGCGCCGTGGCTGGCGCGGCCGGTGGACCTGGCCGCAGCCAAGGTCGAACTGGGGCGCGACTATCCGCTGCCGGTGGTCGACCACGCCGCGGCGCGCGAGCGCACGCTGCAGCGCTATGCGGTGGTCAAGGCGCCTGGGTGACCCCGCGCGGCGCTGCGCAAGGGGTCAACTTGCGGCGGCCAACTGCACGTACTGGCCGACCAGCGACAGCAGCTCGTCCTCGGAGTAGGGCTTGCCCAGGTAGTGGTTGACGCCCAGCTCGGCCGCGTAGTCGCGGTGCTTCTGCGCGATGCGCGAGGTGATCATGATCACCGGCAGGCCGGCCAAGCGCGTGTCCGAGCGGATGTTGCGCAGCAGGTCGAAACCGTCCATGCGCGGCATCTCGATGTCCGACAGCACCACGGCAGGCAGTTCGCCGGCCAGCTTGTCCAGCGCGTCCAGGCCGTCCTTGGCCAGCACGACCCGGTAGCCCTCGCGCACCAGCAGGCGCTGGGTCACGCGGCGCACCGTCAGGCTGTCGTCGACCACCAGCACCAGCGGCGGCTGCGGCGCCTCGGCCACCGGGGCCACCGGCTCGTCGACGGCGCCACCGCGGCGCGCCTGTTCGCGCGCCACGTCGCCGTACAGCGTGGCCAGCGCCACCGGGTTGTAGATCAGCGCCACCGCACCCGACGGCAGCAGCGTGATGCCGGCCAGCCCGGGCAGCCGCGACAGCTGCGGCCCCAGGTTCTTGACCACCACTTCCTGGTTGCCCAGCACTTCGTCGACATGCAGTGCCACACGCTGCGAGGCGCTGCGGATCACCACCACCGGCTGCGAGCGGCCCACGGACGTGCCGCGGCCGCCCGACTGCAGCAGCGCGCCCAGCCAGAAGAAGGGCATGACCCGCTCGCCGAGCGTGAACGCACCGCTGGCATAACTCTGCTCGATCTCATCGGCCGGCACGCGCCGCACCGTCTCGACCAGGGTCGAGGGCACGGCGACGCTCAGCTCGCCGCAACGCAGCATCACCACCTGCGTCACCGCGGTGGTCAGCGGCAGCAGCAGGCGGAAGCTGGCGCCCTGGCCGGCGGCGGTGGCCGTCTCGATGCGGCCGCCCATGGCGTTGACCTCGGCGCGCACCACGTCCATGCCGACGCCGCGGCCGGCCAGCTCCGACACGCTGTCGGCGGTGCTGAAGCCCGGCGCGAAGATCAGGTTGGCCAGCTCGGCGTCGCCCGGCGTCGCGTCGGCGGCGATCAGGCCCTGGGCCACCGCGCGGCGGCGGATGCGCTGCAGGTCCAGGCCGGCACCGTCGTCGCGGAACGCGACCGCCACCTCGTTGCCTTCCTGTTCCAGATGGATGCGGATCGTGCCGCTGGCGTCCTTGCCGGCCGCGCTGCGCACGGACGGCGCCTCGATGCCATGCGCCACGCTGTTGCGCAGCAGGTGCTCGAAGGGGCCGATCATGCGGTCGAGCACGCCGCGGTCGATTTCGATCGCACCGCCGACGATGTCCAGCCGCACCTGCTTGCCGGTCTCCTTGGCCGCCTGGCGCACCACGCGGTACAGCCGGTCGGCCAGGCTTTCGAATTCGACCATGCGCGTGCGCAGCAGGTCGTCCTGCAGGTCGCGCGTCAACCGCGCCTGTGACGCCAGTTCGTCCTCGGTGGCCTGCAGGCTGCGCTGCAGGCCGCGCTGCACCGTGGCCACGTCGTTCACCGACTCGGCCATCATGCGCGTCAGTTCCTGGAAGCGCGTGAAGCGGTCCATCTCCAGCGGGTCGAAGGCCTGCGATGCAGCCTTGGCGGCCTCCATGCGCGAGGCGATCTGCGATTCGGCCTGCAGTTCCAGGTCGCGCAGCTGGCGGCGCAGCCGCTCCAGGTTCTCCGTCAGGTCGCCGAGCGAGCCGCGGATCTGCCCGACATCGGACTCGATGCGCGCGCGCGTGATGCTGACCTCGCCCGCGTGGTTGACCAGCCGGTCGAGCAGCGGCGTGCGCACGCGCACCGCACCGGCGTGCGCGGCCGGCCTTTCGGCGGCGGGCAGCGGCGCGCTCGCGCCCAGGCTGAAGCGGCTCCAGTCGATGGGCTCTGCCGGCACCGCGGGCGCCACCGGCACAGCCCTGTCTTGCGTGAGGTCCGGCCCCGCTTGCGGCGATGCCGTGGGCGGCGGTGCCGCTTGCGCCGCCAGATCCGGCACCGGCGGCGTCGGCAGCTCGGCCAGGGGCTGCGGCAAGGCGTAGTCGGCGACGGCAGGGTCGGCCACCGGCACGGCCGTGCCTTCCAAGGCCTCGAAGCTGGCGATGATCGCGTCGACGCGCACCAGCAGCGCCTCCACGTCGCTGGCCGCCACCGTGTCGCGGCCCGTCAGGTGCTCGATGGCCGTTTCCAGCCGATGCACCATCTCGCCCAGGCGCATCGCGCCCGCCAGCCGCGCACCGCCCTTGAAGGTATGCAGCGTGCGCATGCAGGCCGCGGGCGGCGCGGCGTCGGACGGCCGGCGCGCCCAGTCGCGCATGTCCGCCTGCAGCTGCGGCAGCAGTTCGTCGCCCTCTTCGCGGAAGATGGGGAACAGCTCGTCGTCGATCTGGTCGACGGCGTCGATGTCCTCCTCGTCGTCGAGCGCGTCGTGCGCGGCATGCGCCTGCGACGCCGCGGCCGGCGGCAGGTCGGCAAACGCGGTCAGCGTCGGCTGGCCCAGCTCGTCGCTGAACACCGACGGCGCGGCCGGCGCCTGGTCAGCCAAGGGCAGCGGCGCGCTCAGCGCCAGCTCGTGTTCCTGCAGCCGCTCCGTCAGCTCCGCGGGCACCGGGCGCAGGAAGCCGGCGGCAAACTGGTGCAGCAGGCGGCGGATCTCTTCGGCGGCGTCCAGGAACAACTGCTCCTCGCCGGGTGCGCCGCGGCCCACGGCCATCGAGCGCGTCAGCGCATGCTCCAGCGTGCGGGCCAGCGCCGACAGGTCGGCATAACCCACGGTCGCCGAACTGCCGGCCAGCGAATGCGCCAGCGCGGCCGTGCCTTCCTGCAGCGGCCGCTCGGGCTCCATGGCCCATTCGGAGATCTCGGTGCACAGGCGGCGCGACAGTTCGTCGGCCTCGTTCAGGTAGATGTTGAACAGCGGGATGCCGATGCGCAGGTGGCCGATGACCTTGACCTGGTCGTCGTCGCTCTGCGGCACTTCTTCGGCTTCGGCTTCGGCTTCGGCTTCGGCCTCCGCTACCGGCACCTCGGCCTCGGCCACAGGTACCTCGGCCTCGGCCATGAGCTCGGTGTCCGGCGCCGACAGGTCGAACGCGGTGTCGGCCAGGTCGGCCGGCACGGTGGCGGCATGCAGTTCCCCGGCGGGCTGCGCCGCGGGTTCGGCCGGCGGCTCCGACCAGTCCAATGCCGGGTCGATGCGCACTGACTCGATGCGCGGCTCGGCGGTCTGGCCGAAGTCCAGCGAGAAGGTGTCCGCCTCCGCCGGCAGGTCCAGCGACAGCGTCTGCAGCAGCGGCGCGGGCGGCTCGCCGAGCGCCCGCGGCGCGGGGTCGGCCGGCCCCTCGAAGCCCAGGTCGAGCAGCGCGCCCGGCACGGTTGCCGTCGCGGCGGACTCGGCCGCATCGGCCGCAGCGGCCGCAGCGGTGGCCGCCGTCGCCGGCGGCTCGGATACCGGCGCCGCCGGTGCGTCCATGTCCAGATGGAATTCGAAGGCCAGGTCGGAGGCGCTGGGCAATTCCGGCACGCGCTCCAGCAGCGCGGCGCTGGCTTCGGCCTGCGTCGGCGCCACCGGCTCGGCCCGCTGGCGCAGCGCATCGGCGCGCGCCGACAGCGCGCCGCCGTCGATCTGCGTCGCGCGGCGCGCGGCGACGTCCTCGACCCAGGTGCCCAGTTCGTCCAGCGCGTGGGCGGTGAAGGTCGCCAGGTCGTCTTCCAGATGGGCGCTCTCGGCCAGGCGGGCGTTGTACAGCTGCTCGCAGGACCAGGCGGCGTCGCCGAAGGCCAGCAGCCCGACCATGCGCGAGCTGCCCTTCAGCGTGTGGAAGGCGCGGCGGATCAGGGTCAGGTCGCCCAGGTCATCGGCCGTGTCGCCCAGGCGCGCCAGCGCCTCGCGCGCGCCCTGCACCACTTCGCGCGCCTCGTCGACGAAGATCTCGCGCATCTCGTCGTCTTCTTCCAGCCCGGTGCTGCCCTGCACTTCGGGCTGCGGCGCCGGGGTCACGCGCACCGGTTGCTGCACCGGTGGCGCCGGCGGCTCCGGTGGCAGCGACAGGTCGGCGACGGCCTGCGCCAGCTCGCTGCGCACCTTTTCGCGCTGCTCGTCGTCGGCGGCGCGCTGCAGTGCCTGCTGCGCCGAGGCCATGGTCTGCGCCAGCGCGCGCTGGTCGGCCAGCAGCGCCTGCTGCGACAGCCGGCTCAGCTCCTGCTGCAGGGCCTCGTCGGGCACGTCGGGCTGCACCGCGGCCTGCGCCAGCGATTGCGCCTGGTCCACCAACGCCGGCGCCGCGGCCCGGGCTTCGTCGAAGCCGCCGAAGGCCGAGAGGCGTTGCGTGCGCCGGCCCATCACGGCCGACAGGTTGCCCGTCGCCGGGTCGAAGCGGAACAGCGAGCGCGCCATCTGCGGCTGCACGCTGAGCATGTCGATCATGAAGCTCAGCGCACCCAGGTTGTCGGCCAGCCGGGTGAAGCGGCCGTCGTGCGCTGCCTGCTGTGCGGTCACTTCGGTGGCCGCCAGCGCATCCACGTCCTCGCTCATGCGCGTCACGGCGTGCGAGGCCTGGTCCATGTCCAGCACCGACAGCACGCCGCGCATGGCCTGCAGCTGCCCGGGCACCGGGATCAGCAGCTCGCGCTGCGCCGGGTCGCGGAAGTACTGGTCGATCTGCTTCTCGACTTCCGACAGCGACGCGCGCAGTTCCTGCACGACGCTGCCCATGGTCTGGCGGTCGGAGACGCGGCGGTACAGCTCCTCCATCCACGGCTCGAGCGGCTGCGCGTCCTGGCCCTCGCCGACATGGTGGATGCGCTGCGCCAGGCGCTGCACACGCGTGCCGATCAGCGGATGGTCGAACTCGCCGTCCTCGAGCGAGGCGTCCAGGTAGAGCACGCTGGTGGCCACTTCCATGGCCAGCGCCGCGCTCGGCGTCTTGCCGGCATGGACGGTCTGCGTGATGGCGACCTGCAGCGCGTCGGCCAGCTGCTCGCCGGACGGGTACAGCCGCTTCAGCGAATCCCCCACCAGCGCGAACTGTTCGGCCAGGCCGCTGAGGCGGTGCAACTCGCCGCCGGCCACCGCCGACCAGACTTCCTTGGCGCCGGCGACACGCTTGCGTGCCTGGGCGATCCACGCCGGGTCGAAGCGGCCCAGGCGCACGGCCTGGTAGTCGAAGGCGGCGGCCGCATCCAGGTCGTAGGCCTCGCGCACGGCCTCCAGCCGCGGCGCGTGCTGGCTGTCGCCCGGCGCGCGGGCATGGGCACAGAAGAACAGCACGTCCTGCGCCAGGCGTTCGGACACCTCGTGGTGGCCGGCCAGGCTCAGGCGCAACTGCGCCAGCAGGCGCGAGCTGACGCGCTTGGCATACACGTCGGGCTGCAGCAGGCCGGCGGCCTGGGCTTCGTAGAACGCCGCGGACAGCCTCCACAGGTCGGCCAGGTGGCCGTCGGTGGCGGCGCCCAGACCGGCGCAAAGGTCGCTGAGCCGCTGCATCGCGCCGCGATCGGCGCCGCGCATGATGGCCAGCACCTGCGTTTCCATCGCCGTGCGCGTCGCCAGGTCGGCGGTGCACGGCTCGGCGCTCGTGTCGCCGGGCACGTGCCGCCATTGCCAGTCGTCGCGCCACAGGTCGGCCGGGTGCACGCGGTCGGCGCCGGCCAGCTCCTGCAACGCGCGGTACTGCGGGAACAGCGCCAGCGTCGGCAGGCCCTTGCCCGCCAGCTTGCGGCTCAGGTAGTCCAGCGCGCCGAAGGACGCCGACTCGACGGCCTCGACCGCCGCGCGGGTGACCGTCTTGGGCCGCGCGATGAAGCGCTGCACCACGGCTTCGCTGGCACGCAGCACGCGCGCCGGGCCGGGCAGGCCGATCATCTCCAGCGCGCCCACGCCCTGGTGCAGCTGGGCGCGCGCCGCGCGCAGCACCGCCGGGTCCACCGCGTCGACGTCCGAACCGGCCACGCCCTCCGCTTCCTTCAGGTAGCGGCGCAGCGACTTGTGCGCAGACTCCAGCGAGCGACGCAACTCGTCGTGCACCCAGGCCAGGGTGCTGAGGTCGTCGGCGACTTCGGCCTCTTCCGTGATGTCGTGCAGCATGTTCATCGGCAAAAGCCTTGCTCAGTTGCCCAGGACACCGAAGCGCCCCTCGCGGTGCGCGCACCGTGCCGGTCGAGCAAACGCCGCGGATCCGGCTGCGCCGGTCCGCTGGCGTTGCCCCCTGCAGGGGGGCGAGTCGGACAAGGGACCGTCCCTGCGGACGGGTCCTTGCCTACGAGCGCCCACAGCGTCCCCGCTGTGGGCGCGCGAAGCGCGTAGGGGGGGAGCCATATCACGCCACCTTGAACCGCGCCACCGACTGCTTCAGCTCCTCGGCGGTGCGCGACAGCTCGCGCACCATCTGCGCGGTCGAGCGCGTGCCCTCGCCCGTCTGCTCGGTAACGGCGAAGATGTGCTGGATGTTCGAGGCCACGACGTTGGCCGATTCGGCTTCCTTCAGCGCCTGCGCCGAGATCTGCGCGATCAGCTCGGACAGCTGGCGCGTCACGCGGTCGATGTCGGCGAGCGCCGCGCCGGCCGCGTCGGACAGCTTCGCGCCCTCGACCACGCCATGGGTCGAGCGCTCCATGGCGGCCACCGCCTCCTGCGTGTCGGTCTGGATGGTGCGCACCAGCACCGCGATCTGCTTGGTCGCGTCGCCGGAGCGTTCGGCCAGGCGCTGCACTTCCTCGGCCACCACCGAGAAGCCGCGGCCCGCCTCGCCGGCCGAGGCCGCCTGGATGGCCGCGTTCAGCGCCAGCACGTTGGTCTGTTCGGTGATGTCGCCGATCAGCTCGGTGATCTCGCCGATCTCCTGCGACGACTCGCCCAGGCGCTTGATGCGCTTGGAGGTGTCCTGGATCTGGTCGCGGATGGCGTTCATGCCGCCGATCGAGTTCTGCACCGCCTGCAGGCCGGTCTCGGCCGCCTGCAGCGACTGCCTGGCCACCTGCGCGGTGTGCTGCGCCTGCTCGGACACGTCGTTGATGCGCCCGGCCATCTGCAGCACCGATTCGCCGGTGTCGCGGATCTCGCGCAGCTGCTCGGTCGAGGTGGCCAGCAGCTCGGTCGAGGTCTGTTCCACCTGCTGCGTCGTGTCGGTCACGCGCGCCACCGTGCTCTGCACCGCGGACACCAGCGTGCGCAGCTCTTCCACCGTGTAGTTCACCGAGTCGGCGATGGCGCCGGTGATGTCCTCGGTCACCGTGGCCTGCTGCGTCAGGTCGCCTTCGGCCACCGTCTGCAGTTCGTTCATCAGCCGCAGAATCGCCGCCTGGTTGGCGTCGTTGACGCGCTTGGCTTCCTGCTCCTGGCGCTCGGCCTCCAGGCGCTGGCCTTCGGCGAACTGCGCGCGCGTGGTCTGGTCGCCGACGAACAGCTTCAGGATGCCGGCGCCGCCCACCAGCAGCAGCAGCGCCGAGGCCAGCATCGCGGCGATGTGTGCGCCGCCGACACCGCCGCTGGCGGCCAGCTGCTCCTGCAGGGTCTGCAGGCCCTTGCGCAGCGGCTCGCTGTCGGTGGCGATCACGCCCTGCGCGTCGCGCGCCGCCACCAGGCCCTTGAGGTTGCCCAGGATCGCGTCCGACTGCGCCTGCGCCGCGCCATGCTGGCGCAGCAGCGCCGCCAGGCGCTCGCGCGCCTGCGCGCCGCCGGCGCTGATGCCTTCGGCCGTCTCGCGGAAGGACTTCAGGTCGCGGCCCAGCAGGTACACCGCCTCGGGGTTGATGCCCTCCAGCGTGATGAACTCGCTGGCGCTCTTGCCGATGCGCTGCGACAGCGCCGCCAGCTGGCCCAGCGTGGCCAGCTCGGCGGCGGAGGCGCCCTGCTGCAGCTTCAGCGCGGACAAGGTATCGGTCAGGTCCAGCAACTCGCCGGACTGCTTGTTGATGGCGCGCAGCGACTGGCCGACCTCGGTCAGCGCCTTCTGCTGCGACAGCACGATGGCCACGTTCTTGTCGGCGCTGTCGATCAGCGGCAACAGCGGCTCCACCGCCTGCTGCGCCGCCGCCGAGAGGCCGCCGCCTTCGCCGAGCCCGCGCACATTGCGCGTCAGCACGTCGGCGCTGTCCTTCAGTTCGGGAAAGGCTGCCGGCACGCCGACCATCGCCTGCGACACCGACTTGGCCATGCGCTGCGATTCCATCAGCGCCTGGCCGACGGAGCCGACGCGGTCGCTGTTGCGCGAGGCCGAGCTCAGTGCCAGCGTGGTCGATACCGCCAGGCCCAGCAGGCCGGCGCCGACCAGGCCGAAGAGCACGCGCTGCTGCCGCGCCTGCGGCAGGTGGCCGATCAGCGGCAGCGGCTTGCCCTTGGACACGTCGTCGGCATCGGGGTACTGCACGCGCGTCTCGCTGAAGTCGCCGCCCATTTCCGAGGGGGTGACTTCGGAAATGATCGACGAATCGCGCGTCTCCTGCCGGGCGCGCGTGTCGGGTGCCTGCGTTGGGGTGCCCAGGCGCGGCACCTGCGTGTCGCGTCCCGAGCGCTCGGGCTCGGCGGTGACGACATCGTCGAACTGCGAATCGAAGGCCGCCGTGTCGGCGCGCGCGTCGCGCGGGCGGCTCGTGATCTTGTCCATGAAGCTCATGTCACCCTCTTCGGTTGATCGTCCCCGAGGCGTCGCGCAGGGCCTTCAGGCCGCGACCCCCAGGAACTGCTCGTGCCCGGCCAGCGCCGAGAGCTCGATTTCCTGCCAGACGCGGCCTTCCGCGTCGCGCCAGCGCGCGCCGGCAAAAGCCGGCAGGCGCGCGGGCGCCGCCGCATCGGGCGGCTCGGCGCTCAGTTGATCGGCATTGCGCAGGCCCGCCAGCTTGTCGACCAGCAGCGCGCAGTTCACGCCCAGCGTGGGGTTCAGCGCCAGCAGGCGCGCGCCGTCACGGCCGCCTTCGCCGGCCTGCGGCGCCGGGCTGCGGCGCAGGCCCAGGAAGCGCGCCAGGTCGACCACCGCATGCAGCCCGCCGCGCAGGTTGGCCACGCCGCTGAACCAGGGCTGGGTGTGCGGCACCGGCAGCACGCTGCCGACGGAGAAGATCTCGCCGGCTTCGTGCAGCGGAAACAGCAGCCCGTGCCCGGCGCATTCCACCGCCAGCCAGGACTGCACGCGCGCCTCGGTGCGCGCCGCCTGCATGCGGCTGGCCAGCCGGCCTTGGAGTTCGCGCAGGGCTTCGCGGTTCGACATGGGTCAGTCGAAGGACTTGATCTTGGTGACCAGCTCTTCGGCGTTCACGGGCTTGACGATGTAGTCGCGCGCGCCCTGGCGCATGCCCCAGACCTTGTCGGTTTCCTGGTTCTTGCTGGTGCACATGATCACCGGCACCTCGGACCAGCGCGGGTCGCGGGTGATGGCGCGCGTCAGCTGGAAGCCGTTCTGGCCGGGCATGACCACGTCCATCAGGATCAGGTCCGGCGTGTCTTCGTTCAGGCGGCGCAGGGCTTCGTCGCCGTTCTCGGCGGTGCGCACCTTGTAGCCGCGCTTGCCCAGGATGTCCGACAGATGGTGCAGTTCGGTCTTGGAGTCGTCTACCAACAGGATCTTCTGGATGGACATGGGCGCTTCCTAGGCAATGGCCACGCGACGCGTGGGCGGGGGTGTCGGAGCCGACGTGCGCGGGAAGTCAGGACACCTGGCTGCCGAACTGTTCCACAGCGCGCAGCAGCTGTTCCTTGGTAAAGGGCTTGGTTAGATACTCTTCTGAACCGACCATGCGGCCGCGCGCCTTGTCGAACAGCCCGTCCTTGGACGACAGCATGATCACCGGCACGTGCGCGAAGCGGGGGTTGCGCTTGATGATGGCGCAGGTCTGGTAGCCGTCCAGCCGCGGCATCAGGATGTCGCAGAAGATGAGCTGCGGCACATGGTCGTTGACCTTGGCCAGCGCGTCGAAGCCGTCCTCGGCCAGCACCACCTCGTGCCCGCCCTGGCGCAGGAAGATCTCGGCGCTGCGCCGGATGGTGTTGCTGTCGTCGATGACCAGGACCTTGGCGCCGGTGACGGCGGCATCCGAAGCTTCGAGTTCCAAAATCAGCTCTCCTCGACGAGGTGGCAGCGGCGAAAACTCAGATTTCGACCATTTCGAAGTCTTCTTTACGGGCGCCGCACTCCGGACAGGTCCAATTCATCGGAACATCGGCCCACGCGGTGCCGGCGGCGATGCCGTGCTCCGGGTCGCCAGTCGCCTCGTCGTAGATCCAGCCACAGATCAGGCACATCCAGGTACGGGTTCCGCTCACGACGCCTCGAGGCTCCAGTCACTACAATGGATTTCGATTGTAGCCAGCGCCAATCCCGAAAAAGCCAAAGGTGCTGAGCACATACGCAACATTCCTCAGATTCCGCTAGAGGTTCACGGAAATTCCCGCACCTCTGATCGCGCAGGACCCGCCCCATGAGCTCCGCCACCGCCGCCGTCGCCACCGCCCCCCCCGATCCCACGCAGGAACCGGCGGCCCCGGCCTGCGTGATGAGCTTCAACGCCAGCGACCCCAGCGGCGCCGGCGGGCTGGCCGGAGACGTGGCCACCGTGGCCGCCATGGGCGCCCATGCGCTGCCGGTAGTGACGACCATCGTCATGCGCGATACCGCGGAAGTCTTCGACCACCACCCGCTCGATGCCGAGGTGGTGGCCGAGCAGGCGCGCTCGATCCTCGAGGACGTCACGCTGGCCGGCTGGAAGGTGGGCTTCCTGGGCTCGGCGGAAACGGTCAGCGCGGTGGCCGAGGTGCTGAGCGACTACCCCGAGCTGCCGCTGGTGTCGTACCTGCCGCCGCTGAGCTGGCTGGACGAGGACCAGCAGATCCCCTACCTGGACGCCTTCCGCGAGCTGGTGCTGCCGGCCACCGAGGTGCTGGTGGGCAACCACCAGACGCTGACCGACTTCCTGCTGCCGGACTGGGACAGCGAGCGCCCGGCCTCGCCGCGCGAGCTGGCGGTGGCCGCCGGCGAGCACGGCACGCGCTACGTGCTGGTCACCGGCGTGATGCTGGCGTCCAAGGACCATCAGCAGTTCATCGACAACGTGCTGGCTTCGCCGCAGGGCGCGCTGACCGGCGAGAAGTTCGAGCGCTTCGACACGGCCTTCGTAGGCGCCGGCGACACCTTGGCGGCGGCGCTGGCCTCGCTGCTGGCCGCCGGCAACGAGCTGCAGGCCGCCGTCGGCGAGGCGCTGGCCTTCCTGGACCAGAGCCTGGACGCGGGCTTCCGCCCGGGCATGGGCCATATCGTGCCCGACCGCTTCTTCTGGGCCATGCCGCCGGCCGAGGAAGGCGAGGAAAGCGCCGCCGAAGAGAGCGAGGCGCCGCCCGAGGACAGCGGCAGCAAGGGAGCCAGCCGCCGTGTCCACTGAAGGCGCCCGCAACGCGCAGCTGTTCGAGCGCGCGCAGCGCGTCATTCCCGGCGGCGTCAACTCCCCGGTGCGCGCCTTCCGCGCCGTCGGCGGCACGCCGCGCTTCATCCGCCGTGCCGAAGGCGCCTATATGTGGGACGCCGAAGGCCGGCGCTACATCGACTACATCGGCTCCTGGGGCCCGATGATCCTGGGCCACGGCCACCCCGCCGTGCTCGAGGCCGTGCAGAAGGCGGCGCGCGACGGCCTGAGCTTCGGCGCGCCCACCGAAGCCGAAATCGAACTGGCCGAAGCCATCATCCGCCTGGTGCCCGGCGTCGAGCAGATCCGCCTGGTGAGCAGCGGCACCGAGGCCGGCATGAGCGCCATCCGCCTGGCGCGCGGCGCCACCGGGCGCAGCAAGATCATCAAGTTCGAGGGCTGCTACCACGGCCATGCCGACGCGCTGCTGGTCAAGGCCGGCTCGGGGCTGGCGACCTTCGGCCACCCGACCAGCGCCGGCGTGCCGCCCGAGGTGGTGCAGCACACGCTGGTGCTCGAATACAACCACCTGGCGCAGCTGGAAGAGGCCTTCGCCACGCACGGCCCGGCGCTGGCCTGCGTGATCATCGAGCCGATCGCCGGCAACATGAACTTCGTGCGCGCCAGCGTGCCCTTCATGACCCGGCTGCGCGAGCTGTGCACGCAGCACGGCGCGCTGCTCATCTTCGACGAGGTGATGACCGGCTTTCGCGTCGCGCTCGGCGGCGCGCAGAGCCTGTATGTGCAGGCCATCCCCGGCTTCGCGCCCGACATGAGCGTGTTCGGCAAGGTCATCGGCGGCGGCATGCCGCTGGCGGCCTTCGGCGGCAGCAAGGACGTGATGAGCCAGCTGGCGCCGCTGGGTCCGGTGTACCAGGCGGGCACGCTCAGCGGCAACCCGGTGGCCACCGCTTGCGGCCTGGCCACACTGAAGGAAATCGCGCGCCCCGGCTTCTTCGACGCGCTGTCGGCACGCACGCGCGCGCTCACCGACGGCCTGGCCGGCGCCGCCCGCGCCGCCGGCGTGCCGCTGGCCACCGACTGCGAAGGCGGCATGTTCGGCTTCTTCTTCGCGCCGGAGCTGCCGCAGAACTACGGCGCGGTGATGGCCACCGACAAGGAGCGCTTCAACCGCTTCTTCCACGCCATGCTCGAGCGCGGCGTGTACCTGGCGCCGGCGCTGTACGAGGCCGGCTTCGTCAGCGCCGCGCACAGCGCCGCCGACATCGCCGCCACCGCCGCGGCCGCGGCCGACGCGCTGCGCTGATCAGGCCGGACTGGAGCGCAGGCCGTAGACCTGCCCGCCGACGAACAGGTATTCGGCGCGCAGCACCGCGTCGCCCTTCTCGCCGGCGAAGGTGAAGCCGAGCACGCCGACCGTCTCGCCCACCTTGATCTGCGGCACCTTCCACGCGTCCATGCGCGTCAGCGGCGCCAGCTCGACCTCCCAGACGCGGTCCTTGCGCGTCGGCAGCTGCGCCGCCTTGAGCAGCGCCGGGCCGTCGACCGCGGCCGACTGGGCGGGCAGCGGGCGGCTGGCCAGGTCGGGCGGCAGCTTCGAATCGGCGGGCAGCTCCAGTGTCAGCTCGGCATGCGGGTTGCGCCAGGCCACCTTGGTGGCGCGCCCTTCCAGCCAGATCGGCCGGCCCTGGTCGAAACTGCTCCAGCCATGGTGGGCGCGAGCGGCCAGCGGCGCGCTCAGCGCGGCGGCCATCAAGGTGCGTCGTTGCATCGGTCGGTCCTCCGTGATGATCGGGCCAGCGCGGGCGCCGCGGGCCGGGGTCAGGCATACGCAATCCAGCGGCCGCAGATGATGACAGCCAACCAAAGCCCCATCGACACGACGGTCTGCAGCCGCGCGGTGCGGTCCAGCCGCTGCAGGCTGCCGCGGGCATGGAACCACAGCGCATTCAGCCCGGCCAGCAGCACCAGACCCATCTTCAGCAGAAACACCGGGGCGGCCAGCAGCTCGTCGGGCTGCCCCGCGAACATCAGCAGGCCGCTGGCGCCGATCAGCGCAAAACCGAGCAGCGACAGGCGCAGCGCCAGCCGCGCCAGCGGGCCCACCGGCAGCTCGGCGCCGACGCCCCAGACACGCAGTTCGAACAGCACCAGGTTGCCGATCAACAGCCCGATGCCGACGATGTGCAGCACTTCCAGCGCCGGGTAGGCCCACGGGTCCGAGACGATCCAGGCGAACATGGCCGGCGATTGTGGCCTCCTAGAATCCGCCGCATGCACATTCACATCCTCGGCATCTGCGGCACCTTCATGGGCGGGCTGGCGGCGCTGGCGCGCGAGGCGGGGCACAAGGTCACCGGCTGCGACGCCAACGTCTACCCGCCGATGAGCGACCAGCTGCGCGCGCTGGGCATCGACCTGGTGGAAGGCTTCGATGCCGCGCAGCTGTCCTTCGCGCCCGATGTCTACGTCGTCGGCAACGTGGTCACGCGCGGCAATGCGCTGATGGAGGCCATCCTCGATGCCGGCGCGCGCTACACCAGCGGGCCGCAGTGGCTGGCCGAGCACGTGCTGCCCGGCCGCCACGTGCTGGCCGTGGCCGGCACCCACGGCAAGACCTCGACCACGTCGATGCTCGCCTGGATGCTCGAATCGGCCGGGCTGCAGCCGGGCTTCCTGGTCGGCGGCGTGCCGCTGAACTTCGGCGTGTCGGCCCGACTGGGCCAGGGCAAGGCCTTCGTCATCGAAGCCGACGAATACGACACCGCCTTCTTCGACAAGCGCAGCAAGTTCGTGCACTACCGGCCGCGCACGGCGATCCTCAACAACCTGGAGCTGGACCACGCCGACATCTTCCCGGACCTGGCGGCCATCGAAACGCAGTTCCATCACCTGGTGCGCACCGTGCCGGCGTCGGGCCGGCTGGTGGTCAATGCGCGCGACGAAGCGCTGCAGCGCGTGCTGGCGCGCGGCTGCTGGAGCGAGGTGCAGCGCTTCGGCACGCGCAAGGAAGCGCCCGGCGGCCTGCGCGCGCGCGGCGAGCCGCACGACTTCGACGTGCTGCGCGGCAGCCTGAAGATCGCGCACGTCGCCTGGCCGTTGCTGGGCGAGCACAACCAGCTGAATGCGCTCGCCGCGCTGGCCGCGGCCGAGCATGTGGGCGTGGCGCCCGACGCCGCCGCGGCCTCGCTGGCCGACTTCCGCAATGTGCGCCGCCGCCTGGAGCTGCGCGGCGAGGCCGGCGGCGTGAAGGTCTACGACGACTTCGCGCACCACCCCACGGCCATGCGCAGCACCATCGACGGCTTGCGCCGCAAGGTCGGGCTGCAGCGCATCCTGGCGGTGTTCGAGCCGCGCTCCAACACCATGAAGCTGGGCTCGATGAAGGAGCAGCTGCCGTGGGCGCTGGAAGAAGCCGACCTGAGCTTCTGCCTGCAGGGCGACTACGGCTGGAGCGCCGCCGAGGCGCTGGCGCCGCTGGGCGAGCGGGCGCTGGTGGCGGCCTCGGTGGACGAGCTGGTGACGCGCGTGGCGCAGGCCGCGCGGCCGGGTGACCATGTGCTGTGCATGAGCAACGGCGCCTTCGGCGGCATCCACGACAAGCTGCTGGCGGCCCTGCAGCCCAAGGGCTGAGCCGTGGCCACGCACCTGTTGTACCTGCACGGCTTCCGCTCGTCGCCCAAGTCCTTCAAGGCGCAGCGCCTGCAGGCCTGGCTGCAGCAGCACCGGCCCGACGTGCATTGGTGGTGCCCGCAGCTGCCGCCGTCGCCACGCGAGGCCCTGCAGCTGATGCGCGAGGGCACCGCCGGCTGGCCGGCGGGCGAGGCGGCGGTGCTGGGCAGCTCGCTGGGCGGCTTCTACGCCACCGTGATGGCCGAGGCCACCGGCTGGCCGGCGGTGCTGATGAACCCGGCCGTGGACCCGGCGCGCGACCTGGCGGCCTACGTCGGCGAGTTGACGGCCTTCCACTCGCCCGAAGAACATTTCTACTTCCGCGCCGAGTACGTGGACCAACTGCGCGCGATGCGCCCCGGCCCGATCACGCGGCCCGAGCGCTACTTCGCGGTCATTGCCAAGGGTGACGAAGTGCTGGACTGGCGCGAGATGACGGCACGCTACCCCGGCGCGCAGATCCGCCTGCTGGAAGGCAGCGACCATGCGCTGGCCGATTTCGACGAGCACCTGCCCCACATCCTGAGGTTCCTGCAGCTATGCGACTGAAACACAAGACCTGCATCGTCACCGGTGCCGCCCAGGGCATCGGCCTGGCCACGGCGCTGAAGTTCGCCGAAGAAGGCGCCAACGTGGTCATCGCCGACCTCAAGCCCGAGGGCGTCGACGCCGCGGTGGCGCTGGTGCGCGCGCGCGGCGCGCAGGCGCTGGGCTTCGCGCTGAACGTCACCGACCGCGAGGCGCTGGACCACATGGCGGCCGCGGTGAAGGAGCGCTTCGACGGCATCGACGTGCTCGTCAACAACGCCGGCATCACCAAGGACGCACGCGTGCAGAAGATGACGCTGGCGCAGTTCGACGCGGTCATCGACGTCAACCTGCGCGGCGTGTTCCATGCGACGCAGGCGGTGCTGCCGGCGATGCTGGCGCAGGGGGCCGGCGCGATCCTCAACGCCAGCAGCGTGGTCGGCATCTACGGCAACTTCGGCCAGACCAACTACGCGGCCAGCAAGTTCGGCGTCATCGGCTTCACCAAGACCTGGAGCCGCGAGCTGGGGCCCAAGGGCATCCGCGTCAACGCGGTGGCGCCGGGCTTCGTCGAAACGCCGATCCTGGCCACCATTCCCGACAAGGTGCTGCAGCAGATGCGCGAGCAGGTGCCGCTGCACCGCCTGGGCAAGCCCGAAGAGATCGCGAACGTCTACGCCTTCCTGGCCAGCGACGAGGCCAGCTACATCAACGGCGCGGTCATCGAGGTGTCGGGCGGGATGACGGTGTAGCCGCCGGCACGGGGCCCGGCGGCACCGCATAGGTGCCCACCACATGGGCCACGGGCTCGTCCTCGCCTTCCGAGAACAACGAGACTTCGCCCACCACCAGCGAGCGCCCCACCTTCAGCAGCGTGCAGTCGGCCACGAGGGCCTTGTCGGCGGCCGGCCGGCGCAGAAAGTTGATGTTGAGGTTGGAGGTGACCGCCTGCGGCGTGATGCCCAGCGTCGCATGGAGGGCGACGTACAGAGCGGTATCGGCCAGCGCCATCAAGGTGGGGCCGGAGACGGTGCCGCCGGGGCGGATGTCTGGCGGCGAGACCTCGCGGCGGATCGTCGCGCGGCGCTCCCGTGCCTCGACGATGACGAACTGGCCGTGCGGAAAGGCCCCGGCCATGAACCGGACGATGTCCTCCTGGGTCGTCATGCGCCGCGGCCCTGGCTGCCCTTCAGGCGAGCCTCGTTCAACGCATGGGCCCGCTGCGCCGCCGCGCGCTGCTGCAGTCGCGCCACGTAGTCGGCAAACGCGGGCCGCTTCTCGACCGTGCCGAACATCAGGCCCCAGCCCAGCGCCGACCCCAGCACCACGTCGGCCGCGCTGAAGCGCTCGCCGCAGACGTAGGGGCCCGGCCGCAGCGCAGCCTCCAGGGCGTCCATCGTCTGCGCGTAGGAGCCGAAGCCGACCATCGCGCTGCGGCCTTCGGGCACCTGCCAGTCCAGCGCCTTGGCGGTGGTGGCCATCTCCAGCGGGCCGGCGACGAAGAACATCCAGCGATAGTAGGCGGCGCGCTGCGGGCTGCCTGGCGGCGGCGCCAGGCCCTTGTCGGGGAAGCGGTCGGCCAGATAGGCGCAGATCGCCGCCGCTTCGGTGACCACCACGTCGCCGCCGCCGCCCCGATCACGCAGCGCCGGCACCTTGCCCATCGGGTTGATCGCCAGATAGTCGGGCGCCTTCATCGACGTGCCGTAGTCCAGCCACACCGTGTCGTAGGGCTCGCCCAGCTCTTCCAGCATCCAGTGGGCGATGCGTCCGCGCGATTGCGGATTCGTGTAGTAGGTCAGCGCATTCATCGGCAACCCCCCTGTTGTTCGGGCCGATCGTAGACCGCGCAGCGGCGACAATGACGCCCCATGTATGCATTGTTCGAAGACGGCGGCAAGTTCCTGGCCGGCCGTCTGATGTCCGAGGCCGAAAGCTCGGTGCAGATCGAGCTGGACTCGGGCAAGCGCGTCAAGGTGAAGAGCGCCCACGTGCTGCTGCGCTTCGAGGCGCCGCAGCCGGCCGAGCTGATCGAGCGCGCGCAGGCGCTGGCGCAGGACATCGACCTGGACCTGGCCTGGGAATTCGCGCCCGAGGCCGAGTTCGGCTTCGCCGACCTGGCGCGCGACTACTTCGACGCCCATGCCGGCACCGACCAGCAGGCCGCGGCGCTGTTCCGCCTGTTCGAGGCGCCGCACTACTTCCGCCGCCTGGGCAAGGGCCTGTTCAAGAAGGCGCCGGAAGAAACCGTCAAGGCCGCGCTGCTGGGCATCGAGCGCAAGAAGCAGCTCGCCGCGCAGATCGACCAATGGGCCGACGCGCTGGTGGCCGGCGACTGCCCGCCGCCGATCCGCGAGCAGCTCTATCGCATCCTCTTCAAGCCCGACAAGAACGGCCCCGAATACAAGGCGGTGGTCGAGGCGGCCAAGCGCGCGCAGCGCGCGCCGCTGGACCTGCTGAAGGCCGCCGGCGCCATCGACAGCCCGTACCAGTTCCACTGGCGCCGCTTCCTGTTCGAGGCCTTCCCCAAGGGCACGGCCTTCCCGCCGCTGGAGGTGCCGGCGATCAAGGACAGCTTGCCGCTGGCGCCGTGCCAGGCCTTCTCGATCGACGATTCCGCGACCACCGAGATTGACGACGCGCTGTCGGTGCAGGGCCTGGGCACCGGCACCGTGACCTTCGGCGTGCACATCGCCGCGCCGGGGCTGGCCATCACCCCCGATGCGGCGCTGGACAAGGTGGCGCGCGATCGCCTGTCCACCGTCTACATGCCCGGCTGGAAGCTGACCATGCTGCCGGACGCCGTGGTGCAGGCCTACACGCTGGACGCCGGCCGCGACTGCCCGGCGGTGAGCCAGTACTTCACGGTCGACGAAGCCACGCTGGAGATCCGCGCCAGCGACACCCGGCTGGAGCGCGTGCCCATCGTCAGCAACCTGCGCCACGACCAGCTCGACACGCGCATCACCGAAGCCACGCTGCTGGGCGATGCGCCGGCTGACTATGCGCATGCCGCCGAGCTGGCCTTCGCCTTTCGCCTGGCGCGTGCGCTGAAGGCGCAGCGCGAGGTGGTGCGCGGCAAGCCGGAGGTCTTCACGCGGCCCGACTACAGCTTCCGGCTGGACGGCGACGGCAGCGAACCGCGCGGCGGCGAGCCGGTGCACATCAGCCCGCGGCAGCGCGGCTCGCCACTGGACCTGATCGTCGCCGAGGCGATGATCCTGGCCAACAGCCGCTGGGGCGCGTGGCTGGCTGAATGCGGCGTGCCCGGCATCTACCGCAGCCAGGCCGCGCTGGCGCCCGGCATCAAGGTGCGCATGGGCACGCGCCCGGCGCCGCACGCCGGCATGGGCGTGTCCCACTACACCTGGGCCAGCTCGCCGCTGCGGCGCTATGTGGACCTGGTCAACCAGTGGCAGATCATCGCCTGCGCGCGCCACGGCCGCACCGCGGCGCTGGCCGCGCCCTTCAAGCCCAAGGACGCCGCGCTGCTGTCGATCATCTCCAGCTTCGACGCGGCCTATGGCGCCTACAACGACTTCCAGAACACCATCGAGCGCTACTGGACGCTGCGCTGGCTGGAGCAGAACGGCGTGGCCGAACTCGAGGCCGCGGTCATGAAGGACGGGCTGGTGCGTGCCGACACGCTGCCGCTGGTGTTCCGCGTGCCCGGCACCGAGAGCCTGCCGCGCGGCACGCGCATTCGCGCGCGCGTGCACGGCGCCGACCTGCTGACGCTGGAGCTGCACGCCACGCTGCTGGCGCGCCTCGACGCCGCCGCGCCGGCCGAGACACCGGACGCCGAGGCCGAGGACGAGGCTGCCGAGCCCGGCGCGCTGCGCCTGGCCATCGAGCTGGACGAGGCCCCGGCCGGCGAAGCCACGCCGCAGGCCTGAACACGATGGCGCTGCGCCTGACCACGCTGCACTGGGCGTTGCTGGTCTCGGTGGGCGTGCACGGCGCGTTGCTGACCTTGCGCATCGTCGACCCGGTGAGCTTCAACCGCGTGTTCCAGGACACGCCGCTGGAGGTGATCCTGGTGAATGCGCGCACCGACGACAAGCCGCAGCGTGCGCAGGCCATCGCGCAGGCCGCGCTCGCCGGCGGCGGCGAGGCCGACAAGGGCCGCGCCACGTCGCCGCTGCCGGTGGCGCCGCAGCTGGAGGTGGGCGACGCGCCGGCCGACACGCACCGCCGCATCGACCGGCTGCAGCAGGAGCAACAGCAGCTGCTGGCGCAGATCCGGCGCGAGATGGCCACCCTGCCGCCGCCCGACCCGCAGCGCGACAGCGGCGACCCGGAACATGCCGAGCAGGAGGAGCGCCGCCGCCAGCTGCTGCGTCTGCTGGCCGAGATCGAAAAGCGCATCAACGACGAAAACGCGCGCCCGAAGAAGCGCTACATCAGCCCGGCCACGCGCGAGGAGGTGTATGCCATCTACTACGATGCGCTGCGCCGCAAGATCGAGGCCCGCGGCACGCGCGACTTCCCCGAGTACCGCGGCCGCAAGCTGTACGGCGAACTGACGATGAACGTCACCGTCGACAACCAGGGCCGCGTGGTCGATGCCGAGATCGTGCGCGGCTCGGGCGAGCGCATGCTCGACCAGCGCGCGGTGGCCATCGTGCGCGCCGCCGCGCCCTTCGGCAACTTCAACCCGGCCATGCGCAAGCAGGCCGACCAGATCGTCATCACCTCGCGCTTCCGCTTCACCCGCGACGAGGGCCTGGAAACCACGCTGAGCCAATGAGACCCTCCGCACCCGACCGCTATGCCGTGCTCGGCAACCCCGTGGCGCACAGCCAGTCGCCCTTCATCCACGCCGAATTCGCGCGCCAGACCGGCCAGAGCGTGGACTACACGCGCGTGCTGTGTGCCATGGACGGCTTCCCCGACGCGGTGCGCAGCTTCGCCGCCAGCGGCGCCCGCGGTGTCAACGTGACCATGCCCTTCAAGTTCCAGGCGGCGGCACTGGCCGCCGTGGTGACGCCGCGCGCCACGCTGGCGCAGGCCGCCAACGTGCTGCGCTTCGACGCCGACGGCTGGCTGGCCGACAACACCGACGGCATCGGCCTGCAGCGCGACGTGGAGATCAACGCCGGCCGGCCGCTGCGCGGCCAGCGGGTGCTGCTGGTCGGCGCCGGCGGCGCGGCCGCGGGCGTGCTGGGGCCGCTGCTGCAAGCCGGGCCGGCGGCGCTGCAGGTGGTCAACCGCACGCCCGACAAGGCGCACGCTCTGGTCCGGCGCCATGCCGCGCTGGCCGACGCCTGCGGCGTCACGCTCAGCGCCGGCGGCCTGGCCGACGCCGATGCCGCCTTCGACGTGGTGCTCAACGGCAGCACCAGCAGCCTGGGCGGGCTGGCCGCACCGGTGCCCGACCACGTGCTCAAGGCCGGCACGCTGGCACTGGACCTGATGTACGGCCCGGCCGCCAAGCCGTTCATGGCCTGGGCCGCCGCCTTGGGCGCGACCCCCCGCGACGGGCTGGGCATGCTGGTGGAGCAGGCCGCCGAGGCCTTCTTCCTGTGGCGCGGCGTGCGGCCGGAGACCGCGCCGGTGCTGCAGCGCCTGCATCGCTTGCTCAACCCGTGACGCACTGGCCGTGAAGCTCTGGCGTCTGCCGGCACTGCTGCTGCTGTGCCTGCTGGCGCTGCAGGCGAGCTTTGCGCTGCGCATCGCGGCGATGGCCTGGATCGACCCGCAGTCCACCAGCTTCCAGCGCAGCGAGGCCTGGCGGCTGCTCAGCGAACAGGGGCGCATCGACTGGAGCCAGCAATGGGTGCCGTATGCGCAGATCAGCCCCTACCTGAAGCGCGCCGTCATCGCCAGCGAGGACGCCGGCTTCGCCGACCACAGCGGCGTGGAATGGGACGCCATCGAGCAGGCGTGGCAAAAGAACCAGCGCGCCGAAGCGCGGGCCGAACAGTCCCAGGCGCGCAACCCGGCCCGGCCGGTGGCGGCCAAGGTGGTGGGCGGCTCCACCATCACCCAGCAGCTGGCGAAGAACCTGTTCCTGTCCGGCGAGCGCACGGTGCTGCGCAAGGGGCAGGAATTCGTGCTGACGCTGATGCTGGAGGCGCTGCTGTCCAAGCAGCGCATCCTGGAGATCTACCTCAACAGCGTCGAATGGGGCGAAGGCCTGTTCGGCGCCCAGGCCGCGGCGCGCCACTACTTCCGCAAGGACGCCGCCAGGCTGGGCCCCGAAGAGGCGGCCCGGCTGGCGGTGATGCTGCCGGCGCCCAAGCGCTTCGAGAAGCGGCCCTATTCGGCCTACGTCAGTTCGCGCACCGCGACCATCCTGGCGCGCATGGGGGCGGTGCAGCCGCCCTGAGCGCCATTCGCGCGACCCGGGTCATGCCGTGGAGGGCGCGGCCCCCGAACCTAGAATGACCCGATGGTTCCGTCGGTTGCCGAAGAGATCGCCAGCGCCGCCGCCCGGCTGGTGGTGGACGAAGGCCTGGAATACGCGCAGGCCAAGCGCAAGGCGCTGCGCCAGCTGGGGCGGCCGACGCGCGGCAGCGAGCTGCCCAGCAACGAGTTGGTCGAGGACGAGGTGCGCAGCTACCTGCAGCTGTTCCGCGCCGACAGCCAGCTGGCCGAGTTGCGCGCGCTGCGCGAGCTGGCGCTGCGCTGGATGCAGCGGCTGGCCGAGTTCCGTCCGCACCTCGGCGGCGCGGTCTGGCGCGGCACCGCAACGCGGCTGTCGGCGATCCACATCGACCTGTACTGCGACGACCCGAAGGCTGCCGAGATCGCGCTCATCAACCTGGGCGTGGACTACGACGTGGCGGGCGGGGACGGCGAGGTGTTCTACCTGAGCGTGGCCGAGCGCTGCCCCGCGCTCGGCGAACTGGTGACGCTGCACCTGGCGGTGCGCGACCTGGACGAGCAGCGCGGCGCGCTCAAGCCCGACGCACGCGGGCGCAGCTGGCGCGGCGACATCGCCGCGCTGCGGCGCCTGCTCGAGGTCGGCGACTGATGGCCGGCAGCCCCTCCTCCCGCCGCGCCTGGCTGGCCGGCGTCGGCGTGGCGGCCGCCGCCGCGGGCGTGTACTGGTATGGCCGCGGTGCGGCACCCGGCGACGCTGCGACCGACGGCGACGCCATCGACCTGTGGAGCCAGCGCTTCGAGCGGCCGGAGGGTGGCGAACTGGTGATGGCCACGCTGCGCGGCAAGCCCTTGTTCATCAACTTCTGGGCCACCTGGTGCCCGCCCTGCATCAAGGAGCTGCCGGAGATCGACCGCTTCGCGCGCGACCATGCCGCCAAGGTGCAGGTCGTCGGCCTGGCCATCGACAAGCTGGAGCCGGTGCAGGCCTTCCTGAAGAAGCTGCCGCTGGGCTTTGCCATCGGCCTGGCGGGCCTGGCCGGCACCGAACTGTCGCGCAGCCTGGGCAACCACGCCGGCGCGCTGCCGTTCAGCGTGCTGCTCGGCGCCGATGGCAAGGTGGCCCAGCGCAAACTCGGGGAAACGCACTACGACGAACTGGCGGGCTGGGCGCAAAAGCTCTGACGCTCGTCAATTGCCATCAATTGGCGCCTACTGCCGGTCTTGTGCCAGCAAAATCCCCGCATCTTTCTTGTCCAGACTGCGGGCGGGCGACTCGCCCAAAGGTCGGCGTTAGGGCACAATCCGCGCCTCGCAACATCCTGTTGCATGCGCGTTTCAGCGATTCCAGCGCCGCAGAAGAAGGTAGTTCATCGCTGTTGACGGCTGCCTGTGGTTCGCCAGAGACCGAAGAGGAACAAACATGGACTTGCGCAAACTGAAGACATTGATCGATCTGGTATCGGAGTCGAACATCTCCGAACTGGAGATCACCGAGGCCGAAGGCAAGGTGCGCATCGTCAAGGCCAGCGCCCCGGTCCTGGCGGCGCCGATGGCGGCTTATCCGACCGTGCACATGGCCCCGGCGGCCGAAGCCCCCGCAGCCGCGGCGGCCGCGCCGGCGCCTGCCGTGGAGGCGCCTGCGGCCGAGCCCGGCCAGGTGGTCACGTCGCCGATGGTCGGCACCTTCTATCGCGCCTCCAGCCCGGGCGGCAAGCCGCTGGCGGAAGTGGGCTCGGTGGTCAAGGAAAACGACCCGGTGTGCATCATCGAGGCGATGAAGATCATGAACGAGATCGAAGCCGGCCATTCCGGCACGATCACCAAGGTGCTGGTGGAGAACGGCCAGCCGGTGGAGTTCGGGCAGCCCCTGTTCGTGATCGAATGACCGGCCCGGCCATGCTCAAGAGAACACTGAACTCCCCCCGCGGCGACCACGCCGCAGGCGTGGCGGCGAAGCCACATCGCGCCGCGGGCGCAGCCCGCTAGGGCGATCGAGCCGAGGCACTTATGTTCAAGAAGATCCTCATCGCCAACCGAGGCGACCACGCCGCAGGCGTGGCGGCGAAGCCACATCGCGCCGCGGGCGCAGCCCGCTAGGGCGATCGAGCCGAGGCACTTATGTTCAAGAAGATCCTCATCGCCAACCGAGGCGAGATCGCCCTGCGCATCCAGCGCGCCTGCCGCGAGATGGGCATCCAGTCGGTGATCGTCTATTCCGAAGCCGACCGCGAAGCCAAGTACGTGAAGCTGGCCGACGAGGCGGTGTGCATCGGGCCGGCCGCGTCCGCGCAGAGCTACCTCAACATGCCGGCGATCATCTCCACCGCCGAGGTCACCGACGCCGAGGCCATCCACCCCGGCTACGGCTTCCTGTCGGAGAACGCCGACTTCGCCGAGCGCGTGGAGCGCAGCGGCTTCACCTTCATCGGGCCGACGCCGGCGTCGATCCGCATCATGGGCGACAAGGTCGCCGCCAAGCAGGCGATGATCAAGTCGGGCGTGCCCTGCGTGCCCGGCTCCGACGGCGTGCTGCCCGACGATCCGAAGGAGGTGGTGCGCATCGCGCGCGGCATCGGCTACCCGGTGATCGTCAAGGCCGCCGGCGGCGGCGGCGGGCGCGGCATGCGCGTGGTGCACACCGAAGCCGCGCTACTGCACGCGGTGCAGACCACGCGCGCCGAGGCCGCCGCGGCCTTCGGCAACCCGGCGCTGTACATGGAGAAGTTCCTGGAGCACCCGCGCCACATCGAGATCCAGGTGCTGGCCGACGAGCACCGCAACGCGGTCTGGCTGGGCGAGCGCGACTGCTCGATGCAGCGCCGCCACCAGAAGATCATCGAGGAGGCGCCGGCGCCGGGCATCGCGCGGCGCATCATCGAGCGCATCGGCGACCGCTGCGCCGCCGCCTGCAAGAAGATCGGCTATCGCGGCGCCGGCACCTTCGAGTTCCTGTACGAGAACGGCGAGTTCTTCTTCATCGAGATGAACACGCGCGTGCAGGTCGAGCATCCGGTGACCGAGATGGTCACCGGCATCGACATCGTGCAGATGCAGATCCGCATCGCCGCCGGCGAGAAGCTGCCCTTCACGCAGCGCGCGATCCAGATGCGCGGCCATGCCATCGAATGCCGCGTGAACGCCGAGGACCCCTACAAGTTCACGCCCTCGCCCGGGCGCATCAGCATGTGGCACCCGCCGGGCGGCCCCGGCGTGCGCGTCGATTCGCATGCTTATGCCAACTACTTCGTGCCGCCGAACTACGACTCGATGATCGGCAAGATCATCTGCCACGGCGACACGCGCGAGCAGGCGCTGGCGCGCATGCGCACGGCGCTGTCGGAGACGGTGGTCGAAGGCATCCAGACCAACATTCCGCTGCACCGTGAACTGATGGTCGACGCCAAGTTCGTCGAGGGCGGCACCGGCATCCACTACCTCGAAGGCTGGCTGGGCCAGCACAAGCGCTAGGGCCATGTTCCAGCTGGTGCTGCGTGCACCGCAGGCGCTGGTCGAGCCGGTGTCCGACGCGCTGATCGACGAGCTCGGCGCGCTGTCGGTCTCGGTCGAGGATGCCGACGCCGGCAGCGACGCCGAGCAGGCGCTGTTCGGCGAGCCGGACATGCCCATCGAGGCCACGGCCTGGTCGCGCTCGACCTTGAACGCCATGTTCGCCGACGAGGCCGCGGCCACCGCCGCCGCCGCGGCGCTGCTGGCCCAGAGCTGGGCCGAAGGGCTGCTGCTGCAGTCGCTGCAGCAGCTGCCGGACCAGGACTGGGTGCGCCTGACGCAGTCGCAGTTCGAGCCGGTGGCCATCAGCGACGGCTTCTGGGTGGTGCCCAGCTGGCACGACGTGCCGCCCGGCGCGCGCCACGTCATCCGGCTCGACCCGGGCCTGGCCTTCGGCACCGGCACCCACCCCACCACGCGCATGTGCCTGCGCTGGCTGGCCACGCAGCCCGCGCGGCTGGCGTTGCCCGGCCTGCGCGTGCTGGACTACGGCTGCGGCTCGGGCATCCTGGCCATCGGCGCGGCGCTGCACGGCACCCGCGACATCGATGCGGTGGACATCGACCCGGCCGCGGTGCAGGCCACCGAGGCCAATGCGCGGGCCAACGGCGTGCGGCTGCAGGCCGGGCTGCCGGAGCGCGCGTCGGGCCTGTACGGCGTGGTGCTGGCCAACATCCTGGCCACGCCGCTGAAGCTGCTGGCGCCGCTGCTGTGCACCCACCTGGCGCCCGGCGGCCGGCTCGTGCTGGCCGGCATCCTGGAACGCCAGGCCGACGAGCTGCAGGCCGCCTACGCGCCCTGGTTGGCCTTGCAGGTGGTCGATGCGCAGGAGGGTTGGATCCTGATGAGCGGCGAAGCCAGCCGCGGGCCATGAACCTGGCCACGCGCTGCCCATCCTGCGGCACGGTGTTCCGCGTGGTGCGCGACCAGCTGAAGGTGTCCGAAGGCTGGGTGCGCTGCGGCCGTTGCGCCGAAGTCTTCAATGCGGCCGAGCGGCTGTTCGAGCTGGAGTCCGCCGCGCTCGGCACCGCCGCGGCATCGCAGGAGACGGTTGCGCTTGCGCGGGCGGAACCGGTGGCCGACAAGGCACGGGCGACGACGATGGTGCCGGCCGAAGTAGCGCCGCAGCCGCAGGCGCAGGCGCCAGACATCGCGACCGCCCCTGCGCCTGACCCGGCTGCCGTGCCTGCGCCCGCCCCGGCCGCAGCCACTGCGCCATGGGCTGAAACGGCCCCCGGAGCACGCCTCGCCGCGGCCGCTGCACCCGCCGACGCCGCGGCCGCCCTCGCTCCCGGTCCCGCCCCCGTCGAAGTCGCCCCCGCGACCACCGACGCGGCTGCCGACCCGCTTGCCGTGCCCGCCAATGCGCTGGAGCCGGCCGCGTCAGCGCAGGACCCGGTCATCGCCGACATGGCGGCGGCGCCCCAGCTGACCGATCCGGCGGCCGCGGCGTCCATGCCGACGCCGGAGTTCATGCGCCGCGCCGAGCGCGCCGCGCGCCGCCGCCAGCCCGCGCGGCGCGGCGTTCTGGCGTTGCTGGCCGCGCTGCTGGCGCTGTTGCTGGTGGGCCAGGTGGGCTTCCACTACCGCGACCACCTGGCCGCCGGCTGGCCGGCCACCCGGCCCGTGCTGCAGGCCGGCTGCGACGTGCTGGGTTGCCGCATCGAGGCGCCGCGCCGCATCGACGCCCTGCAGGTGGACAGCAGCGGCCTGGCGCGTGTGCCGGACAGCACGCTGTACCGCCTGTCGCTGGTGGTGCGCAACAAGGCGCCGACGCCGGCGCGCATGCCCGCCGTGGACCTGAGCTTGACCGACGCGCAAGGCCTGACCCTGGCGCGCCGCGTGCTCAGCGCGGCCGACCTGGGCCAGCCGGCGCCCAGCCTGGCCGCCGGCGCCGAGCTGCCGCTGCAGGCCACGCTGGATCTGGGTGACCGGCGGGTGTCCGGCTACACCGTCGAGCTGTTCTATCCCTAGCGGCAGGCCCAGCGTCAGGGCCGCAGCGGCAGCGCCACGCCGATGGCCATGAACAGGCCGCCGCAGACCTGGTTGAAGCGGCGCCCCACTCGCCGCAGCCACGGGCTGATGCGGTGTGCCATGCGCGCGATCAGCAGCTCGGTGGCGATCTCGATCAACGCAAAGGTGCCGGCCATCACCACGAACTGCAGCCACAGGCTGCGCGCCGGATCGATGAACTGCGGCAGGAAGGCGGCAAAGAACAGCAGCGCCTTCGGGTTGGTCAGCGCCGACAGCAGGCCCTGGCGGAACATCGACGCGCCGCCGCGCGCGCCGGGGGTGCCCGACAACTCCAGGCCGATCGGCGGCGAGCGCCACACCTGCAGGCCCAGCCACACCAGGTAGGCGCCGCCCAGCCACTTCATCACCGTCAGCCACAGCAGCGAGGTCTGCAGCAGCGCGCCGATGCCGAACATCGACAGCGCGATGACCAGCACGAAGCCCAGCGCGCCGCCGCCGATGGTGTACATCGCCTTGGCATGGCCGTGCAGCGCGCCGTGCGTCAGCGCCAGCAGCCCGTTGGGGCCGGGCGACAGCGACAGGCCGGTGGCCGCCAGCAGGTAGATCAGCCAGGTGTCTAAAGACATCTAGAACGGCCAGCGGCCGTAGTGCGCTTCGAAGGCGGCACGGATCTCCGCCGGCGTCGGCCTGTGGTTCTGACAGCCCTGCACCGCGATCTTGATGGCGCCGAGCACGCTGCCCAGCTGCGCCCCCTGCAGCAGCGGCAGGCCTTTGGCCAGCGCCAGCAGCAGCCCGGCGCGGTAGGCATCGCCGCAGCCGGTGGGGTCCTTGACGTCGGCCGCGCGCACCGGCGCCACCGCCTGGCGCTGCCCGCCCTGGTGCACCCACGAGCCTTCGGCGCCGCGCGTGACGATCAGCGTCTGCACACGCGCGGCCAGCTGGTCCAGCGACAGGCCGGTCTTGTCGGCGATGAGCTCGGCCTCGTAGTCGTTGCACACCAGCACCGGCGCCTGGTCGACCAGCGCCAGCAGCTCCGGCCCACTGAACAGCAGGATGTTCTGGCCGGGGTCGAGGATGAAGGGGATGCCGGCCGCGGCCATCTGCTGCGTGTGCAACTGCATCGCGTCCTTGGCGTCGGGGCCCACCAGGCCGCAGGCCACCTTGCCGGCCTGCGATACCGGGATCTGCGCCGACTGGCCCATCGCCCCGGGGTGAAAGCCGGCCAGCTGGTTGTTGTGCAGGTCGGTGACGATGAAGCACTGCGCGGTGTAGGCGTCTTTGGCCTGCTGCAGGCAGCTGGCGTCGATGCCGTGGCGCTGGCAGTGCTCGAGATACGGCCCGAAGTCGTCGCCCACCATGCCGATGGGCACCGGGTCGCCGCCGACCAGCTTGTAGTTGTAGGCGATGTTGCCGGCGCAGCCGCCGTATTCGCGGCGCATGCGCGGCGACAGGAACGACAGGTTGATCTTGTGGATCTGGTCGGGAAGGATGTGGTCGGTGAACTGGCCTTCGAACACCATGATGGTGTCGTAGGCCATCGAGGCGGCGATGGCGGCGCGCAGGGTCATTGCAGCGGGATCGGGTGGCGGTGGCGGCGAGCATAGCCGAAGGGCTTCGGCGCTACGATGGTCGCCCGGCATCCCGCAAAGGCAGCGTCATGGCCCGCGTCAGCACCTACCTCAACTTCCCCGGCAACACCGAAGAGGCCTTCGAGTTCTATCGCAGGGTCTTCGGCGGCGAGTTCAACGGCCCGATCCATCGCATGGGCGACGCGCCCGCGGCGCCGGGCCAGCCGCCGCTGTCCAAAGCCGACAAACGCTTGGTGATGCACGTCGAGCTGCCGATCCTGGCGGGCCACGTGCTGATGGGCACCGACGCCACCGAGTCGATGGGCTTCCAGCTGGTGGCCGGCAACAACCTGCACATCAACCTGGAGACCGACACGCGCGAGCAGACCGAGCGGCTGTTCCAGGCGCTGGCCGCCGGCGGCAGCGTGCAGATGCCGCTGCAGGACATGTTCTGGGGTGCCTACTTCGGCAGCCTGCGCGACCGCTTCGGCGTGCAGTGGATGCTCAATTGCGCGAGCAAGGACTGAACCCGCCCGGCTGAATCTCGCAGGCGACCGGCAGGCGCGTCCTCTCCTGAGAGGCGACCAAGAGGCTGCCGCGGCGGCGCATGGCCGCAAGCGTCTGCGGCCGATCGGGGTCGGCCGCCCACGGCCTCCTTGCCCGTCACCGCAGCAGGTACAAAGCCTCGCGCGCGCCGCCGTGCTGTCATGATCCAATGCGCCGTGGACGCCGCGCCCACTCACAGGATCCTGCGATGAACCTGAACAGCCTCGTCGAACCCGACCGCGTGCACAAGACGGTCTACACCGACCAGCAGATCTTCGACCTTGAGATGGAAAAGATCTGGGAACGCACCTGGGTCTACTGCGGCCATGAATCGCAGGTGCCGAAACCCGGCGACTACTATGCCGTGACCATCGGCCGCCAGCCGATGATCATGGTGCGGCAGAAGGACGGCAGCGTGCAGGTGCTCTACAACCGCTGCCCGCACCGCGGCGTGCAGCTGGTCGGCAACCTGAAGGGCAACACCGGCAGCGCCTTCGTCTGCTCGTACCACGCCTGGAGCTTCCATCTCGACGGCCACGTGCGCGCCATCCCGCTGGCCGCCGGCTACGACGGCACGCGCATGACGCGCGACAACCCCGACTGCAGCGTCAAGCGCGCGGCGCGCGTCGACCGCTACCGCGGTTTCGTCTTCGCCAGCCTGACCGCCGACGGCCCGGGCCTGGCCGAATTCCTGGGCGAGGCGCGCATCGCCTTCGACGACATGTGCGACCGCTCGCCGGTCGGCGAAGTCGAAGTCGTGCCGGTGTGCCACCGCGTCGTGCAGCATTCGAACTGGAAGTTCTTCATGGAGAACCAGCTCGATTCGCTGCACCCGTCGGTGACGCACCAGTCCACCGGCATCTCCGCCGGCCGCGTGGAAAAGCGGCTGAAGGCCGAAGGCGCATCGCCGCCGCTGTACTACCACTACCTGTCGACCTTCGCGTCCAGCTTCGAGCAGTGGGACGCCGTGCAGACCATCAACTTCCCGCGCGGCCACGGCATCCTCAAGGCCTACATGGGGCTGCGCCCGCAGGACCCGGACACGCTGGCGCACGAGGCGCTGCTCAAGCAGGCTTATGGCGAGCAGCGCGCCGAGGAATACCTGTCGCGCAGCATCCACCACGTGCTGGTGTATCCGTACCTGTCGGTGCAGTCGCCGCTGCAGCAGCTGCGCTGCCTGCGCCCCATCGGCCCGGACAAGACGCTGTCGGAGATCTGGCACTTCCGCCTGAAGGGCGCGCCCGAGGCCATCTACCGGCGCAGCCTGTGGTACTACAACCTGGTCAACTCGCCGGCCACGATGATCAATGCCGACGACCTGGAGAACTGGACCAAGGGCCAATGGGGGCTGGCCTCGAACGGCGGCGACTGGGTGAGCTTTCATCGCCACTACGGCGACGACCGCGTCGAAGGCGGCGTCACCTATTCGAACCACGGCACGTCGGAAGCGGTGATGCGCAACCAGTTCCGCGCCTGGTGCGACTACATGTCGGCCGCATAGCCAGGAGCGCCCCATGAGCAAGAGCAACACGATCCCCAGCGCCGGCCCGGACTTCGAGCACCTGCTGGCCCAGGAGGTGGTCATCGAGGCGGCGGCGGGCGACGGCCCCAGCGGCGCCCAGCGCATCGAACCCGATCATTCGCCGCGCGCGCCGCACGCGGGGGCTGCGCCGGCGCCCGCGCTGCTGCCCGGCGCGGACCTGCAGCGCGAGGTCGAACAGTTCCTCTACCTGCAGGCCGAGCTGCTGGACGCCAAGCAATGGCAGGCCTGGATGGACCTGTTCGATGCGCAGGGCATCTACTGGATGCCGGTGGAGCGCAGCCAGACCGAATGGGAAGGCTCGCCGTCGATCTTTGCCGAAGACAAGCTGATGATGGAGATCCGCAAGGGCCGCATCACGCACCCGAACGCCTGGTCGCAGGCGCCGATGTGGGAGACCAACCACCTGGTGAGCCATGTCGCCATCGAATCGGCCGACGCGCAGCAGATCCGGGTGCGGTCACGCTTCCACATGATGGAGCTGCGGCGCGACACCGTGCGCCATTTCGGCGGCAGCTACCGCCACACGCTGGTGCGCGACGCGGCCGGCGCGCTGCGCATCCGGCTGCAGCGCGTGGACCTGTTCAACGGCCAGGCGCCGTTCGATTACGTGCTGCAGATCTGGGTCTGATGAAGGCACACGCGGCGACGGCAGCTAAGATCAAGCCATCGGTACAGCCGCGAGGTCAACCATGAACTGGAAGCCGTTCATCACTGCGGACCCCACGATCATGCACGGGGCCGTGTGCTTTCGCGGTACGCGCGTGCCGGTGTCGGTGGTACTGGACAACCTGGCAGCGGGTGAGACGGTTGCAAGCATCCTCGACGAATACCCCACGCTGCGGGCCGAACACATATCCGCGGCCATAGGCTATGCCGCCGACCTGGCAAGGGAGCGGATCGTGCCCGTGCCCGCATAGCGCAGCTTGATGAGCCTGCGCTTCAAGCTCGACGAGAACTTGCCGCGCCGGGCCGAGCCGGCGTTGCGTGATCTCGGCCATGACGTAGAAACGGCAGTATCCGAGGGGCTTGCAGGTGCCGTCGATCCTGTCGTCCTGGACGCCTGCACCGCGGAAGATCGAATCCTCGTCACCCTCGACCTCGATTTCGCAGACATCCGGGTCTACCCGCCGGGCAGTCATCGGGGCATCTGGGTGCTCAGGCCAGCCGAGCAGACCTTCAGTGCGATCGTCGAACTGGTGCTGTCGGGAGTGCGCCTGTCCGCACTGGAGCGCACTGCGGGCCAACTATGGGTGATCGACAAGCTGCGCGTGCGGATTCGCGATTGAGATGGTGTGCCGCAACGCCACTCCTTGAGCCCCACGAGCCAAACCCGGGGACAATGGGTCAAGAGGCAAATCATGGCAGTGCCGACGTACGACAAGTTCATCGAACCGGTACTTCGATTCCTAGCGACCCGGCCCGATGGAGCGCCGGCGCGTGAAGCCCATGAAGCCGCGGCAAGGGCACTTGGCGTCAGCGATGCGGATCGGCAGGAACGACTTCCGAGCGGCGCTCAGCCCGTCTACAAGAATCGCGCGGGTTGGGCTCACGATCGGCTGAAGCGGGCGGGTCTTTCAAGCAGTCCGCGGCGTGGCTTCTGGCAACTCACGGACGAAGGCATTCAGTTCGCGACTAAGCATCCAAGCCCGTTGCCCGCAAGGGATGTTGAGCGACTCGCCGTCGGTTACATGGATGTTCGTCTTCGGCCGGCATCGAACGGTGAGTCGCTGGCTTCCCCCGCGCTCGTGCAGGCACTGGCCGTGCCTTCCGCCATCACGAGCCCCGACGACCGGCTCGGTGAGGCCCTTGCGGAGTTGCGCAGCTCCGTTGCTGCGGAACTTCTGGACGCGCTGTCCACGGTCTCTCCTTCGTTCTTCGAAGCGATCGTTCTCGACTTGCTGCATCGCATGGGTTACGGCGCCAGCCGGGCGGACCTTCAACGCGTGGGGGGCGCCGGCGACGGCGGCATCGATGGCGTGATATCCCTTGACAAGCTTGGGCTAGAAAAGGTCTACGTTCAGGCGAAGCGGTGGCAAGGCACGGTCGGTCGACCTGAAGTACAGGGCTTCTACGGTGCCCTTGCAGGCCAGCGATCAACCAAGGGCGTCTTCATCACGACTTCAGGCTACACCGCACAAGCCATCGAGTTCGCCAAGTCTATCGAGCGCGTCGTCCTGGTCGATGGTCCGCGTCTTGCTGAACTGATGATCGAGCACGACGTCGGCGTTTCTGCGCGCACGGTCAAGATTCCGAAAATCGACAGCGACTACTTTGATGAAGAATCGAACTAGCCCTGTTTCGCCTCCCGCCAATCAAGTATTTGCGGGCCAGTGTCCTGAGACGCACACATCCTCACAACAGGATCCAACCATGTTCAAGCTGAATCGAATTTCGTTGCCCGGTGTGGTCATCGCCTTGACGGCCGCCTGCCTGAGCTTGACCGCGCCAGCGGTCCTGGCCGCCGACAAGGTCAAGGTGGGCTTCGTCAGCACGCTGTCGGGCCCGTCGTCGGCGCTGGGCGTGGACATCCGCGACGGCTTCCTGCTGGCCGTCAAGCTCAACGGCGGCAAGCTGGGCGGGCTGCCCGCCGAGGTGCTGGTCAGCGACGACCAGTTCAAGCCCGACGTGGCCAAGCAGCTGTTCGAGAAGAACGTCAAGCGCGACAAGGTCGACTTCATGACCGGCGTGGTCTTCTCCAACATCATGCTGGCGGCGTTGCCCGAGGCGCTGGACAACAACACCTTCTACATCAGCCCGAATGCGGCGCCGTCGTCGATGGCCGGCAAGGACTGCAACCCGCTGTTCTTCGCGGTGTCCTGGCCCAATGACGCCTACCACGAGGCGGCGGGCCAGTTTGCCAACACGCGCGACCTGAAGTCGGTGTACCTGGTGGCGCCCAACTACCAGGCGGGCAAGGACTCGCTGGCCGGCTTCAAGCGCATGTACAAGGGCCAGGTGGTGGGCGAGAACTACACCAAGCTGGGCCAGCTGGACTACGCCGCCGAGCTGGCCGAGATCCGCGCCGCCAAGCCGCAGGCGGTGTACATCTTCCTGCCCGGCGGCATGGGCATCAACTTCATCAAGCAGTACGTCGGCGCCGGCCTGGGCAAGGACACCACCCTGCTGCTGCCGGGCTTCAGCGCCGACCAGGACGTCATCAAGCCGGTGGGCGAGGCCATGGCCGGGCTGTTCAACACCGCGCACTGGTCGCCGGACTTCAGCAACCCCGCCAACCAGAAGTTCATGGCCGAATTCCAGAAGGAGTACGGCCGCATCCCGACGCTGTATGCGTCGCAGGGCTATGACGCCGCGCTGCTCATCAACGCCGCGGTGCGCGACACCAAGGGCAAGCTGGAAGACCGCGCCGCGGTGCGCAAGGCGCTGCAGGCCGCCAAGTTCGACTCGGTGCGCGGCGCCTTCAAGTTCAATACCAACCAGTACCCGATCCAGAACTACTACGTGCGCGTGGTCGGCACCAACCCCAACGGCGGCGGGCTGATCAACAAGTCCTTCGGCGAGCCGATCCTGCGCGAGCGCGGCGACGCCTACGTGCAGGACTGCAAGATGAAGAACTGAGCGGCGCGCCTGGCGCATGACCGGCCTTCTGGTCCTGGAGCAGCTGCTCAACGGGCTGCAGTTCGGCTTGATGCTGTTCCTGCTGGCCGCCGGCCTGACGCTGGTCTTCGGCGTCATGGACATGATCAACCTGGCGCACGGCTCGCTGTACATGGTGGGCGCGTTCCTGGCCGCCTGGCTGGTGGCGCTGACCGGCTCCTTCGTCGTCGGCGTGCTCGGCGCGGTGCTGCTCACCGGGCTGTTCGGCATGCTGCTCGAATCGGGCCTGCTGCGCTCGCTATACCTGCGCGACCACCTGTCGCAGGTGCTGGCCACCTATGCGCTGATCCTGATCCTGAACGACGGCGTGAAGATGCTCTTCGGCAACGACCTGCCGCTGTCGGCGCCCGACGCGCTGGCCGGCTCGGTGCAGTTGCTGCCGGGGCTGCAGTACCCGGCCTACCGCCTGCTGATCCTGGGCGTCGGGCTGCTGCTGGCGCTGCTGCTGTACCTGCTGGTGCAGAAGACGCGGCTGGGGGCGCTGGTGCGCGCCGGCGCCTCCAACCGCGAGATGAGCGTCGCCATGGGCGTGGACATCACGCGGCTGTTCACGCTGGTCTTCGGCATCGGCGCGGCACTGTGCGCGGTGGCCGGCGCGCTGCTCGGCCCGCTGCTGGCGGTGCAGGTGGGCATGGGCGAGAACATCCTCATCCTGGCCTTCGTGGTGGTGGTCATCGGCGGCATCGGCTCGATCCGCGGTGCGCTCATCGGCGCGGTGCTCGTCGGCTGCATCGACACGCTCGGCCGCAGCCTGCTGCAGCATGCGCTGCGCGAATTCCTGCCGCCGCAATGGGCCAGCGCCGCCGGCCCGGCCTTCGCCTCGATCGCGGTGTACGTGTTCATGGCCGCGGTGCTGGCGCTCAAGCCGCAGGGCCTGTTCCCGGTGCGCGCCTGATGGCCGGCGGCGGCGTGTCGTCGGTGCCGCGGCCCGCGGCCAGCCCACGCCTGGCCGCGGTGCTGCTGCTCGGCGCCATCGCCCTGCCCTGGCTGCTGGACGCGCTGGGCATGGACTACTACCTCAGCCTGGCCAGCCGCGTGCTGGTGTACGCCGTGGCGGCCACCAGCCTGAACCTCGTGCTCGGTTATGGCGGCATGGTGTCCTTCGGCCATGCCGCCTTCGTCGGCCTGGGCGCCTATGTCACCGGCATCCTGATCAGCGAAGGCGTGTCCGCGGGCGGCTGGCACCTGCTCGCCACCGTGGCCGTCACCGCGCTGGCGGCGCTGCTCATCGGCGCGATCTCGCTGCGCACGCGCGGCGTGTACTTCATCATGATCACGCTGGCCTTTGCGCAGATGCTGTTCTACCTGAGCAACTCGATCAAGGCCTACGGCGGCGACGAGGGCCTGAACATCCGCACGCGCTCGCTCATCGCCCTGCCCGGCCTCGTGCTCGACCTGAAGAACGACCGCGTGCTGTACTACGTGACGCTGGCCGTGCTGGCGGCCATGCTGCTGGCGCTGGCGCGCTTCGTGCCGTCGCGCTTCGGCCGTGCGGTGCGGGCGCTGCGCGACGACGACGTGCGCGCCGAGGCGCTGGGCTTCCCGACCTACCGCTACAAGCTCATCGTCTTCGTCGTCGCCGGCGCCTGCGGCGGCATCGCCGGCGCGCTGTACGTCAACCTCACCGGCTACGTCAGCCCCAACCTGCTGCACTGGACGCAGTCCGGCACCTTGATGGTCATGGTCATCCTCGGCGGTGTGGCCAGCGTGTGGGGCGGGTTGGCGGGCGCGGCGGTGCTGCTGCTGTTGCAGGAGGTGCTGTCGGCCACCACCGGGCACTGGGAGTTCTGGACCGGCTGGGTGCTGCTGGCCGTGGTGCTGTTCGCGCGCCATGGCCTGGTGGGCCTGCGCGCGCAGCGCCGCGAGGGCAAGCCATGACGGCGCCGCTGCTCGACGTGCGCGGCCTGAGCAAGCGCTTCGCCGGCCTGGTGGCCAACGACGACGTCCACCTGCAGGTGTGGGCCGGCGAGGTGCATGCGCTGATCGGCCCCAACGGCGCCGGCAAGACCACGCTGGTCTCGCAACTCGCCGGCCAGCTGGCCAGCGACCACGGCAGCGTGCACTTCGACGGCCACGACATCAGCGCGCTCAACGCCCACCAGCGCGCGCAGCGCGGGCTGGTGCGTTCGTTCCAGATCACGCGGCTGTTCAAGAGTTTTTCGGTGCTCGACCACGTGGCGCTGGCGCTGCAGGCCGTGTCGGGCAGCAGCCTGCGCGCATGGCGCCCGATGTGGAAGGAAAGCGCGCTGTTCGACCGGGCGCAGGCGCTGCTGGCCGAGGTCGGGCTGCAAGCCAAGGCCGGCTTCGGCGTCGACCAGCTGTCGCACGGCGAGCGCCGCGCCCTCGAGGTCGGCATGGCCTTGGCCAGCCGGCCGAAGCTGGTCTTGCTGGACGAGCCGATGGCCGGCATGGGCCCCGACGAGTCGGCGCGCATGGAGCAGCTGATCCAGGCCCTGCGCGCGCGCAGCACGGTGGTGCTGATCGAACACGATGTGGACGCGGTGTTCCGCCTGGCCGACCGCGTGTCGGTGCTGGTCGGCGGTCGCATCGTCGCCAGCGGCGCGCCGGACGCGGTGCGCCGCGACCCCGAAGTCATGAGCGCCTACCTGGGCGACGGCAGCGGGGCGGCGACATGACGCGGCTGCAGATCACCGCCGCCGTGTCGGCCTTCGACCGCACTGCGGCGCCGCTGCAGCGCAAGCGGCCGGCCCTGCGCACCGGTCACGCGCGCCGATGCCCCCGATGACCGACCAGCCGCCCATCGAGCCCCTGCTGGACGTGCGCGGGCTGCACAGCGGCTACGCCGGCGCGCCGGTGCTGTTCGATGTCAACCTGCAGGTCGGCCAGGCCGAGATCGTCGGCCTGATCGGGCGCAACGGCATGGGCAAGACCACGCTGGTGCGGTCGATCCTGGGCCTGCTGCGGCCGTCGTCCGGCCAGGTGCATTTCAACGGCCGGTCGCTGGCCGGCCTGCCGGCGCACCGCATCGCCCGCCTGGGCATCGCGCTGGTGCCCGAAGGCCGGCAGATCTTCCCCAACCTGAGCGTCGAAGAACACCTGAGCGCGTTCGTGCGCGCGGCGCCCGGCGCGCCGGCACCCTGGGGCGTGGCCGGCGTGTTCGATCTGTTCCCGCGCCTGGCCGAACGCCGCCACCACATGGGCAACCAGTTGTCGGGCGGGGAACAGCAGATGCTGGCCATCGGCCGTGCGCTCGTCACCAACCCCAAGCTGCTGATCCTGGACGAGGCCACCGAAGGCCTGGCGCCGCTGGTGCGCGAGGAGATCTGGCGCGTGCTGGGCGTGCTGCGCGACGCCGGCCACGCCATGATCGTCATCGACAAGTACGTGCAGCGGCTGGTCAGCGTGGCCGACCGGCAGGTCATCGTCGAGAAGGGGCGCACGGTATGGAGCGGCAGCTCGCAGCAGCTCGATGCCGACCGCGCGCTGTGGCACCGCTATCTGGGCTTGTGATCGCGCCTTCTTGTCGACCGACGCGCCCTCACGGCGGCGGGGGCGCAGGTCCCCTTGAAGATCCGGCGCCAGCGCCGGACCCGCCTCACTTGCGCGGGGGCGGCTGCTGGGTGAACAGCTTGGCCGCGCGGCCTTTCAGCTCGAGCAGTTCGCTGGCGGTGACCGAGTACTTGCCCGACATCGCGTCGACCTCCACGCGGAACTCCACGTCGCGGCCGGCATTGGACAAGGTGCCGCAGGTGAACTCGTAGTCGGCCTGCAGCGCCGGCAGCCCCTGGCGCTCCAGGTCGTAGTCTTCGTAGCGCAGGTCGCGGATCTCGCCGCTGGCCAGGTCCAGCGTGGCCGTGGCCTTGACCACCGTATCGGCCATTTCGTCGACGACGACGATGGGCAGTTGCAGATCCATGACAAGGGCCTCGGTGCGGGACAGGGCTCGCATTGTCGCCTGCCCGGGCGCGGCGGCTATGATGCCCCGCGCCGCATCGACCGTGCCCACCTGGACCATGGCGAAATCCCAGCCCGTCAACGCCGCCGCCACCTCGCCCAGCGAGGCCCAGGCGGAGCTCGCCAAGGTGGAATCGCTGGGCACCGACGTGCCGCTGATCCAGCACATGACCGCCGTCATGCCGGTGCCCGATTTCATCTTCGGCGGCGGCATGCTGCTGCTGATCGTGCTGATCCATGCCACCGGCATGCGCACGCTGACCGACCGCTTCGAGCTGCGCATCCAGGCGCTGCGGGGTGTGCGCAGCACCTGGCGGCCGGACCTGCTGCTCGGCCTGGTGGTCACGCTGATGCTGCTGCTGCACCTGGTGGAGATCTGGGTCTGGGCGGCGGCGCTGGTGTACAGCGGTCTGGTCGTCAACTGGCGCGCCGCCGGCTTCTTCGCGGCCAACACCTACACCACCGTCGGCTACGGCAACTTCCTGCTGCCCGAAGGCTGGCACATGCTGGCGCCGATCATCGCGATGTCGGGGCTGTTCACCTTCGGCTGGACCGGCAGCGTGCTGGTGGAGATCGTGCGCCGCTGCCAGGAGATCAAGGCCGCGGCCTACAAGGCCCGGCTGGCGAGCAACAAGCCCGCGCCGCCGGCCGATTGAGCGCGTGCGCCGCGGCTCACTGCGGCACGGCGCTGCCGTCTGCGGCCAGCTGGCGCAACGCGCGCTCGAAGGCCTCGGCCGGCTGCCCGCCCTGGATCAGGTGGCGGTCGTCGATGATCACCGACGGCACCGAGTGGATGCCGCGCGCCTGGTAGAAGCGCTCGCGCTCGCGCACCGCGTCGGCGTATTCGTCGCTGTCCAGGATGGCGCGGGCGCGCGCCACGTCCAGGCCGACGTCGGCGCACAGCTGCAGCAGCACCTCGGCCGAGCCGGGGTTCTGCGCGTGCGTGTGGTACGCCGACAGCAGCGCATGCTTCAGTTCGCGCTGCTTGCCTTCCAGCCCGGCCCAGTGCAGCAGCCGGTGCGCGTCGAAGGTGTTCCAGATGCGCGGCCGCTCGCCGAAGGCGAAGCCGACCTCCGCGCCGCGCTCGCGCAGCGTCTGGCGCGTGGCCGCCAGCTGCGCCGGCGACGCGCCGTACTTGCGCGCCAGGTGCTCGGCGGCGTCCTCGCCCTCGGGCGGCATCTGCGGGTTCAGCTCGAAGGGCTGGAAATGCAGCTCCACCGGCAGCTGCGGGCCGATGCGGCGCAGCGCCTCCTCCAGCGCATGCAGGCCCACCGCGCACCAGGGGCAGGCCACGTCGGAAACGAAATCGATCTTCATGCGCAACCCTCTCTCGCCGCGCCACCCTGGGCGCCGGCAGACGATCATAGGCCGCGGCTGCTACGCTGCGCGGCCAGACACCCTTCGAAGGACCTCGCCTTGCAGACCCCCCGACCCGGCCGCCCTGGCCCGCGCGCCCTGCGCAACCGCCGGGGCCGCAGGGCCTGTGCGCGCCTGGGACGGCAGCGCCCGGCCGCGCCGGGGCAGCAGGCGAGCAGCCGGCGGCAACCGGTCATCCGCCCATGACGACAGCACCGCAATCGCTGGCCGCCCTGGCCGCGCAGCACGGCCCGGGCTACCGCTGGCGCGTGCTGATGACGGTGATGATCGGCAGCATCGCGTCGGTGATGTCGTCGACCATCGTCAACGTCGCCGTGCCCGACCTGATGCACTACTTCGCCATCGGCCAGGAGCGCGCGCAGTGGGTGGCGACGGGCTTCATGGCGGCGATGACCCTGTCGATGCTGCCCACGTCGTGGCTGCTGGCGCGCTTCGGCTACCGCCACACCTACGTCGGCGCGGTCACGCTGCTGATGCTAGGCGGCATCTTCGGCGGCCTGGCGCGGCACTACGAACTGGTGCTGGCGATGCGCGTCGCCGAGGGCCTGGCTGCCGGCGTGCTGCAGGTGATCCCGTCGATCATCGTGCTGCGCGCCTTCGGCGACGGCGAACGCGGGCGCGCCATGGGCATCTTCGGCTTCGGCGTGGTGCTGGCGCCGGCCATCGGCCCGACCGTCGGCGGCGTGCTGGTCGAGCATTTCGGCTGGCGCTCGATCTTCTTCGTCGTGGTGCCCTTCGCACTGTGGGCCATGCTGCTGGCGCGCCGCTACCTGCCGGTGTCGGCGCCGGGCGGCGCCGAGCCCGGCGAGCACAGCAGCCCGCTGGACTGGGTGGGCCTGGCGCTGGCGGCGGTCGGGGTGATCGGCCTGCTCAACGGCCTGGTGCACCTGCACGATGCGGCGCCGTGGTCGGCGGCCGTGCATCTGGGCGTCGGGGTCACGGCGCTGGGGCTCTTCGTCTGGCATGCCGCGCGCACCCCGACGCCCTTGTTCGAGCTGGGGCTGTTCCGTTCACGGCCCTTCGCGATGGGCAGCGTGGTGGCCTTCGTCTACGGCATGGGGCTGTTCGGCTCGACCTACCTGGTGCCGATCTTCATGCAGACCGCGCTGCACTTCCCGCCATCGCAGGCCGGGGCCGCGCTGATGCCCGCCGGGCTGGTGCTGGCGCTGACCATTCCCACGGCCGGCCGGCTGGCCGACCGCTACCCGGCAAACGCGCTGGTGGCCATCGGCCTGGCGCTGCTGGCCCTGTCCTTCGTGCTGATGACCAGCGTCGGGCCGGCCTCCGCGCTATGGGTGCTGATGCTGTGGGCGGTGGTCGGCCGCATCGGCCTGGGCTTCGTGCTGCCGTCGCTGACGCTGGGCTCGGTGGCGGGGCTGGGCACGGAGGCGGTGCCGCAGGCGGCCAGCGCGATCAGCTTCCTGCGCCAGCTGGGCGGCGCCACCGGCATCGGCGTGGTGGGCATCTACCTCGAATGGCGGCTGCGCGTGCGCGGCGCCGGCTCGGTGGCGGCGTTCGCCGACACCTTCTGGCTGGTGGCGGCACTGGCGGCCCTGGCCACGGCGGCGGCGCTGCGCATGCGCATGCCGCGCAGCCGAGGCGGTACGCCCTAGGAGCCTGGGCGGCAGCAGCCGGGCACCGCGCCGCGTCACGCCACCGGCGCGGCGTGGCCGATCACGAAGTCGGCGATCGCCGCCACGTCGGCCAGCGCAAAGCAGGGCAGCGGCAGGCCCGGCGACGGCGCGTCGCCCGCGGTGGCGACGATGCCCGGCCACTGCGGCCACAGCCGCGGCGCGCCGAGCGCGGCGCGCCAGACCTCCAGCTTCGGAAAGTCGCCGGACTTGAAGCCTTCGACCAGCACCAGGTCGCAATGCTGCAGGCGGCCCAGCAACTGCTCCAGCCCCGGCTCAGGCGCGCCGCGCAGCTCGTGCATCAGCGCCCAGCGCTCGTTGCCGAGCAGCAGCACCTCCTGGCAGCCGGCCTCGCGCAGGCGGTACGAATCCTTGCCCGGCCGGTCGATGTCGATGGACTTGTGGCTGTGCTTGATCAGCGAGACCACCTGCCCGCGCGACGCGATCTCGGGGATCAGGCGTTCGAGCAGCGTGGTCTTGCCCATGCCGGAGTGGCCGGCGATGCCGAAGAGTTTCATGGGCTGGCATCATCGCCGAAGCCGCGCGGGCCCAGAATGGCGCCGCCGCCCGCGTCCATCCACCCCACACGAGGAGACAGTCATGGCATTCGACGGTTCAGCCATCCGGACCCTGCTCGACGCGGCTGCCTCCAAGGGCGCGGTGCACGGCATCGCCGCCCTGGTGGTCGACCGCAACGGCCCGCTGTTCCACCACGCGGCGGGCGAGGCCCACGAGCGCACGCTGTTCCGCAACGCCTCGATGACCAAGGCGGTGGCCACCACCGGCGCGCTGCAACTGGTGGAACAGGGCCGGCTGGACCTGGACGCCCCGGTGGCGTCGATCCTGCCCGAGTTCGGCCGCTTGCAGCTGCTCGAAGGCTTCGACGGTGACCAGCCCCGGCTGCGCGCGCCGGCCCGGCCGGCCACGGTGCGCCAGCTGATGACGCACACCGCCGGGCTGGGCTACTTCTTCACCAACGACAAGCTGATGCGCTACCTGACGCTGACCGGCGAGCCCAGCCCGCTGTCGGGCGAGAAGCGCAGCCTGTCGGCGCCGACGGTCAACGACCCCGGCACGCTGTGGGAATACGGCGTCAACACCGACTGGCTGGGGCTGGTGGTCGAAAAACTCAGCGGGCAGCGCCTGGGCAGCTACCTGCAGCAGCACGTCTACGCGCCGCTGGGCATGCAGGACTCCAGCTTCGAGCCCAGCGCCGAGCAGCGTGCACGCCTGCTGCGCGTGATGCAGCGCCAGGCCGACGGCAGCCTGGCGCCGTCGCCGCACGACCTGCCCGCCACCTCGGAATGGGACGCCGCCGGCCACGGCTCCTACGGCACCATCCAGGACTACGGCCGCTTCGTGCAGGCCTGGCTGAACGACGGCGCAGGCGTGCTCAAGCCGGCCACCGCGCAGATGGCCGTGCAGAACCACATCGCCGGCGTGAAGATGCCCGAGCTGATGAAGTCGGCCATGCCGGAGCTGTCGAACGACGTGCCTTCACTGCCGGTGCCGCAGGGTTGGGGCCTGGGCTTCCATCTCACGCTGGCCGACCTGCCGGGCATGCGCAGCCACGGCACCGCCGACTGGGCCGGCGTCTTCAACTCGTACTACTGGATCGACCGCGCCAAGGGCGTGGGCGGCGTGCTGATGACGCAGATCCTGCCCTTCTTCGACATGCGCGTGGTCGAGACCCTGGTGGGCTTCGAGATGGCCGTGTACCAGCAGGTCGGCGCGGCCGTGCCGGTGGCCTGAACACCACGCCTCGTTCCATGCACCGCAACCCGAACCCGGCCCTGCTGTCGCGCCCGGCCCTGCTGCCGCGGCGCCGCTTCGGCGCCGCGGCGCTGGCGCTGGCCTTCGGCGTGCCGGCGCGGGCCGAGGTACCGCGCACCGCGCCGCCGCTCAGCGCCACGCTGCTCGACGGCCGGCGCTTCGCGCTGCAGGATGCCGCCGGCCAGGTGCTGATCGTCAACTTCTGGGCCACCTGGTGCGCGCCCTGCCGCGTCGAGATGCCGGCGCTGGAGACCTTCCGCCAGCGCCACGGCCAGCAGGGCCTGCGCGTGCTGGCCATCAGCCTGGACGAAGCGCGGCAGTTGCCCGCCGTGCGCGACGCGCTGCACGGCTTCGGCTTCGACGCCGCGCTGGCCGCGCAGGCGTCGTTCGACGGCTACGGCCGCATCTGGCGGCTGCCCACCACCTTCGTCATCGATCGCGCAGGCCAATGGCGCGCGGATTTGTCGCCTGGCGCGGCGCCGCTGGACCTGGCCTGGCTCGACCGCCATGTCGCGCCGCTGATCGGCAGCTGATGCGTCGACGCATGCCCAGCCATCGATCGGCGCGCGGCTGGCCCGCCTGGCTGGCGCTGCTCGCGCTGAGCTTGCAGTTGCTGGCGCCGGGGCTGTGCCTGGCGCAGCGGCTGGCGTCGGCGCCGCTGGGCGCGCTGTGCAGCGTCGAACCCGGCCGGGCCCCCGCGTCGCTGCCGGGCGACGAGCTGGCCACCACGCACGTGCTGGAGCATTGCCACCAGTGCGTGCCGGGCTCGGCGCCGTTGGGCGGCGA
>JAHBZS010000028.1 GCA_019635285.1 Rubrivivax sp. | reverse complement strand
CGCGGCCTGCTCGAAGCGGGCGTGCCCGACGTCTGGGACAACCTGTCGCGCAAGTTCGAAGGCCTGCTGATCCATACCGCGCTGGAGGTCACGCGCGGCCGGCGCATCGAGGCGGCGCAGAAGCTGGGCATCGGCCGCAACACGATCACGCGCAAGATCCAGGAACTGGGGCTGGACGACTAGCGCCGGGCGAGCCGGCCACAGGGTCGGGCCGGCGCGGGCTGCACGGGCGCGTCTAACATCGGCGCTTGCCAGGTCCGACCCATCGCCGCCCATGCGCATCGCCACCTACAACATCAACGGCCTGAACGCCCGCCAGCCGGTGCTGCTGCGCTGGCTGGAGCAGACGCGGCCGGATGTCGCCTGCCTGCAGGAGCTGAAGTCGCCGCAGGAGCGCTTCCCCCAGGACGAACTGCGCGCGCTGGGCTACGAAGCCCTCTGGCTCGGGCAGAAGAGCTGGAACGGCGTGGCCATCCTCGCCCGCTCGGGCTTGCCGGTCGAGACCCAGCGCGGGCTGCCGGGCGACCCGGACGACGTGCAAAGCCGCTACCTGGAGGCGCAGATCGACGGGCTGACGGTGGTCTGCCTGTACCTGCCCAACGGCAACCCCGCGCCGGGGCCGAAGTTCGACTACAAGCTGAGCTGGTTCGAGCGCTTCAACCGGCGCACCGCCGAGCTCATGGCCAGCGGCCAGCCGGTGGTGCTGGCGGGTGACTACAACGTCATCCCGACCGGACGCGACGTCTACAAGCCCGAGCGCTGGGTCGACGACGCCCTGTTCCGCCAGGAGACGCGCGACGCCTTCGCGCGCCTGCTGGCGCAGGGCTGGACGGATGCGCTGCGCCAGCTGCATCCGGAGCAGACGATCTACACCTACTGGGACTACTTCCGCGACGCCTTCCGGCGCAATGCCGGGCTGCGCATCGACCACTTCCTGCTCAGCCCGCCGGCCGCGGCGCGGCTGCGCGGCGCCGGGGTCGATGTCGAGGTGCGTGGCTGGGAGAAGTCCAGCGACCACGCGCCGGTGTGGATCGAACTCGACGCGTAGCGCGCAGGGGGCGGACATGCACCACTTCACTCCCTGGACGGCCTTGGCGGCCTTGGCGGGCGGTGTGCTGATCGGCCTGGCGGCCGTGCTGCTGCTGTGGCTCAACGGCCGCATCGCCGGCGTCAGCGGCATCGTCGGTGGCCTGTGGTTCGGCCCACGCGGCGACCGCCTGTGGCGCGTGCTCTTCGTCGTCGGGCTGGCGCTCGGCTGCGCGGCCTGGTTCGGCTTGACCGGGCAAACCCCGCCGCGGCGCAGCGGCTTCCCGCCGGGCGCGCTGCTGCTGGCCGGGCTGCTGGTGGGCTACGGCACCTCGCTGGCGGGCGGCTGCACCAGCGGCCATGGCGTGTGCGGGCTGGCGCGGCGGTCGTGGCGCTCCTTGGTGGCCACGCTGTGCTTCCTGGTGGCCGGTATCGCCTCGACCTTTGTCGTGCGCCACCTGCTGGGGCTGGGCTGAGCATGGCCGCCACCGCGTCGCGCGCCACAGCCCGGGCCCTGAGCGCCCTGCTCGCCGGGTCGGTCTTCGGCATCGGCCTGGCGCTGTCGCAGATGGTCGACCCGCTGAAGGTGCTGGGCTTCCTCGACGTGGCCGGCGCCTGGGATGCCAGCCTGATGTTCGTGCTCGGCGGCGCCGTGGGGGTGTCGGGCCTGGCCTTCCACTTCGTGCAGCGGCGGGCCCCGCGGCTGGACGAGCGCTTCCACGTGGGCGCGCTGCGGCGCGTCGACGCACCGGTGGTGCTGGGCTCGCTGCTGTTCGGCTGCGGTTGGGGCCTGGCCGGTTACTGCCCCGGGCCGGCGCTGGCCTCCATCGGCTTCGGCAATGCCGAGGCGCTGTGGTTCGTGCCGGCGATGCTGGCCGGCGCCGGGCTGCAGCGCTGGCAGTCGCGGCGCCGCAGGCCGCAGGCGCCGGCCCAGGCCTTGGCCGTGGACTGAGCGCGCAGGGGCATACTCGAATCAAGCGCCGGCACGGCGCACGGTTGTCGATGAAGGAATCGCACATGGCTACGGGGAGGCAGACGCTCGACGACCACCGCCACGACCACGAGGTCGGCGCGCACGACGCCACGGTGGACAGCACGCGCACCGACGACACGCGCATCGGCGCGGTGCGCCCGCTCATTTCGCCGGCGCTGCTGCTGGACGAGCAGCCGATCCCCGAGCCGGCCTTGCAACTGGTGGAGCGCACGCGGCGCGAGATCGGCGCGCTGCTGCGCGGCCAGGACGACCGCCTGCTGGTCATCGTCGGCCCGTGTTCGATCCACGACCACGACCAGGCGCTGCAGTACGCGCGGCTGCTGCGCGCCGAAGCCGAGGCGCTGGCGCCGGACCTGCTGCTGGTGATGCGCGTGTACTTCGAGAAGCCGCGCACCACGGTCGGCTGGAAGGGCTACATCAACGATCCGCGGCTGGACGGCAGCTTCCACATGAACGAGGGCCTGCGGCTGGCGCGGCAGCTGCTGCTGGACATCAACGCGCTGGGCGTGCCGGCGGGCACCGAGTTCCTGGACCTGCTGTCGCCGCAGTACATCTCCGACCTGATCGCCTGGGGCGCGATCGGCGCGCGCACCACCGAAAGCCAGAGCCACCGCCAGCTGGCCTCGGGGCTGAGCTGCCCGGTGGGCTTCAAGAACGGCACCGACGGCAGCGTCAAGGTGGCGGCCGACGCGGTGCTGGCGGCCACCGCCAGCCATGCCTTCATGGGCATGACCAAGATGGGCCAGGCGGCCATCTTCGAAACGCGCGGCAATGCCGACTGCCACGTCATCCTGCGCGGCGGCCACCAGCCCAACTTCGACGCCGCGTCGGTGGCGGCGGCCTGCGCCACGCTGCGCGGCGCAGGCCTGAGAGAGCAGGTGATGATCGATTTCTCGCACGCCAATTCGAGCAAGCAGTATCTGCGGCAGATCGACGTGGGCCACGACGTGGCGCGGCAGCTGGCCGATGGCGGACGCGGCATCTGCGGCGTGATGATCGAGAGCCACCTGCAGGAAGGCCGGCAGGACCTGCTGCCCGGCCAGAGCCGGGCCGACCTGGCGCCCGGCGTGTCGATCACCGATGCCTGCCTGGGCTGGTCGCAGACGCGGCCGCTGCTGCACCGGCTGGCCGAGGCCGTGCAGGCGCGCCGCCGGCATCGCTGATGCGGATTCGCGATCAAGTGCATATGAATGAACGGCTGCCGGCGCATAGCGGTCGAAGCCCACAGCCGTTCTTGCGGGGTTTCAGCGCATCGCGCCAGGCGGCACCTGCCAGGGGCTCATGCTGCGGCGGTCGGCCCTTCGGACCGACTGCACTGTGGTGCTCGCCCCGGGGTCGCGCCGATAACTCACTTCGCGCCTTGGCAGGCGCTACGTTCAAACAGTATCGGCGAGTCAGATCACGAAGCGCGCTGCGCGCGCCGACCCCGGCGCTGCGCTCCTCGTCGCCGCAGAAATCGCCCCTGCCAGGTGCCGCCTGACGCGAGGTCGTGGCCCCTGTGGTGTTCGCGGCGAACACCACGTGTGCTGGCCCAGGCCGCGGGCGGATCGCCGGCAGGGCGCCTATGCGACGCCGAGAAGCGCAGCGCCCATGGCCAGCGCGCGCAGCGCGCCACAACCTCTGACTTCGTCGCGACTGTTTGAACGGAGCGAACGCAGTTCGCGCAGTGAGTTGGCGACGAGGCCATGGGCGCGAGCATCGCAGGGGACCCCGCCCACGGGGCGGGGCGTCGCATCGAAGCCCTGACGGCGATCCGCCCGCGGCCTCGCGCGACGGTTGGCACGCACGAAGTCAACGAGCGACCGCAATGCGCCGCAAACGGACAGCTGCTTGCGCATTTTTTTTGCGAGACCGCATGAGGCGGTAGGGTAGGGTGCACGCTCAGCGACGCCTGTCGCTCGGCGCGTCGCAGCGCGGGTCGATGCCGTAGCCGCCGGCGTCGCGCAGGCTGCCGTCGTCGTTGACCGTCACCTGGAACCACAGGCAGTCGAAGGTGGGGTAGCGCCACGACCACACCTGGCCGCCGATCCAGCCCAGGCGCATCACCTCGCCCGGACGGCCCAGGTGGTAGAGCAGCCATTTCGCGTCATGGTCGCGCGCGTTCTGCTGGATCCAGCTGAAGGAGGCCTCGTTCAGCACCTGGTGCGGCGCGCCGATGACCTGGCCCGACGCGTCCAGGTCGAGCATCCACGTCACCCGCCCGTAGGGGCCGGTCGCGAACTCGACGCGCGTCTGGCCGTTCGGCCCCGGGTAGCGGCCGGTGGGCCGGCCCAGCAGCGCGGCGGCCTCGGCCTCGCTCATGCCCGGCCGGATGTCCTGCGGGCGATAGGTGCCGCAGGCCGCGGCCGCCAGCACCCCCAGCACCGCCAGGCCGGCCAGCGTGCGCAGGGTCCATGGCCATCGGCGCTGCATCGCGTGTCCCCGTCAGCCGCTGCGCTTGCGGTGATAGTCGGCGCGCTGGTAGCCGAAGCCCTGGCCCGAGTCGTGGTGCGTGCGCGAGGCTTCGACGAAGTCCTCGCGGCGCCAGGCCGGGAAATGGGTGTCGCCGTCGAAGTCGCGGTCGAGCTCGGTCAGCACCAGGCGGTCGGCATGCGGCAGCGCCAGTGCATACAGCTGCGCGCCGCCCAGCACGAAGGCGCGCGGCGCGTCCTGCACCAGGGCCAGCGCCGCGTCGATCGACGGCGCGACCTCGGCGCCCGGTGCCGCGAAAGCCGCATCGCGGCTGACCACGATGTTGCGCCGGCCGGGCAGCGGGCGCACGCGCTCGGGCAGCGACTGCCAGGTGCGCCGGCCCATGATCACCGGAAGCCCCATCGTCGTGTCGCGCAGGAAGCGCATGTCTTCGGGATGGCGCCACACCAGGTCGTTGCCCACGCCGATGGCGCCGTTGCGCGCCACCGCGGCCAGCAGCACCAGTTCCATCAGACGGCGACCGGCGCCTTGATCGGCGCGTGGTGCTGGTAGTCGACGACCTCGAAGTCCTCGTAGGCGTAATCGAAGATCGACGCCGGCCGGCGCTTGATGTGCAGGGTGGGGTACGGGTAGGGCGTGCGCGCCAGCTGCGTGCGCACCTGCTCGACGTGGTTGTCGTAGATGTGGCAGTCGCCGCCGGTCCACACGAAGTCGCCCACCTGCAGGTCGCACTGCTGCGCCAGCATGTGCGTCAGCAGCGCGTAGCTGGCGATGTTGAAGGGCACGCCCAGGAAGATGTCGGCGCTGCGCTGGTACAGCTGGCAGCTCAGCCGACCCGGAGCCGCAGGCGACTCACCGGGCGCCACGTAGAACTGGAAGAAGGCATGGCAGGGCAGCAGCGCCATCTTCGACAGCTCGGCCACGTTCCAGGCGCTGACGATGATGCGCCGGCTGTCGGGGTTGGTCTTCAGCTGCTTGACGACTTCGGCGATCTGGTCGATGTGGCCGCCGTCGGGCGTGGGCCAGCTGCGCCACTGCACACCGTACACCGGCCCCAGGTCGCCGTCGGGTGCGGCCCATTCGTCCCAGATCGTCACGCCGCGCTCCTGCAGCCAGCGCGCGTTGCCGTCGCCGCGCAGGAACCACAGCAGCTCCAGGATGATGCTCTTCAGGTGCACCTTCTTCGTCGTCACCAGCGGGAAGCCTTCGTTCAGGTCGAAGCGCATCTGGTGGCCGAAGACGCTGCGCGTGCCGGTGCCGGTGCGGTCGCTCTTGGCCACGCCATGCTCGAACACATGGCGCATGAAGTCTTCGTACTGGTGGCGGACGGGGCGGCTCATGGCGCGCATTATCCGGCCGGCTGCAGCTCGAACTGCATCGCCGCCAGCCGCGCGTACAGCCCGCCGCGCGCCACCAGTTCGGCGTGCGTGCCGGTGTCGACGATCTGCCCGGCCTCCATGACGACGATGCGGTCGGCGCGCAGCACGGTGGCCAGCCGGTGGGCGATGACCAGGGTGGTGCGGCCGCGCATCGCGGCCTCCAGCGCGGCCTGCACCATGCGCTCGCTCTCCGCGTCGAGCGCGCTGGTGGCTTCGTCCAGCAGCAGCAGCGGCGGGTTCTTGAGCATCGCGCGGGCGATGCTGATGCGCTGGCGCTGCCCGCCGGACAGGCGCACGCCGCGCTCGCCCAGGTGGCTGCGGTAGCCCTCGGGCAGCGCGCTGATGAACTCGTGCGCGAAGGCCGCCTTGGCCGCGGCGATGACCTCGTCGTCGCTGGCCTCGGGGCGGCCGTAGCGGATGTTCTCCAGCGCGCTGGTGGAGAAGATCACGCTGTCCTGCGGCACGATGCCGATGCGCCGGCGCAGCTCGGCCAGCGCCACGTCCTGCACCGGCACGCCGTCGACCTCGACGCGGCCGTGCTGCACGTCGTAGAAGCGCAGCAGCAGCTGCAGCACGGTGCTCTTGCCGGCGCCGCTGGGGCCGACCAGCGCCACCGTCTCGCCGGCGGCGATGTGCAGGCTGACGTCGCGCAGCGCATCGTGCTGCGGCCGCGACGGGTAGTGGAAGCGCACCTGCTGCAGCCGGCAGGACGAGCCGCCGGCCACGGGAGGCAGCGGCCGCGGCGCGCTCGGGTCGGCCACCGTCGAATGCGCCGCCAGCAGCTCCATCAGCCGCTCGGTGGCGCCGGCGGCGCGCAGCAGGTCGCCGTAGACCTCGGACAGCACCGCCACGCTGCCCACCAGGATGATCACGAACACCACCGTCTGCCCTAGGTGGCCGGCGCTGATGTGGCCTTCCATCACCGCCTGCGTGCCCTGGTACAGGCCCCACAGCAGCGCGCCGAAGGTGGCGGTGATGATGAAGGCGACGAGGAAGGAGCGCACCCGCGTGCGCTTGCGCGCCACCTCGAAGGCATATTCGGTGGACACGGCGAAGCGCGCCGCCTCGCGCTGCTCCTGGTGATAGCTCTGCACCACCGGGATGGCGTTCAGCACCTCGGCGGCGATGGCGCTGGAATCGGCCACGCGGTCCTGGCTGTCGCGCGACAGGCGGCGCACGCGCCGGCCGAAGTACAGGCTGGGCAGCACCACCAGCACCAGGATGCCCAGCACCTGCGTCATCACCCGCGGGTTGGTGACCACCAGCATGATCAATGCGCCGAGCCCCATGACGCTGTTGCGCAGGCCCATGCTCAGGCTGGAGCCCACCACCGTCTGCACCAGCGTGGTGTCGGTGGTCAGCCGGCTCAGCACCTCGCCGGTCTGCGTGCTCTCGAAGAACTCCGGGCTCTGCCGCACGACGTGGGCGTAGACCGCGCTGCGCAGGTCGGCGGTGATGCGCTCGCCCAGCCAGCTGACCATGTAGAAGCGCCCCGCCGAGAACACGCCCAGCGCCGCGCCCACGCCGAACAGCGCCATGAAGTACGGGCGCAGCGCCATCACGCGTTCGCCGGGGTCGCTGTTGACCAGGCCGTGGTCGATCAGCGACTTCAGCGCCAGCGGGAAGGCCAGGGTGCTCAGCGCGGCCAGCACCAGGAACAGCAGGGCGAGCGCGATGCGCCCTCGGTAGGGCCGCAGGAACGGCAGCAGCCCCGACAGCGAGCGGGGTGAGCGCGCGGCGGCGCGGACGGTTGGCGCAGACATGGGCACGAGTCTATGCGGCGGCGCCGGGCCGGACGGGGCCGCTGCCGTTGCGGCTGAAAATCACGCCGCCTGTCCGCCGGGGCCGGGCGCCGGGCCGCTTTGTGGTCGAATCTAGGGGCGACGCGCGTCCGCCACTTGCGCCATCATTCACCCATGTTCGATCCCGCCGCCGAACCCCGCTGGATGCGCCGCTGCACGGCGCTGGCGCTGCGCCTGGGCTTCCTGCCGTCGCTGGTGGGCATGAGCCTGCTGCTGGTGCTGGGCGTGCTCGGCCTGACGCAGACGGCGCTGTGGGCCACCGGCCAGGGGCCGAAGCCGCTGGCGCTGGCGGTGGCCGGCGCGATGGCGCTGCTGCTGTCGCCGTTCATCGCCGCCTGGCTGCTGCGGCTGATGTTCCAGCTGGACGCCGCGCGCCAGCGCCACAGCGTTAACGCCACCAAGGACGACCTGACCGGCGCGCACAACCGCCGCCACTTCATGCAGGTGGCCGAGCGTGAATGGGCGCGCTGCCGCCGCTATGCCGAAGACGGCGCGGTGCTGGTGATCGACGCCGACCAGTTCAAGACGCTGAAGGGCAGCCACGGCGCCGCCTGCTGCGACGCGCTGCTGCGCGACCTGACGCGGCTGGTCACGCAGTCGCTGCGCCAGCCCGACCTGCTGGCGCGCTTCGGCGCCGAGGCGCTGATCGTCTACCTGCCCAACACCGACCCGATGGGCGCGCTGGACGTGGCCGAGCGCATCCGCGAGCGCATCGCCGGCCACACGCTGCGCTGGCAGCACAGCGGCGTCAGCAGCACGGTGAGCATCGGCGTGGCCTCGGTCGGCGCCGCGCACCTGACGCTGGACACGCTGGTGCAAGACGCGCTGGTGGCGCTGCAGGCGGCCAAGGACGCAGGCCACAACTGCGTGCGTGCCGCGCCGATCCAGCCGCGCGCCACGCCGGCGCGGCCGCCGTCGGCGGCCTCCGGCGGGCCTCGGGCCCGCCGTCCCTGAGGCTCCGGCGGGCCGCGGGCCCGCCGTCCCTGAGACTCTGCGGGCCGCGGGCCCGTCGTCCCTGAGGCTCTGCGGGCCGCGGGCCCGCCGCCCTTGAGGCTCCACGGGCCGCGCGCGCGGCGCCCCTGAGTGTCAGTCCCCCAGCCGCAGCCGGCCGGCGTAGCCGGTCATCTCCAGGTAGCCGCTGCCCACGCGGCGCTGTTGCGCGTCGCGCAGTTCGGCCAGGCCCTCCCAGTAGACGGTGCCGGTGCTGCCGCGGCTGTCCAGCTCCTGCACGTCGAGCAGCGCGCCCACCTCGAAGCGCCCGGCCGGCGTGTCCACCTGCCACTGCAGCGGGTAACGCGCGCCGGACGACGGGCTGGCCCAGACGCGCCCCGGCGTGAAGCGCACGCTTTCGGCGGCGAAGGCCTGGGTGCGGCCGTCGGCGCCGCGCCAGCTGCCGCCGGCCCACAGGCGGCTGCCATCGGCGCGGCGCAGCTGGAAGGCGGTCAGCGCCGCGCCATCGTCCAGGTTCATGCCGATCCAGTCCCAGCCCACGGCGTCGGGGTGCATCAGCGTGTCGCTCCACTCATGGTCCAGCCAGGCGCGGCCCTGCACCGCCAGGCGCCGCGCGCCGTCGCGCAGTTCGCCGTGGGCCTGCAGCTGCGGCTCGCTGACGTAGTGGCTGGCCTGCGCTTCGTCCGGGCCCTTGCGCGAGTAGCCGGCGTCGCCCTGCAGCAGTGGCGGCTGCGTGGCGCGCAGGCTCAGCTGCAGGTCGAAGTCGGCCGCGCCGAAGTGCGTGCGGTACTGGCTGAGCCCACCCCGGTCTTCGCGCTGCAGCCGCCAGCCGCCGAGCTGCACGTCGGTGTCGTCCAGCGAGGCGCGCGCCAGCGCCGCCTGCGCGTCGCCCGACCAGCGTGCCACGCGCTGCGCATGCCGGTGCTGGCGCGCGCGCAGGTCGCTCAGCGCCGCCTGCGCGAACAGCAGCTGCCGCGGCGCGAAGCGGCTGTGCAGCGTCTCGGCCAGGCCGGTGCGGCTGCGGAAGAAGGTGATCTGGAAGCCGTAGTGCGCGTCGCCGGCGCCCTGCAGTTCGCCGGTCAGGTACCACCATTCGATGGCCGCAGCCAGGTGCGCGCCGTGGTCGCGCGGGAAGCGCAGCGCGCGGCGGCGCACCGGCTCGTCGGCCGTGGCCGGCAGCACCGCGGCCAGCAGCCCCATGGCGCAGGCGTCGCGGCGCCGCACTACCAGTCCTCCTGCACCGCGCGCAGTGCCGCGGCCGAGGCGGCATGGCGCGCGCTGAAGGCGGCGGTGGCGATGCCCGCGGCCAGCACCGCGGCGCACAGCGCCAGCAGCGCGCCCCAGGGTAGGCGCAGCTGCATGGTCCAGTGGAAGCTCTGCGGGTTGACCACGTGCACCAGCACCACGCTGACCGCCAGGCCCAGCGCCAGGCCGATCAGCGTGCCGGCGGCCAGCCAGGCCGCGCCTTCGCCGGCCACCACGCCGACGATCTGCGCGCGCGTCAGCCCCAGGTGCGACAGCAGGCCGAATTCCTTGCGCCGCGCCAGCACCTGCGCCGACAGGCTGGCGGCCACGCCCACCAGGCCGATGGCGATGGCCACCGCCTGCAGGTAGGTGGTGACGGCGAAGCTGCGGTCGAAGATGGCCAGCGACAGCGCGCGCAACTGCGGCGCGGCCGAGAACTCCAGCAAGCCCTGGGTGTCCAGCGCGCGCAACTGCTGCTGCACCTGCGCCGCGTCGGCACCGGGGCGCAGCCACAGCGCCAGGTCGTTGACCTGCGTGTCGCCGGTCAGCGCGCGGTAGGCCGCGGCGTCGATGGCGATGGCGCCGAACTGCCGCGCGTAGTCGCGCCACACGCCCAGCACGCGCAGCGGCTGGGGCGCGATGGGCAGCTCGATGCGGTCGCCGGGCCGCTTGTCGTACAGCGCCGCGGCGGCCTCGCTGAGGTAGACGCCGTGGTCACCGGCCAGCGGCGGCGCCAGCAAAGGCAGGTCCTGCGCCGGCTGCGCCAGCGGGCGCGCGATCAAGGTCACCTGCGGACGCTGCGGCGCCAGCTGCAGCGCGCGCACGCGCGAGGCGGCCACGCGCTGCACGCCGGGCAGCGCCGCGGCGGCGGCGACGAAGGCCGGGTCCAGCCAGGCCAGTTCGGCCGCGGCGCTGCTGCCGGCGCTGCGCACGTACAGGTCGGCCGGCAGCACCTGGTCCAGCCAGTCGGCGACGCCGCCGCGGAAGCTGGTGACCATCACCGTCAGCGCCACCGACAGCGCCAGGCTGGCCACCACGCCGGCCACCGCCGCGCTGGCGGTGTGGCGCTGGAAGTGCGCCCGGCGCAGCGCCAGCAGACCCAGCGCGCGCTCGGACGTCGGCAGCCCGCGCAGCAGGCCCTGTACCACTGCCGGCACCAGCGCCACGCCGCCGAAGAGCAGCGCGGCCACCGACAGATAGGCGGCCAGCGGCAGCCCGCCCAGCGGCGGCAGGAAGGCCAGCGCCGTGCCCAGCGCCAGCAGCAGCGCCCCGGGCCAGGCGGGGGAGCGCGGCGGCGCCGGGTCACCCAGGCCTTTCAGCGCCTGGGCCGGCGACAGCGCTTCGGCGCGGCGCGCCGGCATCCAGCCGCCGACCGGCGCCGACAGCGCGCCCAGCGCGGCGAAACCGATGGCCGCCAGGCTGTCCCAGCGCAGCGTCGGCGCGATGCCGGGAAAGTAGCCGCCACCCAGGTCACCCGCCAGCCAGCGCAGCGCCAGCGCGGCCAGCAGCGTGCCCAGCAGCAGCCCCAGCAGGCTGCCGGCCAGCCCCAGCGCCGCGCATTCGGCCAGCACCAGCCGTCGGCGCTCGCGTGCCGTCAGCCCCAGCACGCCGAGCAGCGCGAAGGCCGGCGTGCGCTGCGCCAGCGACAGCGACACCACCGAATAGATGAGGAAGGCGCCGACGAACAGCGCCACCAGCGCCAGCACCATCAGGTTGACGCGGTAGGCGCGCGACAGGGCCGACAGCCGCTGCTCGGCGGCATCGGCCGGCACCGCCTGCACGCCCGGCGGCAGCGCCAGCGACGCCAGCAGCGCCTGGGCGTCCTGCCCGGGCTGCAGGCGCAGGTCGATGCGCGTCAGCCGCCCGGCCATGCCGAAGTGCGCCTGCGCGCCGGCGATGTCCATCACCGCCAGCGGCGGGCCGGCCGCGGGCAGGTCGCCGGCCACCTGCAGCGTCTGCCAACCGGCGCCCGCGCGCAGCGCCAGCGCGTCGCCGTCCTGCAGGCCCAGCAGCTGGCGCGCGCGGGCGTTGAGGAAGATGCGGTCGGGGTCGAGCATCGCCAGGCGCTCCTCGTCCCGGGCCGCGCGCGGCAGCAGCTGCGGCGCCACCGCGGCGATGTTCAGTGCGTCGATGCCCAGCACGCGCAGCGCCACGCGCTCGCCCTGCGCCGAGCGGCCGGTGGTGTCCAGCTCCAGCAGCGGGCTGGCCAGCTGCACGCCGGGGGCCTGCGCCACACGCTCGAACAGCGCGTCGTCGAAGCCGTCCCGCGGGCCGCGCAGGCTGAGGTCGGGCTCGCCGTTGGCCGCGCGCACCGCGGCCGAGAACTCGGCCAGCGCCGACGCGTTGATCAGGTACACCGACCAGGCCAGCGCCACGCCCAGCGCCACCGCCAGCAGCGCCATGCCGTGGCGCCAGGGGTGGTGGCGCCATTCGCGCCAGCTGAGCAGCCACAGCGACGACGGCATGGGCTAGCGCGACGTCACGCCGTCGGCCCGCAGATGCAGCACGCGGTCGGCATGGCGGGCCGCGGCCTCGGAGTGCGTGGCCAGCAGGCAGGCGGCGTCGTGCCCGCGCACCTGCGCCACCAGCAGCGCCAGCACGCGCTCGGCCGTGGCGGGGTCGAGGTTGCCGGTGGGCTCGTCGGCCAGGATCAGCGCCGGCGCATGCACCAGCGCCCGCGCGATGGCCACGCGCTGCAGCTGCCCGCCCGACAGCTGCGCCGGCATGCGCGCGGCCAGGCTGCCCAGGCCGACGGCGTCGAGCATCGCGGCCACGCGCGCCGCGTCGGGCCGGCCCAGCAGCAGCAGCGGCAGCGACACGTTCTCGGCCACGCTGAGGTGCGGCAGCACGTGGAAGGCCTGGAACACGAAGCCCAGCTGCGCGCGCCGCAGCCGCGCCCGCGCGTCTTCGCCCAGCGCCCCCAGGTCTTGCCCGTCCAGCATCAGGCGCCCGCGGTCGGCGCGCTCCAGCCCGGCGATGCAGTTGAGCAGCGTGGACTTGCCCACGCCCGACTCAGCCACCAGCGCGACGATCTCGCCGCGCGCGAGCGTGAAGCTCAGGTCGCGGAACACCGGCGTGTCGCCGAAGGACTTGCTCAGCCGCTGCAGTTCCAGCATGGCCGGGGATGATGCCCGATGCGCCCGCGCGAGCCGTTGGCCACAATGGTCGGCACCCACCGACGACAAGGAGACAGCGATGCAGCAACTGCAGGGCCGCGTGGCGGTGATCACCGGCGCGGCCAGCGGCATCGGCCTGGCGCTGGCGCAACGCTTTGGGCGCGAGGGCATGCGGCTGGTGCTGGCCGACATCGAGGCCGCGGCGCTGGCGCGCGTGCAGGCGCAGTTCCAGGCCCAGGGCGTGCCCGCGCTGGCCGTGCAGGTGGACGTGATGGACGAGGCCCAGGTGGCCGCGCTGGCCGACGCCGCCTACCGCCACTACGGCGCGGTGCACCTGCTGTGCAACAACGCCGGCGTCACCGCACCGGCGCTGCGCGCGCCCACCTGGGAGACCCGCACCGCCGACTGGCAATGGGTGCTGGGCGTCAACCTGATGGGCGTGGTGCACGGCGTGCGCGCCTTCGTGCCGCGCATGCTGGCCGGCGGCGAGCCGGGCCACATCGTCAACACCGCGTCGGTGGCCGGGCTGATCAGCGGCCCGGGGCCGTACTTCGCGTCGAAGCACGGCGTGGTCTGCCTGAGCGAAGGGCTGTACAAGGATCTGCGTGCGGCCGGCGCCAAGCTGTCCGCGTCGGTGCTGTGCCCCGGGCTGATCCGCACCGCCATCCTGGACGCCGAGCGCAACCGCGCGGCGGCCTTCGGCGGGGCCACCGACCTGAGCACCTTGCCCGAAGCGTCGCAACGCGCGGCGGCCGGTTTCCGCGAGAGCCTGCAGAGCGGCTACGAGCCGGCGCAGGTGGCCGACGCCGTGGCCGACGCGGTGCGCGACGACCGCTTCTACATCGTGCCGGCACAGGCCCCGCTGGTCGAGATGCTGCGCCTGCGCATGCAGGACATCCTGGAAGGCCGCAACCCGAGCCTGCCGCCGGGCCGCTGAGGGCTGCGACGCCAGGTCTGAACCAGGTGCAATCGCGTCCCTCCCGGCCGCATTCCAAGCTCGCAGCGGCGCGCAAGTGGCTTGCTGTTGGCGGCGCTACCTTTGGCGCGAGTGTGGCGTGGGGCATGGTGGCCGCTGCGGGTGCGCGCTACTTCACGACGATCTCTGAGGTCCACTCAGTCTTGTTTATCGCGGCGCCCACCGCTCTCGCGGTTGGCGTGTGGCTGTGGCTCCGTGCGCCCAAGCTGTTGGGCTTTGGTGATGACAAGGCGCTCTGCTCCTCCGTTGCAGCGCCAGTGCGGCCTTGCATCTTCCAATAGACCGCAGTGGAGAGTGAACCCCCAGGTGTCATGATCGGTGCGACAAACCCGATACGCCTAAGAGCCAAGAGCTCGCGAGTTAGCTCAGACGTTCGGCTCCATGGCAACCGCGGGTAACCGTTGGACTTGTTGACAACACCTTCGGGGCGTTGTCACAATCTCCAACATGAAGGCGGTAGAGCTCGTCCGAACCCGAATCATCTACTCCGACATCGCCTTTGCCGAGCTGGTGCTCTGGCACCTTCCAGCGCCGCTTCTGGGCTCGAGCCATCCATTCAAGTACCGCCTGGCCTACGTCGTGCGCGGCGCATGTGTTCTTCGCTACGACAACGAAGCCGGCAAAGGTGATCATCGGCACTATGGGGGCAAGGAGAGCCGCTATGCCTTCTCAGATGCCGATGAACTCATAGCGGCCTTCCAGGTCGATATCGCGAGGTGGAACCGTGAAAACAGTGACTCTTGATGTTCGGTCCCCGTCCGAAGCCATGGCCGACTTCACGAACGCGTGGAAGTCTGGCAAGGGCTCCCGGTCGGCCCGCATCAGCTTTGCCGAACCCGAACTTCTTTGGCAGGTTCTCACGGCAAAGCGCTGGGAGCTTCTCAAAGCGCTATGCGGAGCGGGTCCCGTTTCCATTCGTGAAGCGGCTCGCCGCCTGAATCGCGATGTGAAGGCCGTGCATGGTGACGTAAGCGCGCTGTTGTCGGCGGGTGTTCTCATTCGCACGGACGCCGGTGAAATCGAGTTCCCGTTCGAAGCCGTAAAGGTCGAGTTCCTTCTCCAAGCGGCGTAATCGGCTCGCGAGCGATGGGGGCGAACCCTCCGTCAAGAGGACGTTTTGCGCCTACGCGCAAGATGCCCCTCGCGTCGAACGTTGAGCGGCCGCTCGTGGCCATGCGTTCGTCGACACGCGAGTCCGTAGCAGGTCGAAAGCGCAAGCTCGGCGTCGAGCACTGAAGCTCCCGTAGCGATCTCCGTTGCCCAGTCTTTGCGCGCGTGTGCGCGTCAGCCGCCGAGCCAGCGCCGCACCACGTCGCGCAACGGCGTGGCCACCTCCACCGCATCGCATTCGATGCGCGTGTGCACCGGCATCGAGCGCAGCCAGGTGATCTGCCGCTTGGCCAGCTGGCGCGTCGCGGCGATGCCGGTGTTGCGCAGGCCGTCCAGGCTGCCCGCGTCCAGCGCCGCCCAGGCCTGGCGGTAGCCGACGCAGCGCATCGACGGCATCTGCGGCTGCAGCGCGGGGCGCTGCCGCAGGCGCCGCACTTCGTCGACCAGGCCGGCGGCCAGCATGGCGTCGAAGCGCTGCGCGATGCGCTGGTGCAGCCAGGCGCGTGAGGCCGGTTCCAGCGCGATCAGCGGCCAGCGCTGCGTGGCCTCGCGATCGGTGCGCTGGGCGTGGAACGACGACAGCGGCCGGCCCGTGGCCTGCCACACCTCCAGCGCGCGCTGGATGCGCTGCGCGTCGTGCGGCGCCAGGCGCGCGGCGGTGGCCGGGTCCACGCGCTGCAGCTCGGCATGCAGCGCCGGCCAGCCCTCGGCCGCGGCGCGGGCGTCGATCTGCGCGCGCAGCGCCGGGTCGGCGGCGGGCATCGCGTCCAGGCCGTCGCGCAAGGCCTTGAAGTACAGCATGGTGCCGCCCACCAGCAGCGGCAGCCGGCCCCGTGCGCGGATGTCCTGCGCCGCGGCCGTGGCGTCGCGCACGAAATGCGCGGCCGAATAGGCCTGCTCCGGCTCGATCAGGTCGATCAGGTGGTGCGGCACCGCCGCGCGCTCGGCGGCGCCGGGCTTGGCGGTGCCGATGTCCATGCCGCGATAGACCTGCGCCGAATCGACGCTGACGATCTCGATTGGAAGGTGTGCGGCCAGTTGCAGCGCCAGCGCGCTCTTGCCGCTGGCGGTGGGGCCGGCCAGGCAGAGGCCCAGCGGCGTCACGGCCGCAGCGACGTGGCCAGGGCCTGCAGGCAGCGTTCCTGTTCCGCAGCGCGCTCCGCCGGCGGCACCTGGCTGATGCAGTCCAGCGCCGACCACATGCGCAGCCGTTGCGCCTCGGCCCAGTCGGCCTTGCATTGCAGCGTGCGGTTGGCCGGCGTGGTGCTGGCGTCGCCCACCAGGCCGACCAGCGCGCAGGCCGCGTCGCGGTACTGCAGCCAGGCCGCCTGCTGGGCCTTCAGTGCCGCCACCAGGCGGCCCTGGTCGCGCGCATCCGCGCCGACGCGCCGCAGCAGGTCGTCGTGCTCTTCCTTCAGCGACGTGTCCAGCGTGCGCACGCGCTCGGGCAGCGGCGGGCCGACGCGCTCGGCGGCCGGCTGCTGGGCCAGCGCCAGCACGGGCAGCAGCAGCACGGCGGCGGCGACGGCGCGCAGGCGGGTGGGGGCGGGGTGTGTCATGGGCGTTCTCCGTGCCGCTGTACCAGGGTCCAGGCTACCAGCGTGGTGGCCAGCGCCATCACGCCGACGATGTGCGTCAGCGGTAGCACCGTGCCGTCCATGGCCACGCCCAGCCAGGCGCCGATGGCCATGGCGGTGACGGCGAGCATGAAGCCGGCCAGCGCCGACGCGGTGCCGGCATGGTGGGGGAAGGGCCCGACCACGGCCGCCTGGCCGCAGGGCTGGTGGATGCCGTGGCCGAAGGCGTAGACCATCTGCGGCAGCGCGATGGCCCAGGGGCTCAGCACGCCGGCCCAGGCCAGCCCGGCCATAGATACGCCGCCCATCAGCGTGAAGACCGCGCCGCGCTTCACTGCGCCGGCCAGGCCATGGCGCAGCAGCCAGCGCCGGCACCAGAAGGTGCCGACGATGTAGCTGATCGAACAGCCGGCGATGTACAGCCCGCAGGCCAGCCGCGAGCTGCCCAGGATGTCGATGAAGACGAAGGCCGAGCCCGCCAGGAAGGCGAACAGCCCGCCGTAGGTGCAGGCGATCAGCAGCGACCAGGCCACGAAGGTGGGGTTGCGCAGGATGCGCCCCCAGGTCGCCAGCATCGGCCCCGGACGCAGCGCGGCCGGGTTGGGCCGGGGCACCGTCTCCGGCATGGCCCAGGCCACCAGCGCCAGGCAGCCCAGGCCGAACACGCCGCTGGCCGCCAGCGCCGCGCGCCAGCCCAGCAGCGTGGCGATCAGCCCGCCGAGCAGCGGGCTGGCCAGCGCGATGAAGCCCAGCCCCGACAGCGCGTGCGACATCACGCGCGCGCCGTCGGTGGGCACGTACAGGTCGCGCACCATGGCGCGCGCGCACACCACCGCGGCGCCGACGCCCACGCCCTGCAGCGCGCGCCAGGCCACCAGCGCGCCGATGTCGCCGGCCAGCGCGCTGCCGGCGCTGGCCACGACGAACAGCGTCAGCCCGCCCAGCAGCACCGGGCGGCGGCCGAAGCGGTCGGCCATCGGGCCGAGCAGCAGCTGGCTCAGGCCGAAGGCGAAGATCAGCGCCGACAGCGTGGCCTGCGCGCCGCCGATGCCCGCGCCCAGGTGGGCCGCCAGGCCGGGCAGCGCCGGCAGGTACAGGTCGGTGGTGATCGGCTGCACGCCCAGCAGCAGGGCCAGCAGCGCGACGATCAGCGCCGGGGACATGTCTGCCCTTCGACCGGCGGATAGATCGGTCGGCCGACCGGCCGCCATGCCGGTGGGCGCTCCGGCGGTCGGAGCCTGCGCGGCCCCGAGGGGAACCACGGCAACGGCCCCGTCCTCGGGCCGGCGCGGGCCGGCTAGGGAGGGGCCCCGCGGGCTGCCCGTCGCGCGGCCTACCGATGCGCTCGCGTCCGGCTCAGAAGCGTTCGTCATCGCGCAGGTACCGCCACTGCCCCGCGGGCAGCTTGCCCAGCACCACGCTGCCGATGCGCACGCGCTTCAGGCCCACCACCTGCAGGCCCACCGCCTCGCACATGCGGCGGATCTGCCGCTTCTTGCCCTGGTGCAGCACGATGCGCAGCTGGTCCTCGTTGGCCCAGCTCACCTTGGCCGGTTTCAGCGCTTCGCCGTCCAGTTCCAGGCCGTGGCGCAGCAGCTGCAATGCCGACTCGGGCACGCCGTCGGCGAAGGCATGCGCCACGCGCACCAGGTATTCCTTCTCGACCAGCGAGTGCTCGCCGATCAGCAGCTTGGCGATGCGCCCGTCCTGCGTCAGCACCAGCAGGCCGGTGGAATCGATGTCCAGCCGGCCGGCCGGCGCCAGGCCGCGCGCATGGCCGGGGTGGAAGGGGCGGCGTTCCTCGGCCCAGCGGTGCTCCGGCGTGACCAGGGACGCCGCCGGCGGGTAGCCGTCCTCGGCCTGGCCGCTGACGTAGCCCACCGGCTTGTTGAGCAGGATGGTCACGCTGCGCGCCTGCTGCTGGCGCGCCGCGGGGTCGATGTCGATGCGCTGCTCGGGCCGCACGCGCTGGCCCAGCACGGCCATCTCGCCGTCCACGCGCACCCAGCCGGCGGCGATCCAGTCGTCGGCCTCGCGCCGCGAGGCGATGCCCTGGTCGGTGAGCCACTTGGACAGGCGGATGCCCTCGGGTCTTGCACCGGCCACGGGCGGCACGTTGCCGAAACGGCAAGGAGACGCCGCCCCGGCCCGGCCACCCGGCACAGCGGGCGGCAACGGGCGTCGCGGCACTTCCGCTGGACGAAGGTGGCTGGGGTGGCGCAGGGCGCGGCAGGGGCCGGGCGGGATGACGGCGTGCCAGGTCGTGCCGGGCGAGGGGATGCCGCGCCGGGTGGCCCAGGGCGCGGCGGCGCGGGTCGCGGGGGGGCCGGCTTGCGCGCCTGTGCCTTCGTGTCCCGGCGCTTGCGCGCGTCGGCATCCGGCGCCTGGGCTTCGGTCTTCGCCTGCGTCTGTGTGTGCGCCTGCGTCTGCGCCGTGCGCGGGGCGGTGGTGGCGCGCACGCGCAGGCGCTGCGGGTCGCGCGTCGCGGCGCCGGGCTTGAGCTTGATCGTCGGTCGGTCGGCCATGGGGCGATTGTCCTAGAGCCGCCTCACCGCCGACGGCGGCAGCCCGAACAGGCGCACGAAGCTGCGGCGCATGGTCTCCGGGTTGGCATAGCCGCACTGCCGCGCCACCGCCTGCACCGAGGCCGTGCCGCTGGCCAGCGCCGTGCGCGCGGCCTCGGCGCGCAGCCGCTCCACCGCGCGGGCCGGCGTGCTGCCGGTCTCGGCGACGAAGGCACGCGCGAAGTGGCGCGGGCTCATGCGCGCGCGTTCGGCCAGCTCGGCCACGCCGTGCCGCTGCGCCAGCTGGCTACGCACCTCGTCCAGCAGCGTGGCGAAGCGGCCTTCGCCGCGCTGCAGTTGCGCCATCTGCGAGAACTGCGACTGGCCGCCGGGCCGGCGGTAGTACACCACCAGCTGCTGCGCCACCTGCCGCGCCAGCATCTCGCCGTGGTCGTGCGCCACCAGCGCCAGCGCCAGGTCGATGCCGGCGCTGATGCCGGCCGAGGTCCAGAAGCGCCCGTCGCGCACATGGATGCGCTCGGGCTGCAGTTGTACCTGCGGATGGTCGCGCGCGAACTGCGGCGTGCGGCACCAGTGGGTGGTGGCGCGGCGGCCGTCCAGCAAGCCGGCCGCGGCCAGCCACAGGCTGCCGCTGCAGACGCTGGCCACGCGCACGCGGCCGGCCGCGGCGCGCTGCAGCCAGCGCAGCAGCTTGGGCTGCGCGATGACCTGGTCGACGCCGTCGCCGCCGGCCAGCAGCAAGGTGTCGAAGCGGCCGGGGCGCGGCAGGCCCTGCGCCTGCCAGCGGATGCCCGCGGATGCCGCGACGGCGCCGGCCTGCGGCGCCGCCACGCGCCAGCGGTAGCTGCCGGGGCGAAAAGACTCGGCCACCTCGAACACCGACAGCGGGCCGGCCGCGTCCAGCAGCTGGAAGCCGGGGAAGACGATCACATCGATGCGGTGCATGCCGGCCATGATGGCATGAAAGGTGGGAACGGCGTCATTGCTGCCAAATGCGCGACGTGCGAAGCTCGTGGCCACCGTCATCAGGAGCCTGCCTTGAACAAGGACTTGCGCATCGTCTTCGTGCTGTTCCCGCGCATCACGCAACTCGACTTCACCGGCCCGCACGAGGTGCTGTGGCGCGCGCCGGACGCGCGCTGCGTGCTGGCCAGCAGCGCCGGCGGGCGCATCCAGGCCGACGGCGGGCTGGCCTTCGACACCGTGCCCATCGCCGACGTGGACGGCTGCGAGCTGCTGCTGGTGCCCGGCGGCTACGGCACGCTGGATGCCATGGCCGACGCACATCTGCTGGCGCAGATGCGCCGGCTGGCGGCCGGGGCGCGGCACGTGGTGTCGGTGTGCACCGGCTCGCTGCTGCTGGGCGCGGCCGGGCTGCTGCGCGGCCACCGCGCGGCCTGCCACTGGGCCTGGCGCGAGCTGCTCGCCGCCTATCCCGAGGTCACGCCCGATGCGGCGCGCATCGTGCACGACGGGCGCGTGTGGAGCGGCGGCGGCGTCACCGCCGGCATCGACGTGGCGCTGGCCGTGCTGGCCGACGTGGCCGGCGCCGAGTATGCGCAGTCGGTGCAACTGGCCATCGAATACGCGCCGGCGCCGCCCTTCGACGCGGGGCGCCCGGAGAGCGCACCCGCCGGCGTGCGGCAGCGCATGCAGCAGCGCCTGCAGGCGATGGGCGCCGACCGCCGCGCGGCGGTGCAGCGCGCCGCCGCGGCGCTGGCCGCCGCGGGCTGATCAGTTTCCAGCGGACGGGGCGGCGGATGTGGCGGCGGATGTGGCGACCGTGGCGGCCAGCGCCAGGCGCGCGCCGTCCGCCGCCGGCCGCAGGCCGAACAGGTCGGCCACCGCCTCGCGGTACTGCGCCTGGCCCACGGCGTTGGTGTTGTGGTGCGAGCCGCCTTCGACCAGCACGAAGCGCTTGGGCGCCTTGGCCCGCTCGTAGAGCTTGCGGCCCAGCGCCGGCGGGATCAGCCGGTCGTCGCTGCCGTGCACCACGAGCAGCGGCGAGCCGACCTGGTCGACCCGGGCCTCGGCGTCGAAGCGCTGCGTGATCAGCGGCCCCAGCGGCAGCCAGCCCCACTTGAAGCTGCTGAACACGTCGGGCACCGAGGTGAACGAGCCTTCGACCACCACGCCGCTTTCGTCGCCGACCTGGCTGGCCAGCTGCACCGCAATGGCGCCGCCCAGCGAGTGGCCGAAGATGTAGCGCGGCAGCCCCGGGTGCTGGCGGCCCAGCCAGTCCCACGCGGCGCGCGCGTCTTCGTAGGCCATGGTTTCCGAGGGCAGGGTGTCGGTGCTCTGGCCGAACCCGCGGTAGTCGATGCCCAGCACCGCGAAGCCCAGCTCGTGCATGCGGCGCATGCGCTGCGAACTGCTGCGCACGTCCCAGCGCGCGCCGTGCAGGTACAGCAGCAGCGGCGCGTCGGCGCGTGCCTGCGGCAGCCACAGGCCGTGCAGCTTGACCGGCTCGCCGCTCTCGCGCGAGACGAATTCGATCCAGGCGTCCTGCATGCCTTCGGCCGCCGACGCGCCGCCCCACCAGCTCTGCTTGCTGGGCTGGAAGACCCACTCGCGCTGCTTCTCGTCGAGCGTGCCGCAGCCGCTCAAGACCAGCGGCACGGCGACCGCCAACAGCAGCAGCGAACGTATCCAGCGTGGTGACATGGGCTGCGAGCGTGCCACAAGGCGGCACGGCGTGCCGGGCTGCGGGTATTTGCTTGGCGTGCTCAGCGCGACGCCGGCGCGCTGGCGGCCTGCGGCACGCGCCGCGCCTCGAACTCGATCGGCGGGTTGCTGCTGTGCCCGCCGCTGATCAGCAGGCGGAAGGCCAGCACTTCGTCCGGCGGCTGGCCGCGCAGTTCGGCGGCATAGGCATGCGTCAGCTCCTTGCTCGAGCTGTCGACGCTTTCGATGCTGTGCGTTTCGAAATGCAGGTTGCGGCCGTCGACGCGCAGCTGGGTGATGGCGCGCGGATAGCCCAGGAAGGTGGCGCTGCCGGTCAGTTCGCCGGCGTGGCGCTTGAACTCGAAGCGCTCGTCGTAGCGGTCGCCCCAGGCGTAGCGCACGCTGCCCTGCCAGAGGCCGGCGAAGCGCGCGGACTCATCCACCGCCACCGGCGCCGAGGCCGAGGCCGCACCCGCGGGCGGCGCGCCACCGCCGCGCCACTGCCACGCCGCGGCGGCGGCAATCGCCGCCAGCACCACCGCGGCGGCAGCGAGCGGCCAGCGCGGGCGTCGCGCCGCGATGCCGATGTTCTCGGTCAGTCGGGCGATGTCGGCGTCCCAGTTCGTGTCGCTCAGGCTCAGCGCGTTGCGGCGTGCCAGTGGCTTCAGGGGGTCGGGCAGCTCCGCCTCGCCGGGCATGCGCGCGCCGGGCAGCAGCACGGGGATGACGCGCGCGCCGCCGTCCAGCGCCATCTGCACCTCCAGGCGCACGAAGTCCTGCGCGTCGTCGATGCGGCGCGGGCCCGTGCCGTCGCCGCCGGCCCAGCGCGGGCCGATCAGCACCAGCACCGTCTGCGCGCCGGCCAGCCGCTGGCGGATGGCTTCGCTGAAGTCGGCGCCGGGGGCGATGTCCAGCACGTCGCGGAACACGCTGCCGCGGCCCAGGCGCCTTTCCAGTGCTTCTTCCAGGCGGCCCGCGTAGCCTGCCGCGTCGTCGCGGCGGTAGGAGATGAAGACGCGGTCGGGCGCGTCCATCTCAGCGCCCGCGCAGGAACATCGCGTCCAGTTCTTTCAGCGATACCTGGCGCCAGGTGGGGCGGCCGTGGTTGCACTGGTCGGCGCGCTCGGTGGCTTCCATCTGGCGCAGCAGCGCGTTCATCTCGGCCAGCGTCAGGCGGCGGTTGGCGCGCACCGCGCCGTGGCAGGCCATCGTCGCCAGCAGGTCGTCGCGGGCGCGCTGCACCACCTGGCTGGAATCGACCTGCGCCAGATCGGCCAGCACGGCGCGCAGCAGTTCGGCCAGGTCGGCATCGGGCAGGGCGCTGGGCCGGCTGCGCACCGCCAGCGTCGACGTCGACAGCGGCGTCACGTCCAGCCCCAGATCGAGCAGCGCCTGCGCATGCTGCTGCGCGGTGGCCATCTCGGCCGGTGTGACGCTGACGCTGAGCGGGAGGAGCAGCGGCTGCGCCTGCAGCGCGCGCGCGCCAAGCGTGGCCTTCAGGCGTTCGTAGACCACGCGCTCGTGCGCCGCATGCATGTCGACGATGACCAGGCCCTGCGCGTTTTCGGCCAGCACCCAGGTACCGCCCAGCTGCGCCAGGGCCTGGCCCAAGGGTTGGTCGGACACGGCCTCGGGCGGCGTTGCGGCCCAGGGTGCGGCGGGCTCCTGCGCCTGCATCGGCGCCGGTGACGGCAGTGACTGCTGCGACGGCAACGGGGCCAGCGCCTGCAGCGCCAGCCGTGTCTGCGATGGAGGCGGCGGGGACCAGGCCGTGGCCGCGGCCGGCGGGCGCTCTGCGGCGCCGGCTTCGTCCGCGGCCGCCACGGCGCGCGTCACCGCCAGCGCCTCTTCGGCGGCGCGGCGCACGCCCTGATGCAGCTCGCGCGCGTCGCGGAAGCGCACCTCGATCTTGGTCGGGTGCACGTTGACGTCGACGCGCGCCGGGTCGATGCCGATGAACAGCACGTAGGCCGGCTGGCGGGCGCCGTGCAGCACGTCTTCATAGGCGGCGCGCAGGCCGTGCGCGATGAGCCGGTCGCGCACATGGCGGCCGTTGACGTAGACGTACTGGTGGTCGGCGCGCGCGCGGGCCGCTTCGGGCAGGCCGACGCGGCCCTGCAGCTGCAACTCGCCCACGCGCTGCGGCAGCGCCCGGCTGTGGGCCATGAACTCGTCGCCGAGCACGTCGCGCAGCCGCTGCTCGGCGTCGGTGGCGCGCCACTGCGCCAGCAGCTTGCCGTCCGACCACACCGTGAAGGCGACATCGGGCCGGGCCAGCGCATGGCGCCGCACCGCTTCCAGGCAATGCGCGGTTTCGGTGGCGTCGGTCTTCAGGAACTTGCGCCGTGCCGGCGTGCTGAAGAACAGCTCGCGCACCTCGACGCTGGTGCCCACCGCGCGCGCGGCCGGGGCCAGCTCGCCGCTGCGTGCGTCCAGCCGCATGGCATGCGGCGCGTCGGCGGTGCGGCTGGAGATCGTCAGGTCGGACACCGAGGCCACGGCGGCGAGCGCCTCGCCGCGGAAGCCCATCGTGGCCACGCGCTCCAGGTCGCTCAGCGACCCGATCTTGCTGGTGGCGTGGCGCTTCAGCGCCAGCGGCAGTTCGGCCGCGGGGATGCCGGCGCCGTCGTCCTCGACCAGGATGGCGCGCACGCCGCCGGCGCTGAGCCGCACGCCGACCTGCGTGGCGCCGGCGTCGAGCGCGTTGTCGACCAGTTCGCGCACCACCGAGGCCGGGCGCTCGACCACCTCGCCGGCAGCGATCTGGCTGACCAGCTCGTCCGGCAACTCGCGGATCGCGCGGCGCGGCGCGGGGGCGACCAGGGCGTTCATCGACGCATTGTAGGAAGTGCAACCGCCAGGCCGCTGGCCGCTCGGGCCACCCCCGGAACAGGGGGTGGCCGCCCCTCGCCGGCCGGAATTTCGCACGTTCGCCAGCCACCGGCGGTGTCCATCGTTTGCGGCAGGCCACGGGCCGCCCTAGCATTCCCGGGATGACGCGCGCCCCCCTTCCTCGTGCCCCGGCCAACCCCGGCAAGGCCATGACTTGCCGCATCGCCCGCTGGGCGCTGCCGGCCTTGCTGGCGGGGGGCCTGAGCCTGGCCGTGGCCCAGTCCGACGGGCAGGCGGCGAAGTTCTACGAGGACGCGCTGAAGCGCTACGAGGCGCAGGACGTCAAAGGCGCGATCGTCCAGCTGAAGAACGCGCTGCAGCAGGACAAGAACATGCTGCCGGTGCATGTGCTGCTGGGCAAGGCGCTGCTCGCCAACGGCGACGCCGCGGCCGCCGAGGTGGCCTTCACCGAGGCGCTGCGCCTCGGCGTGAACCGCGCCGAGGTGGTGGTGCCGCTGGCGCGCTCGGTGGCTGCCCAGGGCAAGCCGCAGCAGTTGATCGAGCAGGCGCGTTTTGCCACGGCCGGGCTGCCGACCAACGTGCAGAGCCAGTTGCTGCTGCTGCGCGCCTCGGCCGCAGCCGACCTCGGCGACACGCGCAGCGCCATGCGCTACATCCAGGATGCGCGCGTGACGGATCCGGGCACCGCGGATTCCTGGCTGGTCGAGGCCTCGGTGCGCATCCGCGACCGGCAGTTCGCCGAGGCGCAGACGGCCGCCGAGCGCGCGCTGGCGCTGGCGCCGGCGTCCGCGCCGGCCTCGTACATGCGCGGCACGGTGGCGCACGTACGCGGCGATGTCCCGGCGGCGCTGAACTTCTACGGCAAGGCGCTGCGCGAAGACCCGACGCATACCGAAGCGCTGGTCTCGCGGGCCGGCCTGCTGCTGGACCAGGGCCGCCGCACCGATGCGGCCGCCGACGTGGCGACGCTGCTGCGCTCGTCGCCCAACGACCCCCGCGGGCACTACCTGAAGGCGCTGCTGGCCGAGGCCGAAGGCGACACCGCGGCGACGAAGGCGGCGCTGAACAACATCACGGCGCTGCTGGACCCGGTGCCGATCGAGCAGCTGCGCTACCGGCCGCAGGCCCTGATGCTGGGCGGGCTGGCGCACTTCGGACTCAACGAACCGGAGAAGGCCAAGCCCTACCTGGAGGCCGTGCAGCGCATGCAGCCCGGCAGCGGCGTGGCCAAGCTGCTGGCGAAGATCTACGTCGCCGAAAAAAGCAACAACCGGGCGATCGCCACGCTGGAGGCCTACCTGGCGGTCAACCCCCGTGATTCGCAGGCCTTGCTGCTGCTGGCTTCGGCGCACATGGCGCAGGGCCGCCATGCGCGTGCCACACAGATGATGCAGGAGGCGCTGCGCGCCGACGACAACCCGTCGATGCGCACGATGCTGGGCATGAGCCTGCTCGGGGCCGGCAAGTTCACCGACAGCGCTAGCGCGCTGGAGGCCGCCTACCAGAAGGATCCAGGCCAGCTGCAGGCTGGGGTAGCCCTGGCCACGCTGTACATGCAAAGCGGCCAGGCGGACAAGGCCGTGCGCATCGCCTCCAACCTGGTCAAGCAGCGGCCGCAGGCCGCTGGGCTGCAGTACCTGCTGGGCAGCGCGCGCGCGCGCCAGGGCGACGTGGCCGGCGCCAGGGCGGCCTTCGAGGCTGCGCTGAAACTCGATGCTGCCTATGCCGCGCCGGCGGTGAGCCTCGCGGCGCTGGACATCGACAAGGGCGCCTACGACAAGGCCGCCGCGCGGCTGAACGACGTGCTGGCCCGGGACGAGAGCAACCTAGACGCGCTCGGCGAATCCGGCCGCCTGGCCGAGCGCCGCGGGCAGCTGGCCGAGGCCCAGCGCTGGCTCGAGAAGGCCGAAGACCACAGCCCGACGAGCAACCTGCAGCCGGGGCTGGCGCTGGTCGAGTTCCATCTGCGCAACCACAACCCCGATGCCGCCGTCGAGGCCACCAAGCGGCTGGCCGGCAAGGCGCCCGAGGCCATCCCGGTGCTGCTGATCACGGCGCGCGCGCGTCTGGCCAGTGGCGACGCGGTCACCGCCAAGGCGCAGCTGGCGCGGGCCGCCGCGCTGGCCAGCTACAACCCCAGCTATCTGCTGCAGATCGCGCTGCTGCAGATGGCGGCCGGGGAAATGTCCGGCGCCGCGCACAGCCTGGACAAGGCGCTGGACGAAAGGCCGGGCTTCCTGCCGGCGCAGGCGCTGCGCGCCGATCTGGAGATCCGGCAGGGCGACCTGGCCAAGGCCGAGCAGCGCATCCGCCAGATCGCCGCCGCCTACCCGAAGTCCGAGGTGGCGCCGGCCCTGCAGGGCGACCTGGCGCTGGCGCGCGGCCAGACCGCCGCCGCCGCCGAGGCCTATCGGCGGGCCCACCAGATCGCCCAGTCCAGCGCCAGCATGCTGCGCCTGTATCGATTGCTCCTGGTCAGCGACCCCAAGGCCGCGCAGCAGCTGGCCGAACAGTGGCTCAAGGCCCACCCGCAGGACCTGGCGGCGCGTCGGGTGCTGGCCGACGGCTATGCCCGGGCCGGCAACCTGCCGGCCGCGCGCAGCAACTACGAGGCGCTGCTGAAGGCCGCGCCGGAGGACGCCGAGGCGCTGAACAACCTGGCCAACGTGCTGCTGCTGTCCAACGATCCCGCCGCGCTGGGCGTTGCCGAGCAGGCCTTGAAGATCCAGCCCGGCGCCGCGCACATCATCGGCACCACCGGATGGGCGGCCTTCAAGGCAGGGCAGCCCGATAGGGCATTGCGATTGCTTCGTGATGCCCGATTGCGGGATCCTAATAACCCAGACACACGCTATTTCCTGGCGGTCGTGCTCGCCAGCGCGGGCCGAAACGCCGAGGCGCGGGACGAACTGGATGCGGCTTTGAGCAGCGGGGGCGGCTTTGTAACGGCGCCCGACGCCGAGAAACTGCGCCGCACACTCAAATGAGGGATACCGGATGAACTGGCCGCTTCCTAGACTCTGATGCAAGGACTGTGAATGCATCCACAGCCTGGCGGCAACGGGCACGCGTGGTGCTGACGGCCGGCGGGCACATGGGAATCAACATGAACAAGTTTGGAATCACCGCACTCTCCGCCACCGCGTTGCTGGGCAGCCTGGCGCTCATGAACGCGGCACATGCGCAGTCCACCTGGAACGTGTACAGCGGCAGCAATGGCGGCAGCGGCTGCGCGCAGAACGCCACCAACTCGGGCAACTACAACAACTCCTGGGCTTGTACCGGTGTCGGGAACGCCGGGACCGCGATGACCGCGTCGGCTTGGTCGACCGATCGCGGCCTGGACAAGAATTCCTCGGGCGCCACGACCTACGTCTGGGTGCGTCCCGACAACACGAGCACGAGCGGCACGAACGAATACGACCGGAAGGTTCAATCGACCAGTCCTGGGACGGGGTACGTGAAACAGGAGCTGACCTACACGGGCAGCGGCACGGCCTTCGCCAGTGCCTACATGTCGGCCCAGGGCACCTCCGGCTTCGGCGCCGCCAGCCGCACCGAAGGGCGGGGCGCCACCAGCCCGAACCATGCGTTCGATTCGGTCGCCCCGGGCACCACGGACATGATGCTGCTGGACTTCGGCTCGGTCAGCGTGGTGCTCGACAAGGTTGGCATCGGCTGGAAGGGCACCGATTCGGACATCACGGTGATGCGCTGGACGGGCGATACGGCGCCGGCCCGCCCCACGGGCACGACCGCGATCGGCGGCAACCAGAACCTGCAAGGCAACTTGGCGACGTCGACGATGGCGGGTTGGGAACTGGTGGGCAGCTTCGCCGACCTGGGGACGGACAACAGCCTGCCCTTCGGCGGCGCGGCCATCAGCACCGGAGCCACCAAGGGTTCGAGCTGGTGGCTGATCAGCACCTACAACACGACCTTCGATACCACCGGCAAGTGCAAGACCTGCACCATGGGCGACGACGCCTTCAAGATCAATTTCATCGCCACGCTGACGCCCAAGACGCCGCCCAACGAAGTGCCCGAGCCGGGTTCGCTGGCGCTGGCCGGCGTGGCGCTGGCCGGTGTGCTGGGTGCCCGCCGGCGGCCGAAGCAGGCTTGAGAGCCGCCTGACCCAGGACTCAGGGCGCCAGATCGGCGCCCTGCTCGTTTAGCAGCTCGCGCAGGATCGAGCGGTGGCAGTGCGATTCCTGTTCGCAGTAGCAGCCCACCGAGAAGTTCGTCTGCCGCGACAGCAACGCCAGCAAGCCGATGGTGCGGGCACGCTCCGGGTCGGCCATTTCGGCGCGGTAGTGGCGCACGAAGGCCTGCCACTGCGCGGGCGTGGTCGCCTGCTGGGCCTGCTTCATGGTTTCGACGCTGGGGGCCAGGTTGGGGAACCACAGGTCGTACCAGTTCTGCGACGCGAACTCCGACTTGGGCACGCCGCGCGGCGGCCGCCGCACCGTGCCCAGCCGGGGGCCTTCGTCGGGCGCCCTGGGGCTGCCCAGACGGACGATGCGCACGGTCATTCGACGTCTCCTTGTGGCGGGGCGGCGTCGTCCCCGCACGGCTGCACGGCCTCGGCCGAAGCGCGGTTGCCCATGCCTATGCCTCGGCCGCGAGGTCGGTCGCCGGCCGCACCGCCGCGAAGGCGCCGTTCAGCGCCGCCAGGAAGGCCAGTTGCACGTCGGCGTCGGCGCCGACCAGTTCCATGCGGCCACCGGGAAAGTAGTCGTTCTGCAGGTCGATCAACACCAGTGCGGCGGTCATCGAGGGCTTTCAATGAAGTGGCATCAAGCGGCAGTGCCGTCGTGCGGGGGTGGAATCACGCGCAAGGTCGCGGCGAGCATGTCGCGGTCTTCGGCATGGTCCAGCGTGGCGAGCAGACGTTCGGCCTGGCGGTAGTGCCGCGCATGGGCCTCGGCGTCGCCTGCCGCCGCCGCGACATGGCCGGCCACCGCATGCGCCAGCGCCTGCTCCCACGGGGCGCTGGGCTGTTGCAGGAAGTGGGGCTCGGACTGCGCGAGGTAGTGCCGGGCAGGCTGCGGCAGCCGCAACAGCGCGTAGACGTGCGCCAGCAGCTGCGCCGCGTGCGCACGGTGGCCGGCATCGCCGACGCGCTTCCAGAAGAACATCGCCGCATGGGCGGCTTGCAGCATGTCTTCGTCCTCCTCGGCGGTCCGGGAGGACGCCTCGGCCAGGTCCCACGCGCGGTTGTTGGCCTGCGCGGCGACGCGCCGGTGCCAGGTGGCGGTGTCTTCGGCGCTGGGTTCGGTCGTCATGGCGCGGCTGGGGCGTGGACCGTGCGGGTGGCGCTCAGCGCGCCGGTGGGGCTTGGGGTGGCGCGGGCTGGCGCTCGACGCGCTCCAGCGCCTCGTCCAGGCAGGCCCAGCGCGGTGCGCTGGCGCTCCAGATGTTGGCCACCGGCTCGACCGTCGACGGGTCGTCCAGTGTGCCGAGCCGCACCACGGTGAACCCGGGCCGCCCCGTCGAGTCGGCGAACAGGTGGCAGCCGCAGCGCGGGCAGAAGCGCCGGTGCACGCGGTTGCCGCTGTCGGCCTCGCGGACATACTCGCTCGTCGCGCCCGACACTTCGATGGCCGCGGTCGGCAACAGCGCGTTGGCGGTTCCGTTGCCGGCGATGCGCTGGCAATCGTGGCACCAGCAGATCCTGGCCACCAACGGTTCGGCCGTCAGTCGGTAGCGCACTTGGCCGCACAGGCAAGCGCCGGTTCGCTCGGTCATCTGGGCATCCTCCTGCCGCATTCTCCTTCAGCCGAGACGCTGCGAAAATGCCCGCATGCAGAGCCAAGGCCCGCCTCAGGCCGTCACGCCCGAACTGAGCGAGTGGATCGCCGTGCAGACCCGGGCCGGCTGCCGGGCGGAGGACATCCTGGCGGCCATGCACGCCAGCGGCTGGGACGATGCCGTGGCGCGCGCCGCGCTGGCGCTGCCGCCCGCCGGTGTCGACCGCCCCGACCTGGACGCGAGCGGCTCGCCGTCGACCTTGCAGCTTGCCGACCGGCAGGTGCAGTTGCTGCTGCGCCTGCAGCACCCCCGGCTGGCCTTGATCGGCGGCTTTCTGTCCGATGCCGAATGCGATGCGTTGGTGGCGTTGTCGCGGCCGCGGCTGCTGCGCTCGCAGACGGTCGACCACCACAGCGGCGGCAGCGAAGTCAACGCGGCGCGCACCAGCGAGGGCATGTTCTTCGAGCGTGGCGAAGTGCCGCTGGTGCAGCGCGTCGAGCAGCGCATCGCGGCGCTGCTGCAGTGGCCGCAGGAACGGGGCGAGGGCCTGCAGGTGCTGCGCTACGCGCCGGGCACGCAGTACCGGCCGCATTTCGACTTCTTCGACCCGGCGCAGCCCGGCACGGCCACGGTGCTGAAGCAGGGCGGGCAGCGCGTGGGCACGCTGCTGATGTACCTGCAGGTGCCGCAGCGCGGCGGCGCGACCGTGTTCCCCGATGCCGGCCTGGAAGTCAACCCCGTCAAGGGCCATGCGCTGTTCTTCGGCTACGACCGCCCGCACGAATCGACCGGCACGCTGCACGGAGGGGCGCCGGTCATCGAAGGCGAGAAATGGGTCGCCACCAAGTGGCTGCGCGAGAGCGTGTACCGCTGAGCGGCGGGCACGGCGGCCCCACGGTCGCCGTCGGCGCCGCGATCGAGGCTTCACGGCCGGCGGCCGGCACCCGCCGCGCCGCCGACGCCGCGGCGCGCCGATCAACGTCGTCCTCGTCCGGGCGCCTGCACCCCCGGCCAAGCCGCGCACGCGGTTCAGGCGTCGACCGTCTCGCCGTGCTGCGGTACGCGCACCTGCCAGCCCAGTTCGTCCTGGATGCGCAGGCGCAGCGTGTCGGCGGCGTCGGGCTCGCCATGCACCACATAGGTCTGCCGCGGCGGCCGGCGCAGGCCGCGCAGCCACGCCATCAGCTCGTCGGCATCGGCATGGCCCGAGAAACCCTCGAGCTGGCTGACCTGCGCGCGCACCGGCACCACCTCGCCGTGGATCTTCACCTCGCCGGCACCCGCCACCAGGTGCGCGCCGCGGCTGCCGCCGACCTGGAAGCCGGCGAACACGATGTGATGCTTGTCGACCGGCGCCATGGCCTTCAGGTGGTGCAGCACGCGCCCGCCGGTGGCCATGCCGCTGGCCGAAATGATGACGCTGGGCCAGCGCGAGCGCACCAGCCGCATCGACTGCCGCATGTCGCCGACCATGTGCACGCCATCGCTCAGGCGGTCGGCCTCGCGTGCGCCGACGCGCAGCAGCCGGCGGTGCTTGTGGTACAGCGCGGTGGCCTGCACCGCCATCGGGCTGTCCAGGTAGAGCGGTAGATCCGGCGGGATCTCGTCGGCCGCCTTCAGCCGCTGCAGCACCAGCAGCAGGGCCTGCGCGCGGCCCACGGCGAAGGCCGGCATCAGCACCGAGCCGCCGCGCCCCACGGTGTCGCGGATGATCTGCGCCAGGCGTGCGGCCGCGTCCTCCTGCGGGTGCACGCGGTTGCCGTAGGTCGATTCGATGAGCAGCACGTCGGCCTCGGGCAGCGGCTGCGGCGCGGGCATCAGCAGGTCGTCCTGCCGGCCCACGTCGCCAGAAAAGACCAGGCGCTCGTTGCCCGACTGCAGGCGCACGGCACAGGCACCGAGCAGGTGGCCCACCGGCGTCAGCGCGATGCGCAGCTTGCCGAGCGACAGCTCGCGTCCGGGCGCCAGCGGCTGGAAGCGGGCCAGCGTGCGCTGCACGTCGCGCCGCGTGTACAGCGGCAGCGCCTTGGCGTGCCGCGAATAGCCGTAGCGGTTGGCGCGGCGCGCGTCTTCTTCCTGCAGGTGCGCGCTGTCCAGCAACAGCACCTCGGCCAGGTCGCGCGTGGCCGGCGACGCATGGATCGGCCCGCGGAAGCCGTGCTTGACCAGCGCCGGCAGCCAGCCGCTGTGGTCCAGGTGCGCGTGGCTCAGCACCACGGCGTCGGCTTCCACCAACTCGCGCGGCGGCGGCTGCCAGTTGCGTTCGCGCAGGGCCTTGAAACCCTGGAACATGCCGCAGTCGAGCAGGATGCGCTGCCCGCCGATCTGCACCAGGTGCCGCGAGCCGGTGACCGTGTCGGCCGCGCCGTGAAAGCTGATCTGCATTCAGTCCTTCCCCAGGTCCTGCAACTCACCCGACTCGACGATGCGCACACCGGCCCGCGGCTGCTGCAGCGCCGCGATCATGCCGCGGGCCACGGTGGCCGCATCGATGGGGCGCATGCGCTTGGGCAGCAGGCCGGCGATCGGCCCGCTCAACCACAGCGCGAGCTTTTCGCCGCTGCGCGACGGCTGGGCCAGCGACGCGCGGTCGCCGGCCAGCAGCGAAGGCCGGGCGATGACCACCTGCTCGAAGCCCAGGCCGGCGACCGCGGCTTCCATCTCGCCCTTGACGCGGCTGTAGAAGTTGGGCGAGCGCGCACTGGCACCCCAGGCCGACACCACGGCAAAGCGCTGTGCGCCGGCGGCCCGCGCGGCGTGTGCGAAAGCCAGCACCGCGTCCAGGTCCACGGCCTTGAAGGCGGCCTGCGAGCCGGCCTGGCGGAGGGTGGTGCCCAGGCAGCAATAGGCCTCGGCGGCGCGCGGCAGCGCCGGAAGCTGGGTGAAATCGACCACCTGCCATTGCATCCGCGTGTCGGCGGGCTGCGGCACCCGCCGGACCAGTGCGCGCAGCCGGGGGCGTGGCGTGCGCATCAGCAGCAGGCGCGTCACTTCGCGGCCGACCAGCCCGGTGGCGCCGGCGATCAATACTTCAGAGGCAGCGGCGGCAGGGCTCATGCTGGGTGACCGGCCTTCGATGACCGGCATGTGACATGCCCGACTGTATCCGTTGGGCCGGCACGCGCTGCGCTTAGCATCCAGGGCCGCCGCTGCAGGGCCCTCCCCGATGGACGATTTCACCAACAAGACTTTCGACGAGATCCAGGTGGGCGAGACGCTTACCCGCGTGCACCGCCTGTCCCGGCCCGACATGGAGGCGCTGGCCGTGGTTTCCGGCGAGGTGGACCCCTTCCACACCGACGACCGGGCCCGGCAGGCGGAGGACGGCCCCTGCGCCGAGGCGGTGGCGGCCGAGGCGCTGTTGTCGGCGCTGCTGCAGCGGCGCCTGCCCGGGCCGGGCACGGTGATCCTGGCGCAGGACCTGCGCTTCGCCGGCCGCATGCGCGTGGGCGACGAGATCACCGGCACGGTCACCGTGCGGGACAAGCACGTCGACGGCCATCGCATCGTGTTCGATTGCCGCGTGAGCAACGGCGAGCACACGCTGGTCAGCGGCAGCGTCACCGTGCAGGCGCCGACCGAGCGCATCGCCTTCACCGGCCTGGCCACGCCCGAGATCGCGCTGCGCCACGCCGACGTGTTCACGCGCCTGCTGAAGCGCTGCCAGGGCATGCCTGCCGTCAGCTGCGCGGTGGTGCATCCCTGCGACCACGACTCGCTGCTGGGCCCTTTGGAGGCCGCGCGCCGCGGGCTGATCACGCCGGTGCTGGTGGGGCCCGAGGCGAAGATCCGCGCGGTGGCGCAGGCCGCCGGCGCGGACCTGTCCGGCGTGCGTATCGTGGCCACCGCGCACAGCCACGAAGCGGCCGCCAAGGCTGCCGACATGGCCCGCCGCGGCGAGGTGCAGGCGCTGATGAAGGGCAGCCTGCACACCGACGAGCTGATGGGCGCGGTGGTGTCCGCCGCCGCCGGCTTGCGCACCGAGCGGCGCATCAGCCATGTGTTCGTGATGGACGTGCCGGCCTATCCGCGCATGCTGCTGATCACCGACGCGGCGGTGAACGTGGTGCCGAACGTGCGCGACAAGGCGGACATCGTGCGCAACGCCATCGACCTGGCCCAGGTGCTGGGCATCGACACGCCGCGGGTGGCCATCCTGGCGGCGGTGGAGACCGTCAACCCCGACATGCAGAGCACGGTGGACGCGGCGATGCTGTGCAAGATGGCCGACCGCGGCCAGATCAGCGGGGGCCTGCTGGACGGCCCGCTGGCCTTCGACAACGCCATCAACGAAGCCGCGGCACGCACCAAGAACATCACGTCGCCGGTGGCCGGCCGCGCCGACATCCTGCTCGCCCCCGACCTGGAGGCCGGCAACATGATCGCCAAGCAGTTGCAGTACCTGGCCGGCGCCGAGAGCGCCGGCATCGTGCTGGGCGCGCGCGTGCCGATCGTGCTGACCAGCCGGGCCGAATCGGTGCGCTCGCGGCTGGCCTCCACCGTGGTGATGGCGCTGCTGGCCGATGCGCGGCGGCACAAGGCGCGGGCCTGAGCCGCAGCCACGCCGCGCTGCGCAGGCGCGGCGGGCAGCCTCTAAACTGCCGCACCCGCTCAGCAGCCAGGAGGCCCAACATGTCAGACCCGAGCACCGCACTGCAACTGCGTTCGCTGGTGCGCGCCAATGGTGAGCTCGAAGTCTCGCTGCAGCGCGTGCCGGTGCCCGAGCCCGGCCCCGACGAGGTGCTGGTGCGCGTCCAGGCCACGCCCATCAACCCCAGCGACCTGGGGCTGCTGTTCGGCCCGGCCGACCTGTCCAGCCTGAAGGTCTCGGGCAGCGCGGACAGCCCGCTGCTGACGGCGCGCATTCCCGAGAAGGCGATGGCCGGCGTGGCCGGGCGGGTCGGCCAGTCGCTGCCGGTCGGCAACGAAGGTGCTGGGTTGGTGGTCAAGGCCGGCAACTCGCCCGCCGCGCAGGCCCTGCTGGGCAAGACGGTCGCCATGATCGGCGGCGCGATGTACGCGCAGTACCGCTGCATGCCGGCCAGCCAGTGCCTGCCGCTGCCGGCCGACGCCAGCGCGGCCGACGGCGCCAGCTGCTTCGTCAACCCGCTGACCGCGCTGGGCATGGTCGAGACCATGAAGCGCGAAGGCCACCAGGCGCTGGTGCACACCGCGGCGGCGTCGAACCTGGGGCAGATGCTCAACCGCATCTGCCTGAAGGACGGCATCGGCCTGGTGAACATCGTGCGCAAGCCGGAGCAGGCCGCGCTGCTGCGCGAGCAGGGTGCCCAGCACGTGTGCGTGAGCACATCGCCCGGCTTCATCGATGAACTGACCGCTGCCGTGGCGACGACCGGAGCGACCCTCGCCTTCGACGCCGTGGGCGGCGGCCGGCTGGCGAGCCAGATCCTGGGCTGCATGGAGACGGCCCTCAACCGCAAGGCGGCCGAATACAGCCGCTACGGGTCCACCACGCACAAGCAGGTCTACCTGTACGGCATGCTCGACCCGTCGCCGACCGAGATCGTGCGCAACGCCGGCATGGCCTGGGGCGTCGGCGGCTGGTTGCTGTTCCCGTTCCTGCAGAAGGTCGGTGCAGCGACGGCGCAGGCACTGCGCGAGCGTGTGGCCGCGGAGCTGAAGACCACCTTCGCCAGCCGCTACACGCAGACCGTGTCGCTGGCCGAGGCGCTGACGCCGCAGGCCATTGCCGTCTATGCCCGGCGCGCCACCGGCGAAAAATTCCTGATCGACCCGAGCCGCGACTGAGCGGCACGGCGGCGGTTACAGGCGGGCGTGCAGCAGCGCACGCCGGCCGCGGTTGCGCCCCCCTGGATGCGGTGATGCCTTGCGGCGCGCGCCTGCCCACAATGGCCGGCAGCGAAACACCCATCGGAAACCGATCCGCCTGACCATGAAGAAGCTCTTCGCCGCCAGCCTGCTGACCCTCGGTGCCACCGCCGCCTTTGCAGGCAGCATCACCCTCACCGGCACCGTGCGTGACTTCATTCCGGGCGCGCTGGTGCCCGGCAGCAGCAACCCCGACTTCGAATCGGGCATCGGCGGCACCGTGCCGGGCATGGTCAACAGCACGCTCACCGGCAATGCGCCGACGCCCGTGAAGTTCGGGGCCCCGGGCTACGTCACCTCGCCGGCGTCCTTCGCCGAATGGTTCGGTGGCGCCGCGCCGAGCCGCTCGCATGCCATCACGCTGGACGAGACCGCGCCCGGCTCCGGCATCTACCGCTACTCGAACAGCAGCTTCTTCCCCATCGACGGCGAGCTGCTGGGCAACCAGGGCCGCAGCCACAACTACCACTTCACCTACCAGATCGCGGCCAGCTTCGGCTACGAGCCGGGCACGGGCCAGACCTTCACCTTCACCGGCGACGACGACGTGTGGGTGTTCTTCGACAAGCAGCTGGGCATCGACCTTGGCGGCGTGCACGGCGCCGACAGCCGGTCGGTGAACCTGGACACGCTGTTCGGCCCGGGCAAGGCCGCAGGCAACTACAGCTTCGACTTCTTCTTCGCCGAGCGCCACACCTCGGAGTCCAACCTGCGCATCGAGACCTCGCTGACCTTGCTGCCGCCGTCGCAGGTGCCGGAGCCGGCGAGCTTCGCGCTGGTGCTGGCCGGCATGGCCGGCATGGGCTGGGTGGGTCGCCGCCGCCGCAGCTAGGCGGCTATGGTCTGGCGGAGAGAGTGGGATTCGAACCCACGGACGGTTGCCCGTCGCTGGTTTTCAAGACCAGTGCAATCGACCGCTCTGCCATCTCTCCGACGCGCGCGCTAGTGTAGTGGCGCCGCAGCGGACGGGCCTCAGCCCGGACGCTGCGCCTGCGCACACTTCACCTGCACCCATTCGCGGCGGCCGCCGTCGATGCGCACCGCGCTGAGCTTGCCGCCCCAGACGCAACCGGTGTCCAGCGCCAGCAGGTCGGGCCGGTCCACGCGGCCCAGCGTCGACCAGTGGCCGAAGGCGACGGGCGTGCCTTCGGTGCGCCGGCCGGCGATGTCGAACCAGGGCTGGTAGCCGGGCGGCGCGGCGTCGGCGCCTTCCTTGATCTTCAGCTCGAGCCGGCCGGCCGGCGTGCAAAAGCGGATGCGCGTCAGCACGTTGATGACGAAGCGCCAGCGGTCGGCGCCCCGCAGGTCTTCGTGCCATGCCGCGGGTTCGTTGCCGTACATCTGCTGCAGCATCTGCGGCAGGTCGGGGCCGCGCAGCAGGGCCTCGATCTCGGCGGCCAGCGCCAGCGCCTTGGCCGCGTCCCATTGCGGCACCACGCCGGCATGCACCAGCAGCCAGCCGTCGAGGCGGTGCGCCATGCGGCGCTGGCGCAGCCAGTCGATCCATTCGTCGCGCTTCTTCGAACCCAGGACGTCGTCCAGCGTGTCGTCTTTGCGCGGCTTGCGCACGCCGTGCGCCACGGCCAGCAGGTGCAGGTCGTGGTTGCCGAGCAGGCAGGTGACGGCGTCGCCCAGCGCGCGTAGCCGCTTCAGCGTGCCCAGCGAATCCGGGCCGCGGTTGACCAGATCGCCGACCACCACCAGGTGATCGCGCGAGGCCGAGAAGCCGATCTCGGCCAGCAGCCGATCGAAGGCATCGCAGCAGCCCTGCAGGTCCCCGACGAGGTAGTCCATGGGACGATTCTGCTACGCTGCGCCCCAATTTCCGCTTGCCACCCTCGGGCGGCCGTGCATGGACGTCGCGCTTCTGGTCTTTCTGATTCTGCTGAATGGCGTCTTCGCGATGTCCGAGATGGCGCTCACCGCGAGCCGCAAGGCGCGGCTGCAGGTCATGGTCGAGGGCCAGGAGCCGGGTGCCCAGGCGGCGATGGAACTGCACGAGAACCCGACGCGCTGGCTGTCGACGGTGCAGGTCGGCATCACCTCGATCGGCGTGCTCAACGGCATCGTCGGCGAGGGCGCGTTCGCCGAGCCGCTGGCGCGCTGGCTGCAGGAGGCGCTGCCGCTGACGCCCAAGGTGGCCCGGGTCAGCGCGACCGCGTTGGTGGTGGCCACGATCACTTTCCTGACGATCATCTTCGGCGAGCTGGTGCCCAAGCGCCTGGGCCAGATGTTCCCCGAGACCGTGGCGCGCCTGGTGGCGCAGCCGATGAACTGGCTGTCGGCCGCGACGCGGCCTTTTGTCTGGTTGCTCGGCGCCTGCACGGAAGCCGTGCTGCGCCTGCTGGGCATCCGTGGCGGGCCGTCGCGCAGCGTCACCGAAGAGGAAATCGCGGCGAGCCTGGAAGAGGGCGTCGATGCCGGCGTCATCGAAGCGCAGGAGCACCAGATGGTGCGCAACGTCTTCCGCCTGGACGAGCGGCAGATCGGCTCGATGATGATTCCGCGCGCCGACATCATCTGGCTCGATGCGTCTGCACCGGTGGAGCAGATGATCGAGCGCATGGTGCAAGGCGGCCGCTCGCGCTATCCGGTCTGCCGCCTCGGCCTGGACGACGTCATCGGCGTGGTCGCGGCGCACACCCTGCTGCCGCCGCTGGCCCAGGGGCTCAAGCCGGACCTGAACGAACACCTCAAGCCGCCGGTGTTCGTGCCCGAAACGCTGTCGGGCATGGAACTGCTGGAGCACTTCCGTCAGACCAGCGCGGAGATGGTCTTCGTGGTCGACGAATACGGCGCGGTGCAGGGCGTGATCACCGAGCGGGACCTGCTGGAGGCCATCACCGGCGAATTTGTCGGCACCGGCACCGGCGAAGAGGCCTGGGCCACCCAACGCGCCGACGGCAGCTGGCTGATGGACGGGCTGATTCCGATCCCCGAGCTGAAGGACCGGCTCGATATCAAGGACGTGCCGGAGGAAGACCGCGGCCGCTACAACACCCTGGCGGGCATGGTGATGCTGTTGCTGGGCCGCCTGCCGGTCACCGGCGACAGCGTCGAGTGGGACGGCTGGCGCTTCGAGGTGGTGGACCTGGACGGCAAGCGCGTCGACAAGCTGCTGGTGCAGCGCATCGGCGACGGCACGCACCCGGCTTAGGGCCTAGGCGGCCGCCCTGCCGGCGCCGAGCTGGCGCGACAGCTCGGTCGCGCTGTGGCGCAGCACCCGCGCGGTGGGGCCGTCGGTGCGCACGTCGAAGATGGCACTGGGGCCGATGGCGGTGAGGCTCATGACGATGCGGTCGCTGACGTCGAACACCGGCGCAGCCATCGCGCTGATGCCGGGGACCGAGGCGTCCACCGCCTGCGCCAGACCCTGGGCCCGCACCAGCGTCAGCTGCGCCTGCAGTGCGGCATCGCTGCCGTCCCCGGCTTCGGCCGCCAGCAAGGGCTGCACCGTCTCGCGCGGCAGGTAGGCGCAGAACAGCAGGCCCGACGCGGTGCCGCGCAGGCTCATCACCGTGCCGTGGCGCATGTTCACGTGCACCGCCGACGGCGCCTCCTCGATGCGCACCATCGTCGGCCCGCGGTTGCCCCACACGGCGATGCCCACGGTATGGCCCAGCGTGCGCGCCAGCTCGCCGATCAGCGGCGTGGCCAGGCGCACCGGGTCGTACTGCTGCAGGCTGATCAGCCCCAGCTGCATGGCCAGTGGCCCCAGGCCGTAGCGGCCGGACTGCGGGTCCTGCTCCACCAGCCCGAGCTTGCCGAAGCTCACCAGGTAGGGGTGCGCCTTGGCGGCGCTCATGCCGGCTTCGCGCGCCAGGTCCTTCAGGGCCATCGGCCGCCCCTGGTGCGCCAGCGCGCGCAGCAACTGGCCGCCGACCTCCACGCTCTGGATGCCCCGCTGCAGCCGCGGGGGCGTGTCGGTTTCGGCCCGATGGGAGGGGGTTGCCATGGATACGGGTTTCTACTTAAACGAATGATTTAGACATTAACGAACTGTTTGACTAGAATCAAGTCCGTAGTTACACCAGTGCGAATACGTTGTACTAAACTGAATTGGAGAGTGCATGAGCAAAGCCTTCGCCAGCCAGGCTGACCTGGAAGAAAAGACGGTCACCTTCAGCAAGCTGTCCGAGCACGCCTATGCCTACACGGCGGAGGGCGACCCCAACACGGGCATCGTCATCGGCGACGACGCGGTGATGGTCATCGACACCCAGGCCACGCCGGCCATGGCGCAGGACGTGATCCGCCGCATCCGCGAAGTCACCGACAAGCCCATCAAGTACGTGGTGCTGAGCCACTACCACGCGGTGCGGGTGCTGGGCGCGTCGGCCTACCGGCCGGAGCACATCATCGCCAGCCAGGACACGCGCGACCTGATCGTCGAGCGCGGCGAGCAGGACAAGGCCAGCGAGATCGGCCGCTTCCCGCGGCTGTTTCAGAACGTCGAATCGGTGCCGCCGGGCATGACCTGGCCGACCATGACCTTCACCGGCCGCATGACCTTGTGGCTGGGCAAGCTGGAAGTGCAGCTGATCCAGCTGGGCCGTGGCCACACCAAGGGCGACACCGTGGTCTGGCTGCCGCAGGACAGGGTGCTGTTCAGCGGCGACCTGGTGGAGTTCGACGCCACGCCCTATGCCGGCGACGCGTACTTCCAGGACTGGCCGAAGACGCTGGACAACATCGCGGCGCTCAAGCCGCAGGCGCTGGTGCCGGGCCGCGGCGCGGCGCTGCAAGGCGCGGCCGATGTGGCGCGCGGGCTCGAAGGTACCCGCAACTTCATCGCCGACCTGTATGCCAGCGTGAAGGCCGGCGCCGCCGCGGGCAAGGAGTTGCGCGCGGTCTACAAGGAGACCTTCGACAAGCTGCAGCCGAAGTACGGCCACTGGGTCATCTTCAACCACTGCATGCCCTTCGACGTGACCCGCGCCTACGACGAAGCCACCCAATTCCCCGACCCGCGCATCTGGACCGCCGAACGCGACATCGAGATGTGGAAAGCCCTGGAGACCTGAGCCATGAAGATTCAACGCATCCATCACGTCGCCTACCGTTGCCGCGACGCCAAGGAAACGGTGGAGTGGTACCGCAAGCACCTGGGCATGGACTTCGTGCTCGCCATCGCCGAGGACAAGGTGCCGTCGACGCACGCGCCCGACCCGTACATGCATCTGTTCATGGATGCCGGCAACGGCAACATCATGGCCTTCTTCGAGCTGCCGAATTCGCCGCCGATGGGCCGCGACAGCAACACGCCCGACTGGGTGCAGCACATCGCCTTCAAGGTGGGCAGCGTGCAGGAGCTGGAAGAAACCAAGGCGCGGCTGCAGGCCGCCGGCATCGACGTGATCGGCATCACCGACCACACCATCTTCAAGTCCATCTACTTCTTCGACCCCAACGGCCACCGTCTCGAGCTGGCCTGCGACACGGCCACGCCGGAGATGCAGAAGAAGCTGGACGACGTGAAGTGGGAGATGCTGGACGAGTGGTCTCGCACCAAGCGCGCGCCGAAGCATGCGCAGTGGATGCACGAGGCCGAACTGGCAGGGTAGCCCCGCCCCTTTTTTGCGCGCCGCGCGCGCCAGCCGGCGTGCAGGCCGGCGGGTCTTCGCAGGCAGCGTCCGACCGCAGCGACGGTTGCTTGTGCGGGTTCGGCCCGTCGAGGGCGCACAGCTGACGCGCCGGCGCCGCCGGAGTCCGTGGCGGCGCCCGGCGCGGTGTGTGCTGGCAGCGCAGGCTGCGATCCATGGAAGGTTGACATGTCCAAGAGCTACGCCTACCCCGAGTTCCCCTACCGGCAAAGCGCGGCGCAGCGCGAGGGCCGCGTCGAGCGCCACCCGCTGGTGGTCATCGGCGCCGGGCCGATCGGCCTGAGCATGGCGCTGGACTGCGCGCAGCGCGGCCTGAGCGTGCTGCTGCTGGACGACAACAACACCGTCAGCTTCGGCTCGCGCGCGGTGTGCTACGCCAAGCGGCCGCTGGAGATCTGGGACCGCCTGGGCGTGGCCGACCCGCTGGTGGACAAGGGCGTGCGCTGGCAGGTGGGCAAGGTGTTCCTCGAGGACGACCTGGTCTACCGCTTCGACCTGCTGCCCGAGGCGCATCACAAGATGCCGGCAATGGTCAACCTGCAGCAGTATTACGTCGAACAGACCTTGGTCGACGCCTGCGAGGCGCACCCCAGCATCTCCGTCGGCTGGAAGCACAAGCTGGTGGCGCTGCAGCAGCAGGCCGACCACGCCCGCCTGACGGTCGAGACGCCCGACGGCCGCTACGAGCTGCTGGCCGACTGGGTGGTGGCCTGCGACGGCGCCAACAGCGACACGCGCGAGATGGTGGGCGCCACCTTCACCGGCCAGTTTTTCGAGGACCGCTTCCTCATCGCCGACGTGGTGCTCAAGCCCGGCGTGCTGGCCCAGGCGCAGAACGCACGCGGCCTGGGCACGGTGCCCGAGCGCTGGTTCTGGTTCGACCCGCCGTTCCATCGCGGCCAGAGCGTGCTGCTGCACAAGCAGTGCGACGACGTCTGGCGCATCGACTTCCAGCTCGGCCGCGACGCCGACCCCGAGGCCGAGAAGCGCCCCGAGCGCGTGATCCCGCGCATCCAGACGATGCTCGGCCCGGACCTGCCCTTCGACCTGGAATGGGTGTCGGTCTACCAGTTCGCCTGCCGGCGCATCGACCGGTTCCGCTACGGCCGCGTGATCTTCGCCGGCGACGCCGCGCACCAGGTATCGCCCTTCGGCGCGCGCGGCGCCAACACCGGCGTGCAGGACGTCGACAACCTGGCGTGGAAGCTCAAGCTGGTGATCGACGGCGCCGCGCCCGAGGCGCTGCTCGACAGCTACCAGGACGAACGCGCCTTCGCCGCCGACGACAACCTGCGGCACTCCACGCGGGCCACCGACTTCATCTCGCCGAAAAGCCGCGTCAGCCTGCGCTACCGCAACGCGGTGCTGCAGCTGGCCGCCAGCGAGCCCTTCGCGCGCCCGCTGATCAACAGCGGCCGGCTGTCGACGCCGACGCCGTACCTGCACTCGCCGCTGAACACCGCGGACGAAGATAGTTTTGCCGGGGCGATGCGGCCGGGCACCAACTGCGTCGACGCGCCGCTGCGCCACGCCGGCCAGGACGGCTGGCTGCTGAACGTGCTGAACACGCTGCATGGCCCGGCGGGCGGCTTCACGCTGCTGGCTTTCGGCGAGCGGCCGGCGCAGGAGCGCGTGGCCGAAGGGCGCATCGTGGCGCGCGTGCTGTGGGTCAACGCGGCGGGCGGTGATGTCGAGGACGTGGCCGGCCTGCTGGCGCAGCGCTACGACGCGCGGCCCGGCACCGTCTACCTGATCCGCCCCGACCAGCACGTGGCCGCGCGCTGGCGCGGCTTCGATGCGGGCAAGATACGCGCTGCGCTGCGCCGTGCCACCGCCCAGCCCTGAAGGAGCCGCGATGCCGCTGAACCGCCAACCCAACATCGCCGACGCCGACGACTTCTACCGCGAGCTGATCGACAGCCAGCGCGGCCTGAGCGACGAGCAGGCGGACATGCTCACCACCAAGCTGGTGCTGATCCTGGCCAACCACGTGGGCGACCGCGCGGTGCTGCGCGAGGCCATCGCACTGGCGCGCGACAACACGCTGGCCCACGCATGAAGCCGCTTCGCTACCAGAGCGGCTTCGGCAACACCTATGCCAGCGAGGCCGTGCCCGGCGCCTTGCCGGTGGGGCGCAACAGCCCGCAGCGTGTCGAGCACGGGCTCTATGCCGAGCTGCTGTCCGGCAGTGCGTTCACCGCGCCGCGGGCCGAGAACCGGCGCAGCTGGATGTACCGCCGCCGCCCGTCGGTGGTGGTGGGCAGCTACGCGCCGCTGGCGCATGGGGGCTGGAAGACCGGCGCCAAGGACGGCGTGGCCGCGCCGCCGAACCCGATGCGCTGGCACCCCGCCGAGCTGCCGGCCGAGCCGCTGGATTTCGTCGACGGGCTGCGCACGATGGTCGTCAACGGCGACGCCGATGCGCAGACCGGCATGGCCGCGCACCTGGTGCTGATGAACCGGCCGATGGGCCGGCGCGCGCTGGTCAATGCCGACGGCGAGATGCTCATCGTGCCGCAGCAGGGCCACCTGCGCGTGAGCACCGAGCTGGGCGTGCTGGAAGCCGCCCCCGGCCACGTGCTGCTGCTGCCGCGCGGCCTGGCCTTCAAGGTGGACGTGGACAGCCCGGCCAGCGCCTACGTCTGCGAGAACTACGGCGCCCCCTTTCGCCTGCCGGAGCTGGGGCCGATCGGCTCCAACGGCCTGGCCAACGCGCGCGACTTCGAGGCACCGGTGGCGGCCTTCGAAGCCGACGACAACGGCCCGTACCAGATGCTCAAGCGCTACGGCGGCGCGCTGTGGACGGCGACGCAGTCGCACACGCCCTTCGACGTGGTCGCCTGGCACGGCACGCTGGCGCCGCTGCGCTACGACACGCGGCACTTCAACGCCATCGGCTCGATCAGCTTCGACCACCCGGACCCGAGCATCTTTACCGTGCTGACCTCGCCCAGCGACACGCCGGGCACCGCCAACTGCGACTTCGTGATCTTTCCGCCGCGCTGGCTGGTGGCCGAGGACACCTTCAGGCCGCCCTGGTTCCACCGCAACGTGATGAGCGAATTCATGGGCCTGGTCTACGGCCAGTACGACGCCAAGCCCGAAGGCTTCCGCCCCGGCGGCGCGTCGCTGCACAACGGCATGGTGCCGCACGGGCCCGACGCCGAGGCCTTCGAGCGCGCCTCGTCGGCGACGCTGGTGCCGCACAAGCTGGATCACACGCTGGCCTTCATGTTCGAAAGCCGTTGGCGCTTTCACTTGACAGAATGGGCGCTGCGCGATGGCGCACGCGACGCAAACTACGCCGACTGCTGGGCGCCGCTCAAGAACCACTTCAAGGCCTGACCATGCTCGATGCCACACACGACGCTGCGCTGCGCAGCTGGGTCGAATCGGCGAATGCGCCGGACAGCGACTTCCCGGTGCAGAACCTGCCCTACGGCGCCTTCCGCCGCAAAGGCAGCGACGAGCCGCTGCGCATCGGCGTGGCCATCGGCGACCAGATCCTCGACCTGAAGCTGGCGCGCGCGCAATGCCCGTGGGGGCCCGGTGTCGACGAGTGGCTGGCGCCGCTGAGCGAAGGCCAATTGAAGCCGCTGATGGCCGCGCCGGCGGCCACGCGGCGCCTGATGCGCAGCGCGCTGTCACAGGCGCTGGCCGAGGGCAGCGACCAGGCGCCGTTCCTGGAGCTGTGCCTGCTGCCGCAGGCGCAGGCCGAGATGGCCATGCCCTGCGCCATCGGCGACTACACCGACTTCTTCACCGGCATCCACCATGCCACCGCGGTGGGCAAGCTGTTCCGACCGGACAACCCGCTGCTGCCCAACTACAAGTGGGTGCCCATCGCCTACCACGGGCGCGTGTCGAGCCTCGGCGTCAGCCCGCAGGCCTTCGTGCGGCCCACGGGGCAGTCGCTGCCGCCGGGCGCCACCGAGCCGCGCTTCGGCCCCAGCCAGCGCCTGGACTACGAGCTGGAGCTGGGCGTGTTCGTCGGTGCCGGCAACGCGCTCGGCGAGCCGATGGACATGGCGCAGGCCGAGGCCGACTGGTTCGGCATCGTGCTGCTCAACGACTGGTCGGCGCGCGACGTGCAGGCCTGGGAGTACCAGCCGCTGGGGCCGTTCCTGGCCAAGAGCTTCGCCACCACCATCTCGCCTTGGATCGTCACGCGCGAGGCGCTGGAGCCCTTCCGCGCGCCCTTCAGCCGGCCGGCCGGTGACCCGCAGCCGCTGCCGTACCTGGACGCGCCGGCCAACCGCGAGCGCGGCCAGATCGACATCGCGCTGCAGGTGCTGATCCAGACCGAGGCGATGCGCGCCCAGGGCGTGGCGCCGGCCGAGCTGAGCCGCTCGAACTTCCGCGATGCGTACTGGAGCGTGGCGCAGATGCTGGCGCACCACAGCAGCGGCGGCTGCAACCTGCAGACCGGCGACCTGCTGGGCACGGGCACGCAGTCGGGGCCGCTGCCGGGGCAGGGCGGCTCGCTGCTGGAGCTGTCGGTCGGCGGCAAGCAGCCGGTGGCCCTGCCCGGCGGCGAAACGCGCAGCTTCCTGCAGGACGGCGACACGCTGGTGCTGCGTGCGCACTGCGAACGCGCCGGCGCGCGGCGCATCGGCTTCGGCGAATGCCGCGGCACGGTGCTGCCGGCGCGGGCGGCCTGAAGGGCGCGCGCACCTTCGGCGGGCCTTTGCGGCGGCCCTTTGCGGCGGGCCCTTGCCGCGAGCTCTCGCGGCGAGCCCTTGCAGCAGCCCTTCGCGACCCCACCTGGGAGACATGGACACCACCCAACCTGTCACCCCGAAGGCCCGGCTCGCCGTCGCCCATCTGCTGGCGCAACTGCTGGAGCGCCTGGACCGCAGCGCCGAGCCGGTCGGCGCCGAACAGTACCAATCGGTGGTGCGCCACCTGGCCGAGGAACTGCAGGAACTGCAGTCCCACGCGGGCCTGTCGCCGCTGCTCGACGCCTTTCCGGCGACGGCCGAGCTGTACGAGAACCTGAACTACCAGCACGCCGGCCTGTGCCGCTCGTCGCTGGAGCTGTCGCTGAACGCCGAGCAGCAGGCGCGCAAGGCCATCGAGCGCGCGATGCACGGGCCGGCCTGACGGCAGCGGCCGCAGCGCCGCGTCGGCCGGGCCTGACGCACCGGCCGCAGCGCCCGCGTCAATCGGGCCGGAAGGCCGAATCGAGCACCACGCCGCCGCCGCAGACGCGCGATACGCAGGCGCACAGGCGCTCGTTGGCCTGCTTCTGCCCGGCGCTGAAGAACACGTCGCGGTGGTCCACCGTGCCCTGCACGGACTGGATGTCCATCGCGCACAGGCCGCATTCGCCGCGCCGGCAGTCCGACAGCGTCTGCACGCCGTGCTCTTCCAGCACGTCCAGCAGGTTGCGGTCGGCCGGCACCTCCAGGCGCAGGCCGTGGCGCGGCAGCTCCACCCAGAAGGCTTCGGCCGGCTGCGTGCCGCTGTTGCCGAAGGTCTCGAAGCGCAGCCCGGCCGCCGGCCGGCCGCTGCGTTGCCAGGCGGCACGCGCAGCGTCCATCAGGCCCAGGGGACCGCACAGCGCCAGCTGGCCGCCAGGGGGCAGCGCGGCGATCTCGGCGTCCAGGTCCAGGCGCTCGCCGGCATCGCTGCGCAGCAGGCGCAGCCGCTCGCCCAGCGCCTCGCGCAAGCTCTCGGCGTAGATCAGCTCGGCCGCATTGCGCGCGGCATAGAGCATGCGCAGCGGCGCGCCGCGCTTGGCCAGCAACTGCGCCATGCCCAGGATCGGCGTGATGCCGATGCCGCCGGCCACCAGCAGCGTGTGCGGCGCGCTCCAGCCGATCTCGAAGTGGTTGTTGGGCTCGCCGATGAGCAGCTCGTCACCGGTCTGCAGGCTCCATAGCCAGCGTGAGCCGCCGCGGCCGGGGTCGGCGCGGCGCACGGCGATGCGGTAGACCTCGTCGGCGCCGGGCCCGTCGGGCAGGCCGACCAGCGAGTACGAGCGCTTCTCCTCGCGGCCGTCCACCTGCACGCGCAGGTCGAGGTGGCTGCCCACGCTCCACGGGCGCACGCCGCGCTCCGGGCGGATCTCGAACTCGCGCACGCTGGGGCTCAGGTCGCGCTGCGCGCGCAGGGTGGCGCTATGCCATTGGGCGTTGTGTTTCATCGGTTCGGCGGGGCTATCAGGGCTCTCAGCGTGGCGGGCGGCGGCGGATCAGGCTGGCACCGGGCACGCGCTGCCAGCTGCGGTGGTCGGCCAGCGCGGCGCGCAGGTTGCCGTGCGCATTGCGCGCATGCTCGCGCATCAGGCTCTCGGCGCGTGCGCCTTCGCGCTGGCGGATGGCGTCGAGCACGTTGCGGTGCTGCGCCTGCGCCACCACCAGCACGTCGCGTGCACCGGGGCCGGTGGTGCGCGCCAGCACGAAGCCGTTGGGCGACGCGAAGGGCAGGGTCTTGGCGCGCTCCAGCTGCCGCTGCACCATGTCCGAGCCGGCCATCTCGGCCAGCAGGTCGTGGAAGCGGCCGTTGTGCTGCACGTAGCCGGAGAAGGACGCCTCGCTCAACTCGGGCGCGGCCAGCAGCGCGTCGATCTGCTCGACGCAGTCGCGTGCCTCGGTCATCAGCACGGTGCTCACGCCGCGCTCGGCGGCCAGCCGCGCGGCCAAGCCTTCGAGTGTGCCGCGCAGCTCGATGGCGTCGTGGATGTCGGCCTCGGAAAAATCCTTCACCGCGAAGCCACCGTGCGGCAGCGCTTCGAGCAAGCCTTCTTCCTGCAGCCGCACCAGCGCCATGCGGATGGGGGTGCGCGACGCGTTCAGCCGCTCCACCAAGGTCAGCTCGGCGATGCGCGCACCGGGCTTCAACTCACCGCCCAGGATCAGCTCGCGCAAGCGCAGCTGCACGCGCACCGTCTGCGACGGCTCGGCGATGTCGGTGGCGTTCATCAAGCGGCGCGCAGCGGGATCACGCCGGGGCGCTCGTGCGCCGGCGTCTCGGCGCGCACCATCTGCTCGATCAGGCGCCGCGCCCACATCGAGCCGGCGTCGATGTTCAGGTTGTAGAAGCTATAGCCGGGGCGCTCGTCGATGGCCTGCTGCTGCGCTTCGAGGATCAGCTCGTCCTCGCGGAAGATGCCCGACACGCCCTCGCGCAGCTCGTGCGTCAGGCGCTGTTCGTCCAGGCAGTAGTTGCGCGCGAAGGCCCAGAAGTAGTGGCAGGTCTTGTCGGTCTCGGGCGTGATGGTGTTGATGACGTAGCCGTTGACGCCCTTCGAGCGGTCGCCCTGCGGTGCACCCGTGCCGGCCGGCGCCACGCCCACGTCGATGGCAATCGTGCAGGGCGCTTCGAAGCGGATGATCTGCCAGCGGTCGACCGGGCCTTCGTAGCCGGTGGCGTGCTTCAGCTGCCCGGCCCAGAACGGCGGCGCGTCGATGTTCTCCATCCAGCGCGTGACCGTGGCGCTGCGGTTGCCGTGCGTGGCCACGAAGGGCGCCTCGGCCACGGCCAGCTGGCCGATGCTGCTGCCGTGCACGTAGGTCTCGTGCGTCAGGTCCATCAGGTTGTCCAGCACCAGCCGGTAGTCGCAGTTCACGTGGATCAGCTTGCCGTCGCCGGCCCACGCCGGGTCGTGGTTCCAGTGCAGGTCGGGCACCTTGGCCGGGTCGGCCAGCGCCGGGTCGCCCGTCCACACCCAGATGAAGCGGTGCTTCTCCACCACCGGGTAGGCGCGCACGCAGGCCGAGGGGTTGAGCGTCTCCTGCGAGGGCATGTGCGTGCAGCGGCCGTCGCCGTTGAACACCAAGCCGTGGTAGCCGCAGGTGATCTGGTCGTCGTGCAGGCGGCCCTTGGACAGCGGCAGCAGCCGGTGCCAGCAGGCGTCTTCCAGCGCGGCGACGCTGCCGTCCTTGCGCCTGAACATGACGATCTTCTGGTTGCACAGGGTGCGGCTGAGCAGCGCGGCCTTGACTTCCACGTCATAGGCGGCGGCGTACCAGGCGTTCAGTGGGAAGGGCTTCATGGCTCGGATGAATACTCAATGTATACAGAAACTCAATTCTGTCAGCGAGATTTGTAGACAAGACGAGGGTAAATACTTAGTTTTGTGTTCGGAATGTATCCATTGAGGTTGACATGAACTGCGCTAAGGTTGCAGACCCATCATCTACGGAGCCCCCATGAGCCAGCGCAGCACCCCGCCCTTCCGTGCCGACCATGTCGGCAGCTTCCTGCGGCCGAAGGCGTTGCTGGACGCGCGCGAGCAGTTCTTCGTCAAGAAGGCGATCAGTGCCGAGCAGCTGCGCGCCGTCGAAGACCAGGCCATCACCGACATCGTCAAGTTCCAGCAGGACGTGGGGCTGAAGAGCATCACGGACGGCGAATTCCGCCGCACCTACTTCCACATCGATTTCCTGGAGCAGTTGGGCGGCGTGAAGACCGACATCCCGGTGACCATCAAGAAGCCCGACGGCAGCGAGGAGCTGGCGCCGCCGGTGATCCGCGTCACCGGCAAGGTGCAGCACGTCAAGGACATCCAGAAGGCCGATTTCGAATACCTGAAGAGCCAGGTGGCCGCGGGCAGGACGCCGAAGGTGACGATTCCCAGCCCGACCATGCTGCACTTCCGCGGCGGGCGTGCCGGCATCAGCAAGGACGCCTATCCCGAGCTGGAACCCGCCTTCTACGACGACGTGGCCCGCGCCTACGGCGACGAACTGAAGAGCCTGTACGACGCCGGCTGCCGCTACGTGCAGATGGATGACACGAACATGGCCTACCTGTGCGACGAGAAGATGCGCGAGGCGGCGCGCCAGCGTGGCGACGACCCCAACGAGCTGCCGCACCGCTATGCGCAGTTCATCAACAAGGTGGTGGCGCGCAAGCCCGCGGGCATGACGCTGGCGATGCACCTGTGCCGCGGCAACTTCAAGAGCACCTTCGCCGCGCAGGGCAACTACGAGCCGGTGGCCGAGGCGCTGCTTGCCGAGATGAACCTGGACGCCTTCTTCCTGGAATACGACGACGACCGCTCGGGCGACTTCCGGCCGCTGCGCTTCCTGAAGCCCGGCAAGATCGTCGTGCTGGGCCTGGTGACCACCAAGTTCGGCCAGCTGGAGAACAAGGACGACCTGAAGCGCCGCATCGACGAGGCCGCCAAGTACGCGCCGCTGGAGCAGCTGGCCTTGAGTCCGCAGTGCGGGTTTTCCAGCACCGTGCACGGCAACAACATCGCGGTCGAGGACCAGCGGCGCAAGCTCGCGCTGGTGGTGGAAACGGCGGCCGACGTGTGGGGCTGAGGTAATGCCGCAACGGCATATCAGCTAGCTCGGAAATGCATCGCGTGACGGGCGCTCGCAGTGGACAATCGCGCTCCGTGCGCGAGCCCGCGGCAGAAGCGGAGCCGCCTTGCCACCACTCTAGGAGACTCGAGATGACCCACCGCCGCCATGTCCTGCAGCTCGCCGCCGCGCTCGCCCTCGGCGCGGCGATGCTTCCCGCCGCGCAGGCGCAGTCCGAGCCGATCAAGATCGGCGTGATCCTGCCGATGACCGGCCAGCAGGCCTCCACCGGCAAGCAGATCGAAGGCGGGATCAAGCTGTGGCAGCAGCAGACCGGCGGCAAGATCGGCGGCCGCAAGGTCGAGGTCATCATCAAGGACGACGGCACCGTGCCCGACCAGACGCGCCGCCTGGCGCAGGAGCTGGTGGTCAACGACAAGGTGGTGGCGCTGGCCGGCTTCGGCATCACGCCGTCGGCCCTGGCCACCGCGCCGATCGCCACGCAGAGCAAGACGCCGATGGTGGTCATGGCCGCAGCCACCTCCGCCATCACCGAAGCCAGCCCCTTCGTCACGCGCACCAGCTTCACCCTGCCGCAGGCGGCGGTGGCCATCGCCGAGTGGGCGCCGAAGAACGGCATCAAGAAGGTGGTGACCTTGGTGGCCGACTACGGGCCGGGCAACGACGCGGAGAAGTTCTTCGCCGACCGCTTCAAGCTCAACGGCGGGCAGGTGCTGGAGCAACTACGCACGCCGCTGCGCAGCCCGGACTTCGCGCCGGTGCTGCAGAAGGTGCGCGACACCAAGCCGGACGCACTGTTCGTCTTCCTGCCGTCGGGCCAGGGCGCGCAGTTCATGAAGCAGTTCGCCGAGCGCGGCCTGGACAAGGCCGGCATCCGCCTCATCGCCACCGGCGACGTGACCGACGACGACCAACTGGCCGACATGGGCGACGTGGCGCTGGGCGTGGTCAATTCCCACCACTACTCGGCGGCGCACCCGAGCCCGGCGAACAAGAAGTTCGTCGCCGAGTTCGAGGCGCTGAACAAGTTCCGCCCCAACTTCATGGCCGTGGGCGGCTATGACGGCATGCGCCTGATCGCCAAGGGCCTGGAGCAGACCAAGGGCGCCGGCGGCCAGGCGCTGATGGACGCGATGAAGGGCCAGACCTTCGAAAGCCCGCGCGGCAACATCCTCATCGACGCGCAGACGCGCGACATCGTGCAGGACATGTACATCCGCAAGGTCGAGAAGAAGGACGGCCAGCTGTGGAACATCGAGTTCGATGTCATCAAGCAGATGAAGGACCCCGGCAAGTCCAAGTGAGGCCCGGCGACAGGCGCTTGCAGGTCTCGGCGCGATGCTGACGCTGCTCTTCGACGGCATCGCCTACGGCATGCTGCTGTTCGTGCTGTCGCTCGGGCTGGCCGTGACGATGGGCTTGATGAACTTCATCAACCTGGCGCACGGGGCCTTCGCGATGGCCGGCGGCTACATCCTGGTGCTGCTGATGCAGCGGGCGGGCTGGCCCTTCCTGGCCTGCCTGCCGGTGGCCTTCCTGCTGACCGCGGCCTTCGGCGCGCTGCTCGAGCGCACGATCTACCGACCGATGTATGCCAAGCCGCACCTGGACCAGGTGCTGTTTTCCATCGGCCTGACCTTCATGGCGGTGGCCGCCGTCGACTACTTCATGGGCAGCTCGCAGCAGAACATCACGCTGCCCGACTGGCTGCGCGTGCGCTTCGAGTTCGGCAGCGGCGCGCTGACGCTGGGCATGGGCGCGTACCGCCTGTTCATCGTCGTGGTCTGCGTGGTGCTGGCGCTGGCGCTGCAGGCGGTGCTGACCCAGACGCGCTTCGGCAGCCGCTTGCGCGCCGCGGTCGACGACCCGCGCGTCGCCGCCGGCCTGGGCATCCCGGTGAACCGCGTGTTCCTGCTGACCTTCGCCACCGGCTCCGGCCTGGCGGGCCTGGGCGGCGCGCTGGGCGCCGACCTGTTCGGCCTGGACCCCACCTTCCCGCTGAAGTACATGGTGTACTTCCTCATCGTCTGCGCGGTTGGCGGCACCAGCTCGATCCTCGGGCCGCTGGTGGCCGCGCTGGTGCTGGGCATCGCCGACGTGATGGGCAAGTACTACGTGCCCAAGCTCGGCGCCTTCATCGTCTACCTGCTGATGATCGCCATCCTGCTGTGGCGTCCGCAGGGCCTGTTCTCGCGCGGGGGCGGCAAATGAAGATCGCGCCCGAGCAGGTGATGGCCTCGCTGCGCCGGCCGGCGCGCTGGCGCGCCTGGGAGATCGTCGCCTGGGTGCTCATCTGGGCCATGCCGCTGGTCTTCACGCAGCATGCCGCGCTGATCAACGAGATCGCCATCCTGGCGCTGTTCGCGCTGTCGCTGGACCTGATCCTGGGCTATGCGGGCATCGTCTCGCTGGGCCATGCGGCCTTCTTCGGCCTGGGCGCCTACGGCGCGGCGCTGTTCGCCAAGCATGTGATGCCCGACCCGCTGGTCGGCCTGGTGGTGGGCACGGTGCTGGGCGCGTTGCTGGGCGCGCTGACCAGCCCGATGATCGTGCGTGGCACCGACCTGACGCGCCTGATGGTCACCATGGGCGTGGCGCTGGTGCTGCTGGAGCTGGCCAACAAGTTCGACGGCCTGACCGGCGGCGCCGACGGCCTGCAAGGCGTGGTCATGGGCCCGCTGCTCGGCCGCTTCGACTTCGACCTGGGCGGCCGCGTCGCCTCGTTCTATTCGCTGACGGTGCTGTTCCTGGTGTTCCTGCTGATGCGCCGCATCGTGCATTCGCCGCTGGGCATGTCGGTGCAGGCGCTGCGCGACAACCGGCTGCGGCTGGCGGCGATGGGCCATTCGGTGAATGCGCGGCTGGCGGTGGTCTACACGGTGGCCGGCGGCCTGGCCGGTGCCGCCGGCGCGCTGCTGGCGCAGACCACCGGCTTCGCGTCGCTGGACGTGTTCGACTTCCACCGCAGCGCCGACGTGATGCTGGCGCTGGTCATCGGCGGCGTCGGCTGGCTGTGGGGCGGGCTGGTCGGCGCCATCGCCTTCAAGGTGATGCACGACCTGCTGTCGGCCATCACGCCGCAGTACTGGACCTTCTGGATCGGCCTGTTCCTGGTGCTGCTGATGCTCGTCGGCCGCGACCGGCTGCTGCATCCGGCGCGCTGGTTCTCGAGGAAGCCATGAGCGACGTCGTCCTGCGCACCGAGCACCTGGTCAAGCGCTTCGGCGGCATCACCGCCACCTCCGACGTGTCGCTGTTGGTGCGGCGCGGCGCGCGCCATGCGCTGATCGGGCCCAACGGCGCCGGCAAGACCACGCTCATCAACCAGCTCACCGGCGTGCTGCCGCCCACGTCGGGCCGCGTGCTGCTGGGCGAGCGCGACATCACGCGGCTGGCGCCGCACAAGCGCGTCGGCCTGGGGCTGGCGCGCACCTTCCAGATCAGCCAGCTCTACGCCAGCTTCACGCCCACGCAGAGCCTGGCGCTGGCCGTGGGCGGCCGCCGCGGCGTGGCCTGGCGCTGGTGGCGCACGATGGGCCATAACACGGCCATCGCCGAGGAGGTGTCGGCGCTGCTGGAGCAGTTCCGCCTGAGCGAGATGGCCGCTCGGCCGACGCGCGAGCTGCCCTACGGCAAGCGCCGGCTGCTCGAGATCGCCATGGCCGTGGCGCTGCAGCCCGAGGTGCTGCTGCTGGACGAGCCGGCGGCGGGCGTGCCGGCGGCCGAGCGGCAGGACATCCTGGACACGGTGGCGGCGCTGCCGGCGTCGGTGTCGGTGGTGCTGATCGAGCACGACATGGACCTGGTGTTCAGCTTCGCCAACTGGATCACCGTGCTGGTCAACGGCGCGGTGCTCACCGAAGGGCCGCCGCGGCAGATCGCCGACGACCCGCAGGTGCGCGCGGTGTACCTGGGCGAGACCGAGGTGACGCACGATGGCCACTGACGCGCTGCTGCGCATCGAAGGCCTGCGCTGCGGCTACGGCGAGGCGGTGGTGCTGGACGGCGTGAGCCTGGAACTGGCGGCGGGCCGCTCGCTGGCGCTGCTGGGCCGCAACGGCACCGGCAAGACCACGCTGATCGACACGCTGGTGGGCGTGACCACGCGGCACGCCGGGCGCATCGTGCTGGGCGGCCGGTCGATCGAGACCTTGCCGGTGTACGCGCGCGCCGCGGCCGGCATCGGCTGGGTGCCGCAGGAGCGCAACATCTTCAAGTCGCTGACGGTCGAGGAGAACCTCAGCGCCGTCGCGCGGCCCGGGCCCTGGGACATCCGGCGCGTGTACGAGCTGTTCCCGCGGCTGCAGGAGCGGCGCGGCAACCTGGGCACGCAACTCTCCGGCGGCGAGCAGCAGATGCTGGCCTTTGCACGCGCGCTGGTCATCAACCCGAAGCTGCTGCTGCTGGACGAGCCGCTGGAAGGCCTGGCGCCGATCATCGTCGAAGAGCTGCTGCGCGCCATCCGCCGCGTGGCCCGCGACGAGGGGTTGTCGTCGATCGTCGTCGAGCAGCATCCGCACATGGTGCTGGGCGTCACCGACGACGCCGTCGTGCTCGACCGCGGCGGCATCGCCTACCGCGCGAGCAGCGAGGCCCTGCTGCGCGACCCGACGCCGCTGGACGCCTGGCTGGGCGTGTCGTCGCACTGAGGCTGCGGCGTCGCCGGCCGCCCCGGCCGGCAGCGGGCCGGCCGCGGGCCGGCGCCAGCAGGTCCGCAGGGTCGCTGCCTGCAGCGCAGCGCGCGCCACACGCGCCGCGTCGGCCGGTGTGCGTGGCCCCAGGCGTCACCCGCCGGTGCTGCCGCTAAGATGCGCCGAGGCTGCAGCTGCGAGGGAGACCGCCCATGAAAGATGAAAAAGCCGTCCTGGTGATCGGTGCCGGCGATGCCACCGGCGGCGCGGTGGCGCGCCGCTTCGCGCGCGAAGGCTTCACCGCCTGCGTCACGCGGCGCAATGCCGACAAGCTGCAGCCGCTGGTGGAGCAGATCCAGGCCGACGGCGGCCGCGCGCATGCCTTCGGCAGCGACGCGCGCAAGGAAGAGGAGATGGTGGCGCTGGTCGAGCGCATCGAGCGCGACATCGCGCCGATCGAGGTGGCGGTGTTCAACATCGGCGCCAACGTGCGCTTCGACATCACCGAGACCACTGCGCGGGTGTACTTCAAGGTCTGGGAAATGGCCTGCTTCAGCGGCTTCCTGATGGGCCGTGAAGTGGCCAAGGCGATGTTGCCGCGCGGCCGCGGCACCATCATCTTCACCGGCGCGACCGCGTCGCTGCGCGGCCGTGAAGGCTTCGCCGCCTTCGCCGGCGCCAAGCATGCGCTGCGCGCGCTGGCGCAGAGCATGGCGCGCGAGCTGTGGCCCAAGGGCATCCACGTGGCGCATCCGGTGGTCGACGGCGCCATCGACACCGAGTTCATCCGCAGCACCTTCCCCGAGCGTTATGCGCTGAAGGCGCAGCAGGGCATCCTCGACCCCGAGCACATCGCCGACCACTATTGGCAGATCCACAACCAGCCGCGCGACGCCTGGACGCACGAGACCGAGCTGCGCCCCTGGATCGAGAGCTGGTGATCCAAAGGAGACCCATGATGCAAGACGACCTGGTCCAGGTGACGACGCGTGGCGCGGTGCGCACGGTGACGCTGAACCGCCCCGCCGCACTGAACAGTTTCACCGGCGCGATGCACGCGCAGTTGCTGGCGGCGCTGAATGCCGCCGCCGACGATGCCGCGGTGCGCGCCGTGATCGTCACCGGCGCGGGCCGCGGCTTCTGCGCCGGGCAGGACCTCAACGATCCGGAGATGAGCACGCCCGACGGCTCGCCGCCGGACGTGGGCGCGGTCATCGAGAAGCACTACACGCCGCTGGCGCTGCGCATCCGCTCGATGCCGGTGCCGGTGGTTGCCGCGGTCAACGGCGTGGCGGCGGGCGCCGGCGCCAACTTCGCGCTCGGCTGCGACATGGTGGTGGCGGCGCGCAGCGCCAGCTTCATCCAGGCGTTCTCGAAGATCGGGCTGGTGCCCGACTGCGGCGGCACCTGGCTGCTGCCGCGCCTGCTGGGCCGTGCGCGTGCGCTGGGCCTGGCGCTGACCGGCGACAAGCTGCCGGCCGAAGAGGCGCAGCGCATCGGCCTGATCTGGCAGTGCGTGGACGACGTGGCGCTGATGGACACGGCGCTGGCGCTGGCCACCCGGCTGGCAGCGATGCCGGTGAAGGCGCTGGCCGACACGCGGCTGGCGCTGGACAGCGCCTCGATGCTCGACTACGCGCAGGCGCTGGCGCTGGAGGCCAGCCTGCAGCGCGAACTCGGCCGCGCGCCCGACTTCGCCGAGGGCGTGGCGGCCTTCCGCGACAAGCGGGCGCCGCAGTTCAGCGACCGCTGACTCGGCGCGCCGCCCGGCCGGGACCGCGACGGTCCCGGCTCTCGCTGCCGATGGCCTGTCCGCAGGGGCATGTCAGCGTGCCGCCCGGTCCTTGGCGTTCTGCGCCTCGATGCGCTCGCGCGCGACGCGCCAGTCGTCGTCGCTCCACTTGCGCAGCGCGTAGAAGTTGCCGCCGGTGGCCAGCGCGCTGGCGCCGTCCATCATGATGCTCTCGCCGCTGAGCCAGTCGCACTGGCCGGGGGCCATCAGGAAGGCGGCCAGGTTCTGCAACTCGCTCATCTGCCCCGGCCGCGCCATCGGGTTGTGGTCGATGCTGCGCTGGCCCGGCTGCTCGCCGGGGTTCAGGCGCTTGCTCATGCCTTCGGTGGGGATCTCGCCCGGCCCCACGGCATTCAGACGCACGCCGTACTTCGCCCATTCGACGGCCAGCGACTTGGTCATCACGTCGATGCCGGCCTTGCTCATCGCGGACGGCACGACGTAAGGGCTGCCGTTGTGCACCCAGGTGGTGATGATGCTCATCACGCTGCGGAAGGGCATGCCGGGTGTCCAGGTGCCGTCCTTGGCCTGCGCCACCCAGCGCTTGCCCACGGCCTGCGTCACGTAGAAGCTGCCGTGGAAGACGATGTTGGCGATGGCGTCGAAGCCGCGCGGGCTCAGCGCCTCGGTCGGCGAGATGAAGTTGCCGGCGGCGTTGTTGATCAGGCCGGTCAGATGGCCGTCGGCGAACAGCGCCTCGACCATCTCGTCGACCGCGGCGGCGATGCGGATGTCGACGCCGAAGGTGTCGATGCGTGCCTGCGGGAACTTCGCGCGCCAGGCGTCGGCGGTGGCGTCGCAGACCGCCTTGCGCCGGCCGCAGATGGCGACGTCGGCGCCGAGTTCGAGGAACTTCTCCGCCATGGCCTGGCCCAGGCCGGTGCCGCCGCCGGTGACCAGGATGCGCTGGCCTTTCATCAGATCGTTCTTGAACATCGGAGTCTCCTCGTTAGGGTCGATCGACTTTAGCCGAAGCCGCCTTTTTGCCTGGCGATGCGCGACGTGCCAGCCCGCTTGGTGCGACGCAGCATTCAGGCGCTCGCCCGGCGCGCCAGAATGCGCCATCGGAAGACCTGGAGTCCGCGATGGTCCCAGCGCACGCGCTCGTTCTGCTCGTCACGCTTGCGCTGCTGCGCAGCGCACCGGCCTGGGCCGGCGACGAAGGGCCGCGCCTGCCTTGCGACGGGCCGCCCGCACCGAGCTACGCCGAGCCCGGCGCGCCGCCCACGGTGCAAGCCTGGCGCGGCAAGGCCGCCCAGGAATGGCAGCCACCGGCCTGCAGCGGCTGGACGGCGAAGGGCGCCGACATGCTCGTCGCCGTGGCCGGCAGCTTCCGGCACGATGGCGAGATCGACGACCTGCTGGCGCGCATCGGCGGCATCTCGACGAAGAGCCAGGTGCGCTACTGGTCCACCACCGACAAGGGCTGGAAGCCGCTGGTCACCGAGGCCTTCGCGCTGAGCGGGCCCGACCCGGCGCTGCGCCGCGCCGACTTCACGGCGGCGCAGTTCGTCAAGGGCCAGAACCTGCACTACGCGCAGAGCGACAACCGCTCGTCCGGCAAGACCGTCTACCGCGACCGCGTGCTCGCGGTGGGGCGCGACAACCTGGTGCTGAACTGCGAGAACGTGACGCCGGTGAAGATGACGCTGCTCACGCTGTTCGAGCCCGGCGAGCTGCAGGCCACCTACTTCCTGTCGCGCCGCGCGCCCGGCGTCTGGAGCTTCTACAGCCTGACGCGCACGCGCATGGCCTCGGCGGTGCTGCCCGTGGGCAGCGATGCGTCGTACATCAACCGCGCGGTGGCGTTCTACCGGCTGGTGGCGGCGATTCCCACCGACCAGGAGCCGCCGGCGGCACGCTAGGGGTCTCGGCGTGTGAACAGCCCTTAGGCCGCGTCGCGCCAGTTGCCGTGGAAGCCGGCCGGCACGCGGTGCGACAGGTGCACGCGCGCCAGCGGGCCGTCCTTCAGGTGCTGCGCATCGAACACCGCGAGGTCGCTGCATTGCGTCTCGCCGCGGAAGACCACGCTGAGCACGAAGCCGTCGCCTTCGGGCGCGTCGGCACGGCGCGGCACGAACACCGGCTCGCCGCACTTGTCGCCGGGCTCGGGCATCCACACACGCACCGCGCCGGTGGCGTGGTCGATGTGGGCCAGGCCGTCGCGCGCGTCGCGGCCGCGCTGCGCGCGCGTGATCTCGCCGGCCTGGAACCAGCCGTGGCGGTAGGGCAGCGCGGTGTAGCGCTCGTCCAGGCGCGGAAACTCGCCGGGGCGATCGTCCAGCGGCGTTTCGCTGAAGGCATCGCCGTGGCCCTGCGGGTCGAAGGTCCAGCGCACCAGCGTCGCCGCGGGCGGCTCGCCGCTGGCCGGGCGCCCGTCGGGCGCGGGGAACAGCGGCGCCACCGGGTACTTCATCATGTCGCAGACCACCTTGCCGTCGGCGGTGTCGAAGGCGTTCATCGGGTGGAACACGTAGCAGGGGTCGGCGCGGAACCAGCGCACCTGATCCACCGATCCGCGGCGCGGCACCAGCGCCACGTGGGTGCCCTTGTCCGGCTCCCAGGCGTAAGGCGGCAGGCCTTTCATCGCCCGTTCCATCGAGCCGGTGAGCGGGAAGATCGGCAGGATCACCCAGTCGCGCGTGAGCACGAAGTCGTGCACCATGCTCGGGTACGGCGCCTGGAACCACTGCGAGCGCAGCAGTGCGCCGTCGCGATCCACCACGTGCAGTGACAGGTCCGGCGTGAAGCGGCCCTTGGCGGCGTAGCCGAAGAAG
>JAHBZS010000027.1 GCA_019635285.1 Rubrivivax sp. | reverse complement strand
GCCTCCACCTCTGACTTCGTCGCGACTGTCTGAACGGAGCGAACGCAGTTCGCGCAGTGAGTTGGCGACGAGGCCATGGGCGCGAGCATCGCAGGGGACCCCGCCCACCGGGCGGGGCGTCGCATCGAAGCCCTGACGGCGATCCGCCCGCGGCCTCGCGCCACGGCTGGCACGCACGAAGTCAACGAGCGACCGCTATGCGCCGATTCCAGCCGCCAGCTTGCTATGCGTTTGATCGCAAAGCGCTGTCAGATCAAGCCGTCGAAGGGCAGCACGTCCACTTCGTCGCCGGCGGCGACGTTGCCCTGCTCGTGGTGCAGCAGCACCATGCCGTTGGCCTGGCTCATGCTGCGCAGGATGCCGCTGCCTTGCGCGCCGGTGACCGCCACCTGCCAGCGGCCGTCGGCGGCGCGGCTGACGATGCCGCGCTGGAATTCGGTGCGGCCGGGCTTCTTGCGCAGCGCGGTGGTGCTGGCGGCGCGCAGCAGCAGCGGTGGCTGGGGCGCCGCGCCAGCCATGCGCAGCAGCGCCTCGCGCACGAAGGCATAGAAGGTCACCATCACCGCCACCGGATTGCCGGGCAGGCCGAACAGGATGGCCTGGTGCGGCGCCTGGCCGATGCGGCCGATGGCCATCGGCCGCCCCGGCCGCATGGCGATGCGCCAGAACAGCACGTCGCCCAGTTCGGCCATGACGCGCTTGGTGTGGTCGGCCTCGCCGACGCTGACGCCGCCCGAGGTGATCACCGCGTCGGCACAGGCGGCCGCCTGCGTGAAGGCCTCGCGCAGCGCCGCCGGGTCGTCGCGCACCACGCCCAGGTCGATGGCGTCGACGCCCAGCCGCTGCAGCATGCCCCACACCGTGTAGCGGTTGCTGTCGTAGACGCAGCCGGCGTCCAGCGGCTCGCCGATGGAGCGCAGTTCGTCGCCGGTGGAGAAGAAAGCCACACGCAGGCGGCGGCGCACCGGCACCTCGGCGAGGCCCAGCGAGGCCAGCAGCCCGAGGTCGGCGGGCCGCAACAGCCGGCCGGCGGACAGCGCCGCCTCGCCACGCGCCAGGTCCTCGCCGGCCAGGCGCCGGTTGTCGCCAGGCAGCAGCAGCCCCGCGGGCACCAACACGTGCTCGCCGTCCAGTTGCGTGAATTCCTGCGGCACCACCGTGTCCAGCCCAGCCGGCATCACCGCGCCGGTGGTGATGCGTACGCAGGCCTGTGCCGGCACCTCGCCGCGGAAGTTCTGCCCGGCCAGGCCGCTGCCGACGATGCGCAGCCGCGTCGTCGCGTCGCTGCGCAGCTCGGCGCCGCGCAGCGCAAAACCGTCCATCGCCGAGTTGTCGTGCGCCGGCACGTCGATGGCCGAGACGATGTCGCGTGCCAGCACGCGTCCCAGCGCATCGCGCACCGGCCGGAACTCGATGGCCTGTATCGGCTGCACCAGCCGGGCGATGAAGTCCTGTGCCTGCGCCACCGGCAGCGCCTGCGGGTCGTAGCCGGACACGCAGGAGGCGATCTCCTGCAGCGAAGGCGGCAGCGCGGCGCGGTCGGTCATCTCGAAGTCAACCGCCGATGTAGTGCATCTCGACGCGGCGTGCACCGGGCACCGCTCCGCCCACGCCGCGCAGTTCGGAATAGCGGTCGGCACGCTGCTGCCAGATGGCAGCGATGGTGCTGCTGATGTGCGCGTCGTCGGCACCGTCGCGCAGCAGCGCCCGCAGGTCGTGGCCGGCGCTGGCGAACAGGCACAGGAACAGCCGGCCCTCGGTGGACAGGCGGGCGCGGTTGCAGTCGCCGCAGAAGGCCTGCGTGACGCTGGAGATCAGGCCGATCTCGCCGCTGCCGTCGGCATAGGCCCAGCGTTCGGCGGTTTCGCCGGGGCTGGCCGCTTCGAGCGGGCGCAGGGCGTGGACCTGCTGCAGGCGCTCGAGCAGTTGCGCCGAAGGCAGCACCTCGTCCATGCGCCAGCCGTTGGTGGCGCCGACGTCCATGTACTCGATGAAGCGCAGCACGATGCCGCTGTGGCGGAAGTGCTCCGCCATCGGCAGTATTTCCTGGTCGTTGGTGCCGCGCTTGACCACCATGTTGACCTTGATCGGCGCCAGGCCCACGGCCTGCGCGGCCTCGATGCCGCGCAGCACCTCGGCCACCGGAAAGTCCACGTCGTTCATGCGCTTGAACACGGCATCGTCGAGCGCGTCCAGGCTGACCGTCACGCGCTGCAGCCCCGCGTCCTTCAGCGCGCGGGCCTTGCGCGCCAGCACCGAGCCGTTGGTCGTGAGGGTGATGTCCAGCGGCTGGCCGTCCGGCGTGCGCAGCTCGGCGAGCATGCCGATCAACGTCTCGATGTTCTTGCGCAGCAGCGGCTCGCCGCCGGTGAGGCGCAGCTTGCGCACGCCCTGGGCGACGAACAGCCGGGCGATGCGCGTGATTTCCTCGAAGCTGAGCAGCGCGCTGTGCGGCAGGAAGTTGTAGCGCTTGTCGAAGACTTCCTTGGGCATGCAGTAGCTGCAGCGGAAGTTGCAGCGGTCGGTGACCGAGATGCGCAGGTCGCGCAGCGGGCGGCCCAGGCGATCGACCGGCGGACGCCCGTCCCACGCGGGCACGGGGCCCGCGGGCCGCGAGGGTGCGCGCCGCAGGTCGTGCAACGGAATGATGTGCTCGCCCATGGCGCTATTGTGCCGCCTGCGTCTGCGCCTGCCACTGCGTCAGGGTGTTGCAAGCGCCGGCACGAAAATAGCCCTGAGCATCAAGGAGACACGTATGGACTTCCAGGCATTTCACCGCCGCTCCATCGAAGAGCCCGAAGCGTTCTGGGCCGAGCAGGCCAAGCTGATCGACTGGCAAAAACCCTTCGAGCAAGTGCGTGACTACAGCCGTCCGCCCCTTGTCGACTGGTTCGTCGGCGGCCAGACCAACCTGTGCCACAACGCGGTCGACCGGCACCTGAAGACCCAGGCCGATGCCAAGGCGCTGATCTGGGTGTCCACCGAGGTCGACAAAGAAGTCGTCTACAGCTTCCGCGAACTGCACGCCGAGGTGCAGCGCATGGCGGCGATGTTGCTGGAGCTGGGCGTCGGCAAAGGCGACCGCGTGCTGATCTACATGCCGATGATCGCCGAGGCCTGCTTCGCCATGCTGGCCTGCGCACGCATCGGTGCCATCCATTCCGTGGTGTTCGGCGGCTTCGCCAGCCACAGCCTGGCCAGCCGCATCGACAATGCCACGCCCAAGGTCATCGTCAGTGCCGACGCGGGCAGCCGCAGCGGCAAGAGCGTGCCCTACAAGGGCCTGCTCGACGAGGCCATCCAGCTGGCCACGCACAAGCCGGCCAAGGTGCTGATGGTCAACCGCGGCCTGGCGCCGTACACGCCGGTGGCCGGCCGCGACGAGGACTACGCCGCGCTGCGCGCCAAGCACATGGATACCCAGGTGCCGTGCACCTGGGTCGAGGCCACGCACCCGAGCTACACCCTCTACACCAGCGGCACCACCGGCACGCCGAAGGGCGTGCAGCGCGATACCGGCGGCTATGCGGTGGCGCTGGCCGCCAGCATGAAGCACATCTTCCTGGGCAAGCCGGGCGAGACCTACTTCTCCACCAGCGACATCGGCTGGGTGGTGGGCCACAGCTACATCATCTACGGCCCGCTGATCGCCGGCATGGCGACGATCATGTACGAGGGCCTGCCGACGCGGCCGGATGGCGGCATCTGGTGGAGCCTGGTCGAGAAATACAAGGTGACCTCGATGTTCAGCGCGCCCACCGCGGTGCGCGTGCTCAAGAAGCAGGACCCGGCTTACCTGAAGAAGTACGACCTGTCCAGCTTGCGCGCGCTGTTCCTGGCCGGCGAGCCGCTGGACGAGCCCACGGCCAAGTGGATCGCCGACGCGCTGGGGCGCCCGATCATCGACAACTACTGGCAGACCGAGACCGGCTGGCCGATCCTGACCATCTGCAACGGCATCGAGCCGGCGCCCAGCAAGTTCGGCTCGCCGGGCAAGGCGGTCTATGGCTACGACGTCAAGCTGGTCAACGAATCCACCGGCGAGGAAATGAAGGGCGCCGACGAGAAGGGCGTGGTCATGATCGAGGGGCCGCTGCCGCCCGGCTGCATGCAGACCGTGTGGCAGGACGACGCGCGCTTCGTCAAGACCTACTGGACGCAAGCCAACGGCCGCTGGCTGTACAGCACCTTCGACTGGGGCATCCGCGACCAGGATGGCTACTACTTCATCCTCGGCCGCACCGACGACGTCATCAACGTCGCCGGCCACCGCCTGGGCACGCGCGAGATCGAGGAGAGCATCTCCAGCCACCCCAACGTCGCCGAGGTGGCGGTGGTGGGCGTGGCCGACAACCTGAAGGGCCAGGTGGCGATGGCCTTCGCCATCCCCAAGGACGCCAGCGGGCTCGACGACCCGGCCGCCCGGCTCAAGCTCGAGGGCGAAATCATGAAGGTGGTCGACGGCCAGCTCGGCGCGGTGGCGCGGCCGTCGCGCGTGCTGTTCGTGACGGCGCTGCCGAAGACGCGCTCCGGCAAGCTGCTGCGCCGCGCGCTGCAGGCGGTGGCCGAAGGGCGCGACCCGGGCGACCTGACGACGATCGAGGATCCGAGCGCGCTGCAGCAGGTCAAGGCGCTGGTCGCGGCCAAGTAGCCGCATCCCCCGCGAGGGGGTGCCGGCTTCCGCCGCCGGAGGGATGGGCGGGCCGGTGCGGGTTACGCAGACTCGGGCCTCGTTTTCGCGAGGCCTGCCATGTCGCATCTCACCCGTCGTTCCGTTGTCGCCTGCCTGGCCTCGCTGCCGGCCTGGGCGCATGCCAAGCTGCCGCTGCTGCTGGCGGGCAAAGCGCCGCAAGGCATCGATCCGCGCGGCTGGCTGGTCAGCGAAAAGTACGACGGCGTGCGCGCCGTCTGGGACGGCCGCGTGCTGCGCTTTCGTAGCGGCACGGTCATTGCTGCGCCGCCCTGGTTTACCGGTCGTCTGCCGACACAGCCGCTCGACGGCGAACTGTGGCTGGGCCGCGGGCGCTTCGAGGCGCTGTCGGGCATCGTGCGCCGCCAGCAGCCCGACGACGCGGCGTGGCAGGGTTTGCGCTACATGGTCTTCGAGCTGCCTGGCGCCGAAGGCCCGTTCGCGGCCCGCGCGCAGCGCTTGCAGCGGCTGGTTCAGCAGGCCGGGTGGCCGCAGCTGGTGGCGGTGGAGCAGTCAACGCAGGACTCGCCGGCGGCGCTGCAGCGCCGGCTCGACGAGGTGCTGCGTGCCGGCGGCGAAGGCCTGATGCTGCATCGCGCCGATGCGCCGTACCACACCGGCCGCAGCGTGGCGCTGCTCAAGCTGAAGCCGCAGCAGGACGCCGAGGCGGTGGTGCTCGGTCACCTCGAGGGCCGCGGCAAGCATTCGGGCCGCCTGGGCGCGCTGCGCGTGCGCAGCGAGGACGGTGTGGAATTCCAGCTCGGCACCGGCTTCAGCGATGCGCAGCGCGATACGCCGCCGCCGGCGGGCAGCTGGGTGACGTTCTCGTACCGCGGCCTCACGGCAGGTGGCGTGCCGCGCTTCGCCAGCTTCGTGCGCGTGCGCGAGTTCTGACGCCGCCGCTCGCGGCGCAGCGTCAGACCGACGCGCGATTGAACGCATAGATTCTGGAGTCGGCAATCGGCGCTTTGCCGCCTTTGGTGAGTCGCCTTTCAAGGCCCGCGCGAGCCGAGGCTGACGGGCAAGCGCATCCGCTCATGTCCCCCGATCGCGCCGTGCACGGCGCGACCTCCTCCTTTACTTCCCGGATGCGCTTGCCCGTCATCCTCGGCAGGCACCTGCCGGGTCTTCGCAGCGCCCACAAACAGCCGCGCTGGGCCCCGCGGCAATGCTCGCGGGAAGCGGTTGTTGTCTTCGCGGCCTCGGCAGTGATCTGGCGGTGCCAAGCCGAGGCTGGTGGGCGAGCGCATCCGGGAAGTAAAGGAGGAGACCGCGCCATTCATGGCGCGGTCGGGGGACATGAGCGGATGCGCTCGCCCACCAGCCTCGGCCCGCGCAGGCCTCAGAGAATCACAGCGCTCCGACGAGCGACTGCAACGCGCCGACAGCCCGAGCTAGCTGCGAGACGATTGCACGCAAGTCCGTATCAGAGCACCTCGGAAGCGAAGTCGGCGAGCCGCGACCGCTCGCCGCGCGCCAGCGTCACGTGGCCGCCGTGCGGCCAGCCCTTGAAGCGATCGACCGCGTAGGTCAGGCCGGATGAGCCTTCGGTCAGGTAGGGCGTGTCGATCTGCGCCAGGTTGCCCAGGCAGACGATCTTGGTGCCCGGGCCGGCGCGGGTGATCAGCGTCTTCATCTGCTTGGGCGACAGGTTCTGCGCCTCGTCGATGATCACGAACTTGTTCAGGAAAGTGCGCCCGCGCATGAAGTTCAGGCTCTTGATCTTGATCTTGCTGCGCACCAGGTCGTTGGTGGCGGCGCGGCCCCATTCGCCGGCCGCCGTGTCGGTGCGTGCCAGCACTTCCAGGTTGTCGTCCAGCGCGCCCATCCACGGGCCCATCTTCTCCTGCTCGTCGCCGGGCAGGAAGCCGATGTCCTCACCCACCGGCACCGTCACGCGGGTGACGATGATTTCGGTGTAGCGGCGCTCGTCCAGCACCTGGCTCAGGCCCGCGGCCAGCGTCATCAGCGTCTTGCCCGAACCGGCCGTGCCGGTGAGCGTGATGAAGTCGCACTCCGGGTCCATCAGCAGGTTCAGCGCGAAGTTCTGCTCGCGGTTGCGCGAGGTCACGCCCCACACCGCGTTCTTGGCGTGGCTGTAGTCGCGCAGCGTCTTCAGCACCGCGGTCTTGCCGGTGATCTCGGTGACGCGCGCGTACAGCGGCGCGGCACCCGGGCTTTCCAGGTAGACGAACTGGTTGATCAGCAGCGCCGGCACCAGCGGCCCGCTGATGCGATAGAAGGTGTGGCCGCCCTGGCTCCAGCTCTCCATGGTCTTGCCATGGCGCTCCCAGAAGTCCGCCGGCAGCGGCAGCACGCCGGTGTACAGCAGGTCGCCGTCTTCCAGCGTCTTGTCGTTGAAGTAGTCCTCGGCCGGCAGCCCCAGCGCGCGCGCCTTGACGCGCATGTTGATGTCCTTGGACACCAGCACCACGTCGCGCCCCGGCTGCTGCTCGCGCAGCGCGCGCACCACACCCAGGATCTGGTTGTCGGCCTTGCCCTGCGGCAGCCCCGCGGGCAGGTCCACGTCGAGCAGCGTGGTCTGGAAGAACAGCTTGCCGCCGGCGTCCTTGTGGCCGGTCTTGTTCAGCGGAATGCCGGCCTTGGCGTCGATGTTGCCCTGGGCGTCGGTGAAGGACGCCAGCGCATCCAGGTTGCGGCTGACCTGGCGCGCATTGCGCGCCACCTCGCTGAGGCCCTTCTTGTGGTTGTCCAGTTCCTCCAGCGTGATCATCGGCAGGAACACGTCGTGCTCGTCGAAGCGGAACAGCGACATCGGGTCGTGCATCAGCACGTTGGTGTCCAGCACGAAGAGCTTCGCCGGCCCGGTGCCGCGCGCTGGCTTGCTGCGCGGCCGCGCCACCGCAGGGGCGGCCGGAGCCCGTGGCGTGGGCGCCGTCTTCGGCGGCGGCAACACGGCCGCGGCCACCCGGCTGTCCAGCAGTTCCAGCGGCTGGGGGGTCACTTCGGCCGCCGCGGCCGGCTTCAACGAGCGCTTCTCGGGTCGGGGGGCCGCCTGGGAATCGAACTCGGCGGCGGACAGCAGGGAGGCTTTCTGGGCGGGAGGCTTGGGCAGCGGCATGTGGATGGCGAGCTTCGATCAGCAAAAACGCCGGCACAGGGCCGGCGTCAGTCCAGGGAAACGGGCGAAAGAAATGTTCAAGCGGCTTTCTTCAGCAGCTTCACGGCCTTCAAGACCTCGTCCACGTGGCCGGCCACCTTGATGCCGCGCCATTCGGCGCGCAGCACGCCCTGCGCATCGATCAGGAAGGTGCTGCGCTCGATGCCCTTGACCTTCTTGCCGTACATGATCTTGTTCTTGACCACGCCGAACATGTGGCACAGCTTTTCTTCGGTGTCGGCGATCAGCTCGAAGGGCAGTTCCAGGTTCTGCTTGAACTTCTCGTGCGAGTTCATGTTGTCCCGCGACACGCCGAACACCACCGCGCCGGCCTTGACGAAGTCCTTGTGCCGATCCCGGAACTGCATGGCCTCGGTGGTACAACCCGGCGTCGCATCCTTCGGGTAGAAGTACAGCACGACCGCCGTGCCAAGGTAGGCTTGGGGCGTGAACTTCACGCCGTTGGTGGCAACGGCTTCGAACTCCGGAAGGGGCTTGTTGACGGCTGGGGTCATGTGGTTCGGCTCTCGACGGCAGGGGCCCGTGACGGCATCAAACCCCAATTATAAAGTCAAGCCATCACCGCCATATGACGGTGGGTCGTGCGGCAATGCCTCAAGCCGGCGGGCTCTGCGCCGGATCGAACAGCAGCGCCGCCAGCACCGTGCGGCCCTCGCTGGCCAGCACGTTGTAGGTGCGGCAGGCGGCGGCGGTGTCCATCGTCTCGACGCCGATGCGCGCCTCGATCAGGCTGCGCATCAACGCCGGGGCCACGAAGCGATGGCTGGGCCCGCTGCCGAAGATCACCAGTTCCGGGCGCAGCGCCAGCGCCAGCTCGAAATGCTCGGCATGCAACTGCTCGACGCGCGCCGGCGCCCAGCGCTGCACGTCGCCCTGCCACGGCACGAGCAGGCTGTGCGCATGACGGGTGGCGCCGACCCAGATGCCTGAGGCATCGTGGCGCGTCACGATGTTGACGCCTTCGGCCCGGTCGGGCTGGATCTTCATGGGTGGATTCGCTGTCGCACGACTAGAATTGTAGGTTTTTGCGACGCACGGGAGCCCACGCGTTGAAGCCGATTCTGAAGTCCAGCAAGCTGCACGACGTGTGCTACGACATCCGCGGCCCGGTGCTCGACAAGGCCCGGCAGATGGAGGAAGAGGGCCACAAGATCATCAAGCTGAACATCGGCAACCTGGCGGTGTTCGGCCTGGAGCCGCCGGACGAGATCGTGCAGGACATGATCCGCAACCTGCCGCACTCGGCGGGTTACACCGACAGCAAAGGGCTGTTCGCACCGCGCAAGGCGGTGGTGCACTACTCGCAGGAAAAGCGCATCGCCAACGTCGGCGTGGACGACGTGTACCTGGGCAACGGCGCGTCCGAGCTGATCGTGATGAGCCTGAACGCGCTGCTCGATGCCGGCGACGAGGTGCTGGTGCCGGCGCCGGACTACCCGCTGTGGACGGCCGGCGTGTCGCTGTCGGGCGGCCGGCCGGTGCACTACCTGTGCGACGAGCAGGCCGACTGGACGCCGGACATTGCCGACATCCGCCGCAAGATCACGCCCAACACGCGCGCCATCGTCGTCATCAACCCGAACAACCCCACCGGCGCGCTGTACCCCACCGACGTGCTGCAGCAGATCGTCGAGCTGGCGCGCCAGCACCAGCTGATCGTCTTTGCCGACGAGATCTACGACAAGACGCTGTACGACGGCAACACCCACACCAGCATCGCCAGCCTGGCCGACGACGTGCTGTTCGTCACCTTCAACGGGTTGAGCAAGAACTACCGCTCCTGCGGCTACCGCGCCGGCTGGATGATCGTCTCCGGCGACAAGCGCCACGCCGGCGACTACATCGAAGGCCTGAACATGCTGGCCTCGATGCGCCTGTGCGCCAACACGCCGGGGCAGCTGGCCATCCAGACCGCGCTGGGCGGCTACCAGAGCATCAAGGACCTGGTGGCCCCGGGCGGACGGCTGTGCCGGCAGCGCGACCTGGCCTACGAGCTGCTGACGCAGATCCCCGGCGTCAGCGTGGTCAAGCCGAAGGCGGCGCTGTACATGTTCCCGCGGCTGGACCCCAAGATGTACCCGATCGCCGACGACCAGCAGCTGGCCTACGAACTGCTGGCCGAGGAGAAGGTGCTCATCGTGCAGGGCACCGGCTTCAACTGGCCGCAGACCGATCACTTCCGCCTGGTCTTCCTGCCCAACAGCGACGACCTGCACGATGCCGTCGGCCGCATCGACCGCTTCCTGGGCCACTACCGCAAACGCCATTCACAGTGAACGACGCCATCAAAACACCCAGCGTGTCCGCGCAGACGCCCGTCGCGCCGCGACGTGATGCCGAAGCCAGACCCATCCAGGTCGGCCTGCTCGGCATCGGCACCGTCGGCGGCGGCACCTACCAGGTGCTCAAGCGCAACCAGGAAGAGATCCGCCGCCGCGCCGGGCGCGGCATCCAGATCACCATGGTGGCCGACCTCGACGTGGCGCGCGCGCGCGCACTGGTCGACCCGCAGGTGACGGTGGTCGACGACGCGCGCCGCGTCATCGCCAACCCCGACATCGACATCGTCGTCGAGCTGATCGGCGGCTACGGCATCGCGCGCACGCTGGTGCTGGAGGCCATCGCCGCCGGCAAGCACGTGGTCACGGCCAACAAGGCGCTGCTGGCGGTGCACGGCACCGAGATCTTCGAGGCGGCCAGCGCCCAGGGCGTGGTCGTGGCCTTCGAGGCCGCGGTGGCCGGCGGCATCCCGATCATCAAGGCGCTGCGCGAGGGCTTGAGCGCCAACCGCATCGACTGGATCGCCGGCATCATCAACGGCACCACCAACTTCATCCTGTCGGAGATGCGCTCCAAGGGGCTGGACTTCGACGCGGCGCTGAAGGACGCGCAGCGGCTGGGTTATGCCGAGGCCGACCCCACCTTCGACATCGAAGGCGTCGACGCCGCGCACAAGGCGACGATCATGAGCGCGCTGGCCTTCGGCATCCCCGTGCAGTTCGCCAAGGCGCACGTCGAAGGCATCACCGCGCTGCAGGCGGCCGACATCCGCTATGCCGAGCAGCTGGGCTACCGCATCAAGCTGCTGGGCATCACGCGGCGCCGCGACGACCTGGCCACCGCGCCGGGCGGCGCGGGCATCGAGCTGCGCGTGCACCCGACGCTGATCCCCGCGTCGCGGCTGATCGCCAACGTCGAAGGTGCGATGAACGCGGTGGTGGTGCAGGGCGATGCGGTGGGCACGACGCTGTACTACGGCAAGGGCGCGGGCGCCGAACCCACCGCGTCGGCGGTCGTCGCCGACCTGGTGGACATCACGCGGCTGCACACGGCCGACCCGGACCACCGCGTGCCGCACCTGGCCTTCCAGCGCGGCGCGCTGCACGACACGCCGATCCTGCCCATCGACGACGTGGTCACGGCCTTCTACCTGCGCCTGGTGGTGGCCGACAAGGCGGGCGTGCTGGCACGCATCACCGGCATCCTGGCCGAGAACGACATCTCCATCGACGCCGTGCTGCAGCGTGAAAGCGCGGACGGCGAGAACCAGACCGACCTGATCATCCTGACCCACGACACCGTCGAGGGCCGCATGAAGAAGGCGCTGGCGCAGATGCAGTCGCTGCCCACCGTGCTGGCGCCGATCGTGCGCATTCGCAAAGAAGAACTGAATTGAAATACCTCAGCACCCGCGGCGACGCCACGCCGCGGCACTTCTGCGAGATCCTGCTCGAAGGCCTGGCGCCGGACGGCGGCCTGTACCTGCCGCAGGCCTATCCGCAGGTCGACGCGGCCACCTTGGCGCGCTGGCGCAAGCTGTCCTACGCGGAGCTGGCCTTTCAGATCCTGTCGCTGTACATCGACGACATTCCCGCCGCGGACCTGCGCACGCTGGTCGACCGCACCTACACGGCGCAGGTCTTCGGCAGCGCAGAGATCACCCCGCTGAAGCCGCTGGAGCCGGGGCTGTACCTGCAGGCGCTGTCCAACGGCCCGACGCTGGCCTTCAAGGACATGGCGATGCAGCTGCTGGGGCAGCTGTTCGAATACCAGCTGGCGCGCACCGGCCGCGAGCTGAACATCCTGGGCGCGACCTCGGGCGACACCGGCAGCGCGGCCGAATACGCCATGCGCGGCAAGCGCGGCGTGCGCGTGTTCATGCTCTCGCCCGAGGGGCGCATGAGCCCGTTCCAGCAGGCGCAGATGTTCAGCCTGCAGGACCCGAACATCCACAACCTGGCTATCGAAGGCGTGTTCGACGACTGCCAGGACATCGTCAAGGCGGTGTCCAACGACCTGGCCTTCAAGCAGCGCCATCACATCGGCACGGTCAATTCCATCAACTGGGCACGGCTGCTGGCCCAGGTGGTGTACTACTTCTTCGGCTACTTCCGGGCGACCCAGGCCGAAGGCGAGGTGGTGGACTTCACGGTGCCGTCGGGCAACTTCGGCAACATCTGCGCCGGCCACGTGGCGCGCATGATGGGGCTGCCGATCGGCCGGCTGGTGGCGGCGACCAACGAGAACGACGTGCTCGACGAGTTCTTCCGCACCGGCCACTACCGTGTGCGCGGCAGCCGCGAGACCTTCGAGACCTCGAGCCCGTCGATGGACATCAGCAAGGCCAGCAACTTCGAGCGCTTCGTGTTCGACCTGGTCGGCCGCGATGCGCCGCGCACGGCCGCGCTGTTCGGCACTGCCGTCGCGCGCGAAGGCGGTTTCCGTGTCAGCGACGACGAGTTCGCGCGCATCGCCGGCTTCGGCTTTGCCTCCGGAAAGAGCGTGCACGCCGATCGCCTGGCCACCATCCGCGACACCTGGCAGCGCTTTGGCACCATGGTCGACACGCACACCGCCGACGGCCTGAAGGTGGCGCGCGAGCAGCGTCGCGACGGCGTGCCCATGCTGGTGCTGGAGACGGCGCTGCCGGCCAAGTTTGCCGAGACCATCCGCGAGGCGGTGGGCGTGGAGCCGCCGCGGCCGCCGGCCCTGCAGGGCATCGAGTCGCTGCCCCGGCGCGTGCAGGTGCTGCCGGCGGACACCGAGCGCGTCAAGGCCTACATCCGGGACCACACGTGAGCAGGCATTGCCGCAGCAGGGCGCCCACGGCGGACGGCGCCAGCATGAGGACCCTCCCGTGAGCGACCGGCCGCCGCTGCTGAGCCTGGACGAAGCGTTGGCGCGCCTGCTTCAGGGCGCGGCGCAGCGTGTCATCGCCGAAGCCGAGACGATCTCCACCTTCGACGGGCTGGGGCGCGTGCTGGCGGCCGAGGTGCGTTCGGCCATCGACGTGCCGGGCGCCGACAACAGCTCGATGGACGGCTACGCGCTGCGGGTGGCCGACGCCGCCGTGGGCGCGCTGCTGCCGGTGGCCCAGCGCATTCCGGCCGGCTTGGTCGGCCAGCCGCTGGCGCCACAGACCGCCGCGCGCATCTTCACGGGCGCCCAGGTGCCGCCGGGGGCCGATGCGGTGCTGATGCAGGAGCAAGCCGAGGCCGTGCCCGGCGCAGGCCTGGGCGCGATGCGCGTGCGCACCGCGCCGTTGCCCGGCGAATGGATCCGCCGCCGCGGCGAGGACGTGCGTGCCGGCGACGTGGTGCTGGCGGCCGGGGCGCGCCTCACGCCGCAGGCGCTGGGCCTGGCGGCCAGCGTCGGCGCGGCGCAATTGCAGGTGCTGCGGCGGCCGCGGGTCGCCTTGCTGTCCACCGGCGATGAACTGGTCATGCCCGGCCAGCCGCTGAAGCCAGGCGCCATCTACAACTCCAACCGCTTCATGCTGCGCGCGCTGCTGCAGGCCTGCGGCTGCGAATGCACCGATTTCGGCATCGTGCCCGACCGCCTGCAGGCCACGCGCGACGCGCTGCGCGGTGCCGCGGCGGGGCATGACCTGATCCTCAGCACCGGCGGCGTGTCGGTCGGCGAAGAAGACCATCTGAAGCCCGCGGTGCAGGCCGAAGGGCACCTGGACGTGTGGCAGGTGGCCATCAAGCCCGGCAAGCCGCTGGCCTTCGGCGCCGTGCGCAGCGCCGGCGGGCCCGAGGCGCTGTTCGTCGGCCTGCCCGGCAACCCGGTGTCCAGCTTCGTCACCTTCTTGCTGTGCGTGGCGCCGCTGCTGCGGGCGCTGCAGGGCGCCGACCCGGCACCGCCCGCGGGGGTGCCGATGCGTGCCGACTTCGACTGGCCCAGGGCGGACAAGCGCCGCGAGTTCCTGCGCGTGCGGCTCAATGCCGAGGGCGGCCTGTCGCTGTTCCCCAACCAGAGCTCGGCGGTGCTGACCTCGGTGGTCTGGGCCGACGGCCTGGTGGACAACCCGCCGGGCCACGCCTTCCGGCGCGGCGATACGGTACGCTTCCTGCCTCTGCCCGAACTGATCGCGCGATGAAGGTCCAGGTCCGCTATTTCGCGTCGCTGCGCGAGGCGCTCGGCGCGCAGCAGGCGGTCGACATGCCCGCCGGCAGCACGCTGGGCGCGCTGCGCGACGCCTTGGCCGCCAGCAGCGCCCGCCACGCCGAGGTGCTGGCGCGCGGCCGTGCGGTGCGCTGCGCGCAGGACCGGCGCATGTGCGACGAAAGCACGCCGCTGATCGATGGCGCCGAGGTGGCCTTCTTCCCGCCGGTGACCGGCGGCTGAGCATGCACGCGCCGGGCCGCCCCCCAGCGTCCATCCCGGAGCGCGCCGCGCGCAGGGTGGGCCGATGACCGGGCGCGTGTCCATCCGCGAAGCCGACTTCGACCTGTCGGCCGAAGTGGCGGCGTTGCGCGAGGGCGATGCCGGCGTCGGCGCGGTCGTCGCCTTCGTCGGCACGGTGCGCGAGCACGGCAGCGGCCGGGCGCTGAGCGGCATGGAGCTGGAGCACTATCCGGGCATGACCGAGTCGGCGATCGAGGCGATGATCGACGCCGCGCTGCAGCGCTTCGACATCCGCGCCGCGCGCGTCGTGCACCGCGTCGGCCTGCTGCAGGCGGGCGACCAGATCGTGCTGGTGGCCGTCACGTCGGCGCACCGTGCGCAGGCCTTCCAGGCCTGCGAGTTCCTGATGGACTACCTGAAGACGCAGGCACCGTTCTGGAAGAAGGAACTGGGCGCCGACGGCGCACGCTGGGTCGACGCGCGCAGCGGCGACGATGCCGCGCTGGAGCGCTGGGGCCTGCGCTCCGGCAATGCCGGCTGACGCGGGCACGCAGCGCGGACATGGTCGCCACCGCTCCCTGGACGACGCTGCTGGCGGTGGCGCTGGGCTCGGCCGTCGGCGGCATGCTGCGCTGGTGGGTGGGTCTGTGGCTGAACCCGGTCTGGGCAGGCTTTCCGCTGGGCACGCTGCTGGTCAACTGCGCCGGCGGCTTCTTGATCGGCGCCGCGCTGATCGGCTTCGAGCAGTGGCCGCTGGCGCTGCCGCGGGCCTTCGTCATCACCGGCCTGCTGGGTGGGCTGACCACCTTTTCGGCCTTCTCCGGCGAGTCGCTGCAGTTGCTCGACCGGGGCCAGTTCGGCCTGGCCGGCCTGCATGCGGCGGCGCACGTGCTGGGGTCGCTGGCCTGCGCGGCGGCGGGCTTCGCGCTGGCGCGGTGGGTGCTGCGCGCCTGAGATGAACCAGCACCTGGTTTCCGCCGAACTGCCCGCGCTGGTGCTGCGCGCGGCGCTCGGGCGCTTTGCCACCGGCGTGACCATCGTCGGCTGCCGTGCGGGCGACGGCGGCTGGGTCGGGCTCACGGCCAATTCCTTCAGTGCGCTGTCGCTGGAGCCGGCGCTGGTGCTGTGGTCGCTGCGCAGCGCCAGCCCCAATTTGCAGGCCTTCGTGGCGGCGTCGCACTTCGCCATCAACGTGCTGGCCGAAAACCAGGTGGACCTGTCGCGGCGCTTCGCCTCGCCGGTGCCGGACAAGTTTGCCGAAGGGCTGTGGTCCGACGGGCTGGGCGGCGCGCCGGTGCTCGGCGGCTGCGCCGCGGTGTTCGAGTGCGAACAGGTGTCGGCACAGCCCGCGGGCGACCACCTGCTGTTCATCGGCCGCGTGTTGCGCGTCAGCGAGGCGCCGCTGATGCCGTTGGTCTTCCAGTCCGGCCACTACCGCATGCTCGGCGAGATCCTCTGACCCGGGAGCCACACATGACGCTGCACGAGGCCACGGCCAGGTACGCCCCGCTGCCCATCGCCGGCAGCGCGAGCCTGCGGGAGGCGCGGCAAGGCGAGCTGATCGCGCTTGCCGCCGAGGTCGGGCGCCGCAGCCTGGCGCTGCATGCCGCGCGCCACGACCGCGACGCCAGCTTCCCCGCCGACAGCTTCGACGCGCTGCGCCAGGCCGGGCTGCTGGCGCTGGGCGTGCCGGCGGCCTACGGTGGCCTGGGCGCCGACTTCGCCACCAGCGCGCTGGTCATCGCCGAGCTGGGCCGGCACTGCGCGGCCACGGCGCTGTGCTTCAGCATGCACGTCTCGGCCTGCCTGGGCATGGGCCTGATCGCCGACCTGCTGGACATGACTGCGGCGCAGCGCGCCGAACACGAGCGCCATCGTCGGTTGCACTTCGGGCGCATCGTCGGCGAGGGCCGGCTGTATGCGCAGCCCTTCTCCGAGGGCGGCGCGGCGGCGGCCGGCAAGGCGCCGTGGGCCACGCGCGCCCATCGCGTCGACGGTGGCTACCGTTTGAACGGCCGCAAGATCTTCGTATCGATGTCCGGCGCGGCCGACAGCTATGCCGTGCTGTGCACGCCCGACCGACCCGGCGCCGCGCTGGACGACGCGCTGTACCTGGCGGTGCCGGCGGACGCGGCCGGGCTGCAGGTCTGCGGCGACTGGGACCCGCTGGGCATGCGCGGCACCGTCAGCCGCAACCTGCTGCTGCAGGATGTGTTCGTGCCCGACAGCGCGCGGCTGCTGCCGGAGGGCATGTACCACCAGGCCACGCAGCGTTATCCGCACATCTACACGGCGCAGGCGCCGGCCTACCTGGGCATCGCGCAGGCGGCCTATGACTTCACCGTCCTGTACCTGCGTGCCGAGCTGCCCGGCATGTCGCCGGTGAAGCGGCGCATGTACCCGACCAAACAGGCGGCGGTGGCCGAGATGCGCATCAAGCTGGAGCAGACGCGCGCGCTGTTCCTGTGCAGCCTGCGCGACGCCGGCATCGACCCCGACGCCGAGGCACGGCAGCGCCTGCATGCCGCGCACTACACGGTGATGGAAAACGCCAACGCCATCTGCAGCCTGGCGCTGCGCACCTGCGGCGGGCAGGCGATGCTGAAGACCCAGCCGCTGGAGCGCCTGTACCGCGACTCGCGCTGCGGCTCGCTGATGCTTCCCTTGACGGCCGAGCTGTGCCTTGACCGCCTGGGCCGCGAATGCCTCTATGCCGACGGCGAGGGCGACGAGAGCCTCGAATAAGTGGCGGGCCGGCCAGCGATTGATTAGCGAGTGACGGCGGGCGCGTCCTTGGCCGCCGTACGCACGGCTTTCAGGTTGTCGATGCGCTCGCGCGTCGACGGATGGCGGTCCACCGGCTGGCTGACTTCGACGACCAGGTCGCCCACGCCTCCGGGGCCGCTGCCCGTCGCCTTGGCCGGCGGCGCGTCGGCGGGCAGGGTGGCGATGAAAGCGCCGATGGCCTTGTCCACCTCGACCGGGTTGTCCAGCGCGACGTACAGCACGCGCACGGCGCAGGAATCGGCCTGCAGTTCCTGGTCGCCATAGTGCTGCCTGAAGCTCTTGTGGCCGGCGGCCGCGGTCTTCAGCACCCCGGTGCTCAGCGACGCCGGGTCGCGCACCACGCTCACCAGGTCGCTGGCCGCGCCGGTGAGGGAGATGGTGTCGATGACCCGCGCCTGGGCGATGCGTGTCTCGTGCCGGCGCAGCACATGGCTGATCTCGTGCGCCAAGGCGAAGCGCGCCATGGCCAGGTCGGCGTCACGCAGCAGGCCGGCGTCGATGTAGACGATGCCGCCGGGCAGGGCCATCGCGTTGTTCTCGTTGGCCTTGCGGATGTACAGCTCGAAGCGGTACGGATGCGGCTCGTCGACGCCGGACAGGATGGTCGCGAGCAACTCGTCGGCTTTCGGGTACAGCCGCTTGCCCAGCGTGCTGTCGCGTTCGACCAGCACGCCGGCGGTCAGCGCGTCGTCGTGGATCAGCTGCCCGTAGCGCTGCTCCAGCGTCATCGGCATCCAGTTCAGCAGCAGTGCCTGCTCGCGCACCGAGCGCGAGATGCGGTGCCCCGAGGCCTGCGCCGAGCCGCCGCGCGTCAGCAGGCCGGGCAGCGAGTCGGCCACGCCCGAGGTGGCCAGCGACGCCAGCGCACCCACGTTGGCGTTCAGCTCGAAGGGGTCGACCACGCGTTGGCAATGCAGGTCGACGACGGCGCTGCTCAGTGGCACGCGCTTGCGGCCCACCGTCACGGCCGCCGGCGTGGCGCCAGGTGCCGGGCGGGGCTGCGCCGCAGGAGCAGGCGAGGCCGTGGGAGATGGCGAAGGTGATGGCGAAGGCGAGGGCGGCGACGAGGTCGAGGGTGGGGGCGCTGCTGACGGTGCCGACGCCGGCGTGATCGCGGAGCGCAGGTCGCCGAGCAGGCCGCCGGCGCGGTCCAGCAGGTTGGCGGCGCCGGCATCCAACAGCGTGGCGGCCATGGCGAGGCCGGCGACGAGACGGAGGTGTGCTTTCATCGGGCCCCCTGTGTCTTGGCGGCGATCTCATCCATCAGCAGCTGGCTGGCCGAGAAATGGCCTTCGTCCTCGAGCAAAGCGGTCTCGACGACCAGCCGCGCCGTCGGGTCGGTGACGCCTTCGGACGCGGCGGCCACCTTGCGCGTGAATTCCGGGTCGGCACGGGCTGCCTCCAGCTCTTTGCGGGCGGCCTCGGCGTCGAGCGCCTTGGCGCCCTGCAGCTTGCGGCCCCCCTGCACCGGCCTCGCCTGCAGCTGGGCCACCACCCTGCCGACCTGGGCGCACTGCGGGCCGGACCACACCGACTTCAGTGCGGCAAACAGATCGGACGCGCGCACCAGCTCGGCCTGCTTGCCCTTGAGGCACGGCATGTCGGTGGCTGCGGCAGGCCACGCTGCCGCGGCCAGGGCGATGGCGCAGAGGGAAATTCGAAGCCACTTCATCAGGTCACCTCGTCGCTCAAAAGAGCTCACTCAACACCCCATAGGTGGCGATGCCGATCAGCAGCCACGCCACTGCCGTGGGCAGCCGGGTGGCCCAGGGGACGGCGGCCGCGCCGGTCGAAGCGCTTGTGTCTGCCTCGGCGGGCACGCCGGACAGTGTCGACTGCAGGCCGGAGATGGTGCGCTGCTGGTCGGCGATCGTCACCTGCGCATGTTCGAGTTCGTGGGTGGCCGCGTGCACGCCGCTGCCGATGGCGGCCTCGACGAGCATGCCGATGGCCATCGGCACCGGACTGATCCACCAGCCCCAGTAGGCGTAGGCGAAGGTCGAGAGCACGGCCAGCCCGGCCACGAGCAAGCCGAAGGCCAGGCCCAGAGCGATGAACCACCGATAGGCCATGCGCGGGTGCCGCCAGCCGCTGCGCGCTGGCGGCGCCTGGCAGCGTTGGGCGAAATAGCGCCCCCACATCCAATGCGCCAGCGGGCCGAAGAGCAGGCCGCCCAGCAGGATGTCGATGACGAACCCGACACCCGACCAGGTGTGCGAGCGCAGCTGGGCGGCGATCGCGCCGTGGATCTCCAGGCCATTTCGTTCGCCCAGCGGCGTCAGCCAATGGTCGGCGAGGCCGTAGCTGCCGCCCAGCAGCACCATGCGGATGTCGCAGCCCTGCTGGCGCGCTTCGCGCTCCTGCGCCTGGCCGGCCAGGCAGGGGTCGGCCAGCCCCAGCGGGAAGCCGCCGTTGTGCAGGTACCGGGTCTCGAAGTAGGAAATCGGGTAGGGGTGCGCGCTCTTCGGCTGCTGGCGCACCTTGTCGCATCGCTTCGGCGATGGCCAGGCAAAGGCATGGGGTGATGCCGCCTTTTGGGCGGCCAGCTCGCACATCTGCAGCGTGATGAGCTCGGCGATCGGCGGCCGCGGCTCGCCTTCTACCGGCGGCCAGAACGCGTAGTCGTAGACCATGCCGAAGCGCAGATCCAGCCGGGCCTGGCCGAACTGGATATGCGGAAAGACCGTGGGGTCGTCCCAGGGCTCGCCACGGGTGCGGCCTTCGGTCGGTGACAGCGGCGAGATGGCGATGATGCGCAGGTCCTGCGATTTCTGCTGCAGGAACTGCTCCAGTTCGCACTGGCAGCGGTGGGTTCGTTCGTTGATTGCAAACTCGCCGGTCGCCCGACACTGCCCGATCTTTTGCTGCGCGATGTAGGCTTGGTAGCCGATGGGGTCGGTGGGCGAGAGGTCCAGGTCGATGGCCAGCAATTGGATCTTGGGGTTGCTCAACAGTTGCTGCAGGTCGTTGCGCAAGGTGCAGCGGTCCAGGGGCGACGCGCCGCGGTAGTCGCGCTTGAAGCGCTCGTCGTCGATGGCCACCACCGCCAGGTGACGCCGGGCATCGAAGTCATCGGGCGGCGCCGGCGTGTAGATCTGCGCCACGCCGGCCAGCATGGCGGTGGCCGGCAGTTCCAGCGGCACCTGCCAGCTGTGCAGCAGGTGCACGCCGCTGCCCACGACGGCCGCCACATACAGCGCATGCAGCCAGCGTCGAAGGCGGCCGCGACGGTGGGTGTGTGGGGAGGACGCCAGCATCGTCAGCGCGGTATCGATGGTTCCAGTTGCCAGGGGCCGAGCGCGCGACGAGTATAGAGAGGGCGATTCCCAACGCAAATCCCGCGGCATGGTCTTGAAATTGGGGGGGGCATGCCCAAAATGCCCTTGCAATCAAAGGAGTTTCTACCCATGCGTCTGGACAAACTGACCACTGCGTTCCAGCAGGCCCTGGCCGAAGGCCAAAGCCTGGCGGTCGCGCGCGACAACCCTTACGTCGAACCGGCCCACCTGCTGGCGGCGATGCTGGAGCAACCCGACGGGCCCAAGGCCCTGCTCGACCGGTCGGGTGCCGATACCGCGGCGCTGAAGACTGCGATGGACAGCCTGATCAACGGCCTGCCCAGCGTGCAGGGCGGCGGCCAGGTGCAGGTCGGGCGCGACCTGGTGCAGCTGCTGCAGGCCGCCGAGAAGGAAGCCGGCAAGCGCGGCGACCAGTTCATCGCCAGCGAGATGTTCCTGCTGGCCCTGGCCGAGGCCAAGAGCGACATCGGCGGCATCGTGCGCGGCCACGGGCTGACGCGCAAGGCGCTGACTGCGGCCATCGAAGCCGTGCGCGGCGGGCAGAAGGTCGATTCGGCCGAAGCCGAAGGCCAGCGCGAGGCGCTGAAGAAGTACACGGTCGACATCACCGAGCGCGCCCGCAGCGGCAAGCTCGATCCCGTGATTGGGCGTGACGACGAAATCCGCCGCGCCATCCAGGTGCTGCAGCGGCGCACCAAGAACAACCCGGTGTTGATCGGCGAGCCGGGCGTGGGCAAGACGGCGATCGTCGAAGGCCTGGCGCAGCGCATCGTCAACGGCGAGGTGCCTGAGAGCCTGAAGGACAAGCGCGTGCTGTCGCTGGACATGGCCGGGCTGCTGGCCGGCGCCAAGTACCGCGGCGAGTTCGAGGAGCGGCTGAAGGCCGTGCTCAAGGAAGTGGCCCAGGACGAAGGCCGCATCGTGCTGTTCATCGACGAGCTGCACACCATGGTCGGCGCCGGCAAGGCCGAAGGCGCCATCGACGCCGGCAACATGCTCAAGCCCGCGCTGGCGCGCGGCGAGCTGCACTGCATCGGCGCGACCACGCTGGATGAGTACCGCAAGTACGTCGAGAAGGACGCTGCGCTGGAGCGCCGCTTCCAGAAGGTGATGGTCGACGAGCCCAGCGTCGAGGCCACGGTGGCCATCCTGCGCGGGCTGCAAGAGAAGTACGAGCTGCACCACGGCGTGGAGATCACCGACCCGGCGATCGTCGCCGCGGCCGAGCTGAGCCACCGCTACATCACCGACCGCTTCTTGCCGGACAAGGCCATCGACCTGATCGACGAGGCCGCGGCCAAGATCAAGATCGAGATCGACTCCAAGCCGGAGGCGATGGACAAGCTCGACCGTCGGCTGATCCAGCTGAAGATCGAACGCGAAGCGGTCAAGAAGGAGAAGGACGAAGCCTCGGTGCGGCGCCTGGGCCTGATCGAAGAAGAGATCGGCAAGCTCGAGCGCGAGTACGTCGATCTGGACGAGATCTGGAAGTCGGAGAAGGCGGCCAGCCAGGGCTCCGAAGAGCTGATGAAGGAGCGCGACCAGTTGCGCCTGAAGATCGAGGAGCTGACGCGCCGGGGCCAGTTCGACCAGGTGGCCGAGCTGCAGTACGGTCGGCTGCCGGCGATCGAGAAGCGGCTCAAGGAGATGCAGGAGTCCGACAAGAAGGGCGAGCACCGGCCGCTGCTGCTGCGCACCACGGTGGGCGCCGAAGAGATCGCCGAAGTGGTCTCGCGGGCCACCGGCATCCCGGTGAGCAAGCTGATGCAGGGCGAGCGCGACAAGCTGCTGCACATGGAAGCCAAGCTGCACGAGCGCGTGGTCGGCCAGGACGAAGCCATCGTCGCGGTGTCCGATGCCATCCGTCGCAGCCGCGCCGGCCTGTCGGACCCCAACCGGCCGACGGGGTCGTTCCTGTTTCTGGGCCCCACGGGCGTGGGCAAGACCGAGCTGTGCAAGGCGCTGGCCGGCTTCCTGTTCGACAGCGAGGATCACATGATCCGCGTCGACATGAGCGAGTTCATGGAGAAGCACTCCGTGAGCCGGCTGATCGGCGCGCCGCCGGGCTACGTGGGCTACGACGAGGGCGGGGCGCTGACCGAGGCGGTGCGTCGCAAGCCTTACTGCGTGCTGCTGCTGGACGAGGTGGAAAAGGCCCACCCGGACGTGTTCAACGTGCTGCTGCAGGTGCTGGACGACGGCCGTCTGACCGATGGCCAGGGTCGCACCGTGGACTTCAAGAACGCGATCATCGTGATGACCAGCAACCTGGGGTCACACATGATCATGCAGATGACCGGGCAGGACAGCGAGCTGATCCGCGAGGCGGTGATGACCGAGGTCAAGCAGCACTTCCGGCCCGAGTTCCTGAACCGCATCGACGAGACCGTGGTCTTCCACGCGCTGGGCCGCGAGAACATCGAGGCGATCGCCAAGATCCAGCTGAAGGTGCTGGAACAGCGGCTCGAGAAGCTGGAGATGAAGCTCGACGTGTCGCCGGCGGCGCTGGCCGAGCTGGCCAAGGTCGGCTTCGACCCGGTGTTCGGCGCGCGGCCGCTGAAGCGGGCGATTCAGCAGCGCATCGAGAACCCGGTGTCCAAGCTCATCCTGGAGGGGCGCTTCGGCCCCAAGGACGTGATCCCGGTGAACGTGGTGGACGGCGAGTTCTCGTTCGGCCGCGTGGTGCACTGACGACTCCGGCGGGCCCTGCGGGGCCCGTCGGAGTTCAGCGGGACCGGCGGCGCCGCGAGCTCACGCCCAGCCCACCCAGCGCAGCCAGCGCCAGGGCCAGGCTGGCCGGCTCGGGGACTTCCTGCGGCGGGAGGCGGTCGCGCCAGATCAGCTGGTCTTGGTGGTTCGGCGATGCCAGCACCCACAGGTCGAGGTCGCCGAGCTTGTTCTTCGCGCCCTGCAGGAAGTCGGTGGCCTTGGCGGCGAAGCCACTGGTGTCCTTGAAGGCGCCGCCCGCCAGGGTGTCGTCCGTGTCGTAGACGGTGTTCCAGATGGCCAGCTGCAGCGACGTCGAGTAGTCGTCCTGGGTGCCCGCGGCCGCGCCCGAGACCAGCGGGTTGGCGTAGCTCAGCAGCTTGACCAGGGTAGCCGCCTTGCTGCTGCCGAAATAGCTGTCCGCCGTCGTCACTGTGACGTTGTGGCCGACGTTCCAGTTGAAGGTCTGTGTGAGCTCGACGCAGTAGGTGTCGATGTTGCCGTCGAAAGGCGCACCGGCGCCAGACAGGGTGCCGCTGAAGCCGCCGGCATGACCGCCGTAGGCCGGCGTCGTCGCATTGACGGAATTGCCGTTGCCGAAAGTCCAGCTCGACAACGTCATGGTGGCGGCCTGGGAGGCCACCGACATGCCGCACAGCAGGACGGTCACGGCCAGACCGGGGAGAGACTTCTTCATGCTTGCTTCGACCTCGTGGGAACCGCGGATGCACTTTGCATCCGTGCCACGGAGGCTACCGGGCTTCATCGCCCGGCGCATCCCCGCGCTCGGGGGGAGGCGTTGTGTCAACCGTGACCGAGTAGCGCCTGGTCGACCTGTTGCAGCTGCGCGCGTGCCAGGCCCACGTTGCCCTGTTGGCGGTCCAGCACCATGTGCAGCACCACGCGCGGATGCCCGGGCACGGGCCGCAGCAGCAGGTGATGATGGTCCAGCGTGATCGTCGCGTCCGGATGGGACGCGCCCAGGCCCAGCACCTTGGCCGAGTCGGTCATCACCGCCTGCAGCATCGTGCCCTTGGCCGCCAGGCGATCGGCCATGCGCGGCGTGCCCGAATGTGCCAGCGAACGCTGGGTGTCGATGTCGAACGCGCAGCATTCGATGGCGCCCTTGATCGCGGCACAGCGGCGCACGTACTCACCCCATGGCCCCGGACTCCCGGTGGCCTGCGCCGCAAGGGACTGCGCGGCGACGCCGGGCATCGGGCTCAGTTCCAGCGGCTGCGTGGGCAGGAACTCGTGCACCTTCGGCGGCGCGGCCGCGGGGGTGGGTACAGGCGCGGTTGCACGTGCACGTGCGCTCTCGGGCGCGCTATTCAGGCGATTCCAGGCACCGCTGATGTACGACCACGCATCTGCCGGCCGGCTGACCTGCGGCGTGGTGCGTACGGTCACGCCACTGTGTCCGGCCAGCGACGCGGCCTGCGCGGGCAGCGTCGCCGCCGAGCCCAGCGGCACCATCAGCATCTGCCGGTTGGGCCAGGGCCCCGCGGCGATGGACTCGCGCAGTGGCTGCAGGCTGCTGTCCAGCGCGTGCGCGGGCAGGTCGCCGACCATCACCACGGCGAGTCGGCTGTGGGCCAGCAGCACGTGGGCCAGCTGGCGGCGCGTCTGCGTGTCGGCGTCGATCTGCGTGGTGTAGACGCGCAGGTTGCGTCCCGGCGACAGCGGCAGTTCCACGAACTGCAAGGTGGCCAATGCCACGCCATAGCCCTGGCGGCGGATGACCAGCTTCTGCAGCTTGCGCGACGACGCGGTGGCCACCGCGCCCAGCAGCCGCGCCGAGATGGCCGCGCCGATGTCGTGGATGGCCATGAACTCCGGCGACAGCTGTGCGAACTGCTGCAGCATGGCCTCGGCCGGATGGCACACCACGAACAGCTCCAGCTGGTCGTCGGCGATGCGCCGACCGATGTCGCTGGCCGCATTGCCCAGATAGGTGTCCTTGTCGCTGACGATCTGCGTGGCCGGCGACATCAGCTCGGTGTCGCGTTCGGCGTAGCCGGGGGCCACCGGCGGACGGCGGTCTTGCACGAAATTCGACATGGCTTACCTGGTATGGCGGCAACCCTGAGGCCGGGCGGCGCCGAGTGTAGGAGCCCGTCCTCCCGCGCGGGTGTGCGTTAGCGCACACGCCGCAGCGCAGCAAGTGCAGAAACCCTGCGCAGCCGTCGCTTCGTAGAATGCATCACGAAAATGCGGACCTCGGCCATGCCTTCATCCTCTTCTTCACCGCTTGCGCCGGTGGTCGTCGTCGGTGCCGGCCTGGCCGGCTTGGCGGTGGCCTTGCGCGTGGCGTCGCAGCGGCCGGTGGTGGTGCTGGCCAAGCGCGAGCTCGACGAAGGCGCCACCGCCTGGGCGCAGGGCGGCATCGTCGGCGTGCTGGGCGATGACGACAGCGTCGAATCGCACGTGCGCGACACGCAGGATGCCGGCGCCGGTCTGGTCGACGAGCAGACGGCGCGCTTCATCGCCGAACGCAGCGCGATGGCGGTGGAATGGCTGGTGGAGCAGGGCGTGCCGTTCTCCGCCGACCCCAGCGGGCCGCTCGGCCTGCACCTGACGCGCGAAGGCGGCCACGCCGTGCGGCGCATCGCCCATGCGGCCGACGCCACCGGCAAGGCGATCCACGATGCCCTGCTGGCCAAGGCGCGTGCGCATCCGAACATCGTGCTGCGCCAGCGCTGGATGGCGGTGGACCTGATCACCACCCGCCACCTGCGAGGGGCGGCCGACGAGGCGCTGCCGCGCTGCCATGGCGTGTATGCGCTGGACATGGACCGCCGGCGCGTGGAGACGCTGCGCGCCTCGGCGGTGGTGCTGGCCACCGGCGGCGTGGGCAAGGTCTACCGCTACACCAGCAACCCCGACACGGCCACCGGCGACGGCATCGCCATGGCCTGGCGCGCGGGCTGTCGCGTCGGCAACATGGAGTTCATCCAGTTTCATCCGACCTGCCTGTACCACCCGCAGGAGCGCAGCTTCCTCATCACCGAAGCGCTGCGCGGAGAGGGCGCGCAGCTGAAGCTGCCGTCCACCGGACCGGGTGACCCCGGGGGCACGCGCTTCATGCAGGACCACGACGCGCGCCTCGAACTGGCGCCGCGGGACATCGTCGCCCGCGCCATCGACTTCGAGATGAAGAAGCACGGCCTGGACCATGTGTGGCTGGATGCCACGCACCTGGGCGAGGCCTTCCTGAAGGAACACTTCCCGACGATCCATGCGCGCTGCCTGTCGCTGGGCATCGACATCGCGCGCCAGCCCATTCCGGTGGTGCCGGCCGCGCACTACACCTGCGGCGGCGTGGTCACCGACCTGGACGGGCGCAGCGACCTGCCCGGCCTGTACGCGGTGGGCGAGACCACCTATACCGGCCTGCACGGCGCCAACCGGCTGGCCAGCAACTCGCTGCTGGAATGCGTGGTCGTGGGCACCTGCTGTGCCGAGCGCATCCTGCAGAGCGCCGACGTGCCGGCCGAAGGCGTGCCCGACTGGGACGAAAGCCAGGTCGAGGACGCCGACGAGCAGGTGGTCATCGCGCACAACTGGGACGAGCTGCGCCTGCTGATGTGGAACTACGTGGGCATCGTGCGCACCACGCGCCGGCTGGAGCGGGCGCTGCACCGCATCAAGCTGCTCAAGGGCGAGATCGACGACTACTACGCCAACTTCCGCGTGACGCGCGACCTGCTGGAGTTGCGCAACCTGGTGGTCTGCGCCGAACTGATCGTGCGTTCGGCGTTGATGCGCCACGAGAGCCGCGGCCTGCACTACAGCCGCGACTTCCCGCAGACGCTGCCGGTCAGCTTCCCGACGGTGCTGACGCGGCGCGCGAAGAGCCTGCCGCGCTGATCAGCCCTGCACGCGCATCGAGTAGTCGACCGCGCGCACGTCCTTGGTCAGGCTGCCGAGCGAGATGCAGTCCACGCCGGTGGAGGCGATCTCGCGCAGCCGTTCCAGGGTGACGCCGCCCGAGACCTCCAGCCGTGCGCGGCCGGCCGTCAGCGCCACCGCGTCGCGCACGCGCGCCAGCGGGAAGTTGTCGAGCAGCACGCTGGTGGCGCCGGCGGCCAGCGCTTGCTGCAGCTGATCGAGCGTCTCGACCTCGATCTGGATCGTCACGCCGGCGTTCAGCGCCAGTGCCTGGCGCATCACTTCGGGCACGCTGCCGGCCGCGGCGATGTGGTTCTCCTTGATGAGGATGCCGTGCCACAGCGCCAGCCGCTGGTTCTGGCCGCCGCCGACGCGCACCGCGTATTTCTGTGCCTGGCGCAGGCCGGGCAGGGTCTTGCGCGTGTCCAGGATGGCGCAGCCCTTGGGGTTGGGCGACGCGCCTTCGATGGCGCGCACGTGGCGCCGCGTCGCGCTGGCCGTGCCGCTGAGCAGCTGCAGGAAGTTCAGCGCCGGCCGCTCGGCGGTCAGCAGCAGGCGCGACTCGGCCTCGATGCGGCACACCACGCTGTCGGCGGGCATGTCCGCGCCCTCGGCAAAGCGCCAGTCGATGCGCGTGGGGCCGCCCAGCGCGGCGAAGACGCCGTCGAACCAGTCGCGGCCGCACAGTACCGCGTCTTCACGCACCACCACCTGCGCCTGCACGCGGCGCCCGGCCGGCACCAGCATGGCGGTCCAGTCGCCGGTGCCGACGTCCTCGCGCAGCGCGTCCTGTATGTTGCGCGTGCGCGCCTGCTCCAGCGATTCGTTGTGCTCGAATTGCATCAGGCCACTCCGATGTTGGGCACGAAGCCGCTGCGCGGCTGGGCGATGCTGCCCGGATGCGCCTTGACGAAATCCAGCATGCGCTCGATGCAGCCCAGCGCCTGGCTGCGCACCGGCTCGGGCACGTGGATTTCGCCACGGCCCGTCTCCAGGCAGCCCACCACGCCCTGCAGCGCGTTCATCGCCATCCACGGGCAGTGCGCGCAGCTCTTGCAGGTGGCGCTGTTGCCGGCGGTGGGCGCCTCGATCAGCGTCTTGCCCGGCGCCAGCTGGCGCATGCGGTGCATCAGGCCGTTGTCGGTGGCCACGATGTATTCCTGCGCCGTGCCGTCGATCACCGCCTTCAGCAGCTGCGAGGTGGAGCCGACCACGTGCGCCTGGCGCACCACGCCTTCAGGCGACTCCGGGTGCACCAGCACCATGGCCTGCGGATGCTGCTTCCGCAGCAGCTCCAGCTCCAGCGCCTTGAACTCGTCGTGCACGATGCACTCGCCGTTCCACAGCAGCATGTCGGCGCCGGTCTGGTCCTGGATGTAGCGACCCAGGTGGCGGTCGGGCGCCCACAGGATCTTCTGGCCCTGGTCTTTCAGGTGCTGCACGATGGCCAGCGCGCAGGAACTGGTGACCATCCAGTCGGCGCGCGCCTTCACCGCCGCACTGGTGTTGGCATAGACCACCACCTGGCGGTCGGGGTGGGCGTCGCAGAAGGCCGCGAAGTCGTCGGCCGGGCAGCCCAGGTCCAGCGAGCAGGTGGCGTCCAGGTCGGGCATCAGCACGCGCTTGTGCGGCGACAGGATCTTGGCGCTCTCGCCCATGAAGCGCACGCCGGCCACCACCAGGGTCTGCGCCGCATGGTCGCGGCCGAAGCGCGCCATCTCCAATGAATCGGCGACGATGCCGCCGGTGGCCAGCGCCAGGTCCTGCAGGTCGCCGTCGACGTAGTAGTGGGCCACCAGCACGGCGTCCTGCGCCTTCAGCAGTTCGGCGGCGCGCGCCATCGCGGTTTCGCGCGCGGCCGGGCTCAGGCGCTCGGGCACCTTGGCCCAGGCGCGGGTGGTGCACACGGCGCCGCTGGCGTCCTGGCGGGTGAAGTCGTAGAGCACGGATTCCATGGCGGGCCTCCTTCGGGCCGGATGCGCATTGTCTCAGGCGGGGCTGGCGAAGAAGCGGCTGGGCGGCTGGCCCACCGCGCGCCGCACCATCGCCGAAAAAGCGCTGGGGCTGGCATAGCCCAGCTCGGCGGCGATCAGCCCCATCGGCCGGCCCTGCGCCGCCAGCCGCAGCGCGTGCGCCAGCAGCACCTGCTGGCGCCACGGGCCGAAGCTGGTATCCAGCTGCTGGCGGAACAGCCGCGCCACGGTGCGCGGGCTGGCGGCCGTCTCGCGCGCCCAGCCGTCCAGCGTGTCGTGGCGCGCCGGATCCTGCAGCACCGCCTCGCACAGCTGGCGCAGGCGCTTGTCCTGCGGCAGCTCGATGCCCAGGCGCACCGGCGCGGCGCGGCGCAGTTCGTCCAGCACCAGGTCGCCCAGCCGGGCCTCGCGCTCGCGTGCGCGGGCGTCCAGCGCGGCGCCGCCGTCCATGGCCACGTCCATCTGCAGCACCAGCTCGCGCAGCAGCGGCGAGACCTCCAGCACGCGGCAGCCGCGCCAGGCGCCGCTGTCCTTGCGCGCCACGCCGGGGCCGGGACGGTCGGGCTCCTGGTGCAGGTACAGCGTGCGCAGTTCGGCGGCTTCGATCACCGTCACCACGTGTTCCACGTGCGGCGGGATCCACACCGCGCGCCAGGCCGGCACCAGGTAGGTGTGCTGGCCGGCGGTGATGCGCGCCACGCCCGAGGCGCAGAACACCACCTGTGCCCAGGCATGGCTGTGCGGCAGGATGTCGGTGTCCGGCTCCAGGTGGCGCGACTTGGCGCGCACCGGCCGTTCGCGCGTCGGCATGAAGCGCTGGGGCTCCACCGGCGGCAGCGCGGCGTGCCGGTGGGTGGGCGACGCGGGGCGTGGCATGTTCTCGCTAGAAGTTGTCGATCTATCGTAACCCGGACGCCGGCGCCGCGCCTACGATCGCCGCATGAGCACCCTGAGCCTGCCGGCCACCCCCTGGCGCAAGGACGCAGCCGTCATCGGCTTCGTCGGCGCCGCCCACTGCATCAGCCATTTCAGCCAGTTGCTGCTGCCGCCGCTGTTTCCCTGGCTGCGCGATGCCTTTCAGGTGAGCTACGCGCAGCTCGGCTTCCTGCTGACGATCTTCTTCGTCGTGTCCTGCGTGGTGCAGACGCTGTCGGGTTTCCTGGTCGACCGCTACGGGCCGCGGCCGATTCTCTTCAGCGGCCTGGCGCTGCTGGGCGTGGCCGCGCTGGGCTATGCGTCGGCGCAGAACTACTGGACGCTGGCGGCCTTCGCGGTGGTGGCCGGCCTCGGCAACGGCGTGTTCCATCCGGTGGACTACACCATGATCAACCGCCGCGTGGCCAAGGAGCGGCTGGGCCATGCCTACAGCGTGCACGGCATCACCGGCAGCCTGGGCTGGGCGGTGGCGCCGGTGCTGCTGGTGCCGCTGACCATCGCCTACTCGTGGCGCGTGGCCTTGCTGGTGGCCGCGGCGCTGGCCTTCGCCGTGCTGGGGCTGCTGTGGCTGTGGCGTGCCGCGCTCACCGTGGAGCCGCTGCCCGCGCCGGCACCCGGCGCGTCGGCGGCGCAGGAGCATTCGCTGGCATTCCTGAAGATCCCCGCGGTGTGGATGTGCTTCGCCTTCTTCTTCTTCTATGCCGGCGCGCTGTCCATCGTGCAGACCTTCGCGCCGCAGTCGGCGCGCGAGCTGCACGCCGTGCCGGTGCAGCTGGTGGCGCTGTGCCTGACGATCTACATGGTGTGCAGTGCCGCCGGCATGGTGGCGGGCGGCTTCATGGCCCGCGACCCCGAGCGTGCCGAGCGCATCGTCGGCCTGGCCTTCGGGCTGGCGGCGCTGGTGGCGCTGGCCATCGGCTTCATGCCGCTGCCGGCGCTGGCGGTGCCCGTGCTGTTCGGCGTGATGGGTTTCGTCTCGGGCATGGCCGGCCCTTCGCGCGACCTGCTGGTCAAGCGTTCGGCGCCGGACAACGCCACCGGCCGTGTCTACGGCGTGGTCTATTCCGGGCTGGACATCGGCCAGGCGGTGGCGCCGCTGGTCATCGGCACGCTGATGGACCACGGCGCCTTCCGCAGCGTCTGGCTGGCGCTGTCGCTGCTGCAGGGCGTGCTGATCGTCAGCGCCTTCAATGTGCGGCGTGTGCGCCGAGGGGTGCTGGCACCGGCCTGAGGGCCTCTCCGAGCGCTGGCCCGCCAAGTGCCGGCGTGCGCGGCCCTCAGGCGGCTGGGGCGTTGACCACCAGGTCCACCAGCCGGGTCGCCGCCGGCGAGAGGCTGCGGCCGGCCAGGCGCACGATCGCGCATTCGATGCCCATGGCCGATGCCGGCAGGCGCAGCCGGAGGCCGAGGTCGACGACCGCGCCTTCGTCCAGTTCGGCCTTCAGCCACGAACGCCAGGTCAACAGCAGCACATCGCTGGTGAGCAGGGCCTGGCGCAGCAGGCTCTGGTTGTCGCAGCTCAAGGACAGCGGCAGCGTGGCCTGCTGCGGCAGCTTCAGCAGCGACCGCAGCTTCGCCCCGATCTCGTCGGCCATCTGCACCGTGGCCCACGGAAAACCCGCCAGGCGCCTGCCCGCCAGCGCGGCGCCGCCCTGGGCGAGCGGATGGTCCGCGCGGCAGAAGATCGACGCCGGCCGTGGCGGCAGGCGCCGCACCTCGAAGCCCGGCCGTGACGCGGCCGGCCCCGGATAACCGACGTACAGCTCGATGCGCTCCTGCTCCAGCAATTGCGCCATGTGCTGCCAGTGGCCGACCTCGACGGCCAGCTCCAGCCGCGGGCGCAGCCGGCGGAAGTCCGGCAGCACCTTCAGCAGCACGTCGTCGACGGCCAACAAGGTGGCGCCGATGGCCAGCCGGCCGCCTTCGGCGTGGGCCAGGTCGTCCACCTGCCGCGACAACTCGGCGGCCTGGGCCAGCAGCTGGCGCGCCTGGGCGATCAGCTGCACGCCGGCCGGTGTCAGGCGCACCGACCGCGTGTGGCGGTCGAACAGGCGCAGCCCGAAACGGTCCTCGGCCACCTGGATGCTGCGGCTGAACGCCGTCTGCGACAGGTGCGCGCGGCCGGCGGCGCGGCCGAAGTTCAGCTCCTCGGCCAGCATCACCACATGGCGCAGGTGGCGCAGATCGATTGCTGTATCCACTGCATGAATTAAACACCACAAATGCATTGGACGGGACATTGACCGGCTTCGACAATGCGCGACGCTGCCGCGTGCAGCGCTATCTACACAAGGAGATCCCCCATGCGCCTCGGCATCCGTGCAGCGGCATTCGCATTGACCACGCTGGCCTCGACCTGGGCCCTCGCCCACGAGGGCGGCAGCGCGCCGCCGTGCCAGCGGCTGACCGTCTTCGTCGCCAAGAAGATCTACACCATGGACCCGGGCCGCCCCACGGCCAAGGCCATGGCGGTGTGCAACGAGCGCGTGGTCGGCGTCGGCGATTCGCTGGACGACCTGAAGCCCTGGACCACGGCGTTGCCGACGGTCGTCGACGAAAGCCTTGCCGGCAAGATCGTGTTCCCCGGCTTCATCGACGCGCACCAGCATCCGCTGCTCGGCGCGATGACCACGAGCCTGCCGAACATCGCGGTGCTGGACACCGTGCAGGCCTACGGCCCGGACATCAAGGGCGTGAAGAACGAGGCCGAGGTCTTCGAGCGCATGCGCCGCTACGAAGCCGAGTTGAAGGACCCGAACCAGCCGCTGCTGGTGTGGGGCTGGGACGTGCCGGCGATGGGCCGGCACCTGACGCGGCAGGACCTGGACAAGATCTCGAGCACCCGCCAGGTGCTGGTCTGGGACGCGTCGCAGCACCACGGCTACGTCAACAGCGTGGTCATCGCGCAGCGCAAGATACCGAACGACATCAAGATTCCGGGCGTCGGCCGCGACGACAAGGGCGAGCTCAACGGCCAGTTCCTCGGCCCGGCGGCGGCGACGTACGTGATCGTGCCGCTGGTGGCGCCGAAGCTGGCGCCGGCCGAGGCGACGCGGCTGATGCGCGGGCTGATCGACCTGAACCGCCGCAACGGCATCACGATGACCACCGACCACATGGTGGGCGTCTTCAGCGTCGATGCCGAGCCGGCGCTGCTCAACGCCGTGTTCAACGACCCGGCCACGCCGCAGCGGCTGATGGCCATCCCCGACATGCGCAACTTCGTCACCAAGTACGGCACGGTGGAGAAGGCCATCGAGGCGGTGCACGCGCTGCAGGCCAAGAGCACCGACCGGCTGGTGTACCGCGGCGTCAAGTTCTTCACCGACGACAGCTTCAACGGCCTGACCTTCAAGCCCGGCGGCGTCGGCTACGTCGACGGCCACGAGGGCCTGTGGATCACGCCGCCCGAGCGTCTGGCCGGGTTGATGGAGCCGTGGTGGAAGGACGGCCAGCAGATCTTCGTGCACTCGATCGGCGTCGAGGCGCAGGACGCCACCATCGCCGCGCTGCGCAGCCTGCAGAACAAGACGCCGCGCTTCGACCATCGCTTCACCTTCGAGCACTTCGGCATGGCGCGCTACGACCAGATCCGCGCGATGAAGGCGCTGGGCGCGTCGGCGAACGTCAATCTGTACTACATCTGGCTGCGCGGCGAGATGTACGGCACGGCGATCGGCAAGGACCGCGCCGAGGATCTGTCGCCGATCGGCACGCTGGTGCGCGAAGGCGTGCCGACCACCTTGCATTCGGACTACCCGATCGCACCGCCGCGGCCGCTGATGGCGGTGTCGCTGGCGCTGACGCGCTACGGCCAGTCCGGCCAGCGCACGCTCGGCGCGGGGCAGACGGTGACGCTGGATCAGGCGCTGCGCATGGTGACCATCGACGCCGCCTACGTGCTGGGCCTGGACGACAAGGTGGGCAGCCTGGAGCCGGGCAAGCTGGCCGACCTGACGGTGCTCGACGCCGACCCGCACGACGTCAAGCCGGCGGCCATCCGCGACATCGCGGTGTGGGGCACGGTGATCGGCGGCAAGGTCTATCCGGCGTCGCAGATCCAGCCGCGCTGAGGCGTCAGCGCGGCGTCGCTAGCGTCCGGGGCAGCCGCGCCTCAGACGCAGCGCTGGTGGCGGTGGATGCAGGTATCCAGCGTCTCGCCGCCATCGCGCTGCCACCAGTTGTGCATGGAGAAGATCTCGACCTCGCTGTAGCCGGCATAGCCCTGGGCTTCCACCGCGGCGCGGATGCGCGGGATGTCGATGACGCCGTCGCCCATCATGCCGCGGTCGTTGAGCAGGTCGGTGGTCGGCGTCAGCCAGTCGCACACGTGGAAGGCCAGGATGCGCCGGCCGCCGGCGCGCTCGATCATCGCGTAGAGCTTCGGGTCCCACCACACGTGGTAGACATCCACCGCGACGCCCAGCGCGCCGCTGCGCGCCGGGTCGAGTTCGTCGCAGACGTCCAGCGCCTGCTCCAGCGTGTTGATGCAGGCGCGGTCGGCGGCGAACATCGGATGCAGCGGCTCGATGGCCAGCGGCATGCCGCGTTCGCGCGCGCGTTCCAGCAGCGTGGCGATGCCGTCGCGCACGACGGCGCGTGCCGAGGCGATGTCCTTGTGCTGCGCCTGGCCGTTCAGCGCGCCGGGCAGGGCGCCGACCACCAGCACCAGGCAGGGCGCGTTCAGCTCGCAGGCCTCGTCCAGCGCACGCAGGTTCTGCTCGGTGGCATCGTCGTCGGTGAACATGCCGCCGCGGCAGTAGCCCGACAGCTTCAAGCCATGCTCGCGCAGCTTGCGCGCGGTGGCCTGCAAGCCGGCCGCCGCCACCTGGTCGCGCCACGGCGATACCGCGCGGATGTCGCGCGCCGCACAGGCGTCCAGGATCTGCAGCAGCGGCCAGTCCTGCCCGCGCTGCTTGCGCACCGTGGCGGTGTTGATCGACAGCCAGCGGTGGTCCCGCGAAAAGTCTCTCATCGGCCGTCCTCGCCGGGTCGCGCCAAACAGCTCATGACTCGATGCCGTGCAGCGCCAGCAGCGTGCGCATGCGCTGGGCCGCCAGATCGGGCTGCTCGATCAGCCCGGCCGCATCGGCCAGGCGGAACAGCTCCACCAGGTGCGGCAGCGAACGGGTGCTCTGCTGCCCGCCGACCATCGTGAAGTGGCTCTGGTGGCCGTTGAGCCAGGCCATGAACACCACGCCGGTCTTGTAGAAGCGCGTCGGCGCCTGGAAGATGTGGCGCGACAGCGGCACCGTCGGTGCCAGGATGGCGTGGAAGCGGCCCAGGTCGTCGGCGGCCAGCGCGGCCAAGGCGGCGCTGGCCGCCGGCGCGATGGCGTCGAAGATGCCCAGCAGTGCATCGCTCTGGCGCTGGTTGGGCGTGTCGCCGATGCCGTCGCCGGCGATCAGCTCCGCGTAGTTGAAGTCGTCGCCGGTGTACATGCGCACGCCCGGCGGCAGGCGGCGGCGCATGCGGATCTCCTGGTCCTTGTCCAGCAGCGAGATCTTGATGCCGTCCACCTTGTCGGCATGCGCGGCAATCACGCCGAGCGCGGTGTCCATCGCCGCGGCCACGTCGGCGCTGCCCCCCGCGCCGCCGCCGGCGGCGCTTCCAAGCCAATATCCGGCGAGCGCCGGGTCGAACATGTCGCCCAGCCAGTGCAGGATCACCGGCTCCTTGGCTTGCGACAGCACGCGGTCGTAGACGCGTTCGTAGTCGGCCGGGCTTCTGGCGACGCGCGCCAGCGCGCGGCTGGCCATGACGATCAGCTTGCCGCCCAGGGCCTCGATGGCCGCCATCTGCTCTTCGTAGGCGCGGATCACGTCGTCGATGCCGCGGGCCGCTTCCGGCGCCAGATGGTCGGTGCCGCAGCCGCTGGCCACGCGCGCCCCCGGGTGCGCCTTCGCGGCGCGCAGCGAGCGGCCGATGAGCTCCAGCGAGGTGGGCCAGTCCAGGCCCATGCCGCGCTGCGCGGTGTCCATCGCCTCGGCCACGCCCAGGCCCATCGACCACAGGCGCTCGCGGTAGGCGATGGTCGCGTCCCAGTCGACCGCACACTGCAGCCACGGGTCGATGGCGGCGCGCGGGTCGGCCACCACGTGCGCCGCCGAATAGGCGATGCGTGTCAGCGGCTGGCTGGGCAGGGCCGGCTTGAAGCGGCCGGGGCCTTTCAAGGTGTAGGGCGCCAGGCCGCCGCCGGCCGTGGGCAGCGTGATCTTCATGTTCAGACCTCCAGCGCCGGCACGTCGATCCAGCGCCGTTCCTGCCAGCTCTGCAGCGCGGCCTCGACCAGCTGCACGCCCTTGGCGCCTTCGGGCAAGGTCCATTTGTAGGGCGCGTTCTCGGCGACGTGGCGGATGAAGGCTTCCCACTGCATCTTGAAGCCGTTGTCGTAGGTCTGTGCGTCGGGCACTTCCTGCCACTGGTCGAAGAAGTTCATCGTCTGCTTGACGTCGGGGTTCCACACCGGCCGCGGCGTGGTCACGCGGCTCTGTGCGCGGCACTCCTGCAGGCCGGCCACGGCCGAGCCGTGCGTGCCGTCGACGTGGAAGGTCACCAGGTCGTCGCGGCGCACGCGCGTGGCCCAGCTCATGGTCAGCTGCGCGACCACCGGCTCGCCGTTGTGGCCCTTGAGCTGCGCCGTGGCATAGGCCGCGTCGTCGGCGGTGGCTGCGTAGGGCTTGCCGGCTTCGTCCCAGCGCTGCGGGATGTGCGTCGCGCCCAGGCAGGTGATGGACTGCACCTCGCCAAACAGGTTGTCCAGCACGTAGCGCCAGTGGCACATCATGTCCAGGATCATGCCGCCGCCGTCCTCGGCGCGGTAGTTCCAGCTGGGGCGCTGGATCGGCTGCAGGTCGCCTTCGAAGACCCAGTAGCCGAAGTCGATGCGCACGTTGAGCATGCGGCCGAAGAAGCCGGCGCGGCGCAGCAGGTCCAGCTTGCGCAAGCCGGGCAGGAACAGCTTGTCCTGCACCGCGCCGTGCTTCAGCCCCGAGGCCTGGGCCAGCTTGCAGACCTCGATGGCCTCGGCCAGGTTGGTGGCGATGGGCTTCTCGCAATAGACATGCTTGCCGGCGCGCAGCGCCTTGGCCAGCAGCGTGGGCCGCATCTGCGTGGTGCCGGCGTCGAAGAACACCGTGTCGTCGCGGCTGTCCAGCGCCGCGTCCAGGTTGGTGCCGAAGCGGGCGATGCCGTGGGCGCGGGCCAGCGCCTCGATCTTCTCGGCGTTGCGGCCGATGAGCAGCGGGTCCGGCATCACCGTGTCGCCGTTGGCCAGCACCACGCCGCCCTGGTCGCGGATGGCGACGATCGAGCGGATCAGGTGCTGGTTCATGCCCATGCGTCCGGTGACGCCGTTCATCACGATGCCCAGCCGTTGTGTTGCCATGTCGGTTTCCTCAGGAGACGCGCAGCTTCAGTCCCTCGTCGTAGGGCAGCGCAGGATGTTCGAAGAAGGTATCGCGGTGCACGTAGTGCAGCGCGCAGGCACGCCGCCAGCGGGTCGAGGTGTTCGGCCCCGACTGGTGGAAGGTGTTGCCGTGATGGAAGGACACGCCGCCGCGCATCACCGGCGCCGGCACCATCGGCTGGCGCTCCAGGATGGCGGCCGGCAGCTGCAGGTTGTAGGGCTCGTCGGCCGGCGCCTCGTGCGGGTAGACCGGGCCCTGGTGGGTGCCGTCGCCGAAGTACAGGCAGCCGTTTTCCAGCGTGGCGTCGTCCAGCGCGATCCAGGCGGTGACCACGCCTTCGATGTCGTTGGGGCCGAAGTAGTAGTTGTCCTGGTGCGCCGGCTTCGGGCCGCCGCCTTCGGGCGGCTTGAAGAAGATCTGGCTGAAGTACACCGACACGCCGGGGCCGACGATCGATTCCACCAGGCCCACCAGCGTCGGGTCGCGCGCCAGCTCCTGCACCGCCTTGCGGTGGTGGTGCGGGTTGTCCAGCTTGCGCAGCACCGACCGCGCCTTGACGCCGCCGTCCACGTACCAGGCGCGCTGGTCGGCCGGCAACTCGGCCAGGAACTGTTCGCCCCAGGCCTGGATGTCCTCGACGATCGCCGCCGTGCGCTCGGCGCTGAACACACCCGGCACGGTGAGGTGTCCGACATGGCGGTAGCGGGCGAGGTCGGCATCGCTGAGCTTCATGACGGATCCTGTTTAATATCCAGATGGTGAATTAATGTACGGCGCCCACGGGCCTGCAGTCAAGGCACTGCAGGGTAGGAACTCCCCGGCATTGACGGTCGCGCCCCCGCTGGCTAGCATGGTTCATCACCAGATGGTTAACACAGCGGAGCAGCGCATGCCCAGAATCCAGACCACCGTCGTCGGCTCGTACCCGGTCCCCGACTGGCTGGTGGCCAACCCCTCGGAGCAGGCGCTGATCGACGCCACACGCGTGGTCATCGACACGCAGGAGCAGTGCGGCGTCGACGTGGTGTGCGACGGCGAGCTCTACCGCTTCGACATCAACCACCCCGAAACCAACGGCATGATCGAGTACTTCGTGCGGCCGATGGACGGCATCACGCAGCGTTTTTCCTTCGACGACCTGATCGCCTACCGCTCCAGCAGCGGCATGAAGTTCCGCACGCGGCCGCCGGGCACGGTGGTCGGGCCCATCGGCCACGGCAGCCTGGACCTGCCGCTGGCCTGCGCGCGTGCCAAGGCGCTGGCGACGAAGACCTTCAAGTTCACGCTGACCGGCCCGCACATGCTGGCCAAGACGCTGATCGACCGGCATTACGGCGGCGTGTCGCAGGTGGCGCATGCCATCGCCGACGCGCTGGCCGCGCAGGTGAAGCATCTGAACGCCGACATCGTGCAGATCGACGAGGCCAACCTGCCGGGCCACCCCGAGGAGTGGGAATGGGCGGCGTCGTCGATGAACCGTGTGCTCGACGCCGTGCCCGGCACACCGGCGGTGCACCTGTGCTTCGGCAACTACGGCGGCCAGACGGTGCAGAAGGGCACCTGGGACCGGCTGATGAATTACCTGAACGCGCTGCACGTCGACCACATCGTCATGGAATGCGCCCACCGCCCACCCGAGGAACTGGCCGCCTTCAAGGACCTGAAGCCCGAGATCGGCTTCGGCCTGGGCGTGGTCGACATCAAGGCCACCGACGTGGAAAGCGCCGACCAGGTGGCCCGCGCCATCGAGCGCGCCGAGAAGGTGCTGGGGGCAGGGCGCGTGCGCTACATCCACCCGGACTGCGGCTTCTGGATGCTCAAGCGCTCGATCGCCGACGCCAAGATGCGCGCGCTGGCGCTGGGCCGCGACCGCTTCGAGGGGATCGCATCGTGAGCGCGCTGCCGCAACGCTTCGCCGACGTCGACGCGCTGGAAGACTTCATGAGCGAGCCCACGCCGGGGCTGGTGGCCGACCTGGCGAAGGTGGACGGCGACATCATGGTCATCGGTGTCGGCGGCAAGATGGGGCCGACGCTGGCGCGCATGGCCAAGCGCGCCGCGCCGGGCAAGCGCGTCATCGGCGTGGCGCGCTTCAGCGACGCGCGGGCGCGGGCGTCGCTGCAGGCGCAGGGCGTGGAATGCATCGGCTGCGACCTGCTGGACCGCGAGGCGGTGCTCAAGCTGCCCAACGTGCGCGACGGCGTGCGCAACGTGGTGTTCATGGCCGGCCACAAGTTCGGCGCCGCCGACAACGCGTCGCTGACCTGGATGATGAACGTGGGCGTGCCGATGACGGTGGCCGACGTGTTCCGCGAGACACGCATCGTGGCCTTCTCCACCGCCTGCGTGTACCCCTTCGTGCCGGTGGACGGGCCCGGTGCCGCCGAGACCGTGCCGGCCACGCCGCCGGCCGGCGACTACGCCAATTCCTGTGTCGGCCGCGAGCGCATGTTCGAGTACGGCTCGCGCACCTGGGGCACGCCCGGGCGCCTGGTGCGGCTGTCCTATGCCATCGACATGCGCTACGGCGTGCTCTACGACGTGGCCAGCGCGGTCTTCGCCGGCCGGCCGCTGGATCTGACGATGGGCCATGCCGACGTCATCTGGCAGGGCGATGCCAACGAGCAGTCGCTGCGGCTGCTGGCGCATTGCACGACGCCGGCCACGCCGATCAACATCACCGGGCCGCGCCACACCAGCGTGCGCTGGCTGGCCGGTGAGTTCGGCCGGCGCTTCGGCAAGACGCCGGTGCTGGTCGGGCAGGAGGCGCCCACCGCCTGGCTGGAAGACACCACGCAGGCGCAGGCGCTGTTCGGCGAGCCCCGCGTGCCGCTGGCGACGATGATCGACTGGGTGGCCGACTGGGTGTCCCGCGGCGGTCCGAGCCTGGGCAAGCCCACGCACTTCTCCACGCGCGACGGCAAGTACTGACCTCGATCGCATCGGCCGTAGCGACAGGCTGTTTGCGGCGCTTTGCTGTCCTTGGGTCACTGACTTCTGAGGTCTGCGCGAGCCGAGGCTGGCGGGTGAGCGCATTCGCTCATGTCCCCCGATCGCGCCATGAATGGCGCGCTCTCCTCCTTTACTTCCCGGATGCGCTCACCCACCAGCCTCGGCTTGGCACCGCCATGTCACTGCCGAGGCCCCGAAGACAACAGCCCCTCCTTCCCGTGAGCGTTGCCGCGCGGCGAAGCGTGGCTGTTTCTAGGCGCTGCGAAAACCATGCAGGCGCCCGCCGAGGAGGACGGGCAAGCGCATCCGGGAAGTAAAGGAGGAGAGCGCGCCGTGCACGGCGCGATCGGGGGACATGAGCGGATGCGCTTGCCCGTCCTCCTCGGCCCGCGCTAGCCTCAGAAGTCAGTGAGCCAAGGGCTGCAAAGCGCCGGCAGCAGCCAGCACGCGCGCAGGATGACTGCGCGCCGGCCGCATCCCGCGCCAAAGGCGGGCGCCGAGGCCTACTTCGGCATCTTCACCGAACGATCCAGGAACTCGTTGGTGTAGACCGTCTTCACGTCGAAGGGCTTGTCCAGGCCGATGTACTCGCGCACCAGTTCGTAGTCTGCGGCCATGCGGCCGTCGTCGTGGATGCCCAGGGCCACTTCGCGCGAGTACTTGTCGCTCATCAGCACCTCGACCAGCGCCCAGTTGTCCATCTCGTTGTCGAACTTCAGCGCGCCGTTGGCGTCGATCAGCGCCTGCACGCAGGGCTTGGGGTCCTTGGCGCAGGCCGCGAAGGCACGCTGCGTCACTTTGACGAACTTGTCCACCAGCGGCTTGTTTTCGGCCAAGTACTTGGCGTTGACGATGATCGAGTTGCCGTAGGGGTTGAGCCCCGCGTCGCGCCAGGCCAGGAAGCCCATGTCGTCGCCCAGTTCGCGCTGGAAGATGTGGTGGATGTTGTAGAACGACGTGGTCACGTCGATCGACTTGGCCTTCAGCGCCGCCAGCTTGCCGTTGGCGTCGATGTTCACCCAGGTCACCGACTTCGGGTCGATGCCGTTGGCCTTGGCCAGCGCCGGCCACATCACGCGCGCGCCGTCGGCCGCGGGGTTGCCGATCTTCTTGCCGGGGAAGTCTTTCACGCCCTTGATGCCCGAGCTCTTCAGCCAGTACATGCCCTGCGGCGAGTTGGCGTAGACGTTGAACACCGCCACCGTGTCGGCGCCCTTGCCCTTGGCGACCAGCACGCCGGCCATGTCGGCCAGGCCGATGGGCGTGGCGCCCGCGCCGACGCGCTGCGTGGCCAGCGCCGAGCCTTTGCCGGGCTCGATGTTCAAGTCGATGCCGGCCTGCTGGTACCAGCCCATCTTCTTGGCGTAGTAGTAGGGCGCGTGGTCGCCGCCCGGTACCCAGTTGAGCACGAAGTCGACCTTCTGCTGGGCGTGTGCCGACAGCGACACGAGGCTGGCGGCCGCGACGACGGCGCCGATGACGAAGTGCTTGACCATGAGCGTCTCTCCTGTTGCCATGCGGGCAAGGGTTGAAGTAAATTCACCAACCGGTGATTTCGCAAGTCAAAGTATAGAGAACGGCAACCCATTTCATCCGGCGCCCGACGCGGGTGGAGCTACTGAATTACCCCTATGCCCAAGCACTGGTCTGACTTGCCCCAGGACGTTCTCGCTTCGCTGCGACGCGGCACCGTCATCCCCGCGCATCCGCTGGCGCTGGACGCCTCGCGCCGCCTGGACCCGGTGCGCCAGCGTGCGCTGACGCGCTACTACGTCGATGCCGGCGCCGGCGGGCTGGCGGTGGGCGTGCATTCCACGCAGTTCGCCATACGGGAGGTCGGCCTGTACCAGCCGGTGCTGGAGATGGCCATGCGCAGCGCGCGCGACTGGACGCAGCGCCCGTTGGTGATGATTGCTGGGCTCGCCGGGCCCACCGCGCAGGCCTGTGCCGAGGCCGACACCGCACGCGGCCTGGGCTACCACGCCGGCATGCTGTCGCTGGCGGCGATGAAGGGCGCGTCGGTAGACGCGCTGGTGGCGCACTGCGCGGCGGTGGCCGAGCACATCCCGCTGGTGGGTTTCTATCTGCAGACCGCCGTGGGTGGCATCGCGTTGCCGGCCGAGTTCTGGCAGCGCTTCGCCGCCATCGACAACGTCATCGCCATCAAGATGGCGCCCTTCGACCGCTACCGCACGCTGGACGTCATCCGCGGCGTCGCCGCCGCGCGTGCCGAAGACCGCGTCACGCTGTACACCGGCAACGACGACCACATCGTGCTCGACCTGCTGCAGCCCTTCGACGTGACGCGCGGCGACGAGACGCTGCGGCTGCGCATCCGCGGCGGGCTGCTCGGCCACTGGAGCGTGTGGACTAAAGCCGCCGTCGAGCAGCTGCAGCGCATCCACGCCGCCATCGAATCGGGCCGCATCGATGCCGATCTGCTGGCGCTGGACTCGCGCGTCACCGACTGCAACAGCGCCTTCTTCGACGTGGCCCACGGCTTTGCCGGCTGCATCCCCGGCTGCCACGAGGTGCTGCGCCGGCAGGGGCTGCTGCAAGGCATCTGGTGCCTGGACCCCGACGAGACGCTGTCGCCCGGCCAGGCGGCCGAGATCGACCGCGTCTGCCGTGAACATGCCGACCTGTCCGACGATGCCTTCGTCGCGCAGAACCTCGCGCGCTGGCTGGACTGATACGCAGGCCTCATGGACCATTCCGACAACAAACTCAAGCAGTACGCGCTGGGCGTGCTGGCGCACCTGCTGCTGCTGCTGGCCTGGTACCTGTTCGTGCGGCTGGGCGACGTGCCCAAGTTCGTCATGCCGTCGCCGGGCGACACGCTGCATGCGCTGTTCGTGCCCAACTACGACTGGTGGGCCAACACCCTGGTCACGGCGACCGAGATCTTCGGCGGCTATGCGCTGGCGCTGGGCGTGGGCGTGCTGCTGGCGCTGCTGTTCACCTGGTCGAAGACGCTGGAAGCGCTGGTGCTGCCGCTGCTGGTGACCCTGAACATGATCCCCAAGGTGGCGCTGGGGCCGCTGATCATCGTCTGGTTCAAGTACGGCGTCTTCCCCAACGCGATGATGGCGTTCTCGATCGCCGTGTTCCCGATCCTGCTGACCACGGCGCGTGGTCTGCGCGAGGTCGAGCCCGACCTGCTGGACCTGGTGCGTTCGCTGAAGGGCTCGCGCTGGCAGCTGTTCACCAAGATCCAGTTGCCCGGCGCCTTGCCTTACGTCTTTGCCGGCATGAAGGTGGCGGCCATCCTGGCGGTGGCCGGCGCCGTGGTCGGCGAATTCCTCGGCTCCGACCGCGGCCTGGGCTACCTGATGCTGCAGGTGCAGGTGACCCTGGACACACCGGCGATGTTCATGGCGGTGATCCTGATCACGCTGCTGGGCATGCTGCTGTATGGGCTGGTGCTGCTGCTCGAGCTCTGGCTGGTGCCGAAGGACGCCCGGGTCTCGTGAGGCCCCTTCACCATGGGAAAACCCCAGAACCGCCCACCGCGGCGCACGCCTACATTCAACTAAGTCATTACTTAGCTGAAGCGGGCGCGCCGGCGGGCTCCAACGAAGCGCGCATGCAATGACGGTCGAACCCTTCATCCATCTGTCCGGCGTCACCAAGACCTACAAGGCGGGGCGCAAGCAGCATCTGGCCATCAGCGACGCCAGCTTCGACGTCATGCCCGGCGAGCTGGTGGCGCTGGTCGGCCCGTCGGGCTGCGGCAAGAGCACGCTGCTGAAGATCCTGGCCGGGCTGCACGGCTACGACGGCGGCACCGTGCGCATCGGCTCGGCGCAGAACGCCTTTGACCCGTCGCGCGACATCGGCATGGTGTTCCAGGCGCCGCTGCTGCTGAAGTGGCGGCGCATCCTGGACAACATCCTGCTGCCGGCCGAGATCCTGGGCCTGCCGATGGGCGAGGCGCGCGAGCGCGCGCGCGGCCTGATGGCCATGGTCGGCCTGCAGGGCTACGAGGACAAATACCCGTACGAGCTGTCCGGCGGCATGCAGCAGCGCGCGGCCATCGCCCGCTCGCTGGTGCACGACCCTAAGCTGGTGCTGATGGACGAGCCCTTCGGCGCGCTGGACGCGCTGACGCGCGAGAAGATGAACCTGGAGCTGCTGCGCATCTGGAAGGAATCGGGCAAGACCATCATCTTCGTCACGCACGGCATTTCCGAGGCGGTGTTCCTGGGCACGCGCGTGGTGGTGCTGACGGCCGGCCCGGCGCGCATGGCCGACAACTTCCAGATCGAGCTGCCGCACCCGCGCACGCTGGACCTGAAGACGCACGAAACCTTCGGCGTCTACACGCGGCGCATCTACAAGCTGCTGGGCATGGAATGAGCAGTGCTCCGACCTTCTCCGTCGAAGCGGTCGAACTCTTCGAGCGCCCGGTCAAGCTGCGCATGCCCTTCCGCTTCGGCGTGGTCACGCTCACCGCCGCGCCGCAGGCCTTTGTGCGCGCGCGCATCCGGCTGGACGACGGCCGCCAGGCCCAAGGCATGGCCGCCGAGCTGATGGCGCCGAAGTGGTTCGACAAGAACCCAGGCTTAAACAACGACGACAACTTCGAGCAGCTGCGCAACGCCTTGCGCATCGCCCGCGGGCTGTACACCGACGGCGGCATCGACAGCGCCTTCGGCCACTTCGTGCGCCACTACCAGGCGCAGATCGGCCGCGCCGCGCAGCAGGGTCTGAATAGCCTGGTGGCCAACTATGGCCCGGCGCTGATCGACCGCGCCGTGCTCGACGCGCTATGCCGCGCGCTGCAGCTGCCGTTCCACGAGGTGATCCGCCGCAACCTGGCGGGCATCCAGGTCACGCCGCTGACGCCGGACCTGCGCGGCTTCGACCTGGACGCCTTCCTGGCCGGGCTGCGGCCGGCCGAGGCCATTGCCGCGCGGCACACCGTCGGCTTGGTCGACCCGATCACCGCCAGCGACGCGCACGACGCGGTAAACGACGGCCTGCCCGAGACGCTGGAAGAGGTGGTCTCCACCTACGGCCACCGTTGGTTCAAGCTGAAGGTGGCCGGCAACGTCGACGCCGACGTGGCGCGGCTGCTGCGCATCGCCAGCGTGCTGGACCGCATCGATGGCGGCTACCGCAGCACACTTGACGGCAACGAGCAGTACGACAGCATCGACGGCGCGCTGCAACTGTGGCAGCGCATGCGCGCCGAACCCGGCCTGCGCCGCCTGTGCGACAGCGTCATCTTCATCGAGCAGCCGATCAAGCGCGCCGCCGCGCTGGCGCAGGACGTGGGCGCGCTGTCGTCGCAGAAGCCGGTGATCCTGGACGAGTCCGACGATTCGCTGGACGCCTTCGTGCAGGGCAAGGCGCGCGGCTACCTGGGCGTGTCGTCCAAGACCTGCAAGGGCCTGTACAAGTCGATCCTGAACCGCGCGCGCTGCGCCAAGTGGAATGCCGAGGCGGGCACCGAGCGCTACATCATGAGCGCTGAGGACCTGACCATCCAGGCCGGCCTGGCGCTGCAGCAGGACCTGGCCTTGGTGTCGCTGCTGGGCATCACGCACATCGAGCGCAACGGCCACCACTACGTCAACGGCATGGCGGCGCTGGGGGCAGGGGAGCAGCAGGCCTTTCTGGACGCGCACCCCGACCTGTACGAGCGCAGCCACGGCGCAGTGCGCCTGGGCATCCGGGGTGGGCAACTGGCCATCGGCTCGCTGCACCGCGGCGCCGGCTTTGCCAGCGGCGCGGCGCCCGACTGGCCGTCCTTGCAACCGATCGCCGACGCATGAGCCCGGCCGCCGGCGCAGCCCGAGACGACGGCCCCGGTGTCGTCGAGCGGGCCGCCGCGGCCTTGGTCTACTACGTGCCCAGCCTGCTGGTCATCCTGGCGCTGCTGGTGCTGTGGCAGGTGGCGGTGATGGTGCTGGGCGTCAAGGAGTACATCCTGCCGTCGCCCATCGCCGCGCTGCGCGCGCTGGGTAACCCCAACTACCAATGGACGGCCAACCTGCTGGCCACGCTGTACGCGGTGCTCGGCGCGTTTTTGCTGTCGGCCGTGCTGGGCGTGCTGCTGGCCATCGTCATCGTCTGGAACGACCTGCTGCTGCGCACCGTGATGCCGGTGCTGATCCTCTTCAACACCTTGCCCAAGATCGCGCTGGCGCCGCTGTTCGTCATCTGGATGGGCTACGGCATCTGGCCCAACATCGTCATCGGCACGACCATCGCGTTCTTCCCGATGGTGGTGAACACCGCCGTGGGCCTGGCCAGCGCCGAGCCCGAAATGCTGGACCTGGTGCGCACGCTCAAGGCCAGCCGCTGGCAGGTGCTGAAGAAGATCCGCTTCCCGCATGCCGTGCCCTACGTCTTCGTCGGCCTGAAGCTCAACGCCACCATGAGCGTCATCGGCGCGCTGGTCGGCGAGTTCGTGGCGTCCGAAAAAGGCCTGGGCTCGCTGATCATCACCAGCGGCGTGACCATGGAGACGGCGCCGATCTTCGCGTCGCTGCTGCTGATTTCGGTGATGGGCTTGCTGCTGTACGGCGTGGTCGTCGCCGTGGAGCAGGTGGTGGCGCCCTGGGCGCACCGCGAGGACACGACCGACTGACCACAGGAGACGAGCGTGAACCCACTGACCCTGATGAACGGCCTGCGCCAGCCGCTGCGCGCGCTGGCCGCCGGCGCATTCGCCATCGCGCTGAGCCTGCCCGCCGCGGCGCAGGACAAGATGCAGCTGCAGCTGAACTGGTTCCAGCTGGCCGACCATTCGCCCATCTACCTGGCGCTGAAGAAGGGCTACTACAAGGAAGAGAACATCGACCTGACGGTGCTGCGCGGCAGCGGCTCGGCCGATGCGGCCAAGAAGATCGACCTGGGCCAGGCCGACGTGGGCATCAGCGATGCGCCTACGGTGCTGACGGCCATCAGCAAGGGCGCCAACCTGAAGATGGTGGCGGTGGTCTACGACAAGGCCGGCAACAACGTCTTCTTCCGCAAGAGCGCCAACATCAAGACGCCCAAGGACCTGGTGGGCAAGAAGATCGCCGTGCCGCCGGCCGATTCGCACCGCGTGCTGTGGCCGGCCTTTGCCGCCATCAACGGCATCGACCCCGCGTCGGTGACGCTGGTCAACGTCAAGCCCGAAGGCAAGCAGGCCATCGTGGCCGCCAACGAAGCCGACGGCTCCTTCGACCTGTACACCAGCTATGCCATCTGGGAAAAGGTGCTGGGCAAGGGCGAGGTGGGCCACCTGCTGTGGGCCGACTTCGGTCTGCCCATCTACGGCCACACCTACTTCGTCAACAACGAGCTGATCCAGAAGAACCCGAAGCTGATCGAGCGCTTCCTGCGCGCCACGCACAAGGGCTGGCGCGACGCCAAGGCCAACCCCAAGGCGTCGATCGACGCGATGGTGGAAATGGTGCCGGGCCTGGACGGCCCCACGCTGCTGGCCACCATGCCGCAGATCCTGGACCTGTGCGTTACCGAGCGCTCGGCCAAGTACGGCCTGGGCTGGATCGAGCCCGAGCTGATGCAGAAGACCATGGACATCACCTTCGCCAACAACAAGCCGGAGAAGGCGCTGGCGGTGAACGACGTGTTCACCAACCAGTTCAGCAGCAAGATCAAGCCGTAGGCGGGGCGCAGGGTAGGGGCGGCACGCTGCCAGAATGCGGCGCTTTGGCAGCGACCGTCGAGCCCCATCTTGAAGAAGAACCTCCCCGCGCCTGAGGCGAAGGCAGGCAAGCCGCGCAGCGCGCGCCCGCGCGATGCCGCGGCCACCAAGGCCACCATCCTGGACTGCGCGGTGCGCGAATTTGCCGAGCGCGGCTACGACGGCGCGCGCATCGAGCGCATCGTGGGTGCCGCCGGCGTCAACGTCAGCCTGGCGTACCAGTACTTCGGCAGCAAGGAGCAGATGTTCATCGCCGTGATGGAGCACATCTACGGCGTGATGCGCACCCACCACGGCGACATCGAGGTGCGCGGGCTGGACCCGCTGGCGGCGATGGAGCGCCTGGTGCGCAACACCTTCCGCACCTTCGTCAAGCGCCCCGACATTATCGGCCTGCTGAACAGCGAGAACGTGCACCGCGGCAAGCACATCGCCAAGTCGCCGTACATCCAGAAGCTGTACAACCCGCTTCTGGACACCATCGCCGATGTGCTGCGCAGCGGCATCGAGCAGGGCGTGTTCCGCAGCGACTGCGACGCGCAGGACCTGTTCATCTCGCTCAACGGCATGGGCTACTTCCTGCTGTCGAACCAGTACACGCTGTCGGTCATCCTGGGCCGCAACCTGTCGACGCCGAAGGCGCTGAAGCGGCACGAGGACCACATCGTGGCGGTGGTGCTGGGGTATTTGCGGCGGGCCGCCGGCTGACGCGAAGTTGCGGTTGACATTGGTCCGCGGCGCGGTATGCGCCTTGGGCGGGCGTATCGGTGTATTCTTACCAAATATAGATCGATGACTCAAGAGTACGACGATGACCGCCACCGCCACGCTTTCCAGCAAGTTCCAGATTTCCATCCCAAAGGCCGTGCGCGAGGAACAGCGCTGGGAGGCCGGGCAGGAGTTCGTGTTCATTCCCAAAGGCAAGGGCGTGCTGGTCATGCCTGTGCCTGAGTTGCAGCAGCTGGCCGGCATTGCCAAGGGCGCGCGCAAGGACGGCTATCGCGACCGCAAAGATCGCTACTGATGGCGGCGCCGCGCGTGGTCGATACGTCGGCCTGGATCGAATGGCTCACCGCCAGCGCGCTGGGCCAGAAGCTGGGCAAGCAGTTCCCGGACAAGGCGCAGTGCATCGTGCCGACCATCGTGCAGCTCGAACTGTCGAAGTGGCTGGTGCGAGAGGTGGACGAGGAGGCAGCCGATCAGGTCATCGCCTTCACCCAGAAGTGCGTCGTTGTTCCATTGGACACCCCCATCGCTTTGCTTGCGGCCGATCTGCATCGACAACATAAGCTCGCCACCGCTGATGCCATCGTTTACGCGACGGCGAAGCATATGGGTGCGGACTTGTTGACTTGCGACGCGCATTTCGAGGGCTTGGCGGACGTGAGGCTGTTTGCGAAGACAGAGTAGGGGCCGGTCGTCTTCCGGGCCATCAGCCCTGGGAAAACCCTAGAAGCGTCCCCGGTGGCCTCTGGCTAGCATTCAACTAAGTTATTACTTAGATGAGAGACGAGCCGATGAGCACCCCCGCCACATTGCCCGACCGCATCGAGAACGAAGAGCACCTCGAAGACCTGATGTCCGAGCCCACCGTTGAGCTGGTGGAGGACCTGAAGCAGGTCGACGGCGACATCATGGTGCTGGGCGTGGGCGGCAAGGTGGGGCCGACGCTGGCGCGCATGGCCAAGCGCGCGGCGCCGGGCAAGCGCGTCATCGGCGTGGCGCGCTTCTCCGAGCCCGGGCTGGCCGAGCAGTTGGAGTCCTGGGGCATCGAGGTCATTCGCTGCGACCTGCTGGACCCCGTGGCCGTGGCCAAGTTGCCCAAGGTGCGCAACATCGTCTACATGGCCGGCAAGAAGTTCGGCACCAACGACGATCCGTCCTTCGCCTGGGCGATGAACACCTATGTGCCGGCGCTGGTGGCGCGCGAATTTCGCGAGTCGCGGCTGGTGGTGTTTTCCACGCTGTGCGTCTACCCGTTTGCGCCGGTGGTGCAGCACGGCTGGGACGAAAGCGTCGAGCCTGGCCCGCTGGGCGACTATGCCAATTCCTGCGTCGGCCGCGAGCGCGCCTTTGCCTACGGCTCGCGCCAGTGGGGCACGCCGGGCCGGCTGATGCGGCTCAACTATGCCATCGACATGCGTTACGGCGTGCTCATCGACATCGCCAACTGGGTGATGCAGGAGCAGCCCATTCCCATCGCCACCGGACATGCCAGCGTCATCTGGCAGGGCGACTGCAATGCGCAGATGCTGCGCACCTTCAGGCACTGCAGCACGCCGACCTCGCCGCTCAACATCGGCGGGCCGGAACTGGCCAGCGTGCGCCTGCTGGCGCATGAGTTCGGCAAGTACTTCGGCAAGACGCCGCGCTTCGACGGCGTGGAGCAGCCCGACGCCTGGGTGAACAACACGCTGCAGTCGCAGCGGCTGTTTGGCTACCCGCGCGTGCCGCTGGGCCGGCTGATCGACTGGGTGGCCGACTGGGTGCAGCGCGGCATGCCGCAGATCGGCAAGCCCACCCGCTACGAAGTGCGCGCCGGCCGCTTCTGACGCTGAGGCCGCCATGACGACCGCCGACCTGTCCCAGGCCAAAGGGCTGATGGTGTTCCTGGCCAACTTCGAGCCCCAGCACCAGCAGGCCTACCGCCAGTGGCACAACGCCGAGCACATTCCTGAGCGGGTCGGCATTCCCGGCTTCCTGCTCGGCCGCCGCTACCTGCAGGTGGACGACGCCACGCGCTTCTTGATGTGCTACGACACGCTGGGCGAGCAGGTGCTGGTCAGCGACGCCTACCTGCATGCACTGAACAACCCCACGCCGTGGACGCGGCAGGCGCTGACCTGGTTCCGCAACCCGGACCGCAACGTCTACACGCTGCGCGCCAGCGCAGGCGCGGTGGCACCCAGCGCGGCGCCGGTGCTGGCGGCGGCGCGCTTCGACGCCGGCGCGCTGCCGCAGGCCGGCGTGCCCGACGGCGTGTCGCGCGTGGCGCTGTACGGCCTGGACAGCGCGGGTTCGTCGGTGCGCACGCAAGAGGCTGGCATCCACGGCGCGCGTAACGCGATGGACGGCGGGCTGCTGTGGCTGGAATGTGGCGATGTGCAGTTGCTGCGCGAGCCGGCGCGCCGCCAGGCGCTTCAGGCCTGGGCCGCGACGCTGCCGCTGCAGGGGCTGCAGCCGCTGCAGTTCTTCTGCATCGACTTTGCCTACGGGCACTCCGCATGAGCCTTGATTGACCCTGAGGGCAGACTCGGGAAGTGACACGCTGCGGCCCCTCGTTCCGCGTCCTCACAGGATGGCTACACTGCCACCCATGCATGCGCTGATCGAGACCCATCGCGCTGAGTTGCTGGACTTGGCTCGCAGGCGCGGCGTCGTGGATGTTCGCGTCTTTGGCTCGATGAGCCGTGGCGACGGTGGTGATCACAGTGACGTCGACTTGCTGGTGACACTGGCCCCGGGGACCAGCGCGCTTGCCTTGGGCGGCCTGTTGTTGGATGCACAGGAATTGCTGGGCCGGCGCGTCGATATCGTTACCGAAGCGAGCTTGCATCCCGCACTGCGCGAGCAGGTGGTGGCGAGCGCCGTGCCACTGTGAACCCCGGCCCCGAGGCAGACCGGGTGCTGCTTGCGCACATGCGCGACTGCCTGGACCGGATCGTCGAGTACACCCACGCTGAGCGCGCCCGCTTCGACGCCTCGCGCCTGGTGCAAGACGCCGTGATCCGCAACTTGCAGACTCTGGCCGAGTCAAGCCAGCGTCTGTCAAGCGAGATCAAGAGCACCGAGCCGCAGATCCCTTGGCGCGAACTCGCTGGGTTTCGCAACGTGATCGTCCATGGCTATCTGGGTGTTGACCTCGGAGCGGTCTGGCTGGTCGTTGAACAAGACCTCCCGGCGCTCTCCGTCGCCGTGAAGCGCATGGCCGCGCGCCTAGATCCTCAGCGCTGATTCGAACCGCCGCTTGCGTTCGATCGCGAGTCAGCCTGAGCGGCGAGTGCGGGCATGTTCTCCAGCAGCCCACGCACATAGCCGATAGCCCAGGCCGCGCAGCCCGGCCCGTCGGGCACGTAGTCGAAAGGCTCCATCGCCAGCCAGCCGCCGTAGCCCTGGCGCTGCAGCGCGGCCAGCACCGGCGCAAAGCGGTCGGTGCCCTGGCCCGGCCCGCGGCGGTTGCGGTCGTTCAGCTGCACGTGCACCAGACCGCCGCCGGGCCACACGCGGTCGATCAGCGCCGGCAGCGGCTCGGCCTCGGTGGCGCCGGCGGAGCTGGTGTCGAGCATCGTCTTCAAGCCTGGCAGGCGCGCGGCGTCGACGATGGCCAGCGCTTCGTCCACGGTGTTCAGCACCGACGTCTGCTCGCGCGACAGTGGCTCGATGCAATAGTGCAGGCCCAGGCGGCCGGCGTGTTCACCGGCCTTGACCCAGGCCTCGGTGGCGCGCGCCAGCGCGTCGGCCGTGCTCTGCCCGGGCTGTGGGTTGCGCTGCGCCGGCGAGCCGTGCACCAGGTAGCGGCCGCCCAACTGTGCGCACAGCTCCACCAGCCGCGCGATGGCCGCATCGCTGCGCTGGCGCACCGCCGCGTCGGGGTGGCTGATCGACAGGCCTTTGGGCGCGACCAGCAGCCAATGCAGCCCGCTGATCGCCAGCCCGTGGTCGCGTGCGATGGCGGCCCAGGCGGCGGCCTGCGCGTCGGTGATGCGCAGCGGGTCTTCGGCCAGCGTGAAGGGCGCCACCTCCAGCGCGCGGTAGCCCAGCTTGGCGGCATAGGTGCATTGCTCGGCAAAGCTCCACGGCGCCAGCACCTCGTTGCACAGCGCCAGCCGGTCGTTCATTTGGGCTTCCTTCTGGGCGTGAACCAGCGCCGCAGCGCCGGCACCTGAGCCACCAGCATGGCCAGCACCAGCAGCGCCAGCAGCGCGCTGATGGGCCGTGTGAAGAAGGGCAGCAGGCTGCCGTCGGACAGCACCAGGCCGCGGCGCAGCGACTTGTCGACGATGTCGCCCAGCACCAGGCCCAGCACGAAGGGTGCCACCGGGAAGCCGCGCTGGCGCAGCCAGAAGCAGCCGACGCCCACGCCCAGCATCACCCACACGTCGAACAGCCGCTGCGTGATGGAGTACGAGCCCAGCACGCACAGCACGAAGACGATGGGCATGATGATCTCGCGCGGCACGCGCAGCACCCACAGGATGGGCCGCACCAGCAACAGGCCGAAGACCAGCATGGCCAGCGTGGACACCAGCGTGATGCCGACCACGTCGTAGATGAACTGCGGCTGGTTGACCATGAGCATCGGGCCGGGCTGCGCGCCGTGGATGATCATCGCCGCCATCAGCACCGCGGCCGGCGCCGAGCCCGGAATGCCCAGCGCCAGCGCCGGAATCAGCGCACCGGGGATGGCGGCGTTGTCGCCGGTCTCGGCGGCGATCAGCCCATCGACCGAGCCTTTGCCGAACTGCTCGCGCTCTTTGCTGGCGCGCTTGGCCGCGGCATAGGACGACCACGCGGCCATGTCCTCGCCCACGCCGGGCAGGATGCCGACGAACACGCCGATCAAGCCCGAGCGGAGGATGGTGCGCCAGTAGCGCAGCACGTCCATGATCTTGGGCAGCACCGAGTCCACCGAATTGGCCATGGCCTTGAGCTTGGGCTGGCTCATCACCGTCAGGATCTCGGCGAAGCCGAAGGCGCCCACCAGCGCGGGGATCAGGCCGATGCCGCCGCTCATGGCGTTGCTGTCGAAGGTGAAGCGCGGGTGCGCGTGGATCGGGTCCAGCCCGATGTTGGCCACAAAGATGCCCAGCAGCCCCATCAGCCAGCCCTTGATCGGGTTGGCGCCGGTCAGGCTGCCGGACATCATCACGCCGACCATGCCCAGCCAGAAGAATTCGAAGGCGCCGAACTTCAGCGCCGTCTCGGCCAGCAGCGGCGTGAACATCGCCAGGCAGACCACGCCGAACAGCGACCCGGCCACCGAGCCGGTGGTGGCGATGCCCATGGCGCGGCCGGCCTGGCCCTGGCGCGCCAGCATGTTGCCGTCCAGGCAGGCGGCGGCGTTGGCTGCGGTGCCGGGGATGTTGAGCAGGATGGCGGTGCGGCTGCCGCCGTAGATGGCGCCCACGTAGACGCATACCAGCACCAGGATGGCGTCGGTGGGCTGCATCTTCAGCGTCAGCGTGGTGAACAGCGCCACGCCCAAGGTCGCCGACAGCCCCGGCAGCAGGCCGATGATGATGCCCGCCAGGGTGGCGCCCAGCGCGTAGGCGATCTGCCAGGGGCCGGCCAGCGCGGCCAGGGCCGTGCCCAGGTGACTCAATCCGTCCATATCAGGGCAGGCGCACCAGGAACACCGACTCGAAGAGCCACGAGATGAAGGCCGACGCGCACACCGCCACGGCCAAGGTCTGCGCCAGGCCGCGCGCCACGCGCCCGGTGGCACGCCATTCGGTCCAGCTGAACAGCGTGGTGAAGACGAAGATGAAGACTGCGCCTTCGACGATGAAGGGCGTGCCGTGGCCCAGCGTGATGCCGGCGAAGAGCACGCACAGCAGCAGCGCCAGGGCGGTGCGCCGCCAGCCGCCGGGGGCGGCGCCGTCTTCGTCGGCCTGGGCCGGCGCACGCAGCGCCTGCGCGCCCAGCACCAGCGACAGCACGATCATCAGCGCGCCCACCACGCCCGGCGTCAGCCCCGGCGCGGACCAGACCTCGATGGCGCGGTCGCTGAGCCGGTCCATGCGCAGCGACGCCACCAGGATCGCCGTGCCGACGGCGGCGAACACGCCGGCGCCGAGCAAGTCTTGGCGTTGCATCTATAACGTCAGGCGGTGCGTGCGAGCGACGCCGTGGGGCCTAGCGTTTGATGCCCAGCGACTCGGGCGAGACCTTGGCCAGCCCGGCGTCCTGCAGCAGGTAGGCGTCGGTCACCACCGTCGGCCACACCGCGTCGTAGGCCGCCTTGCCGTACAGCGGCGTGAACAGCGCGCCCTTTTCGGCGGCGTACTTCTTCAGCTTCTCCGACGTGGCGACCTTCTCGGCCCAGAGCTTGTCCACCGTGGCCACCACCTCGGGCGGCACGCCCTTGGGGATGAAGATGCCGAAGCCGGTGGTCACCTTGGGGAAGTCCTTGACGAAGTCGGTGATCGCCGGAATGGTGCCGAAGCCTTCGATGGTCAGCGGCTGGTCGGCCACCACCGCCAGCGGGCGCAGGCGCTTGGCCTTGATCATCTCGGCCTGCTCGGGTGCCAGCTGCGTGGTGACTTCGGTTTCGCCGGCCACCGTGGACACCACCGCCGGGTTGCCGCCGTCGTAGGTGACGTGGCGGTACTTGGCGCCGGTGGCCTTGGCGATGGCCTCCATGGCGAAGTGGCCCGACGAGCTGTTGCCGGCCGTGGCCACGGACACCTGCTTGTTCTTCATCGCCTCCAGCAGCTGCGGGAAGGTCTGGTACGGCGAATTCGGGTTGACGCTGACGATGGACACGTTGGTCACTGCCAGGTACAGGTTGAAGTCGTCGACCTTGCTGTTGATCATGCCCAGCACCGGGTAGGTGCCCAGCTGCTTGGCCGCGCCGGCGGTCCAGGTGTAGCCGTCCTTCGGCGCGTCCATCGCCGCCTTGGTGCCGATGGAGCCGGCGCCGCCGGGCTGGTTGACGATGACGATCTTCTGGCCCAGGCCCGTCTCCAGCTCCGACGCGGCCAGGCGCGTCACCTGGTCGGTGGCGCCGCCGGCCGCCCAGGGCACGATGATGGTCACCGGCTTGGTCGGCTTCCATTGCGCCTGGGCCAGGGCAGGGGCCAGGCAGGCGGCGGCCAGCAGCGTGGTCGACAGGACCTTGTTCATGCGCGTCTCCTCCGATAGTTCACTGGATGGTGAATCCTAAGCGCGACCGGGCACGCCCGGCAACCGGGGAGACTACTCAGACGGATTCGCAGCTGCTCAGTCGCGCACCAGGTAGCCGAGCACCAGGTCGGTCATGTGCGACAGCCGCTCCAGCTTGGCCTTGGGCCCCAGCAGCGGCCGGTCGAAGATGGTCGACAAGGTGTGGCTGTTGCCCAGGTAGAAGTACGACAGCCCGGCGATCGAGATGTACAGCTGCACCGGGTCGACGCCGGCGCGGAAGATGCCGCCCTTGTGGCCGCGCTCCAGCACGTCGGCCAGCGTCTGCACCAGCGGCGAATGCATCGCCGAGATCTTGGTGGACTGCTTGAGGTGCCGCGCGCGGTGCAGGTTCTCGCTGTTCAGCAGCGTCAGGAACTCCGGGTGCGCGATGTAGTAGTTCCAGGTGAAGGCGATGAGCCGGCGGATCGCCTCCACCGGCTCCACCTGCGTCAGGTTCAGCGCCTGCTCCTCGCTGCGGATGCCTTCGTAGGCGCGCTCCAGCACCGCCAGGAACAGGCTTTCCTTGCTCTCGAAGTAGTAGTAGATGAGCCGCTTGTTGACGCCGGCGCGCTCGGCGATGCGGTCCATGCGCGCGCCGCCCAGGCCGTAGTCGGCGAACTCGGCCAGCGCCGCGTCCAGGATGTCCTTCTGCGAGCGGTCGGCGTTGCGCGGGCGGGTTTCGGAGGTCTTGGCGGAGGCTCTGGCCATCGGCGAATGATTCACTGTCTGTTTAATTGCGTTGTACAGCACAAACCCTGGCCGCGGCCGCGTTCGCATAATGCCGGCTCGAGGAGAACGCAGATGAGCAGCCCCCGTCCCGCAGGCCACGCCTTGGTCGAGGCCTTGATCGCCCAGGGCGTGCACACCGCCTTCGGCGTGCCCGGCGAAAGTTATCTGGCGGTGCTGGACGGCTTTTACGCGCACCGCGACCAGATCCGCTTCATCGCCTGCCGGCAGGAGGGCGGCGCGGCCTTCATGGCCGAGGCGCAGGGCAAGCTCAGCGGCCGGCCGGGCATCTGCTTCGTCACGCGCGGCCCGGGGGCCACCAATGCCAGCATCGGGCTGCACACGGCGTTTCAGGACTCCACGCCGCTGATCCTGTTCGTCGGCCAGGTGGCCAGCGACCAGCGTGACCGCGAGGCCTTCCAGGAAGTCGACTACCGCCAGATGTTCGGCCCCGGCACGCTGGGCATGGCCAAGTGGGTGGGCGAGGTGCACAGCGCCGACCGCCTGCCGGAATACGTGGCGCGCGCCTTCCACACCGCGCTGCAGGGCCGGCCGGGCCCGGTGGTGCTGGTGCTGCCCGAGGACATGCTGACCCAGCCCACCGCCGCGCCGGTGCTGCCGCGCGCCGTGCCGGCGCTGGCCTGGCCGGCGCCGGGCGCGCTGCGCGAGCTGCGCGCCATGCTGTTGGCCGCGCGGCGGCCGCTGGTCATCGCCGGCGGCAGCGGCTGGGATGCCGAGGCGGCCAATGCGCTGCAGCGCTTTGCCGAGAACTGGCAGTTGCCGGTGGGCTGCGGCTTCCGCTTCCAGGACACCTTCGACAACCGCCATGCGCTGTATGCCGGCGACGTGGGCATCGGCATCAACCCCAAGTTGGCCGAGCGCGTGCGCGAGGCCGACCTGATCATCGCCCTGGGCGTGCGCCTGGGCGAGATGACCACCGGCGGCTACACGCTGCTGCAGGTGCCGCGGCCGGCGCAGAAACTGGTGCACGTGCATGCCGGGCCCGAGGAACTGGGCCGCGTGTATGCGGCCGACCTGATGCTGCAGGCCTCGATGGCCTGCGCCGCCAAGGCGCTGGAGACGCTGGCCGCGCCGACCGACCTGCCGTGGACCGAGTGGGCCCGCGCCGCGCATGCCGACTACGAGGCCAACCATGCCGCGCCGCCGGTGGAGCCGATGGACCTCGCGGTGGTGATGAAGGCCGTGCAGCGGCTGGCGCCGGCCGACACCGTGTACACCAACGGTGCCGGCAACTACAGCGGTTGGCTGCACCGCTATGTGCGCTATCACGGCCTGCAACACCATGGACGCACGCAATTGGCCTGCACCAGCGGCGCGATGGGCTACGGCCTGCCGGCCGCCGTGGCGGCGGCGCTGCTGCACCCGCAGCGCACGGTGGTCAACGTCGCCGGCGATGGCGACTTCCTGATGACCGGGCAGGAACTGGCCACCGCCACCGGCTACGGCGCCGGGCGCGGGCCGGGCAAGCTGGTGAGCATCGTCGTCGACAACGGCAGCTACGGCACCATCCGCATGCACCAGGAGCGCGAGTACCCGGGCCGCGTCAGCGGCAGCGACCTGTTCAACCCGGACTTCGCGGCACTGGCGCGGGCCTACGGCTGGCATGCGCAGCGCGTGGACACCACCGCGGCCTTCGAGCCGGCCTTTGCGGCCGCGCTGCAGGCCGACGCGCCGACGCTGATCCACCTGACGCTGGACAGCGACGTCATCACCACGCGCACCACCCTGGGCGCGATCCGGCAGGCCGCGCTGCGCCGGGCTTGATCCTGGGGCTTGGGCCGGGCTCGATCCCCGGCTGGTGCAGCCTTTGCAGGGCCTTCCCGGGTTGGACCGGGCTTTGCCGCCGGTCGCGCGCCGTGTGCGGGGCGTTCGTCAGGAGCTATGACGACCTTAGCGATTGGCAATCGGCCGACTATTGTCAATAGCTTATAATGCGTATGTGGCGGAGCTTCGATAGCTTCCTGCAATTACCCAACCGCAGCAAAGGAAACCCCATGTCGCTCATCAACACCCAGGTCCAGCCGTTCAAGACGCAGGCCTTCCACAACGGCAAGTTCATCGAAGTCAGCGACCAGAGCCTGAAGGGCAAGTGGTCGGTGCTGATCTTCATGCCGGCGGCGTTCACCTTCAACTGCCCGACCGAAGTCGAAGACGCGGCCGACAACTACGCCGAATTCCAGAAGCTGGAAGCCGAGGTCTACATCGTCACCACCGACACGCACTTCTCGCACAAGGTGTGGCACGAGACCAGCCCGGCCGTCGGCAAGGCCAAGTTCCCGCTGGTCGGCGACCCGACGCACACGCTGACCAACGCTTTCGGCGTGCACATCCCCGAAGAAGGCCTGGCGCTGCGCGGCACCTTCGTGATCAACCCCGACGGCGTCATCAAGACCGCCGAGGTGCACAGCAACGAGATTGCGCGTGACGTCAAGGAAACGCTGCGCAAGCTGAAGGCCGCGCAGTACACCGCCAAGCACCCCGGCCAGGTGTGCCCGGCCAAGTGGAACGAAGGCGCGAAGACGCTGACCCCGTCGCTGGACCTCGTCGGCAAGATTTGATGTATGCGGGGCACCGTCCCCGCTGCCTCACGACAAGACCCTCGGGCCTTGTCGCTAGCGCCCCGGCAAAGGGCGCTGGCGACCGGGCCGGACGGCCCACGCCCCTTGAAGGAGAGGACCCATGCTCGACAGCACCATCCAAGCCCAGCTGAAGGCCTATCTCGAACGCCTGCAACAGCCCATCGAACTGGTGGCCAGCCTCGACGAAAGCGCCGGCGCCGCCGAGATGCGCGAGCTGCTCAACGACATCGCACCGTTGAGCGACAAGCTCAGCGTGCGCTTCGACGGCACCGATGCGCGCAAGCCTTCGTTCCAGATCACGCGCGCCGGCCAGGACATGGGTGTGCGCTTCGCCGCCGTGCCGATGGGCCATGAGTTCACTTCGCTGGTGCTGGCGCTGCTGCAGGCGGGCGGGCATCCGCCGAAGGTCGAGCCCGAGGTTATCGAACAGATCCGCGCGCTCGAAGGCGACTTCGTCTTCGAGACCTGGATGAGCCTGAGCTGCCACAACTGCCCGGACGTGGTGCAGGCGCTGAACCTGATGGCCGTGCTGAACCCGCGCATCCGCCACGTGGCCATCGACGGCGGGCTGTTCCAGGCCGAGGTCGAGGCGCGGCAGATCATGGCCGTGCCGACGGTGTTCCTGAACGGCCAGCCCTTCGGCTCGGGCCGCATGGAACTGGCCGAGATCCTGGCCAAGGTGGATAGCGGCGCGGCGGCGCGCGAGGCCGCGCGCCTGGCGCAGGCCGCGCCCTACGACGTGCTCATCGTCGGCGGCGGCCCGGCCGGCGCGGCGGCGGCGGTGTATGCGGCGCGCAAGGGCATCCGCACCGGCGTCGTGGCCGAGCGCTTCGGCGGCCAGACGCTGGATACGCTGGCCATCGAGAACTACATCTCGGTGCTGGAAACCGACGGCCCGAAGTTCGCGTCCGCGCTGGAAGCCCACGTGCGCACCTACGAGGTGGACCTGATGAACAACCAGCGCGTCGAGGCGCTGGAGCCCGCGGCCGCGCCCGGCGGCCTGGCCAGCGTGCGGCTGGCCAACGGCGCCGAGCTGAAGGCGCGCGCTGTGATCCTGTCCACCGGCGCGCGCTGGCGCAACGTCGGCGTGCCCGGCGAGCAGGAATACCGCACCAAGGGCGTGGCCTACTGCCCGCACTGCGACGGCCCGCTGTTCAAGGGCAAGCAGGTGGCGGTGATCGGCGGCGGCAACTCGGGCGTCGAGGCGGCCATCGACCTGGCGGGCGTGGTCGAACACGTCACGCTGATCGAGTTCATGGACCAGCTGAAGGCCGACGCCGTGCTGGTGAAGAAGCTGCTGAGCCTGCCCAACGTGACGGTGCACCTGAACGCGCAGACGCTGGAGATCACCGGCGACGGCCAGAAGGTGAACGGCCTGCGCTTCAAGGACCGCGCCAGCGGCGTCGAGCAGACGGTGGCGCTGGCCGGCGTGTTCGTGCAGATCGGCCTGGTGCCGAACACCGAGTTCCTGAAGGGCACGGTGGAACTGAGTCGCTTCGGCGAGGTCATCGTCGACGCACGCGGCGCCACCAACGTGCCGGGCGTGTTCGCGGCCGGCGACGCGACCACGGTGCCGTTCAAGCAGATCGTCATCGCCGCCGGCGACGGCGCGAAGGCCGCGCTGGCGGCCTTCGACTACCTGATCCGCACGTCGGTGCCGACCTGAGGCGCTGGCACGGCGCCCTCCCGCAGCCGGGCCGTCTAGCTGTCGTTTCCCAAGAGGTTGTTCACCCGAGGAGAAG
>JAHBZS010000026.1 GCA_019635285.1 Rubrivivax sp. | reverse complement strand
CCCACCATCGGGCCTCAGTTGCTGGATGCGCGCCAACAGCGCCCGGATGCCGAAGAACTGCTGGTAGCGGGCCACGATCTTGCCGACCTTGCGGTCGAAGAGCACGTAGCTGCGCAGGAACTCCAGCAGGCGGCCCGGCGTGAGCAGGCTCACCAGCAGACGGTCCTGGTCGGTGGGCTCCATGGACTGCGCCCACAGCGCGTCGAAGTAGCTGGCCAGGGCCGCCGGCTTGCCCTCGAACAGCTGGGCACGCACGGCCGCCGGCAGGGCGGCGTTCTTGACCGATGCGTGGTGCGCCACATCGAACTCTTCTTCGCGCCAGCGAGCCCAGAACTTGGCGGCGGTGCCCGTGGTGCCGTAGCGGCCCTCGGTCTGGCTCACGGCCAGCAGCAGCTGGGCGTAGCCGAAGAGCTGCGGAATCTCGTCGGGCCGCTGGTTGCGCAGGTGCTGGCTGACACCCTCGGTCACCATCGACTTGCCGAGGTGCGTGGACTCCGGGCGCTTGGCTTCGATCACCACCAGCGGCAGCCCGTTGACGAAGCACACCACATCCGGCGTTCGGTGGTGCGTGCCCTGGGCGGAGAGCACCTCCATCTCTTCTGTCACGTCCCATTGGTTGGCAGCCGGGTTGGCCCAGTCAATGACCGGAATCGTCGGCTGGTGCTTCTTGCCGTCGGGCATGAACTCGGTGACCGTGATGCCCAGCGCTAGCTTGCCGTATAGCCGTTCGTTGGCCGACAGCAGCCCCTCGGCAAGGCTCAGCGCGGACAGCTCACGGACGATCTGTTCGATGCCGCTGCTGGACAGCGGGTACAAATTGCCTTTGTACTCGTAGCGGCGGGTCTGCAGCACTTCGACCAGGCGCGAGCGCAGCAGAACCTCGCGCGTGCTGCCGCGCATCGCGAGGGCCTGTGCCGTGGTCAGGAAGTTCCAGCCGAGGTTGCTCAACAGGTGCAGCGCCGGGAGGTGCGCGGCGTACTGCTCCTTCGAGATTGGCGCGGCAGCAGTCATGGCGCTGTCTCGGCAGCGGTAAGGCGGACGCGGCGCTTTCCCGTGAGCAGGTCGGACATCAGCGCGGCCTTCTCCTGCCTGAGCCGCTCGATCTGAGCCGCGATAAGCTCCATCTCACGCCGCGCGGTGTCCAGCACCTCGACGATGCGCCGCTGGTCGGGCAAAGGCGGAATGTTGAACGGCCACTTCAGCCAGCGCTCGGTCTTGAAGATCATCTTCTCGACATGCACGCCGATGCTCGAGTGGAAGCAGGTCTGTTGGAAGTAGCGCGACTCGGACAGGTAGCGCAGGAAGCGCAGATCGATCTGCCCGTCGCTGTTCAGCACCGTGTACTCGTTGGAGACCACCGCGCCGTCCAACTCAGCGGGCACGATGCCGCAAGCGCCGTGCACGATCTGCCGCTTGGAAATCAGGAAGTCGCCGGTGCGGACGTAGAACTGAGTGGGTGTCTTGATCTCGCGGCCGGTCAAGGTTTCGCGCAACTCGACGCCACCGCGCGAACGCTTCACCGTCACGAGCCGGTAGGTGTCGGTCGGATTCAGTCGTACGGGTCGACGCGTTTCGGTTAGGTGGCGGCCCAGCTGAATACGCTGCCACCCTGCAGGCGCATGTGGCAAGTTGGGGATTCCGGGCTGCACGGAGGGTGGAAAGCCACCGTTGTCGGCTGAACTGCCTGCGTCGGGATTGGCGGCTGGAAGGCTTAGACAACGCGCCAGCAAACCCTGCCATTGCACCCGTCTGTTCGCCAGAAGCTCTTCCGCCTTCGAAATTGACCGATCCCATGTGAACAACGCGTCGGCGATCCGGCTCTGCTCGCCGAGTGGCGGCACGGAGAAGGCAACGTCCTTCAGCAACTCGGTATCAAGGCGGCCCGTGCCGTGGCCCGCCGTGTCTACAAGATCAAGGATCTCGTTCTTCCGAGCGAGTAGCTGGTACGCCAGAAACCGCGAGTCCAACGAGCCGTTCGGCAGTAGCGCCTTGATGTCCTGGTTGAAGGCCATCTCTATTTCGATCAAACACACTGGAAGGTCCTTCAGCAACGTCATGCCCCGCGTCAGAACAAGTACGGCGTTCGCAGGCGCAACTGCCGATGCAGCCCTACCCGCGTCTGTCAGCCCGAGCAGGGTCGACCGCAAATACATGGTCTTCATGTCTCGTGCTGAAACCCAGGGAAACTTGCCACCCCAGAACTTCGAGTTCTCCTTGCTGGGAGTGCCGCCCGACAGGAACCTCGCTTCCGCACCGATCGTGCTGGATCGCCATCCCTCAGGCAGCATCAGGCTTTCCCTTCTTTGCAAGCTGCCGCTCGACCTTCTCGAGCTCGGCCATGTCCTCGGCATCTGCGGCGCGTGCATCGGCCAGACGCCGCTGCGCGTCGAATGCCGCATAGCGCTCGTAGGCCACCTGCTCCATGCGCTCACGGCTCACCTTGCCCGCGCCTTGCAAGAGCGGGCGCTCGTTGAACGCGACGAAGCGGTTCACGTAGTCGCGCCAGTCGTTCATGCGCAGGTCCTTGCGCTGCTGGGCACGGTCTTCGGCGTAGTCGAGGAACATCGACGCGATGCGGTTCAGTTCCTCGATCTCCTTGGCACTCAGGTAGTTCTTGGCCACCACCACGTCGGTCTTGCGCACTCGGTCGGCCTTCCAGGCGGTGAGCGCCATGTTGGGTTGGCTGGCGTCAGCGCGCTGCACGATGATCTCGGCCGCCGTGCACTGCGTGACGGCGTAGAGCATCTTGTTCTGCACCTCGGCGAAGAACAGCCCGGCCGCATCGGCGTCGTCCTTGTAGTCCGCCGACAGGGCGAAGAGGTCGCGCACCTTCTGGTAGAAGCGCTTCTCCGACGCCCGTATGTCCCGGATGCGCTGGAGCAGCTCGTCGAAGTAGTCCCAGCCCTGCGGGTCCTTCATGCGCGCGTCGTCGAGCACGAAGCCCTTGACCAGGTACTCGCGCAGGTGCGCGGTGGCCCACTGGCGGAACTGGGTGCCGCGGGGCGACTTCACCCGGTAGCCCACGGCGAGGATCATGTCCAGGCTGTAGAACTGGACACTGCGCCGGACCTGGCGTTTGCCCTCGGTTTGAACTGTCAAGTGATCCTTGACGGTTGCCCCGGCCAGCAGTTCCCCCTCGGCCAGCACGTTGCGGATGTGCAGGCTGATGTTCTGCTTGGTGGTCTGGAACAGGGCGGCCAGCTCGGCCTGGCTCAGCCAGACGGTGCCGCCTTCGGCGCGCAGGAAGACCTGGGCCTGGCCGTCCTCGGTGGCGTAGAGCACCACCTCCCCCGCGCCTCTGGGCTCGACAGGCAGGCCGTCACTCATAGCCCAGCTCCTTGAGGTAGGCGTCCATCTGCACTTCCAGCCGCGCCAGTTCGGCCTTGAGCTGCTCGCGCTCGCGCTTCACGGCCATCAGGTCGATCTCGGCCTCTTCCTCGAAGGTGTCGACGTAGCGGGGGATGTTGAGATTGAAGTCGTTCCTGGCGATCTCGGCCGGCGTGGCCAGGTGCGCGTAGCGGGCCACGGGCAGGCGCGCGGCGGCGGTGTCCAGGATGCGCTGCAGGTCGGCCTCGCGCAGCAGGTTCTGGTTCTTGCCGGCCTCGAAGTCGCGGCTGGCGTCGATGAACAGCACCTTGTCGTCGGCTTTGTGCTTGCGGAACACCAGCACCGCCGCCGGGATGCCGGTGCCGTAGAACAGCTTCTCGGGCAGGCCGATCACCAGGTCGAGCAGGTTTTCTTCGATGAGCTTCTGGCGGATGCGCCCTTCGGCCGCGCCGCGGAACAGCACGCCGTGCGGCACCACCACGGCCATGCGGCCGGTGCCCGGCTTCATGGTCTCGACCATGTGCAGGATGAAGGCGTAGTCGCCCTTGGTGCGCGGCGGCACGCCGCGGCGGAAGCGGCTGAACTTGTCGGCCTCCGCGCCTTCGAAGCCCCACTTCTCCAGGCTGAAGGGCGGATTGGCCACCACGATGTCGAAGTGCTTGAGGCTGGCCGTGCCGTCCAGCAGCTTGGGGTTGCGGAGGGTGTCGCCCCACTCGATGCGGTGGTTGTCCTCGCCGTGCAGGAACATGTTCATCTTGGCCAGCGCCCAGGTGCTGCCGATGGCCTCCTGCCCGTACAGCGCGTATTTGCGCGCGCCGGTGCGTTGGCGGATCAGCCGGCCGCACTTCATCAGCAGCGAGCCGGAGCCGCAGGTGGGGTCGCAGACCTCGTCGCCGGGCTGAGGGTCCATCAGCCGCGCCATCAGCGTGGACACCTCGGGCGGCGTGTAGAACTCGCCGGCCTTCTTGCCGCTGGTGGAGGCGAAATTCTTGATCAGAAACTCGTAGGCGTTGCCGATCACGTCAAGCTGGCCGACGCGGCTTTCGCGCAGGTTCAGCTCGGGCTTGGCAAAGTCTTCCAGCAGGTGGCGCAGGATGTCGTTCTTCTGCTGCTCGTCGCCCAGCTTGTTGCTGTTGAAGCTGATGTCCTGGAAGACATCGCGCAGCTTGCCGAGGTTGGCCTCTTCGATGGCGTGCAGGGCCTTGTCGATACGCTCGCCGTTGCCCGGCGTGTGCCGCAGCGCATGCAGCGCATAGAAGCTGGCGCTGGCGGGCAGCACGAAGCGCTCGTTCTTGAGCATCTCCTCGATCAGCTCGGGGTGGTCGCCGTACTGCTGCTTGTAGCTGTCGTAGTGGTCCTGCCAGACGTCTGAGACGTACTTCAGGAACAGCATGGTCAGGACGTAGTCCTTGTAGATGCTGGGGTCCACCGTGCCGCGGAAGGTGTCGCAGGCGGCCCAGACGGCGCCGTTGATGTCGTCCTGGCTCACGCTTGTCTTGCTCACAACGAGGTCGGTCATTTCTTGTCCTGCATGCGGGTGTGGATGGCGGGCGCGCTTAAGTCTTCGGCGATCGCCTGGAGCTGCTGTTCGCGGTTGCTGATGAGTCGCTGCAGCGCTCGACGCTCCCGCTGCGCAAGTTCGGCCAGGGCGACGATGCGACGCTGTTCTTCGACTGCGGGAATGGAAAGCGCGAGTTGCTCCAGCACGGCCCGGCGAATGCTGAGTTGGCTGCTGCCCTCGGCAGCCTGCAGCAGTTGACGCTGGCAAGGAGGCTGGTTGATCTGCCAGGCCAGGAAGTGAGGATCGACCTGAGCTGCGGCATGAACGCGGAGGTGGAAGAACGCCGGCACGCACACGGCGTGCCCCGGCGGTGCTCCGGCACATACGGCGTAGAACCGGGCGCCCTTGGCCGCGAACAGGATGTCGCCATCCTGGATCCAGTCGGGCTGTTTGCGACCGACCAGTCGGGTCTGGATCGCGCTGGCCCAGTCCACGCCAACCTCGGGCCCGACGTCCTTCATTTGGATTGCGAGGACGTCGCCATCCGGCACCTCCTCGACCGTCGTGCGAAATGGGTAGCCGGCCTGCACTAAGGCCACATCCCCCAGAACTATTTCTTTCGCATCAAATGCCATACCGCAATCATAAATGAACAGGCGGCAAACTATCAAGAATTTCTGCAACTTCTCGATTGATGCGAAGCGTGTTGACGCTTGGACGGTGCGGCGCTCCGATCAGGCGCCTGGCCGCGGCCTGCTGCCGCACGGCCAACCAGGTGAACCGCTGGTGGTGACCAGGACCTGCGGCGCTCAACTTCAGCTGCAGGACCCGTGCTCAGTCTGGAACCGCTCCCGAGGCATCCGCCTGGTCAGCGTCGCCCATCTTGTCGCTCAACTCCGCCTCGATCGCATCGATGCTCGGCAGCGCCGACTGCAGCGACGCCGGCAGCGCCCGCGTCAGCTCGAAGGTCGACACGCCGATCGGCTTGTCCAGCCCGCGCAGCGCGTATTCAGCCAGCACCTGGTTGCTGCGCTGGCACAGGATCAGGCCGATGGTCGGCGCGTCGCTCGGGTGCTTCAGCTGGTCGTCGACCACGTTGCAGTAGAAGTTCAGCTTGCCGGCGTACTCCGGCTTGAACTCGCCGCGCTTCAGCTCGGTCACCACGTAGCAGCGCAGCTTGACGTGGAAGAACAGCAGGTCGATGAAGTACTCCTGCTTGCCGACCTCCACCCGGTACTGCCGCCCCATGAAGGCGAAGCCCTGGCCGAGTTCGAGCAGGAACTTCTCCAGGTGCTGCACCAGCCCGGTTTCCAGCTCGCGCTCGCGGAACGGCTCCTCCAGCGTCAGGAAGTCGAAGACGTAGGGATCCTTCAGAGCTTGGCTGACCAGCTCGGACTGCGGCGCCAGCAGGCGCACGCCAAAGTTGCTGGCACCCACGCCCTGGCGTTGATGGGCCTGGCTGTCGATCATCAGCATCAGGGTGGCCCGGCTCCAGCCCTGGGCCAGGGTCTGCGCGATGTACCAGCGCCGCTCCTCGACCGGCTTGACCTTCTCCAGCAGCAGCGCGTGGTGGCCCCAGGGCAGCTGCCACAGCAGGCTGTCGGCGGTGGATTTCGCCACGGGCTGTGGCGAAGGTGGGCCGCCGAGACTTTTCGCCACGGCCTGTGGCGAAAACTCCCTCGGCTCCGGGTACGCCCGGGCAAAGGCCAGCATGCGGTCCAGGTTGCGGCTCGAGAACCCCTTGAGCTCCGGCAGTTCGTTGCGCAGATCATTGGCCAGGCGCGGGATGACGCCGGCGCCCCACCCTTCGGCCGCCTGGCGCTCGTCGAGCAGCCGGCCGATGCCCCAGTACAGTCGGATCAGCTCGGCATTGACCGCCAGCACCGCCCGCGTCTGCGCGGCCTGGATGCGCGCCTTGATGTCGGCCAGCAGCTTGGCGTAGTGAGTCAGTTCGCTGGTCACGGGGCTTGTCGGAGAACTCGGCGGATGGGTCGATCGGCGGCCGGCCATCGTAGCCGCCGGAGCGCGGCGAGCCTGCGCTTCAACCAGCATCGCGCATCTCGGCCACCGACAACACCCGCTTGCCGTTGACGTAGGCCGCGCCGTCGCGCACCTCGATCAGGATCGGACCGAACGCGCTCTGCCAGACGGTGGGCGGGAGGCTCTCGGCCGCTGATGCGCTTGGATCGACCACAGGGGGTGGCATCAGGACTTGGGGGAGCAGCGGCGCGTTCATGGAGCGAGGGCAGGAACAAGGACAAGGCCATAGACTGTACATTCATCCAGTAGTATTGCAAGCGCGAGTTTGGTGACATCAGCCCTCCTCGATCACCTCGCTCGATCGCCAGGCGCCGGCCCTGGCGAGCGGCCTTGTGCATGGTCCGCGTGCAGGCGTTCGCTTGACAGCGCCGTGTCGCGGCTGAAGCGATCGATGGCTGCCGCGAGCTTGCGGTCGCCGGCATCGCCCGACTGCGCCAGCACAGCGGCAATCGCCTGCCAGGCGCGCCGTGCCTCGGCACGGCTGGCGCTCACGGCTGCGCCGCGGCGGTGGCTGCTGCGTGGCTTCAGCAGTCGCCCGTCCTCGGCCGCCTTCACGCGCCACAGGTCCGGATGGTTGCGCGTGGCACCGCGGGCCGCCTGCCGTATGGCTTCGGCCTCGACGCCGCGCTCGCGCAGCTTCTCCGCAAAGGTCTCGCGCCAGCGGTGCAGATCGGTCTTGCGTGGGTTCAGGCGCCGGCCGTGCTTCGACTCGGCGCGCACGCTGATGTGCACATGCGGGTTGGCCTGGTGGTCGTGCAGCACCATCACGAGCTTGTGGTCGGCCAGCTCGGTCTTGGCAAACTCCCGCGCCGCCCACTGCACCGTCAGCGGGTCGGTGCCGCGCGGCATCGATAGCATGATGTTGAAGGCCTCGCGCCTGGGGCTGAGGTCGTCGATCAGGCTGCCGCCGTAGCGCCAGTCGTCGGCCAGTTCGTGCAGCGCGTCCTTGCCGCGCGTCGTCTGGCCGCGCTCGTCCTCCATCTCGAGCCGGCCGTTCTTGCTGATGTAGCGCAGGTGCGCGGCGATGGCCTTCATGCCGCGCCCGCCGCCGGTGACCTTGACCATCACCTGCGGCGCGCGGCGCACGACGGTGGCCTCGATGCGCTCGCGGATCGCCGCCGCCCGTTGGCGCGCGGCAAGCGCGCTGAGCCGAGAAGACTGGGTCCTGACGATGCGGTTGCCCGGATAGAACAACCGGTCGCCCCACTGGATCAGGACGCCGTCGATGTTCGGTGGCTGGGACATAGCGGTCTCCTTCGCGTCATGGACGTGCGGGTGCGCGCGACCTGTTGCCCGATGCCCGGGCGGGCCGCAGGTCGGCCAGCACGCTGCTGGCCAGGCCCAGATGCGCGCGCACGTCGTCGCCCAGCGTGTCGAGCATGCGGCGGTACTCCTGGGCGGCACGCACCTCGCCCTGGCGCAGCAGGGCGCTCAGGTGGTGGAGGTTGCGGGTGAGCGTCGCCAGTTCGGCGCTCGACGCGGTCAGGGCCGCGATGGCATCGGGACGGCTGCCGGCGCCGTCCGACAGCGATGGCACACCGGCCAGCAGCCCGGCCAGGAACGCACCGCGCGACAGGCCGGCCCGCCGCGCGCCGGCTGCCAGTTGATCGGCCTCGGCGACTGTCAAACGGATGGACAAGTTCACCGGCGGAGCCGAGGGAGGCGCCGAAGCCTCGCGCTCGGCCGACGCGTCGACGAGCCCCAGCTCGCGCTGCACGGCGCGTCGCACCACGGCCGACACACTGACCCGCTCGGCCTGCGCGCGCGACACCAGCGCGACCTTCAGGCCGCGCATGTCGACCGTGACGAAGTGGTGAGAGGTAGAGATCATGTGCCGAATGCAAACGGATGCCCTGAGGCCAGCGCAGCGTCTTCACAACTCGGCGGCACGCCGCCTATCCTGCACTCACCTATGCGTTGAGTATTGACCCGGATCGAGGTCCGAAGACCGACGATTCCGGGCCAAGAATCGTCGCCTCGGACGAGAACCGTCGGCTCTGTCACTCGGAGTGACAGACAGCAACGGCGACGAGTCAAGGTGCAGGCTGTCACTCGGAGTGACAAACCCGCGTCGCTTGAACCGCCGGCCAAGCGCAGCCGGCGTGCCGATGCTGTCAATCGGAGTGACAACCCTCAGCCGCCGACGAAACCGAGCAGCTTCAGCGCCGAGGCCGGCGCCAGGCGTCTGGGCCCGCCGACCAGCGGGCGCACGTACAGGTGCCCGGGCTGGTCCGGCGCGACCGACACGACCAGCTGGTAATCCTGGCCGTCGAACTCGACGTGGATCCGCTGGTCGGAATTCGGGCTTCTGCGGGAGTGTGGCTCTTTGCGGACGGGGTCTGCTGGCCCCGACCCGGCTCGATCGCCTGCCTGCACCGGCTGCTTCGTACCGATGGCGCCGTCGTCCTGAGTGCTGGCGCCGGATCGATCTTGCACTGCGTCGCCGGTCAGCTGGGCACGGAGCTCGGCGATCCTCTCGCGTGTGATCAGTCCCGGCTGCTTCGTCACCCAGTCCGCTACGGCCTCGGCATGCTGCCCATGCAGCCGGCGCAGTTCGTACAGCTCGTTCATGCCCCGGCAGCGGCCGTCCCGGTACGCCTGCAGCAGCCAGTCCGGTGGCTCGATCAGCGCGGTGGCCAGCGTCACCCACTGCCGGCTCTTGCCCAGGTTCTTGGCGATGTCGGCCTGCTTGTCGCCGAGCGCCAGGCGCTTCTGCACGAACAGCGCCAGCTCCAGCGGCTTCAGGCCCTCGCGCTGCTCGTTCTCGATCACCTGGTCGTAGCTGTCGGCCGATGCGTCGACGAAGGCGGGGATCGTCGCCAGCCCGGCCAGCTTCGAGGCGCGCAGCCGTCGCGCCCCGAAGTTCAGCACCCAGCGGCCCGAAGCCAGCAGGTCTGGCCGCACCGAGATCGCCTGGCGCACGCCGCGCTGGCGGATGGTCTCGGCCAGTTCCTGCAGCGCATTCGCATCGAACTCGCGGCGCGGCTGCTCCGGGTCTTCGTCGATGTCCTCGACGGGCAGCAGCAGCGGTTGGCCGTTGGAGGACAGGCTCGGTGCGTCGAGCGCGGCCAGGTCGTCAAGCTGAAGCGGCATGGTCGGCCTCCGTGCGGTGGATGGTTGCGCCGGTGACGATGTCAGCGATGCGCGTCAGGCTGGGCTCGATCTCGCGCCAGGCGTCGCGCGCGGCGGTCTTCTTCATCTCCCACAGCACGGCACCTTCGGCCTGGGCCTCGGCGATGCAGGACCGGCGCGGAATCGACGCGAAGGTGCCCGGCCCATCGCCGATGCGGATCATCAGCGGGTGGTACTGCTGCACCACCTGCACGAAGTTGGCCTTCTGAAACGGGGTCGGCTCCACCATCGTCGGCAGCAGCCCGATCAGCGCGAGCTTCGGGTTCAGTACCGCCTTGATCTTGCGCAGGCCCACCCGTTCGTGGTTGAGCAGTCCGCTGACGCCGTCCATCGCCTCCTGGTTGAGCTGCATCGGCGACAGCACGAAGTCGGCCGAGGCCAGCGCGGCGATGACGCGGATGTCGGGGTTGGGGTTGGTATCGATGACGCAGACATCGAAGGCACCCTCCACGGCGCCGAGGAAGCTGCGGAAGTTCCGGGCGAAGGGCGTGTGCAGCGCCGGTTGGCGCTCCAGGCCGAGCAGGGCCCGGTCACCCGGCACCAGCACGCAGGGCTTGTCGGGCAGCGGCGGCGGCCGGTCGGTCAGCAGCGCATCGGACGCGATGGCGCTGACGGCTGCACGGCCAGACAGCCGCAGCGGCTTGCTGAAGTTCCCCTGATGATCGAGGTCGATCGCCAGGACGCGGCGGCCCCGATGGGCCAGTAGATGCACCAGCAGGGTGGCGACGGCGCTCTTGCCGACGCCGCCCTTCTGGTTGCACAGGACGAGGGTCTTCATCGAGGGCTCCGGTAGCGGATCGCGGACCACCGACCCGGGAGGTGGACGCGGTGCGACACAGGAGCCCGGCCCGGCACGTCGCCCTCGATGGGCGCTGCCGGGCTTAGCGAGCCGGCCGACGCACAGCGGAGGCCGGCCAGCGCGACCCGGGTTCCACGGCATGCACCGCGCCCGATCGATGATCGGGGCGGCAGCGCGGCGCGGTAGCGATGAGTTTCAGGAGAAAGTCATCGGCGCCCGTCAATCGCCCTCGGGCCAGCGCAGCCCCCAGCGCGCAATGACGGCCTGCATGCGCCCGTCTCCTTCGGGAATCAGCGTGTGCAAATCGGCACGGCCCCAGCGCAGTGCATCGAGGCACCGCAGCATCTCATCGCTGATCGCGATGTCGACGGCGCGCAACTCGAACGGGTCCAACGGGAACGCTTGCCCGTTGTAGGTCGCCGCGAGGAAGCGGGCGATCCGGGCGATCTGGCCGGAATCGCGATGCTCGGCCAGGTCTAGAAGGCGGGCGAAGGCTGCCGCGCCTGCTGCCGTAGCGGTGCTCGATCGGTGCTGGTACTCGTCAAACGCGGCTTCGGTCTGTGGGTTCATGGTGCGATCCCCTGTCCTGCGGTCTGGCAAAGCCGGTGCGGCCTGCCTGCCCGATGGTCAAGCCAGCCGGCGAGGAATCGGGCGATGACTTCAGCGCAGAAGTCATCGCCCCGTGTTACCGCATCAGCCTGCGGCCCGGATGCGCCGCATCTCCTCGGCCAGCACCCACAGCGCGCGGTTCAGGCTCACGCCGCGGTCGATGCTGCCCACCGGCCGGGTGTGCAGGCGGCGGCCTTGCGCGCTGCGCCCGACCTGCCCACCGCGCATCACGTTCTCCTGCACACGCTGGAAGGTGCTCCACAGGCTGCGGCCCTGGTCTTCCGGCCGGCGCGCCACGATCAGCTGTTCGGCGCTGATCGGCACCGGCGGCTGGCCTTCGCTGCGCTCGCCGAAGCGCAGGGCGAGTGCGGCTGTCGCGAAGGCGCCCTGCTCTTCGGGTTCGAGTGTCAGTGCCTTCATGCCTTCGGCCGAGGCTTGCGCTGCCTCGAACTCGTCGAGCACGCGGAAGGCACCCTCGATCACCTCGCCCTGCACGTTGCCCTTGTGCGGGATGCGGATGTCTTCGACGACCTTGCCGACCACCAGGCCATTGCAGCAGACGAAGCGGAACATGCCGGCCAGCATCTGGTAGCTGCTGGCGCCGTCGTGGCTGTTGATGAGGATGATCTCGTTGGCCTCGGGCCGGGTCTGCACCTGCCCCGCGTGCCGCATGCGGATCATGTGCTTGGTGTATTCGGCCTTGCCTTCGACGCGGCTTGCGCCCTGCGCGACCATGAAGGGCTCGAAGCCCTCGCGCCTCAGGCCGCGCAGCACCTCGATGGTGGGAATGTAGGTGTAGCGCTCGGAGCGGCTGGCGTGCTTGCCCTCGGCGAAGATGGACGGCGCCGCGGCGCGCATCTGGTCTTCGCCCAGAGGCTGCTCGGCGCGCAGGACGCGGGTGTTGCGGGTGAAGCGCGTGGCCAGGGTGGGTGTCGAGTACATGATGATTCCTTCAACGTTGGTGGACGATGGGGCGCAGCGGCTGGGCTGCGCCCGCGGGTGGTTCAGAACGGGATCGGGTCGCCGTGCTCGTCGAGCTCGGCCGGTGCGGCCTTGCGACCCTTCGCGCCCTTGGCCTTCGCGCCCAGCTTCGGAGACAGCGGGGCTTCGCCCTGCTCCGGCGCCCTGCCGTTGCCGCGCAGCGCCTCGCTCTCGGCCTTGGTGTCGAGGTAGTCGATCTCCTCGGCGGTGAAGGCCATCGTGTAGACGGTCTCGCCGTCGCGCTCGTAGTTGTTGTTCTGCACCCGGCCGACGACGTTGACGTGGCTGCCCTTGCCCAGGTACTGCGCGGCGTTCTCGGCCTGCTTGCCCCACAGCGTCCACTGGATGGCGGTGGCCTCCTCGCCGCGGTTCTCGCCCGAACCCCGGCGGGTGTTGCTGATCGCGGTCAGCGTCGCCTTGGACACGGGGCCGTCGCGGCCCTGGACGGACACCAGGCGCACGGCCGAGGCCAGGTGCGCGTTGCGTTGTTCGACTCGAACGAAAGCCATGATGAACTCCTCATCGGAAGGACCCGCCGCTTCCCGTCTTGGGCTGCTGAAAACTGATCCTTCTGCTCGGACCCTTCGCTCCCGCCCCTGGGGGCGGGCGGGGGGTGGGGGTCGACTTCGGCGGGCGCGAACATGACAACGGTGGACCGCTTTGCCGGCCCACCGCATCGAAGATCCCCCCACAAGTCCCCCTCGTGTCGGACGGGGGCGCAGTTGGGGGGATCGCGGTGGGCGGCAAAGCGGTTGCCGTGAAGCGCCCGTGCACCTCAGAGGGCCCGAGCCCCGCGGCCGGTGTGACAGGTCCCCTGGCGCAACGGCCGCAGCGAGCGGCCCGCCCATGTCATCGAGGACCGGCGCCCCTGCGGCCGGCGTGCCACCAAGCGCAGCGACTGGCGCGACGGTCGAGCCGGTCCGATCACCTCAAGAGTTCAAGCCTTCAGCGGCCCGGCATCGGGCGTGGCGAGTGGCCGGGGGGACGATCTGGCCGAAGTGCAGCGCACGAAGCGCAGCGGCGTGCGCGGAACGCCGGTCAGTTCGTCAAGCGGGCTCGTCGTTCACGCGCAGCGTGAAGGAAGCCAGAGCCCGCGATCCCCGGACACGGGAACGGGCCGCTGTCGTCAACCCTGCCGGCAACGCCGGCCACTTCCCGCATTCCGGCTGTTGGACCTTGCGATGAAGGCGCAGCCTTGATCGCCGCATCGGCGAGCGCACCGGCAAGGCCGACAGGCCGCAGTCCGGCGACATGCTGCACGCCAACGGCGTGGAGCATGGCGGCGAGCCCGCGTGAGGGATGGCAGCCCGACAGGGGCGAGACGCTGGGCCTTCGACAGCGGCTCGACGCGCAGCGCAACAGCCCGGCCACGCGAAGCGGGGACACGTCCGGACACTGCGCCGTCCGCACAACGACGATCCTTCAGATGACCGCCGCATCACGCAACGATGACCGTGCTGTCGGAGCAGGCAACCATGTGCTCCGTGCTCACCATTCAACGTCGCCGGTTGCCTCTAGCAATTGATGGGCAAGAGCCCCCGTCGTCACGAGCTACAGGAGGGGCCTGGCCGCGTGCTGAGTTCAAAGGGCCAACTGGCTCAACGCCCGGCAGGCCTCGGCGGCGATGATTCTCCGCCGTTTGGCATCGCCCAATCCCGTCGAGAAGCGATCTACGCTCAGTCATGGGCATGCATCGTTCCATGTGGCGCACCCAACGGGCGAGCCTATAGATGCCGAAGCACTGTTTGCCGCGAAGGACACCCCCGCGATGAGCTCGCCTAGCCGCACCGAAGTCACGCGCCGCGGTCTACCCAAGAAGGCGGCCATTCAGTACCTGGGACTGAAGCGACGCGTTTTCGAGCAGCTCGTCGGTGAGCTCCATGCCTTCCGAGCGGGCACCAGCCTTCTCTACGACGTCCGAGACCTCGACGTTCTCTTCGATCGGCTGAAAAGATCCTCCAGTCCGAGCACACCAACTGAGATTGCACACGGCAACACCGGCCTCGCAGGTAACCGCACGATCCAGTCAGGCGTATCCTCGGCAGTGGACAGGCGGCCCTCCGAGAAAGGAGTTAGAAAATGGGTCGTCAAAGCGGCGTCTATGAGGACGCCAGAGGCAGGTGGCGGGTCGACCGAGTCCACCGCGGTGAACGCCTTCAGGGCCGTTTCGACACGTATCAGGATGCAGAAGCCTGGCTGATCGCCAGGTGTGCACAGATCGATGCGCTCGGACCGGCCCGCACAAGGTCGATGACATTGGCGGAGGCGGCGACTCGGTACCTGCTGGAGGAAGAGGCCAAGGGGAAGGTGTCGCTGCAAAGCGAGACTTACCACTTGGCGCCGATGATCGAGTGTTGCGGTGATCTGCAGCTGGATCAGGTGCACGACGGCACGTTGAGGAAGTTCGTCGAATCGCGGCTCAGGCAAGGGCGGGCTCACAAGACCATCAACTTGAGCCTCGGTTCGGTCCGACACATCCTGAACGTGGCAGCGCGGAAATGGCGAGTGGACGTCGGCGGCGGCCGGACAGCGCCGGTGCTAGGGCAGGTACCCCTGCTCACGATGCTGCCGCTGGATGGACATCAACGCGAACCACAGCCCATTTCATGGGAGGAGCAGCGCGCGCTGCTGCCCCATCTGCCGCCGCACTTGGCCCGTATGGCGTTGTTCATCCTGAACACCGGAGTGCGCGACGATGTCGTCTGCAATTTGCAGTGGGACTGGGAGATTCGGTTGAAGCTGGATGGGATCGAGGTCTCGGTATTCGAGGTACCGCGCGAGCACGTCAAGGGTCGGAACAAGGCCTATGACTACGTCGTGTGCAATTCGGTCGCTCAGAGCGTTGTCGACGCAATGAGAGGCCGGCACGACCAGTACGTGTTCGTCTGGCGCAGGGAACGCACGAGCGAGGGGAAGCTGAAGCGACACGACATGAAGCCACCTATGGCCTATCGGCCGATCGAAGCGATGAACAACAACGGGTGGCAACGCGCACGCTCGAAGGCGGGCCTGGGTGATCTGCACGTTCACGACCTCCGGCACACGGTCGGGATGCGGCTTCGCGAAGCAGGGGTCGCCAAGGAGACGCGGTCGATCATTCTGTGGCACAAGGACCACAGCATGACGGCGCACTACTCGGCAGCCCAGGTGCTGGAAGTGCGCTCGGCACTCGAGCTCATCAGGGAGGAAACCGGTCGCGAGAATCGGTCGCTTCGGAGTCTTGCGAAACAGGCCCGGCGGACGCGAGTCCCTTCGGAGTCCCTTCAGCAAGAACAAACGGCTTAGGTGCTCTCACACCTAAGCCGTTGTCTATAAAGGTAAAACTGGCGCGGCTGGCAGGAATCGAACCCACGACCCCTTGGTTCGTAGCCAAGTACTCTATCCAGCTGAGCTACAGCCGCGAAGCTGCGCATTATAGCAGCGCGCTCGGCGCTGTCTTCAGTCGACGGACGCGGCGGCGCGCTCGCACTGCTGGGCGCGCACCTCGTCACCTTCCTGCCGGGCCAGCTGCGCCAGCGAGCGCCAGGCGCGGCGCCGAGCCGGCGCGGCCAGGCTGCCGGCTGCGGCGGCCTGCTCCAGCGGCCGGCGCGCCTTGCCCCACAGCTGTCGCTCGATCATCGCGGTGCCGGTGGCCACCGCGACGGCCGGGTCGTTGGGCAGCGCCAGCGACGCCGCTTCCAGCCGCGGCAGCCATTCCGACGGCAGGCCCGGCACGGCATCCAGCAGCGCCAGGGCCACACGTTGGCGCTCGTCCGGTTCCAGTTCGGCCAGCCGGTCCCAGAAGGGCCGCAGCCAGGCGCGCGCGTCCTCGGTACTGCCGAAGGCCGCGGCCCGCGTGGCCGCGCGCGCAGCCAGCGTGGCGTCGCGTCGATCCGCCGGGTCCAGCTGCGACCAGACGCGGCGCAGCGCGTCGGCATCCGGCGCCGCGTCCAGCGATTCGCCGGCCAGCGTGCGCAGCAGGCTCTGCGCTGCGCTCGGCGAGAAGGCCTGGTGCTTGGCCAGCAGCCGCGCGGTCTGCAGCGCCGGCAGCGGCTGCAAGGTCAGGCGCTGCGCCAGCAGCCGCAACCGCAGGGCCTGCGTGCGCCGTGCCACGCCGGCCGGCAGTTCGGCCAGCTGCTCGATGGCGCGCGGCGCGTCGCGGTCGTCGATGGCCCATTCGGCGGCCAGCAGGCGCGCGCCCTCGTCGACCGGCCGCACGGTGGTGACGGCGCGCGGCAGCCGCGCCAGCTGGCGCATCGTCTCGTCGCGGCGCGTGCGGTCCTGCATGCGGTGCAGGCTGGCCGCCGCCAGCAGGTGCACCAGCGCGCGAAACTCGCCGTCGCCCTTCAGCGCGTCGGTCTCGTCCTGCAGCACCAGCGCGCGCAAGGCGGCCCGGTGCGCGCGGCTGTAGCGCGCGGCGAAGTATTCGGCCAGCGCCTCGCGCAGGCCGGCGTGCGCGGCGCGCTCGCGGCGCAGCTGGCGCCATTCGTGCGCGCGCTCCGGCAGGCTCAGCAGGCGGTTGACCGAACGTGCGGCCACCATCAGCACGGCACAGCTGGCCAGCACCAGGATGACGAACAGGTTCAGCGACAGGTCGGTGCGCCACGCACCGAAGTAGATGCTGACCAGGCCGTCGTTGCGGCCCAGCGTGGTCGCCGCCACCACGGCCACGACGAACAGCAGCACGAGCCAGATGATGCCGCGCATGGCGTGGCCTGCTCCCCTTCAGCGACCGCCGTTCACCGCGGCGATGGCCGCCAGCGTGGCGTCCGGCCGCGGCACCGTGACCTGCCGCGCCTGGGCGGCGACCTGGCGCACCAGGTCCAGCGCCGCCGTCGTGCGCCGCGAGCCGCGGTCGAAGTAGCGCTCCAGCGTGGTCTGCACATCGCGCAGGTCGGCCTGCGCGGTGTCGAACTGCCGGCTCATCAGCGCCAGCCGGGCGTTCAGCAGGCGCAGCTTCAGGTTCTCGCGCAGAAAGAACGCCTGCTCCGGCGCCACCAGCATCGCCTCGGGCTGCTCGATCGGCGTCACGCGCACCAGGCGCCGCACCTCGTCCCAGGCGCGCGCGCCCAGCGCCGCCCAGCGGGCCCCCAGCAGCTCGATCCAGGCGGGGTCGGGCGTGGCCTCGGCAGCCGATGCGGCCGAACCGGCGGACGCAGCGGCCGATGCGGCGGAGGCCGCCGGCACGGGCGGGCGCACCGCCGGGCGCGCCGCACCGCGCTGCGGCTGCGGCGCCGACAGCAGCGGCAACTCATCGACCATGCGCACCACTTCGTCCAGGCGGATGGCCAGCGTCGACACGTCCACCGCACCAGCGGCGCGCACGCGCTCCAGGTCCTGCACGACGGCGCGGCGCACGCCATCCAGCCGCGGCTGGTTCTGCCGCGCCAGCCGCTCCTCGGCCTGCTTCAGTGCGATGGCCAGCGGCTCGGCGCTGCCGGTGATGGCGGCATGCTGCAGGGCCACGCGGATCGAGGCCTCCACGTCGGCGAGCACGTTCTCGTCGCGCGACCGCGACATGGCCTGGATCAGCTCTTCCAGCTGCGAACGCTGCAAGGCCACCTCGGCCACGCGCGCCTCCAGCAGCGCCACCTTGGCGGCGGCGTCGCGCGAGTTGTCCTGCGCCTGCCGGGCCAGCATCTGCGCCTCGGCGGCCTGCGCGCCGCTGTCCTCCTGGCGCTTGACCAGCTGCTGCTCCAACCCCTTGACGCGCTGCTGCGTGTTCCAGGCATACATCACGGCCGCGGCGCACAGCCCGGCCAGCACCATCGCGCCCACGGCGATCCAGCGGCCGGGCAGCGCATGCACGTCGCCCGCGGGGGACGCGGCGGCAACGGCCGGGGGGGCGGTTGCGGCGGGGGGGGCGATCGGCTCGGTCACGGGGTACCGGATTGTATCGGCGGGCCTTCATGCAGCACGGCGCTCAGCGCCGCGGCATCGACGGCCTGCCGCCGCACCTGGCCGAAGCCCAGCCGCTGCAGCGCGCCAACGATGCGCTCATGCGGCGCCACGGCCGCGGCACGCGACCAGTCGGCCTGCGGCGCCAGCCGCGCCAGGTGGCCCACGGCTTCGGAACTGCTGAGCACCCACAGGTGCGTGCGCGGCTGCGCCAGCGCGGCCTCCAGCAGCGCCCGCGCCGCCGCATCCAGCACCCGCGGCCGGCGCGCATAGGCGGTGACGAACTGCACCGTGGCCCCGGCCGCGCCGAACTGCGCGGCCAGCCAGTCGCGGCCGTGCTCGCCGCGCACCACCAGCACCTGGCGGCCGGCCCAGTCGCGGTCACGCAGGCGCTGCCACAGCGCCTCGGAATCGAAGACATCGCCCGCGGGCTCGACCAGCAGCGCCGGCGGCACACCGGCCGCACGCAGCGCGGCCGCGGTGCCCGGCCCGGTGGCGCCGGCCAGCACCCCGGCCGGCCACGCCGCCGGGGCCGGCCGCGCCTGCATGAAATGCCACACCGCATTGGCGCTGACGAACATGGCCAGCGCGCAGCCCGGCAGCAGGTCCCAGGCCCGGCGCACGGCCGAGGCATCGGCCGCCGGGGCGATGTCGATCAGCGGCAGCGCCGCGGCGTCGACGCCGCCGGCGCGCAACTCAGCCACCAGGGTGTCGGCCTGGGCACGCGGCCGGGTGATGAGCAGGCGCATCGGCGCAGCCGCTCAGGCCGCCGCGCCGAGGTAGGTCTCGGCGCCGTCGGCACGCAGCTGCGCGGCCGCGCGCTCGCCCAGCGCCGTCGCTTCGGCGTCGCTGGCCACGGGCGCGCGCAGCTGCGTGCGCAGCAGCGGCTGCGCCAGGTCCTGCGCATGGCCCAGCGCCGCGTCGACGCGCAACTGGCCGCCTTCCCATACCGCGTGCGCGGCCAGCGGCATGCTGCAGCTGCCGCCCAGCGCGCGCGACACCGCGCGCTCGGCATGCACCGCCAGCCAGCTGGGCCGGTGCACCAGCGTGGACAGTGCCTGGCGCAGCGCGGTCGCGTCCTCGCGCAGCTCGATGCCCAATGCGCCCTGCCCGGCCGCCGGCGTCATCTGCGCCGTGTCGAACAGCGACGCGATGCGCGCCTGCAGCCCCAGCCGCTTCAGCCCCGCGGCGGCCAGCACGATGGCGTCGTAGCCGCCTTCGTCCAGCTTGCGCAGCCGCGTGTCCAGGTTGCCGCGCAGCGGCTCGATGCGCAGGTCGGGCCGCAAAGCCAGCAGCTGCGCGGCGCGGCGCAGGCTGGAGGTGCCGACGCAGGCGCCCTGCGGCAGGTCCTGCAGGCGGGCGTGGCGCGGGCTGACGAAGGCGTCGCGCGGGTCCTCGCGCGGCAGCACGGCACCCAGCGCGAAGCCGGCCGGCAGCTCCATCAGCATGTCCTTCAGCGAATGCACCGCCAGATGGGCGCGGCCGTCTTCCAGCGCGGTTTCCAGCTCCTTGACGAACAGGCCCTTGCCGCCGACCTTGGACAGCGCGCGGTCGAGGATCTGGTCGCCGCGCGTGGTCATGCCCAGCAGCTCGACGCGCATGCCGAAGCGCGACTGCAGCAGATGGCGCACGTGTTCGGCCTGCCAAAGGGCAAGCCGGCTTTCGCGGGTGGCGATGATCACGGTGTCGGGCATGGCGCTTGCATTATCGCCAGCTGGCCCGTTAGGTAACATGGTTACATCCACCGGAGACCCCCGATGCCCACCGCGACCCGTGCCGCCCGCCCCGCCGCTGCCGCCCGCAAACCGACGCGCGCCAAGGGCGCCAGCGATGCCGAGCTGAAGAACCGGCCGCTGGTGGAAGACATCCGGTTACTCGGCCGCATCCTCGGCGAGGTCATCCGCGAACAGGAAGGCAAGGACGCCTTCGAGCTGATCGAGCGCGTGCGCCAGCTGTCGGTGGCCTACCGGCTGAAGCAGGACGCCAGCGCCGGGCGCGTGCTCGACCGCCTGCTGAAGAACCTGTCGGCCGACCAGACGGTGAGCGTGATCCGCGCGTTCAGCTACTTCTCGCACCTGGCCAACATTGCCGAAGACCGGCACCACGTGCGCCGGCGCCTGCTGCACGAGCGCGCCGGCGAGCAGCAGGAAGGCTCGCTGGCGGTGAGCTTCGAGCGGCTGCACCGCGCCGACCAGCGCTCGGCCGACATCGCCGCGGCGCTGCAGCGCGCCTACATCTCGCCGGTGCTGACCGCCCACCCCACCGAGGTGCAGCGCAAGAGCATCCTGGACGCCGAGCGCGCCATCGCCGAATTCATCGGCGAGCGCGACGAGCTGTCGGGCGAGCGCGAGCTGCGCGACAACGAGGCGCTGATCCGCGCCCGCGTGACGCAGCTGTGGCAGACGCGCATGCTGCGCACCGCCAAGCTGACGGTGGCCGACGAGATCGAGAACGCGCTGAGCTACTACCACGCCACCTTCTTGCGCCAGATCCCGCGGCTGTACCGCGAGATCGAGCAGGCGCTGCCCGGCCACGAGGTGCCGACCTTTCTGCGCATGGGCAACTGGATCGGCGGCGACCGCGACGGCAACCCCAACGTCAGCGCCGCGACGCTGCGCATGGCGCTGGCGCGGCAGGCCGAGACGGCGCTGCGCTTTTACCTGACCGAGGTGCACGAGCTCGGCGCCGAGATGTCGATGTCGAACATGCTGGCGCCGGTGAACGCCGAGATGCGCGCGCTGGCCGACGCCTCGCCCGACCAGAGCGAGCACCGCGCCGACGAGCCCTACCGGCGCGCGCTGATCGGCATGTACGCGCGGCTGGCGGCGACGCTGCATGCGCTGACCGGCACCGAGGCGCTGCGCCACGCCATCGCGCCGCAGAACCCGTATGCCGACGCCGCCGAGCTGCTGGCCGAGCTGCGCATCATCGAACGCTCGCTGAAGTCGCACCACGCGCAGGCGCTGATCGCCCCGCGGCTGGCGCCGCTGATGCGCGCGGTGCAGGTCTTCGGCTTCCATCTGGCCACCGTCGACCTGCGCCAGAGCAGCGACCAGCACGAGGCGGTGCTGGCCGAGCTGCTGCGGGTGGCGCGCATCGAGCCCGACTACCGCGCGCTGGACGAAAGCCAGCGCCGCCAACTGCTCATCAAGCTGCTCAACGACGCGCGGCCGCTGCGCGTGCGCGACGCCGACTACTCCGCGCTGCTGCGCGGCGAGCTGGAGATCTTCGAGACCGCCGCCGAGATGCGCCGGCGCTACGGCCGCGACGCGCTGCGCCACTACATCATCAGCCACACCGAGGACGTGAGCGACCTGCTGGAGGTGCTGCTGCTGCAGAAGGAATGCGGGCTGCTGCGCGGCACGCTGGACGACGCGGCGCGCAACGACCTGATCGTCGTGCCGCTGTTCGAGACCATCGAGGACCTGCGCAACGCCGCGCGCATCATGCGCGAGTTCTATGCGATGCCGGGCGTGCTGCCGATGGTGGTGCGCAGCGGCGCTGAGCAGGACGTGATGCTGGGCTACAGCGACAGCAACAAGGACGGCGGCACCTTCACCAGCAACTGGGAGCTGTACCGCACCGAGATCGCGCTGGTGGAACTGTTCGAGCCGCTGCAGCGCGAGCACGGCCTGACCCTGCGCCTGTTCCACGGCCGCGGCGGCACGGTGGGCCGTGGCGGCGGGCCCAGCTACGCGGCCATCCTGGCGCAGCCGCCGGGCACGGTGAAGGGGCAGATCCGCCTGACCGAACAGGGCGAGGTCATCGGCAGCAAGTACGCCAACCCCGAGATCGGCCGGCGCAACCTGGAGACGCTGGTCGCGGCCACGCTGGAAGCCACCTTGCTGCACCCGACGAAGAGCGCGCCCAAGGCCTTCTTGGACGCGGCCGACCAGATCAGCCGCGACAGCTTTGCGGCCTACCGCAAGCTGGTGTACGAGACGCCCGGCTTTGCCGACTACTTCTTCGCCGCCACGCCGATCCGCGAGATCGCCGAGCTGAACATCGGCTCGCGGCCAGCGTCACGCAAGGCCAACCGCGCCATCGAGGACCTGCGCGCCATCCCCTGGAGCTTCAGCTGGGGCCAGAGCCGGCTGGCGCTGCCCGGCTGGGCCGGCTTCGGCTCGGCCATCGACGCCTTTCTGGCCGATGCGGCGACGCGCCCCGCGCGGCTGGAGCTGCTGCAGCGCATGCACCGGCAGTGGCCCTTCTTCCGCACGCTGCTGTCCAACCTGGACATGGTGCTGGCCAAGAGCGACCTGCGCATCGCCGCGCGCTACGTGGAGCTGGTGGAGGACAAGAAGCTGGGCAAGCGCATCTTCAGCGCCATCCGCAGCGAATGGGAGCGCGCCAATGCGGCGCTGACGCTCATCACCGGCGAAAGCCGGCGGCTGCAGTCCAACCCGTCGCTGGCACGATCGATCGAGCACCGCTTCCCGTACCTGGACCCGCTGAACCACCTGCAGGTGGAACTGATGCGCCGCCACCGCAAGCCGGGCGTCGACCCCAGCAAGGACCGGCTGCGGCGCGGCATCCACATCTCGATCAACGGCATCGCTGCGGGGTTGCGCAATACCGGGTGATGGGGGTTGTTTTGGGGAGTGGCTCGGCTCCTGGCGCTCTGCGCCGACATGATGAGCGGGCAGCAACGCAGCGATTGCCGTCAGTGGACGCTCGGCGACGAAATCACGCTGACTGACACCAAGCTGCCGTTGGCCGCGGCGGCTGACTCCACCATGAAGGGCCGCTATTCGAGGCACAGCGGTCTTCGGCCGGTTCGGCGCAGTTCAAGATGTCGACGACCGCTTCCGTATGCCTCGAACAGGTACTACCGACCCTTTGCTGTCCTTCACCGCTCAGACGTGAGCAGCGGCAATGCAGCGACTGAAGCCTTCGACCGCCGCGGCTGAAATCACACTGTCCGACGCCAAGCGGTCATCTGGATCAGGCGCCTTCTGATCTGACGAGTCAGCAGCCCCACCCAAGAACCCACCAGCCGTCGAAAACGCGCTTCGCCAGCGAGACGAGGACATGTACAGGCATCGGATGGACATCCTTGTCCCACTCCTGTCTGCGCCATAGCCGCAACTTCAAGGAGGACGAATTTGTCCCGGCGGCATCCCGCGACTTAGAGAACCCCTTGCAAATTCAGTGACTTAGCACGCTGTCACGGGCTGGCATCGCGCTTGCAATTCTTCGGGCAGCGATGACATGGACATACGGCGTTGCCTCCCGAACTGCAGCACACCGTCATGTCGTTGGCCCGCTATCTGCAGGACCACCCGAGGGCGTGCGACCGCGCGCAGGGCATCAGCCTCTGGTGGTTCCCTCCGACCGATGCCCCGAGTGAGATCGATGTGCTGAATGCGCTGGACTGGATGGTGGAACACGGCTTCATGAAACGCGCCTTGGCGGGCGATGGCCGCGTGAGCTATGCGCGGGCCGACGGCGAGGGGGATCTCGTCGGGCGCGTCGGGCTGGCGCTGAACGGCGTCGTGCGCCGCTGAGGGCTGCGGATGTACACGCGCCTGGCCTCGATCAGCGAGACGCTGCGCAGCTTCCTGCACGCGGGCATGCTGGCCGACGTGGGCCCCGGCGGCCTGGCCGGCTTCTTCTCCGGCGGGCCGATGGTCACCTCGCTGCACACCCCGCAGGAGATGGCCCAGCAGAGCCTGCAAGGTCTGTCGGTGTGGCTGTACCGGGTGGTGCGCGACGAGACACGGCTCAACGACGCCCCCATCGTGCGGCCACGTCGCGGCGGTCTCGTCGAATTGCTGCCGCCGCCGCTGCCGCTGCGGCTGCACTACCTGATGACGCCCCTGAGCGACAACAACCCCGACACGGAACAGCGCGTGCTGGGCCGCGTGCTTCAGCTGCTGCATTCGCAGCCCGAGCTGGCTGGCGCCATGCTGCGCGGCGACCTCGCCGGAACCGACTTGCAGGTGCGCGTGCGGCTGGAGGCGTTGGCGCTCGACGAGATCGCCCGGGTCTGGGAGGCGCTCGAAGGCTCCTACCAGCTCAGCGTTTCCTACGAGGTGACGCTGGCCAACATCGATTCCATCGCCGAAGCCGAGCGCAATGCGCTCGTGGAGTCGGGCCACGCCGACTACGGCCTGATGGTGGGGAGCTGAGCCCCGTGCCGCGCCGAACCGTCATGCTCGACAGCCGGGCCCAGGTGATCGCCGACGAGGACCCGCTGGCCCCGAGGCTATGGCAATGGGCCGTGCTGCGCACGCGGGCCGTTGACGAGCTCACCGGCCAGCCGCCGCACGTGCCGGTGCGCGTGGTGGCCCTGCCTGCGGATTCGCCGCTGGTGGCCCGCATGACGCCTCGCGCCGCCGAAGGCGGCCTGTGCGGCCTGGTCGCGCGCATCGACGACGCCGCCGTGGCGCTCACACGCACCGGCCTGTTCGGCGCGCGCATCGAGGCCGCCGGCTACCTGCCGTGCGACCTCACACCCGCCATCGACGCCGCGCGGCGCAGCCTCCCGCTGTTCTCGCCCACCAACACCAACCCGCTGCAAGTGGCACCGCCCGACCCGCTTCCCGCGGCGGGCGACGTGCGCGCGCAGTTCCGCCCTGGCCGCGGCGTGGTGATCGAGCGCACCGCGGCCGACCCGGCCGAGCAGACCTCGCTCGTCGCGGCCACGCTGCCCGCGGCCGCCAGCGAGGTGCCCATCGTGCCGCCGCTGAGCGCCGCGCGGCCGGCGGGCGCGCGGGTGGCCGGCGTGCCCATGCAACTGGCCGACCAGCCCCTGCACCGCGCCGCCACACTGCGCCTGCGCGGCCAGGTGCAGCAGCGCCTGCCCGGCCCACCGCCGGCCCTGGTGCCCGCCGCCGGAGCCCAGCTGGGCATCCTTGGTTACTGGCCCACCTACCCGTCCACCATCGGCGGCGCCTCGCTGCCGGTGGACTTCTGCGCCCTGTCGCCGCCGCTGCCGCTGGCCCATGGCCCCGGCGTCGCCGTGCAGGGTTGCACGCTGGCGCCCGTAGGCGTGGCGCGGCGGCTCACGCAGCCCGCCCCGGCGGGCAGCGACGCGCTGTGGGTGCAGCCGCACACGCTGCTGAACCCGGTCGGCGGCGACCTGCTGCAACTGGAGGCCGACGCCAGCGCCGAATGCGAATGGGTCATGACCCTGGGCTTCACGCCACCCGCCGACCCGCTGGCCCCGGCGCGCGTGCGCCTGGCCCATCCAAGCGCCTGTCTGCACCGCGCCGGTACGACGGTGCAGGCCGTGACGGCCGGCGGCCTCGTCGCCGCGGGCGGCATCAGCCGCGAAGCCCAGGCCGGCGACCCGGTGCTGTTCGCCACCAACCTCGGCGCGCTGGGCGCCAGCGGGCGCCTGGCGGTCGCCCATGGCACGCCGCGCGCGTCCTACCACCGCTTCACGCAGCTGCCACGCGCGGTGGCGCTGCCGCCGCCGGCGGTGAACCAGTTCGTGATCACGCATGCCGTGGTTGCTGATGCCGACGGCCGCTTCGAGTGGCCGCTGCTTGCCCGCGTGGCGCAGATCGAGATCGCGGTGATGCACGCCGGCCTGTCCATCGCACCACGCCGCTTCGCCCTGACCTACGAGAGCGCCAACCCGCTTTCCATCCTCGTTCCCTGAGTCTCAAGGAGAACCCCATGCCTGAATACCTGGCCCCCGCGGTATACGTGGAAGAAGTCGACACCGGCTCCAAGCCGATCGAAGGGGTCTCCACCAGCACGACGGGCTTCGTCGGCGTCGCCGAACGCGGGCCGGTCAACGTGCCCATCCTTGTCACCAGCGCCGGCGAGTACCAGCGCTGGTTCGGCCAGTCCCTGGATCCGCTGCTGTATGGCACGCACTGCTTCCTGCCGCATGCGGTGGACGGCTTCTTCACCAATGGCGGCAAGCGCGTGTTCATTACCCGCGTGCTCGAGATCGACCAGGCGCTGGCGGCCAACCGCCAGCTCGTCGCTCCCGACCCCGCCGCGCCGCCACAGGCCCAGTTGATCACGGCCGCCGCACCGGGCGCCGGCAGCATCGTCATCGACGCCAATCCCGGCCTGGCCGCGCCCGACACGCTGCAGATCGGCGACGGCATCAACGCCGACTTCCAGGCGATCAACCCCATCCCGCCCATCGCCGCTGCCGTGATGCACGGCCTGCGCGCCCCGCTGGTGTTCGACCACACGGCCGGTGCCTCCTCGGTGCCCATCGTCGACGGCGCGCCTGCGGCCGACCATGGCACCACGCTGGCCTTCGCCGTCGCGGCCGGGGCCGACGGCCTGATCGTCAACCCGAGCGTGTTCAACCCCGCGCTCGCGGTGGGCGACCTGCTGCGCGTGGGCACCACCGGCAATGACGAGGACCTGGCCGTGGTGGCCGGGCCCATCGTCGCCAACCGCATCCCGCTGAACGCGCCGTTGCGGCATGCCCATGCCAGCGGTGTGGCGGTGCGGCGGCAGACCTTGCCGGGCCCCATCGTCGGCCCGGTGGCCTCGGGCTCCGCCGTCACCGCCGGCGCCAGTGCCGTGCATTTCGCGGCGGCGCTGGCCGTGCCGGCGGGCAGCGTGCTGCGCTTCGACGCCGCGGCCTCGCCGCAGGTCGAATACCGCCGCGTGGGCGCACTCACCCGGCTGCCGCTGGAGCAGCCGGCCTCGGCCGAGTTCGCTGCCGGCAGCGTGGTCGAGCGCCTGCCCGGGCTGGGCGGCGTGGTGCGCGCCACGCAGCTGAGCACCGATGCGGCCGCAGGCGCCACGGTGATCCGCGTCGACAGGCGCGAGAGCATGGTGGCGGGACAGCTGCTGCGCATTGGCGTCGGTCCCTTGCGCGAGTTTGTCGAGATCCTCGACCTGCCCAGCCCGACCGCGCCGCCGGACGCCGGCAACATCGTGCTGCGCGCGCCGCTGCGCAACAACCACCTCGCCGTGCCCGCCACGCCGGTGGACAGCTTCGCCATGCCGGGCCCGGCCACGCTGCAGTCGACGGTCGTGCTGCCCGTGGCACCCGGTGCCCCGACGCTGGTGGTCGCCGATGCCGGCTACGCCGCCGCCGACGTGCTGCGCGTGCGGCCGGCCAGCGGCGGCGCCTACTTCCATGCCATCGGCGCGCCGGTGGCGCTGGCGCCGATGGTGGTGCCGCTGGTCAACCCTCTCGTCAACGCCCAGGTGGCCGGTGCGACCGTGGCTCGGCGCAGGCCCATGGTGCTGGTGCGCGCGCTGGACGCCGGGCGCTGGGGCAATCGCCTGCGCGTGGGCATGGAACCCCAGGACGAGCCCCTGCTGTCCACCCGTGTGCGCCAGGTACTGCTGGGCGGCCGGCTGCGCCTGGACTCGGCCGCGGGCCTCGAGGCCGGCACCGAGCTCGTGTTCGGGGTGGCCGCGCCCAACCGCGCCAAGGTGCGCTCCATCGACCGCGACGACGACTCGCTGGTCGAGCTGGACGGCGGCGCCCTGCCCGCCGGCGTGGTGGTGGGCACCACGGTGCGCTCGCAGGAGCACCGCTTCGTCGTGGAGCTGCTGCGCCAGCCCGACCCCGCCAACCCCTCGCGCAACGGCAACGCCATCGACCGCGAGGTGTTCGCCGCCCTGTCGCTGGACCCGCGGCACTCGCGCTACTTCCAAAGCGTCATCGGCGCCACCTGGAACATAGCCAGCAACGCCACCACCACCGACGACGGCGGACGCGCGCTGCGCCGCGGCGACCGCCGCAGCGAAGGCGAATCGCGCCATGTGCGCGTGCTGGATCTGGCGCCCACGCAGGCGCTGCGGCCCGGCGCGGTGTTCACCCGCATCACGCCGCCAGGCGGTGTGCCGCGCCTGCTGCTGTTGCCGCTGGGCGGCGGCAACGACGTCATCGCTGGCATCGGCGATGACACCTACATCGGCCAGCCCGACCCCAACCCCGAGCTTCGCACCGGCCTCTACACGCTGGACAACATCGAGGAGATCAGCATCGTCGCGATCCCGGGCGTCACCACTGCGAAGGTCCAGAACGCCCTCATCAACCACTGCGAGCAGCGCCGCTACCGCTTCGCGGTGCTGGACGGCGCCCCGCCTCCGCACGACTCCATGACAGAGATCCAGCTGCAGCGCCAACGCTACGACACCAAGTACGCCGCGCTCTACCACCCCTGGCTGCTGGTGCCCGACCCCTACCCCGACGTGCAAGGCCCGCCCCCCGACTACCCCATCCCGCCCTCGGGCCACATGGCCGGCATCTATGCCCGCACCGATATCGAACGCGGCGTGCACAAGGCGCCGGCGAACGAGGTGGTACGCGGCGTCATCGGGCTGCAGCGCGTGCTGAACAAGGAACAGCACGACATCCTCAACCCCTACCCGGTCAACATCAACGTGATCCGCGACTTCCGGCCGGTGAACCGTGGCATCCGCATCTACGGCGGGCGCTGCATCACCAGCGACAGCGACTGGAAGTACGTCAACGTGCGGCGGCTCCTGATCTTCATCGAGGCCTCGGTCGACCGCGGGCTGCAGTGGGTGGTCTTCGAGCCCAACGCCGAGCCGCTGTGGGCGCGCGTGCGCCGTTCGATCACCAACTTCCTGACCCTGGTCTGGCGCAACGGCGCACTGGAGGGCACCAAGGTCGAAGAGGCCTTCTTCGTCAAGTGCGACCGCACGACCATGACGCAGACCGACATCGACCAGGGCCGCCTGATCTGCCTGGTGGGCGTGGCGCCGGTCAAGCCGGCCGAGTACGTCATCGTCCGCATCGGCCTGTGGACGGCCCACGCCGACGAGTGATTCCGAGGAGCAAGCCATGGCCACCGACCAACGCAACGACCCCTACCGCGGCTTCAACTTCGTCGTCGAGATCGACGGCATCGCGCGCGCCGGCTTCTCCGAAGCCGGCGGCCTCACGATGCAGACCGACGCCACCGACTATCGCGAAGGCACCGACCTGCAGAACAGCGTGCGCAAGCTGCCCGCGCTGAGCAAGCCGGTGGCCATCACGCTCAAACGCGGCATCACCCAGGACAAGACCCTCTGGGCCTGGTGGAAGAACATCCTGAACGGCACCGCCGACCGCCGCAACGTCACCATCGTGCTGCTCAACGAGCGCCGCGAGGCGGTGCTGCGCTGGCACGCCGAGAGCGCCTGGATCAGCAAGATCGAGGGCCCGGCGCTGAAGGCCAGCGGCAACGAGGTCGCGATGGAGTCGGTGGAGCTCACGCACGAAGGCGTCGAGCTGGAGATGTAGCCCGCGAGGTCACCCGCCCATGCGTGTCTACTCCACACCAGGCGTGCACCACGAGGTGCACGACGCCAACGCCGGCGGCGTGGCGCCGCTGCGCACCGACGTGGCGGCCTTCGTCGGTCTGGCCGAGCGCGGGCCGCTGCACCTGGCGGTGCCCGTGGAATCGACCCGGCAATTCATCGCCTGGTTCGGCGACGTCTTCGACAACGGCTACCTTGCCTACGCGGCACGCGGTTTCTTCGAAAACGGCGGGCGCCGGCTGTGGGTGGTGCGCGTGGCCTCACCCGCGGCCAGCGCCGCGTCGGTGGTGCTGGCCGACGCCGCGGGTGCCGCCTGGCGCGTCGAGGCGGCCAGCGCCGGCGTTTGGGGCAACCGGCTGCAGGTCCGCGTGGCCGAGGTGAGGCGCCAACGCAGCCGCGCGCGGCTGGATGCCACCGACCCATTGCGCCTGCTGCTGCCCCAGCCCGACGGCTTCAGTCGCTTCGACCTGGTGGAGGTCATCCGCGGCGCCGACCGTGCGCGCGCCATCATCGCGGCGGTTGATGCGGAAGCGGGCGCCCTGGTGCTGGCCCAGCCCCTGCAGCCGGCGCTGCCGGCCGGCGGCGGATTGAGCGTGCGCGTCGAGACGCTGGCGTATGACCTCGAGGTGCGCGAAGCCGGGCGGCTGGTGCGCGTGGTGGACGGCCTGTCGCTGGTGCCGCAGCACGAGCGCTACGGCCCGCGGCTGCTCAAGCAGCCCTGGTGGCAGGTCGACGTGCAGCACCCCGACCAGCCGGATGCCCGCATCCCCGACGCCGACCGCGCGCTGGAGCACCTGCGCATCGCCCGCAACCGCCTGCCGGACGCGCCGCCGCCCGTCGTGATCCGCGAACTGCGCGATGCGCCGCGCCGGGCCACGCTGCTGCCCCTGGTGGCGGTGGCCGGCGCGGCACCGGGCGGCCTCCTGGCGCTGCGGGGCGGTGCCGACGGCCTGGCGGCGCTGGACGTGCGCGACTTCATCGGCGAAGCCTTCGACCCGGCCGCCGCGCCTGACCTCGCCTCCGCGGCCCGGCGCGGCATTGCGGCGCTGGACCCGGTCGACGATGTCGCCCTGGTCGCCGTGCCCGACATACACATCCGCCCCGACCCCCTGCCGCAGCTGCTGCCGCCTGCCTGCACACCCGACGCCTGCCTTCCCGCGCCGCCGCTGGCCCCGCCCGCGCCGCCGCCTGCCATAGGCGACCGGCCGCCCGAGTTCGGAGAGGCCGCCATCCTGCGCGTGCAGGCGGCACTGGTGGCGCACTGCGAGCACCGGCGCGACCGCTTCGCGCTGCTCGACGCGCCCTGGTCTTCGGTCTCGCAGCTCGGCTTGTCGGCCAGCGGGCTGCGGGCCTGGCGCAGCCGCTTCGACAGCGCCTTTGCCGCGCTGCACGCGCCGTGGCTGAAGGTCGTCGACCCGCGCCGCGGTGCGCGCCGATCCTTGGTGCGGGCCGTGCCACCCTGCGGCCACATCGCCGGCATCATGGCCGCCACCGACCTGCGGCTGGGTGTGCATGCCAGCGCCGCCAACCAGCCGCTGCAATGGCTGCAGGACGTGGCCCTGGCCTTCGACGACGAGCGCCACGGCGTGCTGAACGACCTGCACGTCAACCTCGTGCGCGCCGTGCCGGGCCGCGGCCTGCGCCTGCTGGGCGCGCGCACGCTGTCCTCCGACCCCGACTGGCGCTTCGTCAACGTGCGCCGGCTGATGTCCATGGTGGCGCGCGCCATCGAGATCGCGATCCAGTGGGCCGTGTTCGAGCCCAACGACTGGCGCACGCGCATGAAGCTGCAGCTGGCCATCGGCTCCTTCCTGCGCAGCCTGTGGGTACGCGGCGCGCTGCAGGGCGCGGTGGCGGAGGAGGCCTTCTACGTGCGCTGCGACGAGACCAACAACCCGTCGCCCAGCCGTGACCTTGGCCAGTTGCTGATCGACGTGGGCCTGGCGCCGGTCGTGCCGATGGAGTTCATCGTGCTGCGCATCGGGCGCGACGCCGGCGGCTTCGCCATCGCCGAGGCGGGAGCCGCCTGATGGCCCTGCTGCCCGACCTCCTTCGTGCCGCCGGTGCCTCCGGCGCGGCCGACTTGCTGCGCTCCGACCCGCTGCTCAACCACAACTTCCTCGTCAGCCTCGTCGACACCACCAGCGGCCTGGACGCGGCGCTGTCCATCGGCATGTCGGCGATCTTCGACGTCGCGCTGGGCGGATTCAGCGAATGCAGCGGCCTGGAGATGACGATGAAGACCGAGGACGTCAAGGAAGGCGGCGACAACGGCGGCATGCGCCGCTTCGCCTCGCGGGTGGAGTGGAGCAATATCACCCTCAAGCGCGGCCTGGCCAGCAACACGGCGCTGTGGGACTGGCACTACGGCTTCGTCACCGGTCGCGGCCACCGCCGCGACGGCGTCATCGTGCTGCTGGACTCGCGCCACCTGCCCGCCGCGGCCTGGATGTTCACCCGCGCGCTGCCAGTCAAGTACACCGCCCCGCCGCTGAACGCGACGCAGAACCAGGTGGCCATCGAGGCCATCGAGTTCGCCCACGAGGGCGTGTTCCAGATCCCCTTCACCGGCGCGATCGGCAGCATCGCCGGCGCGGTCGGTGCCTCCATCACTCTCTGACCATGACAGCCCAGGTACACATCCGCGACGTGGTGGCCCAGACCCAGGTGATGGACGGCGACTCCCTGCTCACGCCGGCCGTGCTGACGCGCATCGTCACCGCCGTGCTGGCCGCGCAGCGCGCGCAGCAGCAGGACGAGGAGGCGCGCCGCCGCGACACCCAGGTCGGCGGCGGCGACTGCGGCTGCCACGGCCGCGCGGGAGGCCGGCCATGACGCAGCTCAACCTCGCCGTCATCAAGGTCAAGTGGCAGGGCAAGCCGGAGGAGAACATCCCCGTCCAGTACAACCCCAGCGAGTACACGCTGGACAAGCAGGCCCAGATCGCCGAGGTGCAGATCCCCGGCCTGGACGCCCCGCTGCAGCAGTTCGTGCGCGGCCAGGCCGAGAAGCTCACGCTGGACCTGTTCTTCGACACCACCGACCAGGGCATGGGCGTCGGCGCCCACAGCGTGGCGCACGAGACCGACAAGATCTACCAGCTCATCAAGATCGAGCCCAAGCGGCATGCGCCGCCGGTGCTGGAGTTCATCTGGGGCGAGAAGGGTTTTCCGGGCAGCCAGGTCGGCGGCCCGCCGACGCTCAAGGCGGCCAAGGCGGCGCGTGCGGCGCGCTCCGTGCAGGAGCTGGGCGCGAGCGCCCTGGCCGGCGCCGCCGGCGCCCTGGGCAGCGCCGCCGCGACTGCGATGAGCGCGGCGGGTGCGGCGGTGCAGAACCAGCGCCGCACGAGCTTCCGCTGCGTGCTGGAGAGCATCAAGCAGAAGTTCACGCTGTTCTCGCCCGAGGGCATGCCGCTGCGCGCCACGCTCACGGTGACGCTGCGCGAGTACCGCGACCTGGAGACCCAGCTCAAGGAACTGGGACTGAACTCGCCCGACCGCACCCACGTGCACGTGCTCAGCCGCGACGACGACCTGCCCCGCGTGGCCCATGCCTACTGGGAGTCCGTCACCGAGTGGCGCGAGATCGCCGACGCCAACGCCATCCACGACCCGCGGCGCCTGGTGCCCGGGACCTTCCTGCGCGTGCCGAGGTTGCGCTGATGACCACCACTGCCGTCGTCGACGCCTCCAGCCGCTATGGCGAGTTCTACGTGCCGCGCTTCGAGATCAGCGCGGCCGGTGCGGGCCTCGGCCCGGCCGTACTGCGCGACGTGACGCAGGTGGTCTACAACGACTCCATCACCGAAATCGACAGCTTCGACGTCACCCTCGCCAACTGGGACAGCGACCCGGCCCGGCGCAGCTTCAAGTACGTCGGCGCCGAGACCAGCGTGCAAGGCGCCACGCCCATGCAGCGCCTGTTCAATCCCTGCGTCGGGGAGTTCGAGCTCAAGCTCGGCTACGGCAGCGAGCTGGCCACCATCGTGAAGGGCTCGACGACGTCGCTGGAGCCGAGCTTCCCTGCCGCCGGCCCGCCCACGCTGACCGTGCGCCTGCTCAACGCGCTGCACAAGCTGCGCGGCAAGCAGCAACGCGACCACTGGCCCAACAAGCGCGTCAGCGCGGCGCAGATGAAGATCAGCCGCATCGTGCAGGACGTCGGCCAGCGCCGCATCGACGGCGAGACCTTCCCGCTGCCCATCCGCATCTCGCAGGAGGCGATGGCCAAGGAACCGGTGCTGGACTACCTGGCGCAGGACAACCAGCACGACATCGACTTCCTGCTGCTGCAGGCGCGCCAGATCGGGTACGTCGTCTACATCGACCTGGAGCGCCAGGGCCGCAACGTGCGCGAGGTGCTGGTATTCGCGCCGTCCGACGCGCGTCATCCCGGCGTGCCGCGCTCCACCTACGAGCTGGAGTGGGGCATCTCGCTGATCGACTTCACCCCCAAGCTGTCCACCGCCAACCAGGTCAAGTCGGTCACCGTGAAAGCCTGGGACCGCAAGACCAACAAGGCGATCAAGGAGAAGGTCGAGCTCAACGACCCGTCGGTCAACGTCAACCGCGACCTGGTGGCGCTGCTGGACGTGCCCGGCTGCCGGCCCCGCGAGGAAGTGGTGGCCGAAGAGACCATGGCCAACCCCGCCCAGGCTCGCCGCCGCGCCGCCGCCATCCTCAGCGAGAAGCTCAAGGGCATGGTGGAGGCCACCGGCACCTGCGTAGGCCTGCCCGACCTGCGCGCCGGCCAGCAGGTGCACGTGAAGGGGCTGGGCGCGCGCTTCTCGGGCGTCTACTTCGTCACCAAGAGCACGCACACCGTCAACGACTCCGGTTACATCACCAAGTTCACCGCGCGCCGCGAGGCGCCACTGCCGGGAGGTCTGGCATGAAGCGGCGCGACGGCGTGGTCACGGCCTTCGTCAACAAGGTGGATGCCAAGCAGGGTCGGGTCATCGTCGAGTACCGCGCCATCGAGGAGGGGCTGCTGTCACCTTGGGCGCCGGTGGCGGTGCCGCTGGCCGGCAAGAAGCGCGGCATGCTGTTCATGCCCGAGGTCGGCGACGAGGTGCTGGTGGCCTTCCATAACGGCGAGTTCGACCACCCCTTCGTGCTGGGCTTCCTGTGGAACGGCGAGCAGGTCTCGCCTGAGACCGAGGCGCACCAGCGCGTCATCGTCACGCCCGGCGGCCACCAGCTGCGCTTCGAGGACAAGAAGGGTGACGAGCGCGTCATCCTGCGCTCCAGCGCCAAGCACCAGCTCACGCTGGAGGACAAGCCCGGCCAGCACCAGGCCAGCCTGGCCACCGCGGGCAAGCGCCAGCTGCTGCTGGATGACAGCGGCACCGGGAAGGTCGAGATCGTCTCGGGCAGCAACAAAATCACGATGGACGACAGCCCCGCGGGCACCAAGGTGGAGCTGCGCGCCGGCGCGTCGCTGGGCGTGACCATCACGATGAACGCCACGCCGCAGCCGTCGCTGTCCATCAGCGTCGGCGCCGGCAACACCATCGACGTCAGCAGCTCGGGCGTAACGGTCAACGCCACCAGCGCACTCAGCGTCACGGCCGGTGGCGCAGCCACGGTCACGCTGGGCGGCGCGGCCAGCATCACGGTGGGCGGCGCTGCCAACATCACCATCGGCGGCGCGGCCAACATCACGGCCGGCGCGGCGCTTAACTTCAACTGCACCGCGCTGAACGTCAATGCCGGCATCGCCAACTTCAACGGCGTCGTGCGCAGCGCGGCGCTGATCACCAGTTCGGTGGTCAGTCCCGTCTACACGCCGGGCGCGGGGAACCTGCTGTGAAGGCGCCGGTCATCAGTGGCACCAAGCTGGCCAACGGTCTGCGCACCGACCGCCCGCTCACGGTCTCCATCGAGGCACCCGACGGCGCCACCCAGGCCCAGGCCTTCCTCTACCGCAGCGGCGCCGCGGGCGAGCAGCAGTGGAACCCGGCGCGCGGGCTGTGGCAGGCCGCGGTGGGCGACGAGGCGCTGGGCAGCGCCGTGGAAGGGCTGGCACTCTCCGCCGCGGGCCCGCGTTGGACGCTGCCGCTGGACCCCGCCGCGCTGCGCGACGCCAACGGCGAGCCGCAGTTCAGCCATGAGGGCGGCTTCCAGTACTTCGCCAAGATCGTGGCCACGCCGCGCGTGGTGAGCCCGCCGTCGCCCGCGGTGGCCCTGGTGCGCCTGGCCGGCCTGGCCCTGCCTGCCCCCGCGCTGCGCTGGCCGGGCGGCGGTGCCCAGGCACCGATCGAGAAGCCGGTGGACGTCGCGCTGCCGCCGCTGCTGCTGCCCGACGGCGAGGAAGCGAAAGGCGACGCCATCGTCAAGCTGGGCGTGCTGGTGGAGCGTGATGGCGGCCAGTTCTGGCATGAGAAGGCGATGCGCTGGCAGGCCGCGGCAGCCGACGCCGAGGCCCTGGCCACCCTGGAGCCACCGCTGGAGCCGCTGGCACTGGAGCACAAGCCCGGCGACGCGCGGCGCTGGCAGGGCCAGCTGGTCGCGCTGGGCCAGAAGGACGGCGCCGACGCGCCGCGCTACCTGCCAACGGATGCCGGTGGCCCGGCCTACCGGCTGCGTGCCTTCGCGCTGGTGCAGCGAGCGGGCGTGGTGTACCTCGGCCTGGGTCCTCCTTCGACCGACCTGCGCTTCGTGCGCATGGCGGGCAAGGAGCACTTCGGCATGCAGTTCGACACCGAGGGTCCCAGCGACTGCAGCGAGGTGCGCCTGCGGCTGCGCGACAGCGCCGGCCAGACGGCCGGCTACCTGCGCATGGCGCTGAGTCCGCGCGAAGCCGAGCTCGTGAATTGCAACGCCGCCGGCCAGGTGCTGGCGCGCGTGCGCCTCACCGCCCAGGGCGACATCGAAATCCAGCCCGCCCCGGGCCGCCGCGTGCTGGTGCTCGGCGACCTGGAAGCCGAACGCATCCGCTACCAGCCCAGCGGCGGCGGTGGCAAGACCGACCTCAACTGGACCTGAACGCCATGGCCGACACCCCCACGCCGCATCGCGAGTTCCTGGGCAAGGGCTGGCGGTTTCCGCTGCAGGTGAACACCCGCGGCGGCCTCGCGATGGCGCGCTACGAGCAACGCGTGGAGGAGGCCATCGTGCTCATCCTCGCCACGGCCAAGGGTGAGCGGGTGATGCAGCCGGACTGGGGCTGCGGCATCCACGATCTGGTGTTCGCCACCAACGACTCGCGCACGGTGGGCCTGGTCGCGCACGAGGTGCGGCGCGCCCTGGTGGACCACGAGGCCCGCATCGACGTGCTGGACGTGCAGGTCGACAACCCCGCCGAGTCACCCAACCTGCTGCTGATCCGCGTGAACTACCGGGTGCGCGCCACCAACGCGATCGGCAACCTGGTCTATCCGTACCACATCCACGAGAGCCGGTAATGTCACTGAAGGACCAGACCCCGCAGATCGACACCCGCCGCTGGCAGGACATCGTCGACGAGATCCGTGCCCGCATCCCGCACTACACGCCGGAGTGGACCGACCTCAACGACAACGACCCCGGCATCACGCTGACCCAGGTGTTCGCCCACCTGGCGGAGATGCTGCTGTTCCGCATGCAGCGGGTGCCCGACCTGCTCTACATCAAGTTCCTGGAGCTGATCGGCATCGAGCTGACGCCGGCACTGCCGGCGCGCGTGGAAGTGAGCCTGGGCGTGGCCGATGGCCATCCCGAGCCGACGGTGCCGGTACCCAAGGGCACCCAGGTGTCAGCGCCGGGCGATGACGGGCCGCCCATCGTCTTCGAGACGGAACGTGCCTTCACCGCGCTGGCGCTACAGCTGCGCGCGGTGCAGGTGGACGACGGCGCGCAGTACCGCAACGTCAGCGCACTCAACGCCGCCGCGCGTGGCGGCTTCGACGCACTGGGCGCCGAGCCGCAGCCTGGCGCGGCCCTGCTGCTGGGCTTTGCCTTCCCCGACAGCTACACCGGCGCGGACGCCTTCCCCGCCGTCTCGGTGGACGTCGCGGTGTGGACCCAGCCCGACCCCACGCAGCCGCTGGTGCGCCGCTGCGACGGCCGCGGCACGCAGGCCTGGCCTTCCGCCCGGCTGGTGTGGGAGGGGTGGAACGGCTCGCTGTGGGTGCAGCTGGACAGCCTGGCCGACGACACGCTGGCCCTGGCGCAGAGCGGCCACACGGTGTTGCGCGTGCCGGCCAATGCCGCGCTCAAGCGCGCCTACGTCGGCGACTACGACGCTATCGACCGCGACAGCGGCGAGCCGCAGCCAGCCCTGTTCTGGCTGCGCTGGCGGGCCGTCACCGCGCAGTACGAGGTGGCGCCGCGCCTGCTGACGCTGCGCATCAACACTGTGCCGGCCATCCAGGCGCAGACGGTCGAAAACGAGGTGCTGGGCGGCAGCTCGGGCGAGCCGGGCCAGCGCTTCACGTTCGCGAACAAGCCGGTGCTGAACCTGGCGGGCGAGCCACCGCGGGTCGAGATCGACGAGGGCCAGGGCTGGCAGGCCTGGACCGTGATGCCCGACCTGCTCGGCTCCGGCCGGCACGACACGCATCTCGTCGTGAACTGGGGCGACGGCGAGCTGCGCCTGGGTGACGGCGAGCATGGCGCCGTGCCGGTGGCCAACGCGGCCAATCCGGATGCCAACGTCATCGCGCGCCGCTACCGCTTCGGCGGCGGCACGGTCGGCAACGTGAAGGCCCAGGCCATCAACAACCTGCTCACGCCGCTACCTGGGCTGGATGCCGGCGCCACCAGCAACCTATTTGCCGCGGCCGGCGGCGCCGACGAGGAGACGCTGGAGGCTGCCCGGCGCCGCGCCGCGCTGTCGCTGCGGGCGCGGGAGCGCGCCGTCACGGTGGACGACTTCGAGCTGCTGGCCCGTCTGGCCGGCGGCGTGAAGCGCGCCCGGGCGCTGCCGCTGGTGAACCCGCAGTTCCCGGGCGTCAAGGTGCCCGGCGCGGTGACGGTCATCGTCGTGCCACCGCGACGTGACGACAGCCTGCCGGCCCTCGGCGCGCCGCCGCCGCTGCCCAGCGACGGCCTGCTGCGCAGCGTCTGCCAGGCGCTCGATGCCAGGCGGCTGCTCACGACGGAGCTGTTCGTCATCGCGCCGCGCTATGTGAAGCTGGCCGTGCGCGCCACCGTGCAGGCCGACGACGACGCCGACACCGCCGAGGTGAAGGAGCAGGTCGAGCAGGCGCTGCGCCGCTACTTCGACCCGCTGCTGGGCGGCGAAGACGGCCTGGGCTGGCCCTTCGGCGGCCCGTTGCGCTACTCCAAGATCGTGCAGAAGGTCTTCGCCGTGCACGGCGTGGACAGCGTGCCCGAGCTGGTGCTCACCGTGGACGACGAGGAGCGCGAGCCTTGCCAGGACGTGCTGCTCGCCGAGATCGCGCCGCAGGCGTTGCTGCACCTCGTCGCCCATGCCGTCGAGGTGGCCACGGCGCGCAAACTCGAAGCGATGGCCTGAGAGGGTGACCATGAGCTCCGCCCTGCGCCTGCCCCGCGTGCCCGAGCCGCCGCACGACCCCCGTGCGCTGCTGCTCGCACCGTGGATTGGCCTCGCGCCGCTGCAGGGCTGGCGCTGGCGGCAGCTGCAGGGGCTGCAGCTGTCCCACCGGCACGGCGCCCTGCAGCTCGCGCCCACGCCTGACTCCGCGCGCCGCCTGACCGATGCAAGCGGCAGCTTCGGCGGCCTGAAACTGCCGCCCCACATGGCCGCGGGGCCGGAGGGTCGCCTGCGGCTGCTGGACGCAGCGCGCGGCCTGCTGCGGGCCTTCGATGCCTGCACCTGCCGCTTCGAGCCCCTGCCCTGCGGCTTCCGGCTGGAAGCCCTACAAGCCTGCAGCCTGCCTGCGGCGGCGCATCGCCACCTGCCCTTCACGCAGCTGCTGGAGCCGGGCGGCATCGCCGTCTGCGAGGGCCGGCTCGCACTGGCCGACAGCGGCCATGGGCGCGTGCTGCTGTTCGCGCTGTCGGGCCTGGTGCCGCGCGCGGCGTTGCAGCTGCCGGCCAAGGCGGCGGCGACGCTGGCCACGCCCTGGTGGCCGCGCGAGGTGGCCTTCGACGGCCGCGGTCGGCTGTGGGTGCTGGACGCCCGCAACGGCCGCGTCGACGGCTTCGACGCCCAAGGCCGCTGGCTGGGCCCTGGCGTGCCGCTGGCCGGCGCCCGCCACCTGATGGTGGACTGCGCCGACCGGCCGGTCGTGGTCGCCACGCAGGAGCATGCGGCCGGCTTTGCGACGACCTTCCCGCAGCCCGGCTTCGTCGAGCTGGATGCCGGCGACGCCGAGACCGAATGGCAGCAGCTGCGCTTTGCCGCCCTGCCGGCCGGCTGCCGCTTCGACGTCGATGCCCGGGTGGCCGATGCGGCCCTCGGCCCCGCCGCACTGGCGCTGCTGCCCGCCACCGAGTGGCGCCGCTGCGCGAGCGACGTCCAGCAGGCGCAGCAGGGCCAGCCGCTGCCGCTGCTGCTGGACACCGGGCGCGTGCTGCAGCTGCGCATCGTGCCGCGCGTGGCCTGGCCCGCGGGCGCACCGGGCCTGGTGGCGCAGGCAGCCCAGGCCTGGCGCATCGAAGGCGGCACGGCGCAACGCATGGGCCTGCGCGCCGACCAGCCCGGCCTGCCGCCGCCGGTGGCGGCCGAGCTGCCCTGGCACGTCGATGCCGAGGGCCGCCTGCTGCTGCAGTGCATCGACGCCGGCGAGGACGCGCACGGCGCATGGACCGCGTTCGACGCCTGGGGCCAGGCGCTCGGCCGGCGCACGCCCGCGCCGTGGCGCTACAAGCGCAGCGGCGTCGCCCTGACCGAGCGGCTGGACTCGGCCATCGACGGCTGCACCTGGCACCGCGTGGAGCTGCGCGGCAGCATCCCCGCGGGCTGCTCGGTCGAAGTGCGGACCCTCACCGCGCCCCTCGACCTGGACGACGCCGAGGTCGCCACGCTGCCCGAGAGCGCCTGGTGCACGCGCATCGTGCTGGACGCGGCGCCCGGCCCGCACCACGACTGCCTGGTGCTGAGCCCGCCGGGGCGCTACCTGTGGCTGCGACTGCAGCTGCGCGGCGACGGCGAGCACACGCCCTGCGTCGAGTCCATCGCCATCGAATACCCGCGCATCAGCCTGCGCCGCTACCTGCCGGCCGTGTTCGGTGCCGATCCGCAGGGTGCGGATTTCACCGACCGCTTCGCGGCGCTCTTCGATGCCACGCTGCGCTCCATCGAGGCGCCCATCGACGACCTGGCCAGCTTCGTTGACCCGCTGTCCGCGCCCGCCGGCGAGCCCGGGCGCGACTTCCTCGGCTGGCTGGCCGGCTGGCTGGGCGAGCCGGCCTATGCCGAGCTGCCCGAGGCCCGGCGCCGCCACCTGCTCAAGCAGGCGCCGCGCCTGTTCGCGCTGCGTGGCACGCCCGATGGGCTGCGCCGCCAGCTGTGGCTGCTGCTGGGCATGGACCAGGCCCTCGCCGCCTGCCGGGATACGCGCGGCCGGCGTGTGTGCACGCCGCGTCCGCTCAACTGCGCCGAGCCGGCGCCCTGCCTGCCGGCCGAGCCGCCGCCGCTGCTGCTGGAGCACTTCAAGCTGCGGCGCTGGCTGCACGCCGGCCAGGGGCGGCTGGGCGACGACGCCGAGCTGTGGGGCGACGCCATCGTCAACCGCACGCAGCTGGACGTGCATGCCCAGGTCGGCGGCACGCGGCTGACCGCCACGCCCGACCCCCTGCGCGATCCCCTGCTCGTGCATGCCCACCGCGCCAGCGTCTTCGTGCCGGCCAGCGTGGCGGCTTCACCGGCGCTGCAGCGCGCCCTGCAGCGCCTGCTGCAGCGCGAGGTGCCGGCGCATGTGGAGGTGCAGCTGCACCACGTGGCGCCGCGCTTCCAGGTCGGGCGCCAGGCCATGCTGGGGCTGGACGCGGTGGTCGCGCGCACGCCGGCCGGCGTCGCGCTGCAGGGCGCCGATCAGCCGGCCGGCCGCCTGGGCCAGGGCACGGTGCTGCAAGGCGCGCCGCAGCGGGGCGGCGCGCCCCGCGTGGGCGACGCGCGCGTCGGCGCCGGCATGGCGCTGGGCTAACTCTCCAAGGAGCCAATATGGGTTGCTGCCATCACACCGAATGGGGCCTGCCGGCCACCCCCGACGCCGCTGCGGGTTGCGCGCTGTGCGACTTCGAGGCCTTCGTCCGCAACCACTTCTACACCGGCAAGATGATGGGCGCGGCGGAGTTCATCACCGAGACGCACTACCACGCCGAGCGCATGCGCCACCACAACGTGCGCTTGCACGGCTGGGGCGTCGTCTGCGGGCTGAAGGTGCACCAGCACCCCTCGCCCGACTGCCGCACCCGTTTCGTCGTGGTCGAGCCGGGCTCGGCACTGGACTGCTGCGGCCACGAGATCCTCGTGCCGGCGGCCGAGATCGTCGAAGTGGCCGCCTTCCCGCAGGTCCGGGAGCTGGCTCGCGACGATCTCGTGCACACGCTGCAGCTGTGCGTGCGCTGGCGCGAATGCCCCACCGAGCAGGTGCCAGTGCTGTACGACGAATGCGGCTGCGACGACACCCGCTGCGCGCCCAACCGCATCCTCGAAAGCTACGACTTCGACGTGCTGGTCGACCCCGTGCTGTCCCTGTCCCAGCTGGTGGGCCGCGAGGCCGTCGCCGCCTTCGTCGCGAGCAGCGTGCATGGTGTCACCGGCGCCGTGCGCGCGGCCGATGGCGAAGTGCTGGTGATCGACCCGGAACAGCCGACGCGGCTGCTGCGCATCGACCCGGCGCGGCGCGCGATGCAGGCGCTGATGCTGCCTGCCGAAGCCGCCGCGTTGGCTCTGGCCAGCGACGGCGCGCACGTCTTCGTCGTGCTGCGCGGCAGCGGCGCGGCCGAGGCCGAGGTGCGCGTGTTCAAGCGTGCCGACCTGGCCGAAGTGCCCACCATCGCCGCCACGCGCAAGCTGCCCGGCACCACCGCGAGCAGCCGGCTGCGCGCGGTGGTCGGCAAGGCCGGCGGCAATGCGGCCCTTGCGGTGCTGGACGTGGACAGCGGCAAGCTGCACCGCTTCGCCCACGACGCCGCCCACGTGATCGTCGACGCGCCGGCCGCCGCGCTGGCGCTGCCGGCCAACCTCACGGCCATCACGAGCGACGGCGACGCCGCCGCCTTCGCCCTGGACGGCGCCAAGGTCATCGCCATCGACCTCGCCGCCGGCACCAGCAACCACCTCACCACGCTCACCGCTCCCGCGCCGCTGGAGCTCACGGCCCTGGCCGCGTTCAGCAACGGTGCGCAGCCTGCGGTCGCGGTGGTGGGCACCGCGGCCGGACAGGGCATGCTGTGGGCCATCAACATCGCCACGCCCAGCGCGCCGCGCACGCAGCCGCTGGCCCACCGGCCGCTGTTCGTGGCGGCGGCAGGCGGCTGGCTGCAGGTCTACGAGGACCACAACGGCCATGGCATGGTCCAGGCCGTGGAGCTGCCGATGGCCGCGACGCCGCCGCGCGTGACCGCGCCGCGCTTCACCGGCGGCGGACACAACGAGGTGGTGCTGCTGTTCGACGGCGGCCAGGCCGGCGCCCTGGCCGTCAGCGCCCTGGCCGACAGCGACTGCGCCGACCTGCTGTGGCAGCAGCTCGAAGGCTGCCTGGACTGCGGCCGGCCCGACTGCGTGGTGCTGGCCACCCTGGCCCACTACCGGCCCGGCGCCGAGATGCTGGACGAAAAGACGAAGAGCCAGGTCGCCGCGCCCACGGCCGTGCGCATCGACAACCGCCTGGGCCGCCGCATGCTGGCCAGCACCGCCACGCTGCAGGCCTGGCTCGAATGCCTGCAGCTCAAGGGCGGCGTTCCCGGCCCGGCCGGGCCGCCCGGAGACGACGGCGACCCCGGCCCTGGCATCGACGACGTGCAGGCCAGCTTCGTGCCGTGCGACCAGCCAGGCAGCGCCGTGCTGCAGGTGGTGGGCGGCGTCCACACCCTGGTGCTCGAGATTCCGCGCGGCTGCGATGGCGAGGACGGCGAGGGCACGCCCGGCCAGGGCATCGACGCCGTCACCGCCAGCTTCGTGCCCTGCACCCAGCCCGGCGCAGCGGCCCTCGTGACGATCGCCGGCGTGCGCACCCTGCAGCTGACCATCCCGCGCGGCTGCGACGGCAAGGATGGCGAAGGCCTGGAGAAGGACCTGACGCAGATCGTCGAGATCGGCTGGCAGCACGACAAGCAAGGCAACAAGCTCTGGCCGGTCAAGCTGCTGGGCAACAACCCCTTTGACGTGTTCGGCCTCTGGGTGCGCTTCAGCGGGCCGGTACGCGCGCTGGACCACGGCTCCGCCACGTACACGCCGCACGCCCTCAGCGTGCAACTGCCCAGCAGAGCCATGCCGCCACGCCCCAAGGTGGACGACCGCAACGCCGGCCTGCGCGAAACGCCGGACGAGGTCTGCTGGTGCGAGGCGGCGGGCATCGCCGTGCCGGCCAAGTTCGACGGCAACGTGATCGAGGAAATCGCGGGCCCGGCATCGGACATCTGGGCCTTCGTGTTCTCGCTGCCCTCGCAGAAGAAGGCGCAGGCCAACGGCCAGCTGATGGTGCGGCTGCGCGGCGACTTCTTCATCGACCGGGACAAGCGCGCCGTCGATGCCGAGTTCCCACGCGCCGATCTGCCCAGCGGCGACCGCCCGGCCGGCTCGCGACTGGGCATCCAGGGCGGCGTGTTCGAGAGCTGGTTCTGGCTGGACGAGGCCCTGGGCCAGGTGCCCATCAATCGGGCTCGTCGCGGCGACATCGTGGCCCTGCCGGGCATCGGCGCCTCGCGGGCGCGCCAGATCATGGCGATGCGCACCGATCAGCCGTTCGCGACCTTCACCGACTTCCGTGGCCGCCTCGCGCTGAGCGACGAGGACGCTGCCCTATTGGAACCGCTGGTCTCCTTCTCATCCGTGGAGCGCTGACATGCCGCAAACCATCACCCGCGCCCGCGCCGCGTCCAAGGCCCGCGCCCCGGCTGCCCGGCCCGATCCCTGCGCCGACCCCTGCCCGCCGAAATGCCCCAGCTGCGGCGGCCTGGAGTGCCTGTGCCGGCCGCGCTTCTTCCCCGGCCAGCTGCTCACCGACCGCGACCTCAATCTGTTGACGCGCTACATCGTCGAGAAGAACAAGCTGCACAACCGCTACCTGCACGGCTGGGGCGTCGCCTGCGGCCTGGAGGTGACCTGCGACCCCTGCGACCCGCAGCAGGTGATCGTGCGCTCGGGCTATGCGCTGTCGCCCTGCGGCGACGACATCGTCGTCTGCAACGACCAGTCGGTGAACCTGTGCGAGCTGATCAGCGAATGCAGGCCCGCCAACACCACGGTCTGCGATCCGCCCTACGAGCGCCCGCCGCGCGACTGCCGCGGCGGCAACACCGACTGGGTGCTTGCCATCTGCTACGACGAGAAGCCCAGCCGCGGCCTCACTGCGCTGCTGGGCGCCGGCGACTCGGCCTGCCGCAGCCCCTGCCGCTGCGGCGGCTCGGCCTCGTGCGGGAGTTGCGGCGGCAGCGGCTGCGGCTGCGGCTGCGGCGGCAAGGCCGCCGGCAAGGGCGGATGCGCCCCCTACCCCGCCAGCTACTCGTCACGGCCGCAGGCGGCGGCGCGCAAGGACTGCGAGCCCACGCAGATCTGCGAAGGCTATCGCTTCATCGCCTACCCCGCCCCCAAGGCGGCCGGGCTGACGGCGCTGCCGGACCTCGGCCACGACAACGCCGCGGGCATCTTCGGCAAGTTCCTCGGCTGGGCCTTCGAGAACCGCAGCCAACTCGGCGCGCTCGTGGAGCGCATGCTGTGCTGCATCGCCCGCGCGCACGAGCTGCTGGGCGAATGGAAGCAGGGGCAGAAGAAGGACGGCCAGGCCCTCTACACCGCCTATGTGGAGTACGCCGAGGCCATGCAGGCCTTCGCGACCGAGTTCACGGTGCACCGCTGCAACTTCGTCGGCAAGGTGGGTCTGCTGTACGACCGGGCCGTCGAGTTCCGCAACCAGGTCGGCAACGGTGCCGACCTCAGCGACGCGCAGGTGTCGCACCTGAAGGGCCAGCTCGACCAGTTCGACAACGCCTTGTTCGAGATGGTCGTCGAATGCGCCTGCGCGGCGCTGCTGCCGCCCTGCCCCGAGCCCGTCGAGGGCAACTGCGTGCCGCTGGCAGTGGTGAAGGTGCGCACCGGGCAATGCACGGTGCAGGAGATCTGCAACTGGCAGGCCCGCAAGATCCTCGTCACCTGGCGCACCGTGGGCTACTGGCTGTCCTGGCTGCCCTGGCAGTGCCTGCAGGAGCGCATCGCCAAGCTGTGCTGCGGCAAGGGCGACACGCCCAAGGTGCTGCAGCTGCTGGCGCTGCTGCTGGGCGTGGCGCTGCTGGGCGCCACCTGCGGCAAGACGCCCGGGCAGGACGATCAGGACGCGCCTCAGGGGGCCATGGCCGGGGGTGGCGACGCCATGCTCGACGCCCGATGGCTGACGGTGAAACGCGCCGCCGGCATGCAGGCGGCCAAGCGCGTGCCGCCCGTGGGCGACCCGCGCGCCGCCGCCGCGGCGCCCGACCTGCTGATGCACCTGCTGGAGGATTTCGACCGCGGCCGCTCCGGCACGGCCGCCGCCCCCGGCTGGTTCAAGCTGGCCGCGCGGCTGATGGACGGCTCGCTGCTGGACGACGCCGCTGCCGTGGGCGGCGAAGGCGGCCTGGTGCAGATGCGCCAGCAGGTGCAGGCGCTCTCGCAGGTGGTGGTGGAGCAGCAGAAGCAGATCGACGCGCTCCTTGCCCATCTTCCCAAGGCTTGAAGGAGACCGGCATGGGTGCTCATGACCAACGGCCGTCGTTCTACGAAGGCCAGTTCCTCTCCGCGGCCGACCTCGATGCCGCGGTCAGTTACCCCCGGGTACAGCAGGCCCGCCATCAGCTCGGCGCGCATACCTGGGGCATCGCGACGGGCCTGACGCTGCTGGAGCGCCCGGCACCCGGCGCGCCGGACCGCGTGGAGGTGATCGTGCAACCGGGCCTCGCCTGGGACGGCTTCGGCCGCAGCCTCGTCATCGAGCGGCCGCAGCGGTTGGACGAGGCCTTGTTCGAGTCCATCGCCTACGCCGCCGCGGTCGACGCCCAGCCGCCCGTGGGCAGCGGCAGTGGCCGCCTCGTGAAGCTGTGGATGCGCTACGACGAACTCGCCGTGCGCCCGCCCCAGCCCGGCTTCGAGCCCTGTGGCGATGGCGACACCCACGCCCGCGTTCAGGAGTCATTCGCCTTCGGCATGGGCGACCAGCCCGGCAATGGGACGCTGCGCGCCAACGTCACCGTGGGCGCGGTCAACACGCCGGCCGAAAACGCGCTGACGTCTTTCGACGCCGCCGCGCCCACGCTGTGGGACAGCTCGGTGCCGCACCAGACCTTCCCCGAGGAGGGCCGGCCGCCGGTGTGGTGGCTGCCGCTGGGCCTGGTGCGCTGGGTGGCGCGCGATGGCGCGCTGGGGTATTTCGCGCGTCGCGACCTGGTGAAGAGCGACAACGCCGCCGACCGCGCCCGGGCGCTGCGCCGCTACGTGGGCACGGTGGCGCAGAACATCGAGTCCGCGGACGGCGCGGTGGTGGTGCACCGGCGCGACGAGAACCCGCTGCTCGCTAACCGCCTGGCCAAGCTGCTGGCCTCGGGCTACAAGTGGGACGACCTCAAGAAGGACCTGCTCTGGGTGGAGGGCCACGCCCGCATCGTCGGCGACGCCAAGCTCGCCGGCGGCGCCCTGCTGCTGCGCGACGGCGACGGCGGTGAGCGCAAGACGCCGCTCTATGTCTCGCGTTGGGGCGACCACCAGCTGGCCGACGGCGCTCGCGAGCTGCGCGTGGCCATCGGCCCCGACACGCAGATCGACAACCGGCTGGTCGTGGGCCCCGAGCTGCCAGGCGCCTCGCCGGCCAACCTCGCACCGCGCCTGGTGGTGACCAGCGGCGCAGGGCCCACGAAGAAGGACGCCGAGGGCCGGGTGGGTGTCAACACGCGCGACCCTGCGGCGGCGCTGGAGGTGCGCGGCGACTGGGACGGCGCCGAGGACGGCGCGCTGCGCCTGTCCGGCAGCAAGCCCACGCTGCGCTTCGCCGGCGGAGGCGACGAGGCCGACGCGCAGTGGATCGCGCAGCTGGGCGACAAGGGCCAGGGCCAGTGGCGGCTGGCCGTGCGCACCCAGCCCGGCCAGTGGGCGCCGGCCATCACCGCCACGACCGCACAGCGCGTCGGCATCGGCACGGACGCACCCACCGGGCGGCTCACCGTCGAGGGCCTGCTGCAGCCCCAGCAGGGCAAGCTGTCGATCTTCACGGCCGGCGCCGACATCGAGTACGACGGCGGTGGCGACCAGCTCTTCGTGGTGCGCCAGGCGCCTGCCGGCGTCACCAGCCTGCAGGGCATGAAGCTGGGCGTGGAGACGGCCGCCCCGGCGCACAAGGTGCACGTCAAGGGCGACCGCATCCGCCTGGAAAGCACCGACGGCCTGAAGGTCGTGGACCTGCGTGCCGACGGCAGCCAGGTCGACTTGCAGAGCGAGACCAGCCACCTCTACCTGCGCAGCACCACGCCCGCCGCCCAGGGCGCGCCGGTGCGGCATGTGGTGGTGAACGCCTTCCCCGAGGACGGCCTGGTGGGCATCGGGCGCGTGCCGGTGAGCGCCAAGCTGGAGGTGGACGGCCCCGTGCGGCTGGGTCCGCTGGCCGCGCTGTTCGCGATGGGCTGCAACCGGGCCATCCGCGCGGTCATCGGTGCCGTCGATGCCGGCGGCAATGCGGCGGCCAACCTGCAGTTCTCCTGCGCACGCACCGGCATGGGCAACTACACCGTCAACTTCGCGCCGGCCTTTGCCGCGCCGCCGGTCGTGCTGGCCACGCCCATCGATTCGAGCAACGACGACAACCTGCTCACGGTGAGGAACGTGACGGCGGCCTCCTTCCAGGTGATCGTGCGTGACGTGGTGAACGCGGCTGCGCAGGCCAGCAACACGCCCGAGCCGCAGGACGGCGCCTTCAGCTTTGTCGCCTTCGGCGCCGCCTGAGCATGGCCTGGCTCGCCATCGACCGCCTGCGGCTGCAGCTGCAAAGCCGCGCGCATGCCAGCCGCGCAGCGGCCATCGAGGCGCGCCTGAGCGACGTGGCGCGCCACCGCCTGCCCGCCGAGCTGCAGCGCCTGGAGGTATCGGCCGACGGCAGCGCGCCCATGGTGTTCATCGACGAGCTGCAGGTCCAGGCCGTGCTGGCCACCGCCTGGGACGATGAACGCCTGGCGCGCACGCTGGCGCACGCCCTGGCGCAGCGGCTGCAATGGCGACTGCAGGCCCCCCCGGGCGACGGCCTGCGCTGCTTCGCGAGCCGCGCGGATTGGCTGGCTGAGTTCATGCTGGCCCTGGTGCAGGGCCAGGCCTGGCGGCGATGGTGGTTCCGCGCGCTGGACGGCCTGGCGGCCCTGCCCGTGACGGCCGCGCTGCGAACGCTGATCGAGGCCGAAGGCGACGATGCCATCCAGGCGCTGCTGCGCCTCACCCCGAGCGCGGAGGCGTTGGTGTGGCAGAACCTCGGCGACGCCGACGCGTGTCGGCTGCTGGCCACCTGGAGCCGCCGCGAGGCCGCGGCGCGCGTGCCCCTGCCGGCCCTGCTGCAGGCGGCTCAGGCGCTGCCGGGCTCTGGCCTGCCCGGCCTGCCCGGCGTGCTGCGAGGCGCGATGGCGCTGCAGAGTGCGCACCCTGGCAGCCTGGGCAGGCGCACGCTGACGCTGCTGGCCGCGCTGGCCGACGAACTGCACGCCCGCGAGGTCGCAGCCACGGCGACAGGCCCCGCAGGCTGGCAGGACGGCCTCGATGCGGCCGAGCGCCAGCAGTGGGCCGGCTGGCGCGAACCCGGCGGGCCGCTCGCGCCACAGGCCACGCGGAGCGAAGCGGCCCCCGCAGCCTCGACGGGCACCACCACCTTGCACACCCGGCACGGCGGCGCCCTGGTGCTGATGACGGTGCTGGACTGGCTGCGCTGGCCGGCACGCTGGCAGGAGGTCCTGCCAGGCGACGCCGAGACCGCCGCGCAGCTATCACGGGCGATGAGCCTGGACCTGATCGCCCGCTGCCTGCAGCCGCGTGCCCCGGCGCAGGTGCGCACCGACCCGGCGCTTTGCACGCTGTGGCAGGTCCAGGACCTGCCGGACCTGTTGCGCCGCCATGGCCCGTCGCTGCGGGCGGCCAACCGTGCCGTGCCGGGCCCGCGGCCGGCCGAGCAGCTGCTGCGGGCCCTCGCCACGCGCGTGCCCGGCTGCGCCCAGAGCAGCGCCCGCTATCTGCGTGACAACCTGCTGTCCATGCCGGCCACCGTGGCCCTGGACGCCGAAGCCGGCGTGGCCCGGGTGCGCCTGGGCCGCGCGCCGCTGCACGTGCTGCTGCTCATCGCCGGCCTGGCGAGCAGCCGCTGGACGCTGGGTAGCTGGCGCGTCGACATCGCGAGCGAGGACAAGTGATGGACACCGGCACTACGCTGACACCGGCGCTGGAGCGGCTGCGGGCGCTGGTCGAGCGCGAGATCGGCCGGCTGCGTGCACGCTATGAGCTGAGCCTGGACGAGTTCCGCGGCCTCTATGTCAGCGACGAGCAGGTCGACGCGCTGCTCAAGCGCGTGCAGCCGGAGCTGACGCCGGACGCCGCGCCACCGCCGCTGCCGCCATTGCCGCCGCGCTGGCAGCAACTGGCCAGCGCCCTCGCACTCAACGAAGCCGACCTGGACCTGCTGCTGCTCGTGATGGCCAGCGAGCTGGACCCGCGCTTCGAACCGCTCTGGGCCTATCTGCACAACGACGTGGCCCGCAAGTGGCCCAGCGCCGAGCTGGCGCTGCGGCTGCTGTCACGCGACGACGCTCACCGGGTGGAACTGCGCCAGCGCCTGCAGCCCGACGCGCCGCTGTTCGCCTGGTACGCGCTGGAGCCGGTACTCGCCACGCGCGACGCCGCCCGTTCGGCGCGCGGACTGCGCGTCAACGCGGCTCTGGCTGAATGGCTGCTGGGCCTGCCCTATGACGACGAGCGGCTGCAAGGGCTGGTGCGCCGCGCTCCACCCGCCCGGACCGGCCCCGTCCAGGACGGGCTTGCCCGCCTGGCTGCGCGCCGCGACCCCGAGGCACCCGTGCTGGTGGCCAGCGCAGTGCAGGCCACCGATGCCGTCGGCGCGGCATTGCGCAGCCTGAGCGGCGGCGAGGCGCTGCCGCTGCTGCTCGACCTCGCGGCCCTGCGCGGCCATGCAGCGCCGGCCGAGGCCATTGCCGCCCTGGCGCTGATGCAGGCCGTCACCGGTGCCGCCGTCTTCGCCGCGCCGCTGGATGCCGTCGTGGACGCCGAAGGCCGCGCGACGGATGCGCTGGCCGCGCCGCTGAGGCGGCTGGCGCGCCAGGTGCGGCCCCTGGTCTTCGCGGCGGGCCATGGCGTGCGCTGGCGAGAGCTGCTGGGCGACGTACGCGCCATCGAGCTGCCGTTGCCCGAGCCCGACGCGCGCGAGCGCGCCCAGGCCTGGCGCGAGGCGCTGGGCAGCTCGCCGGCCGTACCGGTGTCCGACGCGGCCGTGATGGCCGTGGCCGACCGCTTCGTGCTCGGACCCGAGCGCATCGAGAACGCGGCCGAGCTGGCCCGCGACCTGGCCCGCGCGGAAGGCCTGCACGCCCCCGAGTCCGCCCACCTGCAGGCCGCGGCGCGCGCGCTCTCGCTAGAGGGCAGTGGCGAGGTGGTGCGCTGCGTGCCGCAGCGCTTTGGCTGGAGCGACCTGGTGGTGCCGCCCGAGGTGGAGCAGCGCCTGCGCGAGCTCATTGCCGCCGTCGAGCAGCGGCCGCTGGTGTTTGATGGCTGGAACCTGGCTCGCCCAGGCGGCGGGCAGCGCGGCATCAAGGCCATGTTCTCCGGCCCCTCGGGCACCGGCAAGACCATGGCGGCCGCCATCGTCGCGCGCGAGCTGGGGCTGGAGCTGCACCGCGTGGAGCTCGCGGCCGTGATGTCCAAGTACATCGGCGAGACCGAGAAGAACCTGGAGCGCGCCTTCGCCGCCGCGCGCCGCGCCAACGCCATCCTCTTCATCGACGAGGCCGACGCACTGCTGGGCAAGCGCAGCGAGGTCAAGGATGCGCATGACCGCTACGCCAACGTCGAGGTGGCCTATCTGCTGCAGCGCATGGAAGACCACGACGGCGTGGTCATCGTCGCCACCAACCTGGCCAACAACATCGATGCGGCGTTCTCGCGTCGCATCCAGTACGTGGTGTCCTTCCCCCTGCCCGAGGCCACGGCGCGGCAGCGGCTGTGGGACGCGATGCTCCCCGCCGAGGCGCCGCGTGCGGCGGACCTGGACCTTGGCTTCCTGGCTCGCCAGTTCGAGATGGCCGGGGGCGAAATCCGCAACATCACGTTGGAGGCAGCCTTCCGCGCCGCGGCGCAAGGGACGTCCATCGGCATGCGAGAAGTGCTGGCGGCCGTCATCAGCCACTACGGAAAGCGCGGGCGGCTGCTGCATGCGGGCGAGCTGGGAGAGTATGCGCGGCTGCTCGGGCCAGAGGGGCAGCAGCCCACGGCCCGCACGCGGCCGGCCTCCGCCGACATGGGCTGAGCGCGCAGCCATGGGCCATGTGCGCACCTATGCCCAGACCGCGCCGCCCGGGCGCGCGCTGCCCTGCCCCAAGCCCCGCTCGACAGCGTCCGCGCCGGCAATGCGCGTCTCAGCCAGTCCGAGCAACCTGGACCTGCTGCGCATTGCGCGCAAGTGCGCCAGCTGCGGGGACGAGATCGCGTTGAAGGGCGTGGACGTCTCACACCCCAGTGACCCGCACGAGATCGAGGCCGACCGCCTGGCTGACGAGTTCGTTGGCGGTGCGGCACGTGGCACGCTGGCGTCAGCCGGCCCTTCGCAGGGAGCGGCCACCAAGCGGCAGCCGGCGCACGGCGGTCCGCTGCCACCCGACGCCGCACCGACGCTCGGCGCCCTGCGCACCAGCGGTGGCCAGCCCATGCCCGGCGCGGTCCGGGCGCCGTTCGAACGCTTCTTCCAGGCGGACTTCGCGCGCGTGCGCATCCACGACAACGCCGCCGCGGCGCAGGCCGCGCGCGGCCTGCGCGCGCATGCCTTCGCCCACGGCAGCGACCTCTACTTCGACCGCGGGCGCTACGACCCGCAAGGCAGCGACGGCCGCCGCCTGCTCGCGCATGAGCTGGCGCACACGCTGCAGCCGGGCGGCGGCGTGGCGCGCCAGGGCACGCCAGACGCGACCAACCAGAATCTGTGGGGCCAGTTCGGCAGCGAGGGATCGCGCAAGCGCATGGGTGACGTCTACGATCGGCTGCTGGCGGGGACGCCGGCAACGCGGGATGCGGTGCTGGCGCTCCTGCGGAACGCGGGGGTGCCGAAGGATGACGCCGAACGCGAGATCTTCGAACGCAGGGCGCGACTGCTCATCCGGCTGCAGGCGATCACAATGGTCTCTGCGCACCGACTCCAGTTGCTCGACCGCAAGCACTCGTTCGAAGCCATGATCGGGCAGAGCAACCCGACATCGCCGAAGGGCAACGATGCATCGGCGGACCGCAAGGCCGCCGACGCAGCCAAGGCCGTCCGCGCCGCGGCGGCTGTCGTCGTGAAGCTGAATGCGGAGAAGGCCCGTCTACAGGGCTTGAAGCACGACGCCGAGAGTGCGGTTCGGCTTAACGCCGGTGCCTCGACGTTGAAAGAGGAGTATCAGGCCCTGTGGGCGGCTGCGGAGCCGCGTTCCAGCCCGGCGATGATGCAGCGCGTCTTGCTCACCCGTAGCCAGATGGAAGGCCTTTCAATGGGTTCCAGGAAGCTGCGCCTGATGGAACTCGGACGCGAGATCGCCACCTTCCGCAAGAGTCAGATCGCCGGAACGGACGCAGCGCTGGCCAATGTCTATGACGCCTACCCCTTCTTCGCCGACTTGCCGGCAGACAAGGTGACGGGTGAAGACAAGGCGACCCCCGTGCTCCAGGTCGCGGCAATCACGGCCGCTCTGAGTGCGCTGCCCGGCCCGCTTGGGCTGTTGGGAGGCGTTGTGGCGGGCAAGGTATTTAGCCGCGCTGCACCTCCCGACGACAAGGCCTTGCTCGCTCAAGTACAGGCCTCGTTCGAGGCCATCCTGGTGCGTACCGATGATGCGCTGGTCAAGATCGGGGGCGGAGGCATGGAAGTCTGGAACTTACCGGGCGCCGTGTCCGCGGCCCGGGCCGGGCTGCCACCCGCCCTGCAGGCGGAGATCGACCGCCTGCAGCGGGAACACGAAGTGGCGGAGTTCACCAAGGAGATGGTCATGGCGCTAGGCCTGGCCGTCCTGACGGGACTCACCGGGGGAGCAGCAGCGGTCGGCGCTGCCGCCTGGGCAGCAGCCGGTGGCGCCACGATCGCCGGCATCGGTGCAGCACAGTTGGGCGGCCAGATCAAGGACATGAACGACCGCCGCACCCTCTCCGCCGCTTCGACCAGCCCAGACGGTGCGCTGCTGGGCGTATCGGCACCTGGAACGTTCGAATGGGCCATGCTCGGCGTCACGACCGTCCTCACGGCCGTCGACTTGGCAATGGTGGCCCGGGAGCTTGCGGTGCTGCGCCCCCACTTCAGCGAAGAGGCCCATCTGCCGGGAGCGCGCGCCGAATCCAGGCCGACAGCAGAGTCCGAGGGCGGCCCTTCGTCCAAGCCGAAGGCCACCGAACTGGAGCCCCTACCGGAAAGCGCGGCCGGACCGGGTCATGCCAAGCCGGCCAACGCCGGCGAAACCCGGACGCTGCAAGCGGGCTTGGGTGACGCCGTCCCGTCGGCAGAGCAACTGGAAGCTGAACTTTCTATCGTGGAGCGCGCGCCGCCGCGCAAGTCGTCCGAGCCGGGCTACCGCGATGAAGTGGTGCTGCCCAACCGGCATACGTGGCGCCGGACCGAGGATGGCCATTGGTGCCGGTTCTCCGGCGATCCGCTCTGCGTGCTGCCCAAGAAGGGCCGGTCGGCATCCAAGCTCATCCAAACGGAAGCCGACATCGATCGCGTCCTTGAACCGTTGCGACCGCATCCGGATCGTCCTCCGGCGGCCTTCGTCAAGGGTCAGGACGAAACGCTCTGGAACTTGTACCTGGACTACTTCGAGGAACGCGTGTCGGCGATCCAGATGGACTTGCGCGGCGGCGGCAAGACCAGCCGCGACATGCCGCTGCCTTTCGATGCCTTCAAGCAGCGCTATACCGAAAATCCGCAGCTCCTCAACGCGCTGCGTGGCCGACTGGCGCAAGCTGGCACCGGCGACCTGATCTCGGAGATCAGCAGCGGCAAGGTGGCAAGCAATCTGGGCATCAGCAAGGTGCCAAACCCGGGCAAGGGCGAGGTCGTCTTTCCGGACTACGTCTTTGCCAGGGCCAAAGGTGGCGGCTTTACGGCGGTCTCGAAGAAGTCACGCATCTTCCCGTCGACGGCGACGAAGCAGGGCCGCGAGGCGGTGGAAGCCACCGTCATGGCAGACATCCGGGAAGGACTGGAGAAATACTATGGCAACAAGTACGTCAGACGTGCGGGCGTCGAAACCGGCAAGCCCGGCGCTCCCATCCGGATCGACGAGTTGATCCTCGACTACGACATCGCGCTCGTTCCAGAGGAACTTCGCGACACGATCCGCAAGGTCGGCGATGCCTACGAGGGCGGCGACGTGAAGGTCGGATTCTTCGACTTCTAGGCCGGCCGCACCCCATGAACCCCCGCGCGCATGCCCGCCACCCGCACTGTGCGGCCTCCCCCAGCACGTCCACTTCTACCGTTGTCACGACGAAACCGGCGCACGCCGCCGGCAACCTGCAGACCCTGCAAAGCAAAGGCCTGCACCGCAATTTGCCCGTGGCACCCGCCGGCAGCGCACTGGAACGCCAGGCCGATGCCCAGGCCAGCGCCTTCGCCGCACGACCGGGCCGCGAGGCGACGGCAGTGCCGTCCAGCGGCGCGCTGCCGCCAGCCCTGCGCCAGGATCTCGAAGCCCACTTCGGCACGGACCTCTCGGCGGTGCGCGTGCACGCTGGCGCCGCCGCCGCCGCGGATGCCGCCGCGCTGGACGCCAAGGCCTTCACCGTGGGCACCAACATCGGCTTCGCGGCAGGCCGCCTCGACCTCGCCAGTGCGGCGGGGCGGCGGCTGCTGGCGCACGAGGTGGCGCACACGGTGCAGCATGCCCGCGGCCTGGGCCATGGCCAGGTGCATCGGGAACCCAACCAGCCCAAGCAGGCCGCACCGGCAACGCTGGCCGATTTCATCCGGCCGACGCCGCCCGGCTTCACCGATGCCACGCTCGACAAGGCCTATCAGGATTACCTGCGCTCGAACAAGGCGGCGGCGGAGCCGGCCGAGTGGGCGCTGCGCCAGACGGTGGGCGTCGCACGCGAACGCCTGGTGCAATTGCTGGGGCCGGACTACGCCAAGGGCCAGCGCAGCGGGCTGGCGAGGCCGCCCGTGGACGTGTCGGCCCCGGCCGCCCCGGCCGGCTATGACGCCGCCCGCCAGCAGCGGGACCTGGCCCGGCTGCAGGCCGGCGGCAGCGAGCTCACCAGCCGCCTGGGCGGGCTGCAGTTCTCGCCGCAGTCGGGCCTGAGCATCGGTGCAGGCCACCAGTCCATCCTGCAGGGCAATGTGGGCGAACTGCTGGCCCGGCCGCTGCTGGAGCAGGCGCTGGCCGAAGTGCGCGTGCAACACCCCAACGCACAGCTGTTCCTGCGCCCGACGGCGCAGCTGCGCATCGACGCCGACAACTGGACCCAGCCGCTGCTGTTCACGGACGGCATCATCGGCGTCATCGAGCCCGGCGGGCTCCGCATCCTGCGCGTGGCGGAGATCAAGTCCGGCGAGGCCGGCGGCCTGCAGGGCCAGGAGCAGGTGCACCGATGGATCGAGAGCCACTCCACCACGGGGCTGCGCATCCTGCTGCCCGGCGTGTCGCGGACCTTCGAGTACAGCCCCGACAAGCGAGAGGTGCTGGGCATGGCCAACGCGCCGCGGCTGGTGGTCGTGCCGAGCGACGCGCGCTTTGCGGGCTCGCGCGGCCAGCACGGCACGACGGCGCAGGTGGTGCCGCTGCGCATGGCGCAGTCGTCCGCCGAGATCGCCTATCTGACGGCCGTGACCGCGCAACGCCTGCTGCTCGAGAGCCAGGCCCGGCAGATCATGGCCATGGCGCGCGACCAGCCCATTCAGCCGCTGCCGGTGGCCACCACGATGGAGCTGCAGCAGGCGTCCAACATCGAGCGCCTGCAGCGCGAAAGCCGCGGGCTGGCTCTGGTCAATGGCGTGGTGTACAGGGTCGGCTTCAGCGCCACGTCAAGGACGCTGCAGCGCCTGCCGCTGCAGCCGCTGCAACTGGGCACCGGCGGCACTGTGGCCCCCACTCTGCAGGGCAGGCCCCAGGCGGCGCTGCCGCCGGGCCCGGGCGGTGGTGGCAGCAATCTCGGGTCGGGCCTCCCGGGCCAGAACCAGCCCCTTGTCGTGCCCGGAATGCCCGGCATGGCGGAGCTGGCGCCCGGGGTGTCCATCCCGACCAACATCATCAACACCAGCGGCCAGAACCTCGTGGTGCAGGGGCGTGTCGTGCCTCCGACCGAGGCGGTCGAACTGCGCGAGGGCGACATCGTCGTGCGCGGCTCGTCCGCACGCTGGGAGGTGCGCAATGTGCAGTCCGGCGAACTGCTGGCCTCGCTGCACGAGGGTGGGCGCTTCTACACGGTGGTGTCGGGCCGCTCGGTGCTGACGGTGGACGCCGAAGGCCGCGTCAGCGTGGGCCGCGGCGCGCCGCAGCTGGTGCCGCTGACTGCCGAGCCGGCCGGTGCGGGAACCGGGGCGGTCGGGAGTGGCCACTCGGCCGCAACACGGGGCGTGGCCGCCGGCCTGGGACTGATCATGGTGGCCAACGAGATCCTCGGCCCCATCGGCCGCAACCTGCAGCAGCAGCGGCAGAACATCGCCTTCGGCAAGGCGCGCATCGACTTCTGGGCCCAGTTCGGCGGCAACCCTGAGCACCGGGTCTGGGACATCTGGGACCAGCATGCGCTGCCGGTGGATTCGGAGGCCGACACCTCGATATTGACCAGCGGCAGCTTCCCCTACGTGTTCTCCATCGACAAGGCTTCGTTCGCGAACACGCTGCCCACCCTGATTAAGACGCACCGCGACTTCCTGCTGTTCATGGACATGGCCAAGGTCCTGGGCACGATCGTTGAGGATCCGGCGATGCCTGGCGAGCCCAGCGCCGAAGAGCGTCGCCAGCCGCGGCACTACTACGCGCCGACCAATGCGCCCTACGGCAGCCTGCGCATCCTGGTGGACGTCACCGATGTCATCGAACCGCTGCGCGAGCGCCTGCTCGGCGAATTGGACGCCAGCGCGCGCAGCCAGCTCGCCGGGCTCGACGAAGGCCAGCGGCGCAACGTCTTCCGCCTGAGCCGCGGAAGCGAGACGCCGCTGTACCGCTCGGCGCGCGGCGGACAGCCCATCATGAGCGACCAGCAACTGCTGGGCAACGACCCATGGGTTCGCACGCTCGGCCGCGAACTCGAGGGCGGAGCCTGGCAGTGGTTCCGCCGCGGCCAGTGGCGCGACCGCGTGCTCGTCGCCCCCGCGAACGCGGACGCATTGCGGGCGGCACAGGTCGCCACTTACCACATCAAGGAAGAGCCCGACGACGTACTCAAGGAAGTGCAGAAGGGCAACCGGCCCATCCTGCGCCGCGAGCCGGCAGACGGTGACGTGGTGTCCTTCGTCGCCGGCCCGGAGCCGGGCGACTCCCGTTTCGGTGAAACCAGCTACTACCGGCATCCGAACTGGCCCGACGTCCGCTGGACCGTGGCGATCGGCGAACTGCGGCAGTTCTGGGTCGACGAGCGTTACCTGGAGCCGGTAGGGCTTGAGGAATCGGAAGCCTACGCCAAGGGCGCTGTGCCCAGGCCCGAACCTGGGTCGAAGCCCTGACCCTCAGCCATCCTCGCGAAACCTCCGCGAGTCGATGCCATGCTTCTTCATCAGCGCAAAGAACGCCCGGCGGTTCTTGGCGCAGGCCTCGGCGGCACGCGTCACGTTGCCGCCATGGCGCTGCAGCAGCTGCTCGATGTAGCGGCTCTCGAACTGCTGCACCACGCGCGCCTTTGCGTCGTGGAAATTCTCGTCAACGATGGCCTGCGCACCGCCCGATCTGGTCGCGCCGGGCAGGCCCAGGTCCTCGGGCTGCACCTGATCGCCCTGCGCCAGCAGCACGCCGCGCTCGACGGCATGCCCCAGCTCGCGCACATTGCCGGGCCAGTCATAGGCCTCGATGGCCGCACAGGCCCCTGCCGAGAGCTCAGGCACCGGTCGTTGCAGCAGGCGCGCATGGCGCTGGCAGAAGTGCCACGCCAGCGGCAGCAGATCCTCCGGCCGCTCGCGCAGCGCCGGCAGTGTCAGCGCCAGCACGTTCAGCCGGTAGTACAGGTCGGCCCGGAAGCGCCCGGCCTGCACCTGAGGCCACAGGTCCAGGTTGCTCGCCGCGATGATGCGCACATCGGCCTGCTCGCTGCGAGCGGCGCCCAGCGGCCGGTATTCCTTGTCCTGGAGGAATCGCAAGAGCTTGACCTGTGCCACCAAGGGCAGGCTGTCCACCTCGTCGAGGAACAGCGTGCCGCCGCGCGCCTGCGCCACCAGGCCCCGCTGCGCGTCATGGGCACTCGTGAAGGCGCCGCGGACATGGCCGAAGAGCTCGGACTCGACGAGCTCCAGCGGCAGCGCCCCGCAGTTGACGGCCACGAAGGGCTGGCCCGCACGCGCACTGAGGTAGTGCACCGCCTGGGCAACGAGTTCCTTGCCCGTGCCTGTCTCGCCGAGGATGAGTACACCGACATCACAGGCCGCAACCACCGGGACGCGGTTCAGCACGCGCACGAATCCCGGGCTCGTGCCCACCAAGGCCGCCAACCGGGGGTGGGTGGCCTGAGTGTTGTCGCTGGCTGTTGGCAAGGCGTTCTCCGGCAATGCGTTCTCCGCCGCAGGTAGTTGCCGGGACGACGCCCATCGGTTGGCACAACCAACAGCATCTCCGACAAAGCATCCGTACGATAGAACTCCCGGCGCGGAATGGCATCCCCAAGACTGATTGCGATCAGCACCACCGAGCTCTGCGACATCCGCTCATTTGCAGCGATAGGGCGGAACACGTCGACAAGCTACTCGCCACAGATGACCGATGAATGTCCGGGGAATGACCGCAGCGGTCGCTCAGCCAGTGGCCGCGAATGTCGCAGTTCAGCATCCAGCGGGTGCTCGGGTCCCACCGACGAAGGTCAGCTGATGGCCGAGTCCGCCAGTCGGCCCGTGCGCCACATATCTGCCGTTGAAGATTGGCCGCGCCCTCATCGCTGACGGCGCGGCCGCAGTCAATGATCAGATCTCAGTCTGCTCGGAGATTTCGAGCGCGTCATCGACCTCGATTCCGAGGTACCTCACTGTTGACTCAAGCTTGGAGTGTCCGAGGAGTAGTTGCACAGCGCGAAGGTTCTTTGTGCGCCGGTAGATCAGCGTCGCCTTCGTCCGTCGCATCGAGTGCGTCCCGTAGTCGGCGCGGTCCAGCCCCAGTTCGTCGACCCAGTGCCCAAGGATACGGGCGTACTGGCGCGTGCCGAGATGAGGAGAGTCGTGGAGCCGGCTGGGGAACAGGAAATCCTCCGGCTTCAGCCCTGCCAGATTGATCCACGCCTGCACGGCATCCCGTGCGGCCGGCGTGATCTCGAACTGAACCGGGCGCTGCGTCTTGTGCTGGACAACGATCGCGCGGGTGGCCACTTGCTCGCCGTGGCATACGTCCCGGACCTTGAGGCTGACCAAGTCGCAGCCTCGCAACTTGCTGTCAATGCCGAGGTTGAAGAGAGCCAGTTCGCGGACGCGGCCTTCCATCTGCAGCCGAACGCGCAGGGCCCAGATGTCCTTGAGCTTGAACGGCGCCTTCTGCCCGACGAGCTTGCCCTTGTTCCACGGCTCGCGATGAACGGCATGGCCTGACGTACCCATGATGGTCTCCCATCGAGTTGAGGGCCACGCAGGATGCGCTCGAACGGCGCCGGGGCGCGCGCGCTCGATCAAGGCTGATGTTCGGCGCCCAATGCCGAAGGTCAGCTTTGGAGCGGGCGTGCGAGCTCACGGACTCGGCCAGAAGCGGTCAAACGAGGACGCGCCGCTAACCGGGCTCTCGGCTGGCGGGAAACTCAAGCACAGCATAGCCAGCTAGCCCAACCCCCGGTCGACGATGTGTCGGGCGACATGAAAAACGGTCAGTTCTGAATGTCGCTTGACAACGATGTTCGCTTGACGGCGGAGGCCCGCCGCAGCACTGCCCCATGCGAGCGCTTCAGCTGACCGCCGGAGCGCTAGCTCTCGGTCGACCGGGTTACCCGCTCTCAAATGGTCGTCTGCCGCCCGCCGGACCACTGTCCGGTGCGACAGCAAATCTGCGAACTCGCTGGCGGCTCGATGCGAAGCACGACAGCCCGGCCCCGCGCCGCGGGGACGCGCCCGATACAGAGAACCTGCGGAAGTCACATCGGCTCCGCATCATGTCGCGTATCGTCCGCGCAGATAGCCGAGGTAGGGCCTCGACGCTTCGTTGACGTACGGCGACAACATCACCAGCAGGTGATACGCCACAGCCCTTGTTCCAGAAACGGATCCTCGGGCCCCGACGGGCAGGAGGTTCTCGAATGAATGCCATGCCGTA
>JAHBZS010000025.1 GCA_019635285.1 Rubrivivax sp. | reverse complement strand
GTTCCCCCATGAGCGCCACCTGGAGCGCCGGCCACGGGCCGGTGGAAGCCGCTGCATTGCCCGAACGCGCCCGCACGGACATCGACGACAAGGCCATGGCCGGGAACCGCGCCTGGGAGATCGACCGCGCCCTGCTGATCGAACGCTCCGAACGCCGCGCCTGGACTGTCGCCATCGCCGGCATGGTCCTCGGCCTGCTGGGCATCGCCGCCGTGTTCGTGCAAGGACCGATGCGCCGGGTGGTGGAGATCCCCATCGTCGTCGACCGGGTCACCGGCGAGACCACCATCCAGCAGCGCCTGGCCGTCGAGACCATCCCGCCGCAGGAGGCGCTGGACAAGCACAACCTGGCGACCTTCGTGCGTGCCCGCGAGGGCTACAGCTGGATGTTCCTGCAGAAGGACTTCGACCAGGTGGCACGCATGGCGGTGCCGGCCGTTTTCGGCGAGTACGGCCGGCGCTTCGAGGGCGAAAGCGCGCTACAGAAGCGGCTGGGCGCGGCCGAGGAATGGCGCATCCAGATCGTCGGCGTGCGCCTGTCGCCATCGGGGCGCAGCGGCAACCGGGGCGAGGCCACCGTCACCTACGACAAGATCGTGCGCCAGGCCGAGCGCAAACTTCCCGAGGTGATCACCCGGCATGTGGCGAGCGTCGTCTACGAGTACCAGCCCAAGGTACTGGCCAAGGAAAGCGACCGGCTCGAGAACCCCTTCGGTTTCGTGGTGACGGCGTACCGCTCCGATCCCGAGATCAACACCCAGCCGCCGGAGGTCAAGCCATGAGGTCCGTAGCTGTGATTGCTGCGGGCGTAATGGCATCGGTGCCCGCCACGGATGCGCTCGCACAGGCTCCCGATCCGCGACTGCGCGATGTGGTCTACGACCCCCAGGTGGTCGTCACCGTGCCGGTGCGCCGCGGCGTTGTCACCCACCTGGTGCTCGGCGCCGACGAAGCCATCACCGAACTGGGCTCCGGCCTGGGCGCCGACTGCAGCAAACCCGAGGCGCCCTGGTGCATTGCCGCGCAGCCGGGCGGTCGCCACATCTTCGTCAAGCCGAAGTCGGCGGCCGGCGCCCCGAACAACCTGGCAGTGGTGACCGACCGGCGCACACACGCCTTCCGGCTCGTGGTGCTGCCCGACGGCGACCCGAAGCCGACGGTGTACCGGCTCGTTGTGCGCGCGCCGGTTCAACGAGCTGCGGCGGCCGCTGCTGTCAGACCAGCCGTGCCTGTATTGCCGCCTCCCGTGATGGCGGTTCCGGAGCCGCCGCAGGCGCCCTCTGCGCAAGAGCTGGTGGCCGAGCGGCTGAAGGCCGGCCCGCAGTTGCTGAATGCCGAGTACTCGATCGCCGAAGGCAGCGCGTCGACCGACATCGTGCCGACGCTGATCTTCGACGATGGGCGCTTCACGTACCTGCGGTTTCCGGGGAACCGCGAGGTGCCGGCCGTGTTCCAGGTGCTCGGCGACGGCAGCGAAGCCGTGGTCAATGTGCGCATGGAAGACGACCTGCTCGTCGTCGACCGCGTGGCGCGCCGCCTGATGTTGCGTGCCGGCACGGCCGTGGTGGGGGTGTGGAACGAAGCCTTCGACATCGACGGCGTCCCGCCGGTCGACGCCACCACGGTGCCGGGCGTGCGCAGGACCGTCAGGGCGTCGGCCTCGTCTTCGGATCGATCGTCCACTCAGCCCGGCGCGGAGCGCAGCCATGAGTGAGGCTCGTGAACTCTCCGCTGAGGCCAACGGTGACGGCAACAGGATCGAGCCGCTGCCGGGCGAAGCAGGCATCCCGGACGTCGCGTCGCGTCGGCGGACAGCGTGGTCGACGAAGGGGCTGCTCGCGGTGGCGCTGCTGCTCTTGTCGATCATCGCAGTGGCGGCCTACTGGCTGCAGCGCCTGGCGAGCGGCGGCGGCAAGTCGGAGGAGCCAGTGCTCCAAGTGCGCGACCGCCCGGCCGCGGCTACCGCCGAGAGCCGACGATTGGAGATGCCGCCGGCCTTGCCGAGTACCCCAAGTGCTGCGGCATCGGCCAGCGGGTCACGCATATGGCGTTTCTCGAGGGTGTCGAGCCGCCGAGCTGGGTCATCGGCGACATCGTGCGTGACGCAGGCCATACTGGGATCCTGTATCGGTCGGCGCGGCGGGCCGACGGCATCTGTCTGGTGCTGTTCCCGACCACGGGGGCGATGGCGGGCTTCTCTGCCCGCGTGCATGACCCGGCTGGATCGCCGCCGCGCGACGATTCTTCGTGGAGGTCAGACCCTGCAACTCGCCCTACTTGAGGGACTGCTTCAGCCGCGTTGATTCCGACTTGGTCAAGGCGAGCACAGGTTATCTTCCAGCCGACTTTCCCGCGGGCCGCCTGGGCGCCTGCCGAATAGCGACAACGGTCAACACCACGCCCTCCGCGAGTCGAACGGTCTGCGATTCGACAGTAGCAGTTCGCATCGACGCGCCGGACAGCCAGCGAGCAGCCGCCTCCGTAGTGGGCCTAGACATGCGCTCGCCGGACTCGAACACCATACCGAACGCCTCGGTCTCATGATGGAGTTCTCTCGGCACGTACATGTCATCCGGCATCGTCGCGCTCTTCCGGAACCACATAAGCCCCTTCTGGTTGTGGCACAGCACACAAGCGGGGACCGTCGCGAGACGGACCAGTTTCAGCGCGGCAGCGGTCAGGCTTGCTCGGAACTCGGCACCCAGTTGCTTTGCCGTGTCGAGACTCACCTTGCGCCCAGCAATCGAGCGTTCGACAAGGTAGTCGGGCATCAGCAGCTGACTGGCATACGCGTTGGCCTGGGCCTCCGCAGACTTCGCTTCGGCGTTTTGCGGCGCCACGTCTTCTTGCGCGCAGAAGTACCCGCCCGTGCGTCGATCGCGCAGCCAGTGGGCCAGCTCATGCCCCAGCGAAAAGCGCTGGCGTTCAGGCTTGCTCGCCAAGTTGACGCTGATGATCGCCCTCTCGCCGACAGCGACGAGGCGAGCCTCGCAGCCGCACAATGGCCGATAGCGAACCTCCGCGCCTCGATCGCGCGCAATGCCGTCGAGATCAATGTGCTCCGCTCGGGTGACGCCATAGCTCCACAGGAGCTTCTCCGGCTCACTGAGGTGCTCAACGCGAATCGCCATCATCTGGCTTCAAAGCGCCCATGCTCACAAGGTCGTCGTAGAGGCTTTCCCAGTCGCCGTCCGACTGCTTCGACCCGGACCTGAATGCGAGTTTGAGGTCCGGCTCCCGAGCGAACACCTCCTGAATCGCTGCCTTGATGCGATCGAGCGTGGGTCGTTGCCGCAACGACGCGGCTGTTACCTTGCCTACGACTGCCGCCGATCGCTTCGCGGCGAGTTGCTCCCGAAGAACTCCGGCAGCAGCTTCGCGCATGGACGAACGAACCTGCTCGGCGAAGCCATTGAAGTCGAGGGCCTCTTCCCGTGCCTGCTCGCGAAGGTCGGTCTCGCTGGCCCTAGCAATGTCCTCCAGTGCGATCTGCCGCAGAGCGGCGATCTCCGCTGCCTGCTTGCTCCTGCTCATTTCGTGCCCCCGTTCGAGAACAGCTTTTCCACTCCCCGCCGATACGCACGCTGCGCGCTCTCGTACTGCGTGAGCGTCATGTCGAACATTTCCCGGATCTCCGCCGGGCTCAGGTCAGCCAACTTCCCGTCAACCAGGTTGGAGACGGCCTGGTTGTCAGCGAAGTGGTTCTTGATCCGTGTGATCGCGGCCTCTTCACGGGCCTCGCGCTCGCGCCGTTCGGTCCCGGCGAGGAGTTCCTCATCGATGGCCGGACTGTCATGGCCGTGGCGTGCCAGGGCGTCGTCGTTCGAGAGTCCCTCAACGGCGAGCGCCTCCACCTCGACATGGTTGCGCTGATACCAGGAACTTCTCGAGTCGCTGGCCAGGCCTTCCATCACGGTGATCAGGAACGCCTCGAAGGCCACGTCGAGCGGCCACGGACGACCGCGCTCACCGAGCGCGGCTTGCATGCAGCGCTTGACGGCCTCATTCAGCAACTCCATCGGGTTGTCGTACTCCGATCCCGGAAGGAATCCCTGCGCTGTGCGATACAGCTTGTGGTTCGCCACCAGCTCCAATTGCTCGATTGCGGCTTGGACGTCCGCCGTGGTCGCGTACTTCCGATCGCTGGCCTCGTTCAGTGCCACGTTGCTCGCTCTCCAAATTGTCACGGCGCGCGTGGGCGGTCCGCCGCCCTTCGAAGTATGCGGGGCAGATACCAAACCCGGACACGACCGCCTTGTCCGGTTCTCGCCTCAGCCCCGCATACATCGATGAGGCGCTGCCGCGGACTGCGTCTGTGGTTCTCAAGGCGGGCAGCAACGCGATAGACAGCTTATAGTGATACTGTTGTTTTATCCAGCCCATCGGCTGCAAGGGAAGACACCATGACCAGGAAGAACCAACATGTTGTGCCGCACGGCGACGCTTGGGCCGTCAAGGGCGCAGGCAACAAGCGCGCCACTTCGCTGCATCCGACCCAGGGCCAGGCAGAGGCTACTGCTCGGCGCATCGCGCAGAACCAGGGCTCGGAGCTCGTTATCCATCGTCCGGATGGCCGCATCCGCGACAAGGACAGCCACGGTCGGGATCGCTTCCCTCCAAAAGGCTGAACAGTCTCATGGCCGACCAACCTCCGTACCACGTACTCGCCCTATCGGGCGGCGGCTATCGCGGCTTGTACACCGCGACCGTGCTTGCCGTCCTGGAGGACGCCCTCGGTCGGCCGCTCGCGAAGCACTTCGATCTCATCTGCGGCACCTCCGCGGGCGGCATGCTGGCCCTGGGGCTCGCCGCGGAAGTGCCTGCTGCCGAACTGAAGGCACTGTTCGAGCAACAAGGAGACCGAATCTTCAACCGGCGTAGCTGGCTGCGACGCGTCTTCGGCTTCTGGTGGTCGGCCAAGCACGATTCTGCGGGGCTGAGGTCGGTGCTGACGGATCGGTTCGCCGACATGACGGTCGGGCAACTCAAGCATCGCGTGCTGGTGCCGGCGGTGAACTGCACAACGGGCCGAGGGCAGTTCTTCAAGACGCCGCACCACCCCTCCTTCGAGCTTGACCACCAGTGCACCCTCGTGGATGTGGCGCTGGCTACGGCGGCCGCTCCGGTCTACTTCCCACTCGCACGCAACGAGCGGGGGGTGTTTGCAGAAGTGCGCCAGTTCCTGGCCAAAGGTCGAGAGCCCTGCGTTCGAGTTCTATCGATCGGGACGATGACCATCGGCGCGACGGTGCGTGGCGCAGCCAGCCTCGACCGTGGATTCTTCAAGTGGCGCGGGGGCTTGTTCGATCTGGTCATCTCGGCGCAGGAGTCGTCAGTCGACTACATGCTCCAGCAACTGCTCGGCTCGAACTACATGACGATCGACGACAAGGTCACACCCGACCAGAGCCGCGATGTCGAAGCGCTCGACGCAGTCACCACGGGATCGACCAACACCCTTCGCGATCGCGGCACACATGCCGCACAGCGCGCGCTGGGCGATCCGAGATTCGCGCCGTTCCGTCAACACCTGGCGGCGGCGCCGACGTTCTTTCACGGTCCCAACAAGAACGACCAAGTGCTGGAGGGACCCTGGCGCAACTTGTCGAGCATCCATCGCGTTCGAGCAGTCGACGTTCTGCCCGGCGGACGCCACCGGCGATGCGGCACGATTCACGGTCGAGGCGCTCGAGGTGGCCGTTGCCTTGGGTGCGGCGGTGCAGTACGGCACTGCGGTGGTCGGGTTCGAACTGGTACAGGGTCGGGTCGGGGCGGTCCGCACGAGCTCTGCTCTGTTCAGTGTGGACGCGGTTGTCGTAGCTGCGGGCCTGCAGTCGCGAGAGCTCTTCCGTCTGCTTGGCCACAACATCCCCATCTATCCAGCCACGGGATACTCAATGACCTATCGCGGCGTGGATGTCCTGCCTTCGAGCAGCGGGGTGTCCTTGCTACACAAGGTGGCATGGGCCCCTTTGGACGACTCGACGCTCCGCCTGACGGGATTTGCGGACGTCGGATCGCCCACCGCCGATGTCGTCGCCAGGCGGTTCGAGGCGCTCGAAGGCTTCGCGCGGCACCTGCGTCCACAACTCATCGGTCGTCAGGGCACGCGTTGGGTCGGACAGCGACCAATGACGCCTGACGGCTTGCCCTTTCTGGGCACCTCTGCCGTGACCAACGTCCATGCGAACTGCGGACACGGAGCGATGGGATGGACTCTGTCTGCAGCCAGCGCACGCACGATCACCCGGCTGGTTCGCGGGCAGCCGGCGGACATTGACCTTGTGCCCTATGCGCTGGACAGGTTCGGGCGGTTCGGACGTCACAAGTAGCGCTCGGTGCGAGCGCGCGGCAAACTCGATCCTCGTGGACCTTCTTCCGAGGTCCGTACTCGTGTCTTGCCGGCTGCTTCGTGGCAAAGAATTTTGAACACGAGAGTCTCTTCAGGGTCGTAAGCGCCAGTTCGCAACTCAGCGACGGAGGACCGTTGGTAGTCTTGGACGGTCGGTCGCAAGTGGCGTTTGACGCCTGTGGCGCGAGGTTCGCTCGGAACCCTATCGGCACTGGTGTCGTCACCTCGGGAAGTGCACGACATGACTCAGCCCCGCCACCAATCTCCCGGCCGCACCCGATCCCGACGGAACAGCCGTGCTCTCCAGAATGACCATCCCCTTGTGCGCCTGCAGACGCTGCAGCAGGCGGTCGATCTCCGAGTCGGTGTAGCGGTCGTGGGCATCCTGCACGTCGGTGCGCTTGCCGAACAAGGCATCCGCCTCGTCCAGCAGCAACACCGCACCGCTGTGCTCGACCTGTGCGAGCACGGCATTCAGGTTCTTCTCGGTCTCGCCAATGGCCTGGCTCAGGACCTGTCTCAGATCCACGCGCATGAGATCGCGCGACAGCGTCGCCGCCAGCGTATGCGCGCCGAGCGTCTTGCCCGCGCCGGCCGCACCGCAGAACAGCACGACCAAACCCTGCGGATGCGCCTCATCCGCCGGTGCGGCCGCGGGCTCTCGGCGGCCGAGCAAGGCTTCGATCCCCATGATCCGCACCAACTCGCTGGCCAGCGCCCACAGTCGCGCCGATGGGGATGCAAGTGCGGGCCAATTGCTCGGCTTGGTGTCGTTCTCCGCGTCGTCTCCTTCGCCGCTGGCCGCAAGCCACGCCTGCACGGCGTCGAGCAGCGCCGGGTCGGGGAACGGAGTTGGGGCGACCGGCTTGGCCAACGCATCGGCATGCTCGGCCACCCACTCCAGGATCGCGCTGCCGGCTTGCGCCAGCCTTCTGTCTCGCGCCATGTTGCGTGCCCCACCCAGGTAGACCGCAGCGACCTGCTCGATGACGTGCCACATATCGCGAGCGCCGAAGGCTTTGCGGATCTCGGGCGCTTGCAGCACTGCGCGCAACAGGTTGGCGATCACGGAGAACTGCCTGACCGGGCCGATCAGTGCCGCGCCATGCACCGAGGCGTTGGTTGCCAGCGCGCGGGCATCGCGCCAGGCCACCGCCGACACCCCATGCGGTCGCGCCAGCAGGGACGAAGCGTCCTGCCGGCGATCGAGCAGCGCCACGGCCGTGATCAGCCGCAGCCACAGCGAGAGGAACTCATGGTTGGTCGGCACGGCATCGGCCGCTACTCCTGCGACGCCCAATGCGCCGGCGTAGAGCTGCTGGCGCTGCCGTGCAGAAAGCCGACCGGCCGCGGCCGCGTAGCGCTCGAGCAGGCTGCCCGCCTTTCCGCTACCCAGCGGCAACTGCCCCTGCTGATAGAGCTCGACGAGGCGATCGACAACCTCGAATGCGCGCATGCTCTCCAGGTGCTGGGCGAAGTAGATCGCCTGCACCGCGCGTATGTTCTCGGCGACGATGTCGCCCTTGGTGTCCGGCGCTAGGTTCGCAAGCATGCATCCTCCGATCGCGCGGCCCCACATCGCGGCTTGTCAGGGATTTTGCGACCATGGTCACCCGCATCGCAAGGCGCTGACCTCATCGAGGCTCATTGCGGCCCCAGGACAGGCGTCATGCCCGCGCCACGGCGATCTCTTCGATCCGCGTGGTGTAGCGCGGCGATCGCCGATCCTGCTTCGACGCGTGAGCGCTCGGTCCGGTGCGGCGTGCCGCGCTGGCCACCGACACGGCATGGCGCCCGAAGCGCTGGTTCAGCGCGTCGAGCGCGCTCATCAGGTCCGAGCGGCTGCCCCTGGCGGCCCCCTCCGGTTGCGCATCGTCGGCGAACAGATCCGGCGTGGCGTGTTCCTGAGCCTGCGGCTGCAGATCGACGAGCATCACGCCCGCCTTGGCATAGTTGAAGCCCGGGCGGAACACGCCCCTTAGCGCGCGCACTGCGGCGCTGATGAGCACGCGCGTATCGGCGCTCGGCCGGCCCAGGGGCAGCGTCGCGCTGGGCGCGTGCTGGCGGTCGTTCCTGCGGTACGGGCTGGTGGCGATGAACACGTGCACCGCCCCGGCCACGCTGCCCTGGTCACGCAGCTTGTGGGCCACTTGGCTCGTGAACTGGCTGACCACCTCGATCAGCGTGGGCAGGTCGGTCACCGGCGCACCGAAAGAGCGTGAGCACATGATCTGCTGGTTCGCGGCGGGCGCGTCGTTCACCTCCAGGCAGGCGGTACCGTGCAACTCCCGAACGGTCTTCTCGATGACGACGCTGAACTGCCGGCCCAGCGCCGCTGCATCGCCGCGAACCAGGTCGAGCACGGTCCGGATGCCGCATTCGTTCAGCCGTGCCGTGGTCTTGCGGCCGATGCCCCAGACCTCGCCGACCTCGGTGGCCTGCATCGCCGCCGCCAGCTGGTCCGCCGACAGGTTGGCGAAGTTGCAGACCTGGGCCAGTTCGCCGGGATAGCTTCCGGGCTTGCGCTCGGCCGTCTTGGCGACGTGGTTGGCCAGCTTGGCCAGCGTCTTGGTCGCACCGAAGCCCACGCTGGTGGGCAGGCCGGTCCAGGCCAGCACCTGGCGGCGCAGCTCGCGTCCGATGGCCACCAGGTCGCCCGGCACGCCGTCGAAGTCCAGGAAACATTCGTCGATGCTGTAGATCTCCTGCCGGGGCGCGTAGCGGGCCGCAATCGACATCATCCGGCTGGACATGTCGCCATAGAGCTCGAAGTTGGCCGACAGCGCGATCAGGCCGGCCGTGCGCTGCAGATGGCGCACCTCGAACCACGGCTGGGCCATGCGCACGCCCAGGTCCTTGGCTTCATTGCTGCGCGCGATGCAGGCGCCATCGTTGTTGGACAGCACGACCACCGGTTTGCCGTTCAGCGCCGGGCGGAACACCCGCTCGCAGCTGACGTACATGTTGTTCACGTCGACGAGCGCGAACACGGCCCTGCCTCATGGTGACAGCGGCCGGATGACGTGGGTCCGGCCCTTTCCTCCTTCGGCCCAGAAGACCTGCGCGGCGGTTCCGACGAGAGCCACCGGTGTGAACTGGCGCGGGTTGTAGTTTGCGCTGGGTAGCACGTGAGGGGTGATCGCGAAGGGAACGTCGACCAGCAGCAGCGTGTGGCCGTCCGCGGCGGAGCGGCGGACCGCGTCGGTGGCGATGAAGGTGGCGGCGCCGGCCTTGTTGTCCACGATAACCGGTACCTTCAAGGCGTCGGAGAGCTTTCGGCCGAGCAATCTGGCGATCACGTCAGAGCTTCCGCCGGGCGGATACGGTACGACGATGGTGATCGGCTTGTCTCCCGGCCAGGCCGTCTGCGCCGTAGCATCGGGCAAGGCGGCAAATCCCCCTGCCAGCGCGGTCGTCAGGAGAAACAGGCGTCGCGCCGGGCGTAGCGTTTGGGGCAAATGGGGCATAAGGCCTCCGGGAGGATTCGATGCCCGGATCGTAGAGACGAGGTTTCGCGGTTGCCAATCAAATTAGTGGGGCCCACCTATAAGCTTTGAAGCACCGCTCCGCCATCGGCGCAACAGCCCGGTCAACAAGGAAGCCGTGCATCCCACCTAGTCAGCACGAGGCAGTTGGCCGTCGATCCAATACGCTGGATCAGCGTGATGGCGCGGCTTTCGTCGGACTCGAGCGAGCGCGCTGGCCAGCAGATGCCGTCGGGCTACGCGGTCAGCTGCAAGCGCAGCGGGACCTGCAGGAGCAAAACCAACGCTTGCTGAAGAAGGCGGCAGCGCACCCTTTGGAAGCCGTGGGCCAGAATTCCTTAGTCGAGGGAGGTGTCGATTTCATCCATGGTGAAGCACCGCAACTGGGGTTCGGTGTCGGCCCTGTGAAGGTGGCACGAAAGGAAGGCACCTTCAACGACACCAGGTCGCACGCGCGCAGCTTGCTGTCGAGGCCGAGGTTCAACAAGGCAAGCTCGCGCGTGCGATGCTCCTGCTTCAGCCGCATGCGCATGGCCCAGATGTCCTTGGGCTTGAACGGAGCCTTTTGTCCCACGAGCTTGCCCTTGTTCCATGGCTCGCGTCGCGGTGGATTGATCGAGGTGATGTCCATAGTCGGACCTCCTTGGTGACGGTGGAGAGCGCCGCCGTTGCGCGCCGTCTCGGTGGTGAGAGGTCCATCAAGGTCGAGGTTGCACCGTGCTAGGCCAGGAAGCCGCCGAGGGCGGTGGTCGATCATGCTTCAACACCGAAGGTCGGGCTACATAGGGGACGTTGGCCGAAAGCCAGCGAACGTCCGCTGCGCTCAGTTCGCGATCATTCGACCGGTCAGACCGGATGCTCGAGAACGACACACAGCGGCCGGCCACGCCCTCCAAATACCAGCCGCACTCGCATCAGTGCATGAACATCTCGGAGAAGGTGGTGCGCCGTCTGATGAAGCAGGAGTGCCTGGTCGCCGCAACCAGCAAGCGCCGTCGATACGGCTCGTACGTGGGCGAGATCAGTCCGGCGCCCGACAAGCTGCTCAACAGCGACTTCAGTGCCAATGCGCCGAACGAGAAGTGGCTCACCGACATCACCGAGTTCCGGATAACGCCGCGTGCGAGGGCTTCTTCGGTCGGCTAAAGACCAAGATGTTCTTCTTCCGTGACTGGCTATCCACGACCATCGAGGAGTTCGTTGCAGCCTTGGACGCCTACATCCGCTGGTACAACGAGGCGCGGATCAAGATCTCGCTCGGCGGCCTCAGCCCCACCGCCCACCGCAGAAGCCTGGGAGTCGCTGTTTAACCAGTCCAAGTTTTCCGCCGCACCCCCATCCGATCGATCTTCATGGGATCCATGGTTCGCAGGTCTACCTGACGAGTTCGATCTCGCCCGGCCGCCACGACTTTGTGAAGAATGGTTCCAGCGGGCCGTACAGGCGCAGGATCGTGAACCAGCCCTTGCCAGGCACGGTCTGGATCCAGTTGCCGCGCTTCACGCCGGCCGGCTGCTGCGGGCTGAAGACCACGGTGGTCGAGCCGTCGGCATTGGCCTCGGCCGCCGGCGACGGATAGCCCTGGCTGCCGGCGCGCGGGTAGTTCTGCGGCGTGTCCAGCATCGAGCGCGTCTGGTTGTCGTACAGCGTCAGCGACCAGAAGTTGGCATGGGGGATGCCCTTGGGCAGCGTCAGCCGGTAGGTTTTGCCGCCGTCGAAGAAGCGCTTGTCCGCATCCTGCATCGCCAGCAGATACTGCGACCCGACGCCCGGTAGGCGCATCGCCATCGCCGGCGTGATGCCGGTGATGCCGTAGAAGAAGGCGCTGCGGGCATCGAGCTGGCGATAGCCGGTGGGCGCGAAGGGCTTGGCGCCTTCAGGGGTGATCAGCGGAATCGGCGTCTCGAATTCGTAGCCGCTGCGGAACAGGAAGTTCGTCCAAGCCGAATCCGGGTAGTACGTCCAGGACGGATCGCGCGGCGCCATCAGCAGCGTGCGCGAAGCCGCATTGCCCAGCGCGACCGCCTCGCCGAGGATTTTCTTCATGCGCACATCCGGCGCGAAAGGCTTGCCCTTGACGATGCCGATCGCCGCCAGCGGCCCCATCAACTCGGGGTCGAGCGCGGTGGCCGGTTCGCGCTGCACGACGGCGTTCAGGAGCTCGTAGTAGCTGTCGTCGTTGGGCGGGATGGTGTTCATCACCTTGCCGCTGCCTTCATGGAACACCATCGGCGGCGGCGGCTCGATGCGCGACAGGCGGGCCTTGCCTTCGAGGAAACGCGCGATGCTGGTGCCCTCGCCGCCAGCGTCATAGAGATAGATCTTCGTGAACTTGCGGATCAGCTCGACCGCGGGCTGCGGATCATCCTTCTCGAGGAACATGCGGCCAAGGATCAGCACCTGGTTCGTGCGCGCCCGCGCCACGTAGAAGCCGCCCTCGGGCAACGGCCCGGCATAGCCGGGTGGTAGGATCAGGTACCGGCCGCCTTCGCCGCGGTCCGGTCCGGGAACGCCGAAGTCGGTGACCCAGCGCCACCAGGCATCGTCGAGCGTGCCCAGCGCCTTCGGCGGCGTCTCCAGCACCATCGGGCCCTGGCTCAGGTCCAGCGTGCCGACGAAGTAGACGGTGTCGGCGTTCGCGGTGAGGAACAGCGACTTCGCGTCCATCAGCTTCGAGAAGACGAGGATCTCGTTGTCCTTCACGCCGGCCGCCTGAAAGCCGCGGCGGATAGCCTCGAAGTTCACGCCCTGCATCGTGTTGACGAAGGCCTCGTAGGCGTGCGTGAAGTCGACGTGGTCGTAGACCCTGGCGGCGGCGGCCGGGCTCGGCATGCCGTCCTTGAAGTCGAGCGTGCCGATGCGCGTGGGCACGCTGTCGGGCGTGATGATCGAGGCCGGGACGGCCTGGGCCGCCGCCGGCTGGGCAGCAGCCAGCAGCATGCCAAAGGCAAGGAGAAGGTGGAAGGGACACCGGATCGGTCGGTTCTTCATCGTTCGCACTTTGATCTGTTGGGGTGTATCGAGCGGCCCCGGCTTACTGCCGCGCCCTGTAGGTGCCGTAGATCACTTCGCGCTCTGATGGCGTCAGTTGCTCGGGCCCCAGCTTCACTGTCAGCTTGTCCAGCTTGCCGGTGAAGGGGAACGGCACCTGGTAGTCGTTCGCATCCACCGGCGTGCCGGTGTCGATGCCGACGTTGAAGGTCTCGACCCAGCCGATGCCCACCGGCAGGCTGCGCGGCATGGCGCGCGTGTCCACCACCTGGCCATCCACCTTCAGCGTGCCGGTGCCGCCCTTGCCCATGCCCGGGCCGTCGTACTTCCAGTCGAACTCCAGCGTGTGCCGGCCCGGGGCCAGCGCTTCCCGGCCTTGCCACTTCGCCTGCTCCAACTGCAGCAGGTTCCAGGTGAACACCGGCTTGCCCTTCAGCAGGTAGAAGCCGTAGCCGGCAAAGCGGCCGCCGTCGGTGACCAGCATGCCCTCGGCGCCGCCCGGCGGTACCTCGATCTGGGCGGTGATCGTGTACGACTTGTTCATCAGGCTCGGCGCACCGGCCACGCCTGGAAACGGCACGTCGCTGATCGGCCCGGTGTAGGTGAAGGTGTCGCGGCCCATCGTGTAGCTGGGCTTGATGCCCAGGAAGCGCGGCAGCGCGCGGTCGTCGAGCGGGAACACGCGGTACTTCGACGCCTCCAAGATGAACAGCTGCTGCATGTCGCGCAGCTTGTCCGGCATCTTCGCCGCCAGGTCCTCGGACTGCGTCCAGTCGCGGTTCAGGTCGTAGAGCTGCCACTTGAAGGCGTTCATCACGTCTGGCGCCTGCGCTTTCAGCGACACGTCCCACGGCGGGTTCAGCGGCGGCGCCGAGGCGATCCAGCCGTCGGCATAGATCGCGCGCGAGCCGAACATCTCGAAGTATTGCGTGGTACGCCGGCCGGGCGCCTTGGCGTCGGCCCAGCTGTAGGCCATGCTGATGCCTTCGATCGGCCTTTGCGCGACACCGTTGACCATCACCGGCTGCGGCAGCCGGGCCGCGTCGAGGATGGTCGGCACGACATCGATCACGTGGTGGAACTGGTTGCGGATGCCGCCGGCGTCCTTGATGCGCGCCGGCCAGGACATGACCATGCCGTTGCGCGTGCCGCCGAAGTGCGAGGCCACTTCCTTGGTCCATGGGTACGGCGTGTCGAAGGTCCAGGCCCAGCCCACCGCGTAGTGCGGATAGGTCTGGTCGGTGCCCCAGGCGTCGTAGAACTTCAGGTTCTGCTCGACCGTCGGATGGATGCCGTTGAGCACGGCGAACTCGCTGTACAGGCCATTGAGCGTGCCCTCCGGGCTGGCGCCGTTGTCGCCGGCGATGAAGATGATCAGCGTGTTGTCCAGCTTGCCGGCGTCCTCGACGGCCTGGATGACGCGGCCGATCTCGTGGTCGGTGTAGGCCAGGTAGGCGGCGTAGACATCGGCCTGGCGGATGTACAGCTTCTTCGCGTCGGCCGACAGCGACTCCCACTTCGGGATCGTGTCCGGCCATGGCGTCAGCTTCGCGTCCGGCGGGATCACGCCCAGCTTCTTCTGGTTCTCGTAGATCTGCTGGCGCACTGCCTCGTAGCCCTTGTCGAACAGGCGCATGTCGCTGATCTTCTTCACCCATTCTGGCGTCGGGTGATGCGGCGCGTGCGTGGCGCCGGGTGCGTAGTAGACCATGAACGGCCGCTCGGGCTGCAGTTCGTTGAGCGTGCGGATACGCTGCACCGCCTCGTCGGCCATCGCGGTGATCAGGTTCCAGCCGGGCTTGCCCAGATAGGGCTGGATCGGCGTGGTATTGCGGAACAGGTTGTTCGGCTGCCACTGGCTGGTGTCGTCGCCGATGAAGCCGTAGTAGTAGTCGAAGCCCTTGATCGGGCCGGTGGGCCAGTCGGTGAAGGGCCCGGCCTGGCTGGTCACCCATTGCGGCGTGTTGTGGTCCTTGCCAAACCAGGAGGTGTCGTAGCCGTTCTGGCGCAGGATCTCGCCGATGGCGACGGTGTCGCGCTTGATGACGCTGTCATAGCCGGGGTAACCGGTGGCCTGGTCGACGACCACGCCCGTGCTTACCGAATGGTGGTTGCGCCCGGTCAGCAGCGCGGCGCGCGTCGGCGAGCACAGCGCGGTGGTGTGGAAGGCGGTGTAGCGCAGCCCGGCCTTGGCGACGCGGTCCATCGCCGGCGTCGGGATCACGCCGCCGAAGGTCGACGGCGCGCCGAAGCCTTCGTCGTCGATCATGATCAGCAGCACGTTGGGCGCGCCCTTGGGCGGCGTGAGCAGTGCCGGCCACGAGGGCGTGGACTGCGCCGCGTTGGTGCCGATGGCGCCGGCGAACGGCGGTGGTGCTGCCGGCAGATAGCGGCCGTCGATCGGCGCGGTGTAGCCAGGCGAACCCGGTACGGTGGTCGCTTGCTGAGCTAGTGCCACAGCAGCCATCAGCCACCCGGCAGCCAGCGCGAGAGCCCCCGCGACGGCTCGTTTGACGGTCATCATCTCTCCCTTGAACGCTGATTTCGTTGGTATGAGACACGCAGGTCCATCTGGTCGGCCCAGAGATCCTCTTCACCGATCGGACGAGCGCTGCCGGGAGATCGATACCGCGATCCCCTCTGCGTTGGCAGGTTAATCTTCCGCTCCGATGGCAACAAACCAATTTGCGCCACGCGTAGGCGCTTCGCAACTGGGAAACGCTCCGCTGATCTCGGTGGCGGCGTTGGCAGGCGTTCCCGAGTTCGTCCGGGGCGCGTTCGGCGAGCGGGTACTCCGGAAGGCGCGTCAAGCCGCGATGCTGGACTTTGAGTTGATCGAGGACAGCGACTGCTTCATTCCGCAGCTGACGATGACGACGTTCACCCATACGGTGGCGCGCATGGCCGGCGAGGAACACCTCGGACTCAAGTTGGCGCCCTACCTCACGGTGGCCAGCTACGGCTCTTGGGGAGAATATCTGCTTGGCGCCCGCACGCTCGGTTCCGCCATCAGGCGGGCTGCGGCGACGATGGAGTTCCATGCCAGGGGCGACGCGCTGTCACTGGATTTGATCGATGGCTGTGCGCGGATCAGTTATGTCAGCGCTGCCCGGGGGCTGGACGGATACGTGCACGTGGCATGGGGCACCATCGGCGCGATCCTCAGCCTTTGCAAGGCGTACCTGCCCCGCTTTTGGCGTCCACATTGCATCGAGGTCGATGTTGCAGCGCCGCGCCGACAGGCGATCTTCGAGGACACGTTCGAATGCCCCGTCACCTTCGGCACGCCGAAGCTTGCAGTGTGGTTGGATGCCAGTACCCTTCGCTCGGCTGCTCATCGAGCGGGCAGCACGCTGCTCACGGTAGGCGACATGGCGCGCGCGCGGAGCGCGCTTCATCGCACGAGCGGACTCAAGGGCGTGGTCGCGCATCAGGTCTGGGCCCAAATCCTGACCGGAAGCGTTTCGATTGAGAGCACCGCGCGGTCTCTGGATACCAGCGTGCGAACGCTGCAGCGGGAACTGAGTCGGGAAGGTGCCGATTTCCGTACGATGGTCAACGCTTTGCGGGGCAAGCGAGCGGTGGAGCTGCTGAGCGAAACAGAGGCGTCGGTGACTCAGATCTCAACGACGCTGGGTTATTCGGCACCGGCTCATTTCGCACGTGCGTTTCGGAAGGCGACGGGTGTCGGCCCCAGGGAGTTTCGGCGCACATCCTGCGGAACAGCAAGCATCCCATAAATCTGAGAGCCTCCGAGCGAAGGTGACGCCAACCGCGATTTCGCACCCAGCGACTGAGATCGGCACAGCCGGAACGGAGCATCTACCTTCTCCGCGTTCGAGTGCCTGCTTGGAGTCCACCCGTTCAATGTCTGGATCTGGCCGGGAGCGTAGATCCACGGTCGGGGCGCGAACGACAGCAGACGCTGCAGGTCTGACCACCGGCTGCGCCACCCGTGCTCAGCCTGACAGGTACTCCCCCTGGCGCAGGGTCGTGGTCTCAAAACCGCACCTCGCCGCTGCCGCATGGCCTCGGCACTCACCTGGATCGGTCCACTTCGGGCACCGGCGGCCGACTGGGGGTTGGCGCCTCACGTTGGCCCGACGGCACGATCTCGCGGCTAAATCGTTCGATCGCTACAGCCAGCTTGCGATCGTTCGGATCGGCCGACCTGGCCAACGCCGCGGCGATGCCCTGCCAGGCACGTTGCGTCTCGGCTCGGCTGGCAGTCACGGCTGCACCACGGCGGTGGCGGGATCGCGGCCGCAACAGCCGCCCTTGCTCCGCGGCCTTGACCTGCCACAGCTGCGGGTGATTGCGTGCGACACCGCGCGTCGCCTGCCGGGTGGCTTCGGCGTCGATGCCGCGCTCGCGCAGCTTGGCCGCGAAGGTCTCGCGCCAGCGGTGCAGGTCGGTCTTGCGCGGGTTCAGGCGTTTGCCGTGCCTGGACTCGGCACGCACGCTGAGGTGCACGTGCGGGTTGGCCTGGTGGTCGTGCAACACCATCACCAGCTTGTGGTCGGCCAGCTCGGCCATGGCAAACTCGCGCGCCGCCCACTGCACGCTTAGCGGGTCGGTGCCGCGCGGCATCGACAGCATGATGTTGAAGGCCTCGCGCCGGGGGCTTATGTCGTCGATCAGGCTGCCGCCGTAGCGCCAGTCGTCCGCCAGCTCGTGCAGCGCGTCCTTGCCGCGCATCGTCTGGCCGCGCTCGTCCTCCATCTCGAGCCGACCGTTCTTGCTGATGTAGCGCAGGTGGGCAGCGATGGCCTTCATGCCGCGCCCGCCGCCCGTCACCTTGACCATCACCTGCGGCGCCCGCCTCACCACGGTTGCCGCGATCCGCTCTCGCAGCGCCGCGGCGCGCTGACGCGCGGCCAGAGCGCCGAGCCTCGGCTGCGGCGGGGCCTTGACGATGCGGTTGCCGGGATAGAACAGCCGGTCGCCCCACTGGACCAGGACGCCGTCGATGTCGGGGGTCGGGGACATGAGCTCTCTCCCAGGGATCAGGCTTCGGGGCGATCGGTCGGCGCCCGGCTGCCGGCGCGAGGCCGCAGTTCGGCGAGCACCGCTGAAGCCAATTTCAGGTGCGTGCGCGCGTCGTCGGCCAGCGTGTCGAGCATGGCGCGGTACTCCTGCGCCGCGCGCACCTCGGCTTGACGCAGCAGCGCCGTCAGGTGGTGGATGTTGCGGCTCAGCGTCGACAGCTCGGCGTTCGAGGCGAGCAACGCGGCCAGATGGTCGGCACGATGACCACCCTGGAACAGCGCCGGCACGCCGGCGGCCAGGCCGGTGATGTAGTCCCCGGTCGGAAGACCCGCCGCCTTTGCTGCCGATGCGAGGAGCTGTGCTTGCTCGCGGCTGAGCCGGATCGACAGACGCACACTCCCGCTTGAGACGGTCGATGGCAACGGTGCTTGTGCGGCAGACGGCTGCGGTGCGGCCGCGCCGAGCGCTTCGTTCAGAAGGCCACGGACGAGGTCGGAGGGCGTCAGGCCGCGCTCGCGCGCTCGCGCGAACAGCACGGCCCGCAAGCCGCGCAGGTCGACGCTGATCCGATCACGTGTCGAGGGTGCCAACCCGATCCTCCTGACTTGCGGAGCGTGTCAGACATCGGCGCCACTGCGCCTATCTCTGCACTCACCTACGCATTCAGTATTGGCTCGGATCGAGGTCTTCAAGGTCGATGATTTCGACCGAAAATTCGGTACCTGAGCGCCAGCCACAGGTTCTGGTGTTAGACGGTTTAACGCCCCAGCAGGGGCACGCATCCAACAAGAGAAACGAGAGCGAGAACGTGAGCGACGAAACCGCGCAGCCACCACCGGGGCGAACACCAGCGACCGACGAGCTACTGCGCCGGGTCGGCCGCAACCTCGTCATCTTTCAGCAGGTCGAGCACGCGCTTAAGATCCTGACGACGCACGCTCGCTTCCGTGCCCCGGCCAGCAAATTCGCGGAGCGCTTCGGCAAGCACGCGGAGTCGATCCGGAAACAATCGATGGGCACCCTGGCCGGCCAGCTGACGGAAGCGATCTTGCTGCAGGACGACAGCGATGCGACGTCGCGGGAGATTGACGAGGCCTGGTTCGGCTTTGGCTTCAGGATCGAGACCGATGCGGAATCCGTCGCCCGCCATGAAGCGGAGCTGGAGGAGCTGGTCGATCGTCGCAACGAACTGGTCCACCACTTCTTGCCGCGCTGGCAGGCAGCAGTTGATGGCGACACGGAGGCGGCGCTCGACTGGCTCGACGCGCAACGCGAGGCCGCGGTCGGCATGCTGGATCGGCTGCAGGGCTGGGCGCGGACCCTGGAGACGGCCCGGAAGGAACACGCCGCCTTCCTCGCCTCCGACGAAGGCCAGCGCCAAATGGAACTGCTGTTCCTTCGCAGCAGCAATCTGGCCATCATGCTCGGCCAGGCAGCGATGGCGACACCGCGCCCGGACGGGTGGACGTTGCTGGCAAGCGCAGGCCACCTCATCAAGCGCGCCGCCCTTGAAGAGCTGGAGAAGCTTGGCGAGCGCTTTGGGCACGCGACCCTCAAGGCCATGCTTTTGGCGACCGAACTGTTTGACGTTGCCGAGGAACCGACGCCAGGCGGCGGCAGCCGGACGATCTACCGCATCAACGAGCGCTGGCGACTGGAGAACCCGCCCGTCGACTCAACCGTCGGATCGTCAAACGGTTGAACGCCCGTCGGCCGCATCGAAGCCGAGCAGCACAAGCCGTGAGGCCTCGACGGACATCGGTGACCCTTCGGCCGTATTGCGGACGAAGACGTGCCCGGCCCGGGCCGGCGGACGGTTCGCGTCGATGCGGACGATCTCTCCATCGAGCCGAGCGCACAACACAGACCGGCCCGGCGTCTCAGCCTTGGCCGGCCGCGTGATCGCAGCTGTGGAAGGCGCCGATGGCGGTGCCGCGGCCGGCACCCTCATTGGCGGCACCGGCACAAGCGCGCTGTCCGCCTGGGTTACCTCCGCACGAAGGGCTGCGATCTGGTGGCGCGTGATCGCCTCGCGATCCGACGCCCATGCCTCGACGAACTGCGGACGCTCGCACGCGAGCTTGCGTAGTTCGTAGAGCTCCCTCAGGCCGTGGCAGCGACCCTCGCGATAGGCCGCCAGCAGCCAGTCCGGCGCGTCGATCAGCGCCATTGCGTAGGTCACGTAGGCCTTGCTCTTGCCCATGCGCCGCGCGATCTCGGCCTGGCTCTCGCCCAGGCCCAGGCGCCTCTGCACGAACAGGGCCAGTTCGAGCGGGCGCAGGCCTTCGCGCTGCTCGTTCTCGATCACCTGGTCGTAGTGGTCCGCCGTGGTGTCGACGAACGCCGGAATCTGCGTCAGCCCCGCGAGCCGCGCAGCGCGCAGGCGCCGGGCGCCGAAGTTCAGAATCCAGTGCCCGGGCTGGGGCGGCTTCGGGCGTACCGAGACGGGTTGTCGCACGCCGCGTTCGCGGATGGTGTCGGCAAGTTCCTGCAGCGCATCGGCGTCGAACTCCTTACGCGGCTGGTCTGGGTCCTCGTCGATCGCGTCGATCGCAAGCATCAGCGGTAGGCCGGATACCTCCGGCGCCGGCGCGTCGAGCGCCGCCAGGTCGTCAAGCTGCAGGGGCATGGCTCGGCTCCGGCGTCACCGTAGTCTGGGCCGGCGCGCCAACGATGTCGGCGATGCGGCGCAGGCTGGGCTCGATCTCGCGCCAGGCGTCGCGCGCGGCGGTCTTCTTCATCTCCCACAGCACGGCGCCTTCGGCCTGCGCCTCGGCGATGCACGAGCGGCGCGGGATCGACGCGAACGCGCCGGGGCCGTCGCCGACGCGGATCAGCAGCGAGTGGTACTGCTGCACCACCTGCACGAAGTTGGCCTTCTGGAACGGCGTGGGCTCGACCATCGTCGGCAGCAGACCGATCAGCGCGAGCTTCGGATTCAACACCGCCTTGATCTTGCGCAGGCCGACACGCTCATGGTTCAGCAGCCCGCTGACGCCGTCCATCGCCTCCTGGTTCAGCTGCATAGGCGACAGCGCGAAGTCGGCCGAGGCCAGCGCGGCGATGACGCGGATGTCGGGGTTGGGGTTGGTGTCGACGAGGCACACGTCGAACTCGCCATCCACCACCGCAAGAAAGCTGCGGAAGTGGCGGGCAAAGGGCGTGTGCAACGCGGGCTGCCGCTCCAGCGCCAGCAGCGCCCGGTCACCGGGCACCAGCACGAAGGGCTGGGCCGGCAGGGCCGGTGCGCTGCCGGTCAGCAGCACGTCGGCCGCAAACGCCGCCGGCGTGACGCGGCCGGAAAGGCGCAGCGGCTTGCTGAAGTTGCCCTGGTGGTCCAGGTCGATGGCGAGCACACGCTGGCCGCGCTGGGCCAGGTGGTGGGCCAGCAGCGTGGCCACGGCGCTCTTGCCGACGCCGCCCTTCTGGTTGCACAGCACGAGCGTCTTCATGTGATGGAACTCCTGCCCGCGGTGATCTGCGCGAGCCGGCCGACACGACAGTGGAGGCCGGCGAGCGCGAACGCGTTTCGCCGGGTGCGCGCGAACGCCCTGCCGATGGTCAGGCCGATGCCTCGTGTCGGGGGCGATGATTCTCAGCAGGGAATCATCGGGCGGCACCGGCCGCGGGCGCCGCAGTCAGTCACCCGCCGGCCACTGCAGGCCCCAGCGGTCGATGACGGCGCGCATGCGCGAGTCGCCGTCGGGGACCAGCGTGTACAGGTCGGCGCGCGCCCAGCGCAGGGCATCCAGGCAGCACAACATGTCGTCGCTGATGGATATGTCGACGGCGCGCAGCTCGAACGGGTCCAGCGGGAAGGCCTGGCCGTTGTAGGTGGCGGCCAGGAAGCGGGCGATGCGGTGAATCTGGCCGGAGTCGCGCTCCTCGGCCAGCTGCAGCAGCCGGGCAAAGGCCTGGGCACCCGCTTGCGTCGCCTGACGCGAGCGGTGCTCGGTCTGCACAGTGTCGACGTCCGGGCTCATGGCTGAGAGGTGGTGTGCATCCGGGAAGTGGGCCGGCCCGATGGTCGGGCGGGCGCGCGGCTGAGGCGGCGATGAGTCTTTGCAAAGATTCATCGCCGCCGGTCGCGCGGCTCAGGCCTTGAGCTTGCGCATCTCCTCGGCCAACATCCACAGTGCTCGGTTCAGGCTCACGCCGCGGTCGATGCTGCCGACCGGGCGGGTCTGCAGTCGGCGGCCCTGGACGCTGCGGCCCGGCTGGCCACCGCGCATGACGTTCTCCTGCACGCGCTGGAAGATGGTCCACAGGCTGTGGCCGATGTCCTCGGGCCGGCGTGCCTCGATCAGCTGCTCGGCGGTGACGGGTGCGGGCCGGTGGCCGCCAGTGGCTTCGACGCCTCGCTCGCCGAAGCGCAGTGCCAGCGCGGCTGTCGCGAAGGCGATTTCCTCGGGCGGCTCCAGCTGCAGTGCCTTCATCGCTTCGGTGTGTTCGTTCACCTGCTCGAACTCGTCGAGCACGCGGAAGGCGCCCTCGATCACCTCACCCTGGATGTTGCCCTTGTGCGGGATGCGGATGTCTTCGACCACGTCGCCGACGACCAGGCCATTGCAGCAGACAAAGCGGAACATGCCCGCGAGCATCTGGTAGCTGCTGGCGCCGTCGTGGCTGTTGATCAGGATGATCTCGTTGACCTCGGGCCGGGTCTGCGCCTGCCCCGCGTGGCGCATGCGGATCATGTGCTTGGTGAACTCCGCCTTGCCTTCGACGCGGCTGCCGCCCTGCGCGACCATGAACGGCTCGAAGCCTTCCTTGCGCAGCCCGCGCAGCACTTCGATGGTCGGGATGTAGGTGTAGCGCTCGGAGCGGCTGGCGTGCTTGCCCTCGGCGAAGATGGACGGTGCCGCGGCGCGCATCTGGTCTTCGTCCAGCGGCCGGTCGGCACGCAGGACGCGGGTGTTGCGGGCGAAGTGCGTCGCCAGTGTCGGTGTTGAGTACATGCTGATTCCTTCAATCGTCCGGATGGGTGGAGGAGCGAGGCGGTGCCCCGCCCCGGCTGGTTCAGAAGGCGATGTCGTCGTCGGCATCGGCCATGACGGCCTTCTTGCCCTTGGCGGGCTTGGCTGCCCTCGCCTTCGCGGGGTTGCGGGCCGGCGGTGAAGCGTCGCCCTCCTCCGGCGCCGGGCCCTGCTTCGCCCGCAGCGCGTCGCCCTCGGCCTTGGTGTCGAGGTAGTCGATTTCCTCGGCGGTGAAGGCCATCGCGTAGACGGTTTCGCCGTCGCGCTCGTAGTTGTTGTTCTGCACCCGACCGACCAAGTTGACGTGGCTGCCCTTGCCCAGGTACTGCGCCGCGTTCTCGGCCTGCTTGCCCCACAGGGTCCAGAAGATCGCGGTTGCCTCCTCGCCGCGGTTGTCGCCCGAACCCTTGCGGGTGTTGCTGATCGCGGTCAGCGTGGCCTTGCTGACGGGCTGGCCGTCGCGACCCTGCACGGAGACCAGGCGCACGGCCGAGGCCAGGTGCGCATTGCGTTGTTCGACTCGAACGAAAGCCATGATGAACTCCTCATCGGAAGGACCAGCCGCATCCGTCTTGGCTGCTGAAAACTGATCCTTCTGCTCGGACTCCTCGCTCCCGCCCTGGGGCGGGCGGGGGGTGGGGTGGCTGTTCAGGCGGACGCAAACACGAGAAACGGTGAGCCGGTTTACCGGCCCACCGCATTGAAGATCCCCCCACAAGTCCCCCTCGCTATGGACGGGGGCGCAGTTGGGGGGATCGCGGTGGGCTGAACCGGCTCATCGGGCAGCGGCCGCGGCATCGCGGGCCTGAGCAACGCGGACGGCGTGACAGCGTCAGCTGGCGCGATGGATGCCGCGAGCGGCCCGCTCAACGTTCACGAGGACCGGCGGCACTGCGACCGACGTGCCACCAAGCTGCCGCAGGGCGGCGACTGGCGCGGCGGTCGAGCCGGCCCGAGCACACTCGCATTGGGGCGGCCCGGCTTCGGGCGTGGCGGGTGGCCGGGGTGGCGGTCTGCGCCGGGCGCAGCGCACGGGAGCGCAACGCAGTGCAGCGCAGTGCGTGAGCACCGGCGCAGTTCGCCAAGCGGGCGAGCGGATCAGAGGGCGGTCGCGTCAGCGACGGCCCTCAGCGAGCGCGCGATCCCCGGCCGCGGGACGGGCCGCCCTCGTGATCACCGCCGGCGCAGCCGGCCTGTTCGCCACGCCGCGCAGCGGCGGGCATTCCGCGAAGGGATGGAAGCCCGGCAGGGTCGAGACACCGGTACTCCGGTGGCTCGATGCGAAGCACGACAGCCCGGCCACGCGAAGCGGGGTGCGCCCGAAGGACTCATCCGCGAGGTGATCACCGAACGGGGTGCGGCCAGCGACGCGCCGGCCACAGACCTGAACGTCTCGCGCGTCGGCCGCGCCCCTCTACCTGCGCGCTAACGTCGGTCACGCACGAACACCGGCTGATGCCGGCGACCGTGTGCGAATGGCTGGCGGTGCACGAGGCGATCGTGCGCTCGATGATCGAGATTCATCGCTGCCCGGACGGCTCAACGCCGCCCCGCAGCGGCGCAGTTGCCGGCGGGCTTCAGCGCTGAGGCATGTCAGCTGCGCCGTACACCAGCGAAACAACCGCGTCATCGGGAATGGGGCGCATCGTCTGGTTCCAGGCCTCCCGCAGCCGCTGCGCACGATCGAGACCCTGTCCGATGCGTTCGCACGCCAGCTCGTCGCGGACAGCGACGCGGTATGGTTCTGCGCGCCCGGCGTTGTCGCGCACGACCTCGCGTCCGGCCGCTTCGTCGCGGTCAATCGACCTCGGCGCGACGAGGCGCGCGGTCGGCCTGACGGTGCGCGGCGACGACGCACCCTCGCCGCCCGCCGCTGACATGGCGGAGCTGCTGCGTGTGCAGGCGCGGCGCGTGCGCGCGGGGCAGGCGCCGCAGGCCACCCTGCCCAGGGGCGTAGGCGGCCACACTGGCGGCGACGATCGGTGACCTCGCCGAAGCGCACCATCCGGTCCACACACTGGCACAGCGTTTGGGACGTCCCGCTTCACCGGTGTGGCGGCCGATGCCGCCTCATGCCGGCCACGCCCGCATGCGAAACGCCTCCACGAGAAAGTCGATGAGCGCGCGCACCTTCGGCGTCAGGTGCTTGCGCGTCGGATAGACCGCGTAGATGCCGAGCTCGATCGAGCGGTATTGCGGCAGCAGCTCCACCAGCGCGCCCGAGGCCAGGTGCGTCGCGACCAGGAACGAGGGCTGCAGCACGATGCCCTGGTGCTGCACCGCCGCGGCGCAGCAGGTGCCGCCGCTGTTGGTGCGCATGCGCGGCGCCACCTTCACGGTGACAGGTCCGGCGGGCCCTTCGAACTCCCATTGATCGCCCATGGCCAGCAGCGAATAGGCGATCACCGCGTGCCGCGCGAGCTCCGACGGATGCTCGGGCGTGCCGTGCCGCCGCAGGTACTCCGGTGAGGCGCAAAGGATCAGCCGCGTCGAGGTGAGCTGGCGGCTGACCAGCGACGAGGCCTGCAGCCGCGCGATGCGCACCGCCAGGTCGTAGCCCTCGTCGACCAGGTCGACCAGCCGGTCGGACAGCGTGACGTCCAGCACCACCTTCGGGTGCAGCGTCATGAAGGCTGGCCACAGCGGCGCCAGGTGCAGCAGACCGAACGTGACCGGCACGTTGAGCCGCAGCTGCCCGATCGCTTCGCCAGTGTGGGCAGACAGTTCCGCCTCGGCTTCGGCAACGCCGTCGAGGAGTTGCCGACAGCGTTCGTGGAAAACCTCGCCCTCGGGCGTCAGCGACAGCTTGCGCGTCGTGCGCTGCAGCAGCCGGGTGCCCAGCCGCGTCTCCAGGTCGCCGACCAATCGCGACACGGCCGTCTTCGAAAGATCCAGCGCATCGGCGGCGCGCACGAAGCTGCCCGCGTCGACCACGGCAACGAAGGCGCGCATCTCCTAGAACCGATCCATCAACGCATTGTGCCGTTTCTCGGGACAATCAATGCACGCAGATCTTGTTTATCAATCTCATCGAGACTTCTAAAGTCCTTCTCACCGCAGCAACCCGCTGCTTACACCGCAAGGACAGATCATGAAAGTCACAGTCATCGGCGCCGGCAACATGGGCTCGGCCTTCGTAAAGCAACTCGTGCGCGCCGGCCATCAGGTCAGCGTGACGGCCCGCGACAGCGCCAAGGCGGCGCAGGTCGCCGCCGCGAACCCGGGCGCGAAGGCCGTCGCCACCGCCGGCGCCGCGGCCGGCGCCGACGCCGTCGTGCTGGCCACCGGCTACGCCGATGCGGCCGCCGCGCTGCAGGCCGTGGGCGACCTGCAAGGCAAGGTCGTCATCGACATCACCAACCCGCTGACGGCCGACTACATGGGCCTGACGCTGGGCCACAGCACCTCGGCCGCCGAGGAGATCGCCAAGGCGGTATCGGGTGCGGAAGTGGTCAAGGGCTTCAACACCGTGTTCGCGCAGGTGCTGGCCGAGGGTGCCGACTTCGGCAACGGCCGCAAGGTGACGGTGTTCGTCGCCAGCGACAGCGCCCGTGCCAAGCAGACCGCCACGGCGCTGGCCGAGAGCATCGGCTTCGGTGTCGTCGACGCCGGTGGCCTGAAGAACGCGCGCTACCTCGAGCCGCTGGCCGGCCTGAACATCTACCTCGGCTACGGCGCCGGGCTGGGCACGGCGATCGCGCCGACCTGGATCCGCAAGGCCTGAGCGCCCCCCGCACAACATCGGGAGAAAACCATGAGCAACTCACTCGTCAACCGCGTGCTGGCCACCGACAACGGCGCCGCCGCGCTGGCCCTGCGCATCCCCGTGGGCATCATCTTCGTCGCGCACGGCGCGCAGAAGCTGTTCGGCTGGTTCGGCGGCTACGGCCTCGAAGGCACGGGGCAGTTCTTCGGCTCCGTCGGCCTGAACCCGGGGGTCCTGATGGCGCTGCTGGCCGGCGCGGCCGAGTTCTTCGGCGGGCTGGCGCTGATCTTCGGCGTGCTGGTGCGCCCGGCCGCCGCCGCCCTCTCGGTCGCGATGCTGATTGCCGTCTTCGCGGTGCACTTCGGCAAAGGCTTCTTCCTCGACAAGGGCGGCTACGAATACGCGCTGGCGTTGTTCGCGGCCTCGCTGTCGTTGCTGTTCAGTGGGGCGGGCCGGTTCTCGGTGGACCGCGCTCTCGCCGGAGAACGCTGATGTCGCGCCTGCCCAGCCTGTTCGTGTCGCACGGCGCGCCCACCTTCGCGCTCGAGCCCGGCCTGGCCGGGCCGCGGCTGACGGCGCTGGGCCGGTCGCTGCCCCGCCCCGAGTCGGTTCTGGTGGTCTCGCCGCACTGGATGACGCCCACGCCGCGCGTGGGCACGACGGCCCTGCCCACCACCATCCACGACTTCGGCGGCTTCGATCCGGCGCTGTACCAGCTCAGCTACCCGGCCCGCGGCCATGCGGTGCTGGCCCAGCGCACCGTCGAGCGTCTGACCGAGGCCGGCTGGTCCGCACAGGCCGACGAGCGGCGCGGCCTCGACCACGGCGCCTGGGTGCCGCTGATGCACCTGTACCCCGCCGCGGACGTGCCGGCGTTCCAGGTCTCGCTGCCGGCGCGGCTGGATGCCCAGCGCGCCTGGGCCTTCGGGCAGGCGCTCGGCCCTCTGGCCGACGAAGGCGTGCTGATCGTCGGCTCGGGCAGCCTGACGCACAACCTTTACGAGTTTCGTTCGGGGCACGGCCAGGACGAAGCCTACGTCGCGGCGTTCGCGGCCTGGGTGCACGAGGCGGTCGAGCAAGGCGACACCGCGCGCCTGCTTCGGACGCTGGACGACGCACCCGAAGCCCGCCGCGCGCACCCGACGCCGGAGCACTTCTGGCCGCTGCTCGTGGCGGCCGGTGCTGCGGGTGACAGGGTGCACGCGACGGTGATCGAAGGAGGCATCGTGCACGGCATGCTGGCCATGGACTCGTACGCGTTCGGTTCGGTCGGCGCAGTGAACCGGGCGGAGGACGAAGCATGCACCGCGATCTGATCATCCAGCGGCCCGATGCGGCGGGCGGCGCCGAGTTGCTGCTGCTGTTCCACGGCGTGGGCTCGAGCGCGGAGGATTTGCAACCTCTCGGTCAGGCACTGGCGGCACGTTGGCCAAGCGCCTGGGTCGTCAGCGTGCGTTCGCCACACCCCTCGGACGTCGGCCGCGGCTGGCAATGGTTCTCGGTGCAGGGCGTGACCGAGGCCAATCGACCGGAACGCGTCGCGGCTGCCATGCCTGCGTTCCTCGACACGATCGGCACGTGGCAGCGGCACACCGGCGTGGGCCCCGAACGCACCACGCTGATCGGATTCTCGCAAGGCGCGATCATGGCGCTCGAATCGACGCAGCATTCGAGCCGGCCGCTCCCCGCAAGCCGCGTGATCGCGATTGCCGGTCGATTCTCCCGGCCGCCGCGCCACGCGCCGACCGGCGTCGTGGTCAACCTGATGCACGGCGACCAGGACCGCGTGATGCCGGTCGGCCTGGCCGTCGAAGCCGACCGTCAGTTGCGGACCCTGGGCGCCTGCTCGACGCTCGATCGCGTTGCCGGCCTGGGCCATGGCATCGACGCGCGCGTGGTCGAGGCCATCGTTCGACGGATGAATCAAGCGCAGGAGGTGGACGGACCGTGAACTCGCCCGGCGCGACCGAGATCCGCATCGATGACCATCGCACCACGCTCTCGGACGGCGGGACACCCGAGGTGGTGGTGGCCGTCGGTGCGCGTGGACTTGCCGAAGGGCTGTTTCGACACGATCCGCCGATGCCCTACGAGATCGAGCGAGCCATCGACCGGGTCGAGGATGCCTTGGCCGCCACCGGCCTGAAGCAGGCCGTCCGCGGTGACCTGCTGACCTGCGAGCCGCAGGTGCACGCGTTGCTGGGCTTGCGGGCACATGGCGACCGTGTGACGCGCGACGAGGTGGAGCTGCGGTTTCAGCGCATGGCCTCGGCCTCGTTGGGCTATCGAGGCTCGGGCGATGGGCTAACGGCAGACCCCGCCCCGGCGGCGCTGCTGATCCTGCGCGAGTGCATGCAGCACCTCGGCTACGCAGGCGTCCAGCGCGAGGACGGCTGACCGACCTTGTCGGGTGCCGTCGCGCAGGCGACTACTTGCGATCGAGCAGGAATCCGGCGAAGAAGGCGGTGAGTTCATCGTAAACGTCGAGCGGCGGCATGTTGGCGACGTACTGGTCGGGACGTACGACGACTATCGCCCCCTGGCGCGGTCGACGCCGCGCAGGACAAATGTCCGGGCCGTTCTTCAGGTCAGGGCAATAGGCCTTCTCGTAGTCGACCAGGCTGAAGCGCCCTTGCGCGGCAGCCGCGGGAAAGGCCGTCGTCGTGCTGACATCCGGCGTAGCTGGCCTCGCCGTATTGCGCAAGCAATACGCAGCGGAGTGCCAACGCTGATGTAGTCGTGATGGTCAGCTCGGATGAGCGCCACAATCCATTGACCTTCGTAGTAGCTGATGGACTGTCCCACCTGGCTTTCAGGTAACCTCCGAACACGTAGGTAGTGCAACAACGCAAGCCATGGCGCAACTGGACTGGTACATCAGGGCAAACCTTAAGCCACGTCATTTGCAGTTGCTGGTCGCACTCGATGATTTGCGTAACGTAGGGCGCACAGCGGAACTTCTTAACGTGTCGCAGCCGGCGGTGTCGAAAACACTGGCGGAGGTCGAGAGAGGTGTCGGTGTAAGCCTCTTCTCGCGTGGCCCTCGCGGATTGGTTCCAACGGTTTACGGCGAATGCCTGATCCGGCTGTGCCGCGAGATGCTGAGAAGTCTGGACGCTGCCGGCGACGAACTGCGGCAACTTCGAGTCGGCACTACGGGGCGGGTGCGGGTGGGTGTCTTGCCCGTTGCAGCGCCCGTCCTCGTGCCGCGAGCGGCCATCCGCATGCAGCGGCGAACCCCTCGGTCGATCATCGTCCTTCATGAAGCAACCGCGGATCGGCTGTTGCCGATGCTGCGCGAAGGCAGTCTCGAAATCATCGTCGGTACGTTGCCGCCGATGTCGATGTCAGGCGGGCTGGAAGTGCAGCTGCTGCATTCAGGCGAGGGCGCGGTCGCTGTTTGCGGAAGACAGCATCCGCTGGCGCTACGACTGCAAATCGAGGTAGCCGATTTGCTCGGGTTCCCGCTGATCATTCCCCCGAGAGGCACCATATACCGCGACACGGTGGAGAAAGTCATGGAGGCTCTGGGGTTGCCGACCTCGTTGGTTCAGGTGGAATCCGGGTCGATGACGGCAAGCAACACCTACCTTCGGGAAACCGAACTGCTCAGCTTCTATTCACCTCACCTTGCCAAGCACTACCAGCGCCTCGGCTGGCTCCACATCCTTCCCTTGGAGGTTCCGAGCGTTCGTGTGCCCATCGGCTGCTTTTGGCTCAAGAACACTGAGATCGGCGCGGCGACCCGATTGCTCATCGACATGCTGAATGAGGTTGCCGCAGAGGAGTTTGAAGGCGAGGTCGCTGATTGCGACTCATGATCGGGTGGTTATCCGTCAGGCCCTGAATATTCATTGGCTCACGGCGGGGACTGGTGCCACATTCGGTCTATGTCAAATGTTCTTGTTGTCGGGGCATCACGCGGCATCGGTCACGAGTTCGTACGACAGTACCGGAATGACGGGCACGACGTAAGCGCTACCGTCCGCGACAGCGCAGGCTTGGCTAGAGTTCGCCAACTCGGTGCGCATGCCTTCGTGCTGGACGTCACTGACGCCGATTGCGCATCCATCCTGATGGCACACCTGCAAGGTAGAACCTTCGATGTCGCGTTGGTCTGCGCCGGGGTCGGTTCGCGCTTGGATGCCCTTGACCCGCCGACTGCTTCCGAGTTCGAACTGGTCATGCGTACCAACGTGCTGGGACCTATGCGCGCTTTGAAGCCCATCGCCGATGCGCTTTCGCCTGGCGCAAAGTTGGCATTGCTTTCATCGCAGATGGGTTCGATCGAAAGCCGTCATGAGTCGAGCAGGTGGCTCTACCGCGCCTCGAAGGCAGCGCTCAACTCAATAGTTAAGGACACCTCGCTTGCGCTTGGTGGTCGCGCGATTTGCATCAGCATTCATCCTGGCTGGGTACGCACCGACATGGGTGGAGTCAACGCCGACATCAGTGTTTTAGACAGCGTCGCCGGCATGCGCAAGGTGATCGCCGCGTTGGATGCCGAAGATACGGGGACCTTCCGCGACCACAAAGGCGCATCGATCGCGTGGTGAGCGCTCTTCGCGCGCGAGAGCCGAGTTCCGGTGACCATCAAGTAGGGCAGGAGCCAGTGAGCATGAAGCCAAACGACGATTCAGCCCAGTACGCGCCTTCCGGCTCGGTTGTTGCCATAGGCATGTTCGACGGCGTTCATCGCGGCCACCGGCGGGTCCTCGACCATCTACGCGAACTCGGACTGAGGCACGGCCTTCCCACGGTGGTGCTTACGTTCGATCCTCATCCGCGCGCCTTTCTGAATCCTCAGACAGCCCCGAAGCTCCTGTGCAAGCTTGACGACCGTATTGCCTTGCTGTCCGCGACGAATGCGGTCGACCAGTGTCTGGTACTGCCCTTCGATCTCGGCCGAAGCAAGGAATCGGTCGATGACTTCGTTCGCGGAACGCTGGTTGCGCGTCTCGGCACGCGTGCCCTGGTGGTAGGCGAGGACTTCGCATGTGGACATGCCCGACGCGGCGACGTTGACTGCCTGCGCAAGCTCGGCAATGAGTTCGGATTCGATGTCCATGCCTTGCCTCTGCGAACCGATACCGATCCGGTGACGCTGCCCCATTTCTCGTCGACCGAAACGCGACGCGTGATACAAGAAGGCGACCTGAAACGGGCGTCGCTCATCCTCGGGCGCCCGTACGAGTTGGTCGGCAGGGTCGTTGCGGGTGGACGAGATTGCGCGCGCTCCGGCGAGGCGGAGCTTCCGCATGAGATGTGTGCCCCGCCCGCCGGCAGCTATGTTGGCGCCGTCAGGCACGAGCGGCAGGGCTCACCTTGGATTCCCGCCGCTCTTCTGGTGAGCGAGGCTCGGTTCATGAGGCGGCGAACCGTGCGATTTGTCGCCGATGGCGCGATTGACTCGAGCACCCAGACTGAGCTGCGTGTGCGCTTTCTGTCCAAAGAATCGTCTGCGCCGGAACCGCGAAGAGGCCTGTACTCGTCCGGAGCAGAGCATGCGACCACCGCGATGGCAGCGTGACGGGCGCGAGCCGGACTATCGGTTCTCGCTCGCCAACGAACGCACGTTCCTTGCCTGGATTCGGACGGCCTTGTCGCTGTTGGCGGGTGGGGTCTTCCTGGTGCAGTTCGCCACCAAGCTGCAGCCGCACGCCGCGCTGGTCACATTGGCCGTCTTGCTGGCAGCGCTTTCGGCCGTCTTGTGCGGCGTGGCCTACCACCGATGGAAGGGCAACGAGATCGCCATGCGAAGTGCCGCAGCCCTGCCCAGCACGATCGCCATCCCTGGACTTGCAGTGACCACACTGCTCATCGCAGCGGTAATCGCGTCACTGCTGCTGTTCAGTTGAACGGAGCGGATTCGGGTCTGCAGCCGCAGCGTACGGCGTTGGCCTGGAGCCGCACAGGCCTGGCCGTCTTTGTCAACGCCCTGCTGGCTCTCAGGACCGGCGCCCAGCTCGGCATGACCTTCGTAGTCACGCTCGGTATCGTGTTGCTGTTCGCCGCCGCGGGGATCGTGGCCTGCGGTGTCTGGCGCCAACGATACCTGGCACATTCGCACGCTCCCATCGCACCCTCGGTTTCGATGATCCGCGGCGTGGTCATAACCAGGTGGCTCGCTTGCGCCGCTGGTCTGGTTTCGATCCTTGTGACTCTGGTCCCGGGCTGACCTTCGGTCGAATTCCTGCTGCTGCAAGCCGTCCGAGTCGGTCGCGCAGCAACCGCAGCGGGCGAACGACGGGGTGGGCTCGAGATTCCCAAGCACGTCTTCGACCTGTCCGACGCCACCGGATTACCTGTCAGTTATGGCACCGACCTGAGGATTCATTGGTGCGTCCGAAAGAGCCATGAGACATTGCCGGCGAAGAAGGAATCACCCATATGCCGCAGACTCACACGCCCTTGCGCAACGTTCTGTTCATCATGTGCGACCAGTTGCGCTGGGACTACTTGTCGTGCTACGGCCATCCGCTGTTGCACACGCCTGCGATTGACGAGTTGGCACGCCGCGGCGTGCGCTTCGATCGCGCCTACGTGCAGTCGCCCGTATGCGTGCCTTCACGGATGTCGTTCTACACCGGGCGCTACATGCGCAGCCATGGCGCGACCTGGAATCATGTGCCTTTGCCGAGCGGTCAGATCACTCTCGGCGATCACTTGGCGCGTGTCGGGCGCGAAGCCAAGCTGGCCGGCAAGACACACGTCATACCCGACATCGCCAGCGTCGAACGCCTAGGGCTGCCGCGCGACGCCGCTGACGCTCAGCTGCGGCTGCACGGTGGCTTCGGCGAGCTCGATCGCTACGATGGTCATTCGCCGCCGGGCAAAGAGTCGGGCTATGCGGACTATCTGCGGACCCACGGCTACGACGGACGCGACCCGTGGACAGATTTCGTGATCGCCGGCGATGACGGCCGTGGAGGCACTGCCAACGGCTGGCTACTGCGCAATGCCCACCTACCCGCGCGTGTGCGCGAAGAGCACTCCGAGACAGCCTACATGACCGACCGCGCGCTGAGCTTCATCGAAGCACAGGGCGATCGACCGTGGGTGCTGCATCTGTCGTACATCAAACCGCACTGGCCGCTGATGGCGCCGGCACCCTACCACGCGATGTACCGCGGCCACGACAGCGGTCCGATCCTGAAAGGCGATCCGTCGAACGAGAACGCGCACCCGGTACTCGAGGCCTATCGCGCGGCTCATGACGACTGCCTCAGCTACGGTCGCGAGGATGTGGTCCGCCACGTGCGGCCGACCTACATGGGCCTGGTGAAGCAGGTCGACGACCATCTGAAGCGCGTCATCGACCTACTCGACCGCAGTGGCCGTTTCAAGGACACGCTGATCATCTTCACCGCCGACCATGGCGACCACCTGGGCGACCACGGCTTGGGCGAGAAGGAGCTGTTCTACGAGGAGGCGGTGCGGATTCCGCTGATCGTCGTTGACCCGCGCGCCAGCGCCGACGCGACCCGAGGCAGTGCATCAGGTGCCTTCGTCGAAAGCGTCGACATCGTCCCGACGATCCTCGACGCTCTCGGCCTCCCGGCCGCGCCGCACGTGGTCGAGGGCCGTTCGCTGGCGCCGCTGCTGGAGGGCACGACGCCGGCCGACTGGCGCGACGCAACCTTCAGCGAACTCGACTTCGCCTTTCGCGACGCACGCAAGCACCTTGGCCTGGATGTCGAGGACTGCACTGCGACCATGGTTCGCACCGAGCGCTGGAAGTACGTGCACTGGAAGTGCTTCCGGCCCCAGCTGTTCGACCTTCAGAACGACCCACACGAATTGGTCGACCTCGGCGACCACCCTGACCACGAAGGCGTGCGCGCTGCCATGCGCGAGCGCCTGCTCGCCTGGCTGCTCGACCGCCGTGTGCGCACCACGGTTGACCACGACACCGTGCGTCGGCGCACCGAGGACTGGCGCGGAAACGGCCTGTTCATTGGCGTTTGGTGACGTCTTGCAGCTGGCACACCCCCAAATCTCACACCAAGGCCCATACCATGGACATGAAGTCGATCTTCCATTTGGCGGCCGTCGTTCTGGCCGTCGCCACCACCTCCGCCGCGGCGCAGACCAAGCTGCTGCTGTCGACCTTCTTTCCACCCACCCATCCGATCGTCGCCGATGTGCTCGTTCCGTGGGGCAAAGAGATCGGCTCCGCTACCCAGGGCAGAGTGATCGTGGAAATGGCCTCGGCAAGCTTGGCACCGCCGCCTGGTCAGCTCGATATGGTGCAGAAAGGAATTGCCGACATCGCGTTGCAGTTTGCCGGTGTGGTGCCCAACCGTCTGCAGCCCGAGTTGGTGTCCGAGATTCCTGGGGCAGTCGGCAGCGCGGCGGCCATGAGCAAGGCGCTCTGGGCCACGCACGAGAGGTACTTCGCAAAGGACGACAAGCGCTACAAGGGCGTGCACCTGCTCGGCCTGGTGGTGTTTCCGGCGCAAGAGTTCTTCTGCGTCAAGGCCTGTCCGACCAGCGTCGACCAGTTGAAGTCGGCCAAGCTTGCCACGACCCCGGGCACGCCGGCGCGCCAGTACGGCGCCCTCACCTCGGGTGTGGTCGCCGGTCCGGCGGTGCGCTACTTCGAAGTCGTATCCAAGGGCATCGTCGATGCCTACGCCGCCGTCACACCGATCGAGGCGATCAGCTTCAACCTCGCGCCCAGCACGACCGGCATCCTGAAGATGAAGGACCTGGGCACAGCAGGATCATTCGCGCTGGTCATCAACCCGAAGAAGTGGGCCGAGATTTCCGAAACCGACCGCAAGGCAATCGCCGACCTGTCTGGTGCCTCGTTCTCTGCCCGTATGGCGACACTCGACACCGCCAACGCGGTCGCCCTGAAGAAGCTGGCAGACGGCGGTGTCAAGACAGTAGAGGCCAGTGCGCAATTCGACGCCGACCTTAAGAAGGCATACGCCTTCCTCGCTGCCGATTGGCTGAAGGAGGTCGGAAATCGCGGCATCGACGGCGCGGCGGCGCTGAAGTTCTACCGCGATCAAATTGTGGCGGCGGGCAAGTGATGCGCACCGTCCTTGCATGGCTCGACACTCTGGCGGCACTCGCGCTGCTGGGCATGATGGCACTCGTCGTGGCCGATGTAGCCGGCCGCTACGTCATCGGCCGCCCATTGCCCGGCGCGATCGAACTCGTGCAGTACGCGATGGTGCTGGTGGTCTTCACCGGTCTGCCGGTGGTCACGCACCGTCGCAAACACATTTCGCTGGGCATGCTCGACCGTTGGCTCGGCAACAGCGCGCGCGTCTGGCACCAGAGACTGTTGGATCTGAGCAGCGCCGTCGTGCTGGCCGTGATGGCGTGGATCCTGTTCAACGCCGCCGGCGTCGCGCGCGATCAGGGCGACGTGATCGGCTACCTGAACCTGCCCGTCTACCCGGCCGCCTACTTCATGGTGCTGATGTCGGCCGTGACGGCCATGCTGTGTCTGGTGCTGACGCTCGCGCCACCGCCAGAGCCGACCGGCGGCGCGGCGCACTGAGCAGGAGAACTCGCGATGCTGAACGCACTGCTCGGATTCCTCGTCCTCTTCGCGCTGACCTTCGCCGGCCTTCCGCTCGGCTTCTCGATGATCGCTGTCGGCGTGGTCGGCTTCGCGATCTACCGCGGCCTTGACCCGGCGCTGGCGATGGCGTCGCAGCAGGCCATCGACACCGGGATGAGCTACGGTCTTTCCGTGATCCCGCTGTTCGTGTTGATGGGCGCCTTCATCTTCAAGGCGCGCCTGGCCGACGAACTCTTCAAGGCGGCCGAGCGCTGGATGGGCGGCCTGCGCGGCGGCCTGGCGCACGCATCGCTTGGCGCCTGCGCCGGCTTTGGCGCGGTGTGCGGCAGTTCGCTCGCCTGCGCAGCGACCATGACTCGAGTGGCCGCGCCCGAAATGCGCCGCTACGGCTACGACCCCGCGTTCGCCGGCGCCACCCTCGCCGCTGGCGGCACACTTGGAATCCTGATCCCGCCATCGGTGCCAATGGTGATCTACGGCATCCTGACCGAGACCGACATCGGAAAACTGTTTGCGGCGGGTGTACTGCCGGGCATCCTGTTGATGCTGCTGTACATGAGCGCGGTGCATTTCACCGCGCTCACCGCCCCGGCCAAGACCGGCAGCGTGGCGCACGCCAGTTGGGGCGAACGTTTCGCTGCCATAAAGGGCGTACTGCCGGTGTTGGCGCTGTTCGCGTTCGTCTTCGGCGGCCTGTACGTCGGCGTCTTCACGCCGACCGAGAGCGCCGGCATCGGCGCCTTCGGCGGACTCGCCTTCCTGTTCCTGCGCGGACAAGGCACATGGAACAACATCCGCGACGCCCTGGTCGAGTCGGCAGAGTTGACCGCCGTGCTCCTGCCGGTGACGATCGGCGCGGCGATCTTCACCAACTTCCTGACCATCGCCGGCCTGACCGGCGAGGCGGCGAGCTGGGTGCAATCGCTGAGCCTCCCGCCTTTGGGCGTGATCTTTGCGATCTGCATCATCTACATCATTCTCGGTTGCGTGTTCGATGGGCTGGCAATGATCTTCCTGACAGTCCCGATCTTCTTTCCGATCGTCACCGGCATGGGCATGGACCCGGTGTGGTTCGGCATCGTCGTCGTCATCGTCGTCGAACTCGGCCTCATCACGCCACCGGTGGGCATGAACGTGCTTGTGGTCAAGAGTCTGCTCCCCGACGTGTCGTCCTGGCAGGTTTTCCGCAACGTCGGTGGTTTTGTCGTCGCTGGGGTCGCCTGTCTGGTGCTGGTGGTCTTGTTTCCGCAGATTGCGCTGTGGCTGCCATCGTTCATGAAGTAGCCAACCCCTACCGCTTCACCCATTTACTACTCACGGAGACAAACCCATGGCCTCGATCCTGACTTACCTTTCCCGTATCGCCGCTGCTGCTGCCCTTTTGGCCTCAGCACTGCCTGCCGCTGCCGAGACCAAGCTGCTTATGTCGACTTTCTTCCCGCCGACCCATCCGATCGTCGCTGACGTGCTGATGCCGTGGGCCAAGGAGGTCGGCACTGCCACCCAAGGCCGGGTCACCATAGAGATGTCTTCTGCCAGCTTGGCGCCACCCCCAGGACAGCTCGACATGGTGCAAAAGGGGATCGCCGACGTGGCGTTGCAGTACGCCGGCGTGGTGCCCAATCGCCTGCTGCCCGAACTGATGACTGAAATGCCCGGCACCACCGGAAGTGCAGCAGCGATGAGCAAGGCGTTATGGGCTACACACGAGAGGTACTTCGCCAAGGACGACCGCTACAAGGGCTTGCATCTGCTTGGCTTGATCGTATTTCCTGCACAGGAGTTTTTCTGCGTCAAGGCTTGCCCGACCACGATCGACCAGATGAAGGGCATGAAGGTCGCTACTACACCCAGCACGCCGGCCAAGCAGTACGGTGCGCTCACCTCGGGCGTCGTGGCCGGGCCGGCGGTGCGCTACTTCGAGGTGGTCTCCAAGGGCATCGTCGACGCCTACGCGTCGATCACGCCGCTGGACGTAATCAGCTTCAACCTCGCGCCGGCCACCACCGGCATCCTGAAGATGAAGGATCTGGGCACGGCCGGCTCGTTTGCGCTGGTGGTCAACCCGAAAAAGTGGGCCGAAATCTCCGAGGCCGACCGCAAGACCATTACGGCACTGGGCGGCACTGCCTTTGCAGCCCGCATGGGCGCGATGGACGAGGCCATCAACTCAGCGCTTAAGCGGCTGTCCGATGGCGGCGTCAAGACGGTACAAGCCAGCCCGCAGCTCAATGCCGACCTGAAGAAGGCCTACGAGTTTCTCTCCGAGGAGTGGGTCAAAGAAGTCGGAAAGCGCGGCATCGACGGAACCGCCGCGTTGACGTTCTACCGCGAACGTGTCGCCACTGACAAGTGACCAGCGCTTCGGGCGCCTGCCAGCGCGCCGCGGCGCATGCGGCGCGTGACACAGCGAGCCGGCTGCGCTTTCGCAGCAGCGAAGGTCTCTGCGCTTCGCTCGCGCTGAGTCATCTGAGCACCTTCACACCGAGGGCAGGGTACCCGACATGAACGATCCTGGTGGCCGGCTGGCCACATTCGCCGCGCAACTGCAATTCGAAGACCTGCCTGCCACTGTCGTGCGCCGGACTGAAGACCTGATGCTCGACTGGTTCGGTTCGGTGCTGGCAGGCAAGGGAGCGCCGCCCGTCGAACGGATCGCGAAGTTCTGGCAGGACATGGGCCCTGCGGACGGTGCTGCCGAGAACCTGATCCATCGCCGCCGCACCAGCGCGCTGGTGGCGGCAGCCGTCAACGCAGCGGCCTCACACGTTGCTGAGCAGGACGACGTGCACAACGGTTCGGTCTTCCATCCGGCGGCGGTCGTGTTTCCGCCCGCGCTGGCTGCCGCGCAGGCGCTCGGTGCAAGCGGCCGCGAACTGCTGGCCGCGGTGGTGGCCGGCTACGAAACGGGTATTCGTGTCGGCGAGTTCCTGGGCCGCTCGCACTACCGCGTGTTTCATACGACCGGTACCGCGGGCAGCTTGGCTGCGGCGGCGGCGGTCGGCCGCCTGCTGCGCCTGACGCCGGTGCAGATGCGTGATGCCTTCGGATCGGCGGGAACGCAGGCGGCCGGCCTGTGGGCCTTCCTGCAGGACGGCGCCGACTCCAAGCAGTTGCACACCGCGCACGCTGCAACCACCGGGCTCGCGGCCGCGTACTTGGCGGCTAGCGGGTTCACCGGTGCTCAGCGCATCCTGGACGGCCCGCAAGGCATGGCTGCGGGCATGTCCAGCGACGCCGACCCGACCCGCCTGGACGCAGGCATGGGCACGCGCTGGGCCGTCGCCGAGACCTCGTTCAAGTTCCACGCATCCTGTCGCCACACCCATCCGGCGGCCGATGCGTTGCTGCTGGTGATGCAGACCCACGACCTGCGCGCGACCGACCTGGCGCGGGTAACGGCGCGGGTGCACCAGGGCGCGATCGACGTGCTTGGCCCTGTGGCAGATCCGCGGACCGTGCACCAGAGCAAGTTCTCGATGGGCACAGTGCTCGGGCTGATTGCCGTGCACGGCCGGGCCGGCCTGGCCGAGTTCGACCAGACCTGGCGTGTCCCGGAGGTGGTGGCGGTGCGCGAGCGTGTCACGATGGAACTGGACCCGGAGGTTGACGCCGCCTACCCAGCGCGGTGGATCGGCAAGGTGGAAGTCCAGACCATCGACGGCCGGACCTTGCACGGCCGCGTCGACGAACCGAAGGGCGACCCCGGCAACACCTTGAGCCGAGCGGAGCTGGAGGACAAGGCCGTCCGCCTGGCAGCCTACGCCGGCGGTGCGACCGCCGATGAGATGCGCGGTGTGGGCGAGTGCATCCGATCGCTCGCGGACGCCGCGATCGTGCCCATTTTCCTGGCGCGGACATGACGGCCTGGTGGTTTGTGCCGGGGACAACCCAGACCCTTTCGACAAGGCGCCGGCCGGCGGCGCCGACGCCGATCTGGCATGCCCTTCATGGGGTCGCTCTGCGCGTGCATGGCAGCGGCATTGCGGCCACGAATTGCGGGCATGCTGAACTCCCTTCGCAGGGCACCCCTGGCATGGCGGGGCTGCCGTCGGCGGTGGATACCACCATAACGCTTGGACTGGGGATCCCCAAGCTCGCGCCCTGGCAGGTCGTCGATGCGCTCCTCGACGGAGGTCGAGGCCGACACCGAGATCCTAATCTTCAGCACCAGCTCCGCACAAATGCGGGTGTTGACGCTGCGCTCGGCGCATACCGCCATCGCTTGTCGCATAGCGCCGAATCAGGTCTCGACCGAAAGTGCTGCGTCGGATTGCTGCCGATGTATGCCACCTGGTTGCGTTGTCGCTAGGCATGCAAGAACTTCGTCAATCACTTCGCGCCGAGGCTCGGCGCTTGAAACATGCGCACTATCACGATCATCGGAGCCGGTCATGCCGGCCTTCAACTTGGATGCGGCCTTGCACGTGCCGGTCACGACGTGACCATCGTGTCCAACCGCACTGCAGACCAAATCGAAGGCGGTCGCATCCTGTCCAGCCAATCAATGTACAGCCCCGCGGTCGACATCGAACGCGAGTTCGGCCTTGCCTTCTGGGACGAAACCTGTCCGCCACTGACAGGCTTCCATGCTCACGCCGGCACGCTGCAAGCCGGCCTCATGGTGGAGTTCCACACCCGCATGGGGCCGGGCCAGTCTGTTGATCAGCGACTGAAGATGCCGCGCTGGATGCGGACGTTTGAGCAGCTCGGCGGCAAGGTCGAGATCCGGGAGACGGACCTGTCTGACCTGGAGCGGTTGGCCGCATCGAGTGAACTCGTTCTTGTCGCCGCCGGCAAGGGCGAGATCAGCCAACTCTTCGAACGTGACTCGCAGCGCAGCGTGCACGAAAAGCCGCAGCGCACGATCGCGCTGACCTATCTGCACGGCATGACGCCGCGGAGCGACTGCGGCGGCATCAACATCCACGTGCACCCGGGGGTTGGCGAGCTGATCCACTTCCCGGCACTTACGCTGACGGGTCCTTGTGACATCGTCAATCTCGAAGCCGTCATTGGCGGGCCGATGGACGACTGGAACGACGTATCCAATCCGGCGGATCACCTTGAGAAGACCTTGCAACAGATACGCAGCCACTTCCCGTGGGAGGCACATCGATTCGAGAACGTGCGCCTGACCGACGAACTGGGGATCCTGGCCGGTCGCGTGACGCCGACGATTCGCAAGCCAATCGGCACCTTGCCGTCAGGGCGCAGTGTTCTGGGCATCGGCGACGTGTTCGTCCTCAACGATCCGGCCACAGGGCAAGGTTCGAACAACGCCAGTCGTACGTCGAAGATCCTTTTCGACGCCATTCAAGCACGTGGCCGCGAGCCTTTCGACGCCTCCTGGATACGATCGACCGTCGATGCCGTGTGGGAGGCGACGCGGTGCTCCGCGAGTCTCACGAACACGGTTCTTTCGCGTCCGCCGCACGCTCTGAAAGTGATGACTGCCTGCAGCAAGCACCCACGGCTGGCACGAGAGTTCGCTGACGGGTTCGGCGATCCGTCGTCGATGACATGGTTCTTCGATCCACTCGCCGCAGAGCAGAAGATTGAATCCTACGCGTAACGCCATGCGTCGGGCTTGACAGCCGCGCCCAATGAAAATGGACAAGTGTGATGACTAATTTCTGGATCCGCTCCGCTATCGCCGCGATGACCATGGCGGTCACTCTCTCGGCAGCAGCTCAGACCAAGCTGCTGTTCAGTACCTTCTTTCCTTCGGCTCATCCCTTGTACAGCAAGGTGCTGGTGCCTTGGGCCAGGGATGTCGAAGCGGCGACCGAAGGGCGCGTCATCATCGAGTTTGCGACCGCGAGCTTGGCGCCACCGCCGGGTCAGCTGGACATGGTCAAGAGTGGCGTTGCCGACATTGCCCTGCAGTACGCCGGTGTCGTTCCCAAGCGTATGCAGCCTGAACTGTTGACAGAACTGCCGGGACCGGCGGCCAGTGCGGCGACGATGTCCAGGGCACTGTGGGTGACGCACGAGCGCTACTTCCAGAACGACGATCGCTTTAGCGGCCTGCACCTGCTTTCGCTCTTCGTTTTCCCGCGGCAGGAGTACTTCTGCGTCAAGACTTGCATCGCCACACTCGAGGAACTGCGTTCGGTGAAGATCGCCACGTCGCCAGGCACATCCGCTCGCCAGTATGGCGCTGTGACCGCCGGCGTCGTGGCTGGCCCTGCGTCACGCTTCTTCGAGCTCGTCTCGAAGGGCATCGTCGATGCCTACACCGTGGTCACGCCCTTTGATGTCTTTGCCTTCAACCTCGCGCCGAACACCAAAGGCGTGCTGACCTTTCGTGATCTAAACTCTGCCGGTGCTTTCGCGCTCGTCATGAACAGCCGCCGTTGGGCGTCGCTAGGCGCTGCTGACCAGAAGGCGTTGTCAAGGCTGGCAGGTTCGCAGTTCGGCGATCGCATGTCGGAGCTGGATGCAGCACGTGATCGGGCACTGCAGCGGCTAGTCGACAGCGGGGTGACGGTCAACGCTGCCAGCGAAACCCTCAACGAAAAACTGAAGTCGGCGTGGTCGTTTCTCGATGCCGGTTGGGTCGCCGACGCCAATGCGCGAGGCATCAACGGTGTCGAGGCCCTGCGCTTTTACCGTGAGCAGCTTGTGAGGTGACAACCCGCAGCGCGGACAAGCCGGGCGATGTCCCGAAGTCTGTTGAACGCGTGAGCTGAGGTGGCGGCTCCTTCGACCCGCATGCGCGAGCATGCGGGTTGCCTCGCAAGCAACCGAAGGAGCCACCAAGATGAAGTCTTACACGAAGCCCGCGTTGCGGGCCATGCCTGCTGCGCAGGTTCAGATCTCGCTGCCCATTCAGGGCGTGCTGCGCGATGTGCGCCATGCCTTCCTGGGCCTGTGCATTGAGGCCGTCCAGCGGGTGCTGGCCGCGATGATGGAAGCCGATCGGATGACGGTGTGCGGGCCCAAGGGCGTGCCCGACGCCGCTCGACGCGCCGTGCGCGGGGGCACCACCGCCAGCCAGGTCGTGCTGGGCGGCCAGCGCATCGCTGTTCGCCGGCCACGAGCACGATCGAAGTCCGAGGGTGAACTGGTGCTGCCCAGCTTCGCATGGGCGGCATGCGCCGACCCGCTGGACGCGGCCACGATGGCGGCCATCGCCGCGGGCGTGTCGACCCGACGCTATGCCAGCACGCAGCAGCCGGTGCCGCTGGCCCACAAACCCAAAGCCGCATCCAAGAGCGCGGTGTCGCGCCGCTTCGTGCAGTTGAGCCAGGAGCAGCTGGCGCAATGGCTTGCGCGCCCCATTGGCGAGCTCGATCTGCCGGTGGTGATGATCGACGGCATCCACTTCCGCGACCGGGTGATCCTGCTGGCGCTGGGCATCGACGCCCAGGGCCACAAGCATGTGCTGGGGCTGCGCGAGGGCTCCACCGAGGCCACCCGTGTGGTCGCCTCGCTGCTGTCGGAGCTGATCGAGCGCGGGCTGCACGCCGATCGCATGCGGCTGTGGGTCATCGACGGCGGCAAGGCGCTACGCAAGGCCATCACGCAGACCTTCGGCGGCCTGGCGATCGTGCAGCGCTGCCAGGAGCACAAGCGCCGCAACGTCGTGGACCATCTTCCCGAAGACATGCACGCCAGCGTCAAGCGGGCCTTGAAGGACGCCTGGTCGGTGGCGGACGCCGATCTGGCGCGCCGGCAACTCAGCCGCCTGGCCTCTTCGCTACAGGCCAAGCATCCGGGGGCTGCGGCCAGCCTGCGCGAAGGCCTGGAGGAGACCTTGACGGTGCAGGCGCTGGGCATCACCGGTGCGCTGTACCGAACGCTGCGCACGACCAACCCCATCGAGAACCTCAACAGCTCGGTGGCCCGCTACTGCCGCAACGTCAAGCGCTGGGGCGACGGCCAGATGGTGCTGCGCTGGGTGGCCAGCTCGCTCAGCGACGCCGCCTCGCGCATGCGCAAGCTGCGCGGCTGCAGCCAGATGCGCACTCTGCTGAAGGCCCTTGATGGCCGTCGATCCGACACCAGCAAAGGCGCTTCTCTGAAGGCCGCGTAGCATGTCCACCAAGGAGCCGTCACCGATCACGGTTCAACAGCGAGCGGGACAACGCCACAAGCCGGCGCTCGGGCGTTTGTCCGCACGGACACCCCCATGCGGGCAAGCTTGCTCTTGTCATTCCGCTCGCCGTTGGCCATCTCGTCGGGATTGAGCTCGGAGCCGCAATTGGAGAGTGTTGCCTCCCACACCTCTTCGCATTTCACCGCCGGGTTTGTGTCGCATTCGGCGACCGGTGATTGCCGGCGCGCTGCGTGGCAATGAGAAGCGAGGCCGGCGTCTGATCAGAGCGCGGGGTTCTTCAACGCGCCGGGCTCGCCCCGGTATGCCGCCGACCTGGCGCCTGCGATCCTGCAGGGCGTTCTCCGTCTCGTCGCGCCGAAGGCCGAGCGGGGCGCGGACCTCGCAAGCGCCGCAGCGGCCGGCGCCCAGTCGCTGTGGCCTGTGCGCGGCCCTTGCTTCAGACCAGAACCAGCGCCACGCCGTGAGCCTGGCTCGCGCCGATGACGAGTGCGCCATCGGACAGTCTCTCGGGCGTGAAGCCGCCACGCCGCAGCACCTCGGAAGCAAGGTCGCGATCGCGCACGCGCAGACGCAGGGCGACGAGCATGGGAGCATCGCGTCGCGGCAATGCCCGAGAGCCCAGGCGCTGCTCCAAGGCTGCGCGATCGAAGAACGAAAACGTGCAGCCTCCCGCGGCCAGGCTCCACCCCGCCGCTGTCTCGGTGGGCGGCGTGTCGAGCACGCGTGCATAGGCCTTGACGGTCTCATCGACATCCTCGACCAGCACTGAAATGCCGTCGACGCCAACGACGCCGAGCGCGTGCCGCTGATACTGCGGCCGCCACACTAGGTCCGGCGTGTCGTGTTGACACAAGAAGGCCCGGCAACCCGGCGTCTCGTTCACCGGCAGTTGCACGACGCGAAACCTTGCCTCGCGCCGTATTCCGTCCATGTCGACCGGGCGCGAGAAGTCGACCGGTTCGTCGGCCATGACACCCGATGCCCGCAGACTGGCATGCGCCGCTCGCGCATCATCGGTCGAGAATGCGAGCGCCGCCGCTCCCTCGGCGTCTGCCAGAAATTGCGAGAAATACTTCGTCACCGGATGCGGCTCGCGCACCGCCAGCAGCTCGACGTAGTCGCTGTCGAACATGATGCAGTGGTTGTGGGTTCCGATCGAGTGGAATCCACGCGGCGTCAGCGTCAGACCCAAGCGGGCGTACGTCGCCTGCGCGGCATCCAGATCGCGAACCAGGATGACGACATGGTCGAGGCCGGAGATGTTCGTTCTCATGTCGCCTCCTCTTGAGCTTCTCGGTCAGCCACGCATGACTTCCGGCTGGGCGTCCTTGCGTAGAGCAGGCAGCGCCAGGGTCAGCAGCACGAACACGCCGGTGGCGAGCTTCAGGTCGGCCGGCTTCAGGCCGATCGCCAGCCCGAGCGATATTAGCTGGTAGTAGATCACCGACCCCAGGACCGGCGCGGCAATCTGGCGGACGATCGTCTCGCGCCCGATGATTGTTTCGCCGATGATCACCGCAGCCAGGCCGGTGATCAGGACGCCGAAACCCATTTGCACATCCGCGAAGCCCTGCAACTGCACGACCACGGCCCCAGCCAGCGCAGAGCAGCCGTTGGCCAATGCAAGGCCGGTGATGATCCAGACCCAGGGGTTGATGCGCAAGGACGGTGTCAGTGCCTGATTGACACCGACCGCCCTGAGACTGAGGCCGGACTCGGTGTTCAGGAACCAGTACATCCAGGCGCCGACGACGGCCACTAGCAGCGCGACGGCTACCAGTTGATAGACGACGTTGGTGACCAGTTCGTCCGAGATGATCGACAGGATGCTTTCGTTCGACAGCAGCGCCACATTGGCCTTGCCGAGTATGCGCAGGTTGATGCTGAAGAGGATGGTCATCACGAGGATACCCGACAGCAAAGTGTTGATGCGAAACCGGAGGTGGATGAAGGCGGTGGCGGCCCCGGCGACCATGCCGCCGGCCATGCCCGCCAGCGTCGCCAGCACCGGATGCACGCCGGCGATGAGCAGTACCGCGCACAGACAGCCACCGAGCGGAAAGCTCCCCTCCGAGGTCAGGTCGGGAAACGAGAGCAGCCGAAACGGAATCATCACCCCGAGCGCGATGAACGAGTAGAGCAGCCCCTGCACCAGCGTTACCGGCACCAGGTTCCAGAAGTGAAGGACGATCTCGTTCATGAGGCGAGCAGCATCTTGTCGTCGGCGATCTGGAAGCGCTTGACGAGCGACTCGACCGTCAGCTCGCGCTTTTGCTCGCCGCCGACGTCGAGCCGGACGCGCCCGCTATCCATCATGATGAGACGGTCGCCGAAGTGAATCGCCTGCTGCATGTTGTGCGTGATCATCAACGTCGTGAGACGACCGACCTCGACGGCGTGCACCGTCGCGCGCATCACCAGCTCAGCCGTGCGCGGATCGAGCGCCGCGGTGTGTTCATCGAGCAGCAGGACGCGCGGCGGGTTGAGCACCGCCATGGCCAGCGCCAGCACCTGGCGCTGGCCACCCGACAGCAGCCCGACGCGCGAACCCAGGCGCTGCTCCAGACCGAGCCCGAAACCGGACAGCGTCTGTGCAAAGCGCTGCCGTCGCTGCGCGCTCAGGGCGCGCTTCAGGCTCCGGCCTCGATGGCGCATGTCCGCCAGAGCGAGGTTCTCCTCGATCGTCATCGACGCCAGCGTGCCTCGCTGCGGATCCTGCATCACGCGCGAGATCAGCGCCGCACGGACATGCTCGGCTTCCCGCGCCATCTCGCGCGAGTCGATCCGCAAACTGCCGGCGTCGAGTGGCAACTGCCCCGAGATGACGTTCAACAGCGTCGACTTGCCGGCGCCGTTGGAGCCGATCACGACGGCGAACGTGCCTTCGCTCAGCTCGAACGATACGTCGTCCAGCGCAATGCGCTCGTCGCTCGTGCCCTTGTAGAACGTCTTCGAGACCTTGCTCAGGCTGAGCGCCATCGTCTCAATCGATCACGGCGGCGGCCAGAGACGCGGGCACGGTCACATTCCACTGCGCGGCCTGCTTGCGACTGATCAACGGCGTGTAGTCCGACGGCCCCGGGCGCCAGGGAGCGATGGCGCTCGGCTTCTCGCCACGCAGAATGCGCGCGGCGGCCCTGCCGGCGGCGGCACCCATGCGCTCGTAGGAAACCGCATAGGCCGCCAGGAAGCTGCCGTTGCGGACCGGCGTGTCCAGCGTGTTGATCGCAGGCACGCCGACGCGCTGTGCCGTTGCGGCGATCACCGGCAGGCTCGTCTGCAACAAGTTGGACTGAATGATGAACAGCACATCGACCCGCCCCTTCAGCGATTGAAGCCGCTGCGCGATGTCGTTGGTGCTGTCGATGCCGACCTCGACGATCTCGAGGCCCGCCTTCAAGGCTGCCGCGTGCAATTCGGTGAGATTGGTCTTGTCGTTGTCTTCGGCCGGATTGAACGGCACGCCGATGCGCTTCGCATTGGGAAGCAACTGCTTCAGGAAGGCGAGCGACGCCATGGAGTCCGGAAAGAGCGTCGCCCCGGTGTGGGTGGCCGAGCCGGCCTGCCACGACGGCACGATCTGCGCCACCACAGGATCGACAACCGACATGAAAACGATGGGAATGCTCTTGTCGGTGACGACCCGGATCGACGACTGCGCGATCGGCGTCGTCACGGCGACGATCAAGGCCGGCCGCTTCGACTGCGCGTTCGTCAGCAGTTGAGGAATCAGCGTGCGGTCGAAGTTGATGTGCTGGTCATCGAAGATCACGTCCTTGCCTTGCGCGAACCCTTCGCGAGCCAACTCGGCCTTGAACCCATCGACTCCGGCACGGAGTGCAGGATGCTCACCGAAGTTGGCGATGGCAATGGTCCTGGGTTCCGCCACAGCGGCACCGAAGACCGCGAGGCAAAGCCAGGGCAGGAAACGACGCAACACAGCAAGTGATCTCATGCCCATTGCATTCTCTCTTTCGAAAGCCGAAGTTGTTGAAGACGAAGTCTGCGAATGCTGCGGTGCTCTGATCCGCGATACGTCTTTCATCCTCGTTCAGCGGTGAGAACGCCCGACATAATACACGCCGTTCAGTGACAGGACATGAGCGCTTATATTGAAGCTCCGAGCCAAATCGAACCAGAGTCACAGACATGCCTATTGGCCCCGACAACGACGATGGCGCATCGAGCCTCGCATGCTTTTCTGCGACCTATGCGGCCGCCCGCGCCAAACTGCACCTGGCCGCCAGTGAGGCGGGTGCGGTCATCACCCGGTACGTTCATCCCGGGGTGACGGGGCCGGATGGCGACAGCCTGTCGGTGGACGTGGCCGCTTTCGGCCCGCCGAACGCTACGCGTTCACTGCTGGTGCTTTCAGGCACGCACGGCACCGAGGGTCGGACCGGATCGGCCGCGCAACTCGCCCTCGTGCGCAGCGGCGCCCTTGCCCGCCTTCCGGCAGATATGAGCGTGATCCTGGTTCACGCCATCAACCCCTACGGCTTTGCGTACGACACGCGTACCACCGAGAACAACGTCGACCTGAATCGCAACTTCATTGACTTCTCGGCACCACTGCCGACGAACCCCGCCTATCAGGAACTTCACGACTCGTTGTGTCCCGCGGAATGGACCGCGACATCGCGCAAGGCGACCGACGATGCCATCGCCGCATGGATTGCAACGAACGGCCAGAAGGCCTGGCTCTACTCGATCATGAAGGGCCAGTACGACGATCCTACCGGGCTCAACTTCGGCGGTCGCGCGCCGGAATGGTCGAACCAAACCCTGCGCGCCATACTTCGCGAACACTTGCCCGCAGTGCGCAGACTCGGCTTCATCGACTGGCATAGCGGACTCGGCCAAACCGGCGAGCCCTTCTTCCTGTGCTTCAACGACCGCGGCGACGCCAACTGGCAGCGCGCCTGCGCCTGGTGGGGCCGCGTGCGCGTCGAGAGTGCCGAGGGCTACGAGGGCGGCGAGCGCCCGCCGTACAACGGCTTGGTGTTCTACGGCGTGCGGAACATGATTGGCACCGCTCAGATGACCGGCGCAGTCATCGAGTTCGGCACCGTACCGCTCAAGACAACGTTCGATCAGCTGCGCATCGACCGCTGGCTGAAGTTCGGCCGCACGCCCGACGAACCGACCACACTGGAACGCATGCGCCGTGAGGTCGCCGAGTGCTTTACGCCCGAAGACGCCGCTTGGCGCAGCCGCGTCGTTGCACATGCGCGGGCGATCCAGTTGCAGGCGCTCGACGGCGTGGCGCACTGGGTCTGAGCCGGACGCGAGGGCGACGAACGCCGGCTTCGCTCCACGACCGCCTCTTGAGCCTCACGCTGGCACCTGAGGGACTTGAGCGGTGAGCACACCAGTGACTTTTTGGCTTCACCGTTTCTCCGCAAGCTCACGCTCAGCGATTGAGCGTGGTCGAGCGAGATTCGCCGAAGCAGCGCCGGTGGTCGGCCGTGAAGTGTCCGAGGTGCGAAAAGCCCCAGCGCAGTGCGAGCGATGTGACCGTTGTCGAGTTCGGCGACGCAGCCAGCAGCTCATCTCGAACACGCTGCAGCCGCACGTTCTTCAAGTGGTGCATAGGCGTCGTGCCGCGGAACTCGAGCGGATCGGGATCGATGCGAACCTCGGCCTTGTAGGTGATGCGTCCGAAGCACAATGCGCCGACATGCGTGTATTCATGCCGGTAGTCCAGACCCCGACCGCCAGCCGTCAAGGTCAACCGATGTTCGTTGTAGACGCCCGCGACGAGCATTCGCGCTTCATCCAGGTTGCGGGACTCTAAGTGGACGACGCGGAAGCCTTCGCCTGCTAGCCCGGCAGTCGCCAGTGGAGGTTTCATCAACGCGTCGGCGTTCCGTTGATGTCGCTTGGTGATTTCAACTTGAGATTCATGATCGGGCTGCGCTACCGGGCCTTGCGATACCACGCCTTCGCGTTGTTCTCGTAAGCCCTGTAGTAGGCGTAGTTGGCGCCGAGTGTCGCGAGGAGAATGCATTTGTCGTCTGGAGAGCGTCCCATCGAGTCGTAGGAGATGCGTTGCAACTACCCTCAGCCGGACGAGCCGGAACCGAACATGGGAATAGCCTCGCGGTATCGCACAGCGCGCACCGAGGCGGGCGCGTCGTTACTCCATCTTGACGCCCGACACGCGCACCGCCTCGGCGTACTTGTCGCCTTCGCGCTTCAGGTGCAGGCCGAACTCGGCAGCGCTGCTGCCGATGATGTCCAGCCCGGCTTGCTCGAGCTTGGCCTTCACGGCAGGATCCTTCAGCGCCGCGGCGAAGGCTTCGTGCAGCCGCGCCACGCGCTCCGGCGACGTGCCGCTCCTGAGCAGGAGGCCGTACCACGACTTCGACTCGAAGCCGGGCAGCCCGGCCTCGGCGAAGGTCGGCACCTCAGGCAGCGCCGCGGCGCGCGTTTCGTCCGCGAGTGCAATCGCCCGGAGCTTGCCCGCCTTGACCTGCGGGATGGCCTGCGGCAGGTCGGTGAGCATCGCGCTCACCTGGCCGGCGATCAGGTCGGCGATGGCCGGCGCGCCGCCCTTGTAAGGCACGTGAATCATTTCGAAGCCGGCCTTCTTCTTCAGCAGTTCGTAGCCGAGGTGGCCCGACGAGGCGTTGCCGAACGAGGCGTATGCGGCTTCACCCTTGCGCGCCTTGGCCCAGGCGATGAACTCCTGCAGGTTGTTCGCCGGCACCGACGGGTGCACGACCAGCAAGTGCGGGTTCGACGCCAGCAGCGTCAGCGGCGTGAAGTCTTTCGCCACGTCGTACGGCAGCTTGGGCAGCAGCGAAGGCGTGATGACGAAGCTGGCCGCCACCAGCAGCAGCGTGTGGCCGTCAGCCGGCGCGCCGGCCACCGCTTGCGCCCCGACCACCGTCGCGGCACCCGGCTTGTTCTCGACCACCACGCCCTGCCCGAGCTTCTGGCCCACAGGCTCGCCCAGCGTGCGCGCGACCAGGTCGCCGATGCCGCCGGCCGCATAGGGCACGACGATGCGCAGCGGTGGGGCCGTCTGCGCCACGGTGGTGAGTGGCGAGGCGGCGATGGTGCCGGCGGCGAGCAGCAGGCCCGCGGCTTTCGCCATGGCGTGGCGGCGGGTCGGATCGGGGTGATTCATGACGGCGCGCTCCTTTGTTAGCCGTTGACGACCGCGTTCCAGCGCTCGACGAGGCTCGAACGCTGTTCGGCGAAGAAGTTCCAGTCAAGCTGACGCAGCTTGTCGGCAGTGGGCACCATCGCCTGCACCTCGGCCGGCACGCGCGCCTTGGCGTTGACGGGGCGCGCGCCGCCGATTCTCGCCCAGGCCTCCTGCGCCTCGACCCCCAGCGCGTGGTTGATGAAGGCCTCGGGCGCCTTGCCGCCGCTGGCGTTGACGACACGCGTGATGCTCATCGGCAGCGCGTAGCCGCCTTCGCTGGGCACCGCGAACTTCAGGTCGGCCAGGTCGGGGTCGCGCAGCATCGCCAGCACGTTGCCGCTCCAGTACGGCGTGGCCCAGATCTCACCGGTCTTCAGCCAGCCGACGGCAATGCTTTCCTGGTCCCACAGCCCAGGGCCGTTGCGCCGCACGCTGCGCAGCGCTTCCAGGCCGGCCTGCGGCTCGCGCAGACTGCCACCCTTCAGGCGGGCCATCGCGTCGAGCGTGTACATCGACGAGTTGTAGGTGACGTTCGGCGCCGTCACATGGCCCTTCAGATCGTCGCCAACCAGGTCGGCCCATGCAGTGACTGGCTTCTTCACGCGCTTGGCGTTATAGACGATGCCCCAGGTGCCGTAGGTCAGCGGGATGGCGTGCCGGCCCACTGGCAGCGGCACGCGCGGGTCGATGTCCTTTAGGTTGGGCACCACCGCCGCGTCGATCTCGGTGATCAGGCCCGAGCGCGCGATCAGCGGCAGCAGCACGTCGGTGAACACCGCCACGTGCAACGTCGGCTTGCTACGGTTGGCCTGCATCTGCGTGAAGCGCGCGTTGTCGAAGGACTCGACGATCTTCACGTTCTTGGCGTCGGGGTAGGTGTCCAGGAAGGCGGCCTTGTAGTTGGCGCCGAGCAGACCTGGGTACCAGCCGACCTGGATCGGCTCGGTCTGCGCGAGCGCCGTCAGCGGCGGCGTCGCCAGCAGCGGCGCGGCGCCGACAGCGCCGAGCGTGGCCAGCAAGCGCCGGCGATCGAGGTCGAGGATCATCGGAATCTCCTTCGGAGGGTGGGAAGCGGCGGCGCGGGCGTCACGCGCCGGCACCAGACAGGTGACGCAGCCAGCCGAGGCGATCGATGACGAACGCAGCGGCCAGCCCGAACACGACCAGCACAGTGGACACCGCAGCGGCCACCGGGTCGTTGACGTCGAACAGGTACTTGTAGATCGCCACCGGCAGCACGACCTGGTCGGACTGGGTGACGAACAAGCTGACGGTGAACTGGTCCAGCGAAATGATGAACGCGAAGATCGCGCCGGCAACGATGCCGGGCACCAGCGCCGGCAAGACGACGCGGCGCAGGGTCGTCGCTGGGCTCGCGCCGAGCACCTCCGAGGCTTCGAGCAGCGACTGCCGCAGTCCGAGCACGCTGGTCAGCACGGCGCGGAACATGAACGGGAACACGATCAGCGTATGCGCCACGACGAGGCCGGCGAAGGTGTCGAGCAGGCCGACGCGGTTGTACGCGTACAGCAACGCAATGCCGATGATCAGCGCCGGCACAACCAGTGGCGACAGGAAAGCGAACTCCAGGGCCGCGCGCAGCCGCCCGGCCGACAGCTTGCGCAGCGCCATCGCTGCCGGCACCGCAAGCAGCGCCGCCAGCGCGGTGGCCAGCACCGCCAGCACCAGACTGCGCAGCGCCGGTTCCAGGAACAGCCCCGAACGCCACGCCGCCTCGTACCAGCGCAGCGAGAAACCGGTCGGCGGGAAGCTGAAGAACGAGCGCTCGCTGAAGCTGAACAGCACCACGATCACCAGCGGCATCAGGAGGAACAGGTAGACGACGATCGCCGCCAGCCGCGCGCCGATGTTCCACAGGCGGTCGAGGCTCACCGGGCGACCCTTCGCGCCGCGCGCTGCGGGACGAGCGCTTTGCAGCGGCCATGCGCACTCATGCGAGCCGCGCCTCGATGCGTGCGCTCAGGCGCTTGTGCACGAAATACACTGCCAGCACCACCACCATCAGCAGCAGCGCCAGCGCTGTGGCGCGCGGCAGATTGAACAGCACCAGCGCATCGGTGTAGATCGCCACCGACAGGTACTTCAACCCCGTGCCACCGAGGATCAGCGGCGTCACGAAAGCGCCGAGCATCATGCTGAAGACCAGCACTGAGCCGGCGATCAGCCCCGGCACCGCCAGCGGCAGCGTGATCGTCATGAAGCGACGCAGCGGGCCCGCGCCGAGGATGTCGGCCGACTCGACCAGCCGCCGGTCCAGCGCCAGCAGTGGCGTCACCAGCGACAGGATCATGAACGGGAGGAAGACCTGCGTGCCGCCAATGATGAGGCCGGCCATATTGCCGGTGAGCGCGAGCGGTGTGTCGATCAGCCCGCCTTCGACGAGCAGCGTGTTGAGCACGCCCTTGCGGCCCAGGATCAGAAGCCAGCCATAGGTGCGCACCACGGTGTTGACGAGCAGCGGCGCGGCGACGCCGAAGTACAACAGGCCGCGCCAGCGCGCCGGCGCGCGCGCGATCGCCGCCGCCACCGGAAAGCCGAGCAGCGCGCACAGCAGCGTCACCACGGCGGCGGCGCCGAAAGTCTGTGCGAACAGCGCTAGGCTGGCCGCCTCGCCGAGCAGCCCTGCGTAGTTCACCCAGGTGAAGCCGGGCAGGATCTGGCCGAAGCTCTCGCGCCTGAAGCTGATGATCACCATATCCGCCAGCGGCAGCGCCATGACGACGCCGATCAGCGCCAGCGCCGGTGTGGCCGCGATCCACAAGGTGCTGCGGTCGGCGCGGGCAAGGGTCGTCGCGGCCATCGTCGTCAGGCCGGGTCGAAGGCCATCGGCTCGGCGCCCAGGCGCACGCGCACCGCGTGCCCGGCGCGCAGCGCGCCGGCATCGACGCCGAGCCGGCGCGACTTGAGCGTCGCGCCGCCGGCCAGCTGCAGCCGCAGCATCGTCGTGCCGGTGTCGTGCGTCACCTCGGTGATCGTGGCCGCCAGCCCGCCGTCGGCGGCGCCACCATCGACCAGCACTTGCTCCGGCCGCAGCGCCAGCCGCACCGGCCCGGCGCTGCGTTCGAGCGCCAGCGGCAGGCGCGTGCCATCGGCCAGACGCACGTCGCCCGCCGCTGGGTCGTGCACGCCGTCGAGGAAGCAGATGTCGCCGACGAAGTCGGCGACGAAAGCGTTGACCGGGCGGCGATAGATCTGCCCCGGCGCGTCGAGCTGCTCGATGCGGCCATGGCGCATCACCGCGACGCGGTCCGACAGGTACAGCGCCTCCTCCTGGTCGTGGGTGACGAAGAGGAAGGTGGTGCCGGTCTCGCGGTGGATGCGGCGCAGTTCGTCCTGCAACTGGCGGCGCAGCTTCAGGTCGAGCGCGCCCAGCGGCTCGTCGAGCATCAGCAGCGACGGCCGTGTCGCCAGCGCCCGTGCCAGCGCGACGCGCTGCTGCTGCCCGCCCGAAAGCTGCGACGGCCGCCTTGCAGCAAGCTGCGGCAGCTGCACCAGCGCCAGCATTTCGTCGACGCGGCGTGCGATGTCTGCGGCCGGCAGGTGCTGCGCCTGGAGGCCATAGGCGATGTTGTCGGCCACTGTCAGGTGCGGGAACAGCGAGTACTGCTGGAACACCATGCCCAACCGGCGCGCGCGCGGCGGCAGCGCCGTGACGTCGCGGCCGTCGATGGCGATGCTGCCAGCATCGGGCGTCTCGAAGCCCGCGACCATGCGCATCAGCGTCGTCTTGCCACAGCCGCTCTCGCCGAGCAAGGTGAGGAACTCCCCCTCGCGCATGTCGAGGTCGATGTGGTCGGCGGCCGTGACCGCACCGAAGCGCTTGACAACCTGACGCACGGAGACCTTGATCGCAGCCATCTATCGGCGCTCCTCAACCCTTCTTCGCCAGGAAGCCGCCGATGCTCTCTTCGGTATGGAACACCGGTTTCTCGTAGTAGTGCGGGCCGTCGTAGATCTCGATCAGGACGCTCTTCTCGTGCGCGATGGTCGGGCCGTGCGGGTGGTCCTTCGGATTCATGTAGTACGAGCCCGGCTTCAGGCGCAGGCCGACCTCGGTGTACTCGTAGTCGCCCGAGATGCAGTACATGAACTGGTTCGACGCGTGCGTGTGCTTCACAGGGATGCGCCCGCCCTGGTCGAACTCGAGCAGCGCGATCGACGCGCCGGTGTCGGGGTTCTTCCACAGGAAATACTGGCGCAGCCCGTACTCGGGGAAATTGACCCACTTGCTGTCGTCGAACTGTTCGCGGTGCAGCAGCACCTCAAGCGTTTGCGCCAGCGCGACGTGGGGATGCTGTTCTCTGGTCATGGTGTGGTACCTCGCGTGTCAGTTGAGGGTGGGCCGGCCGTCGGCGACCCAGCGTTGGTATTCCTGGGTGCTCTGCGGCGTGGCGGGAAAGAGGCCGAAGATCGAGCGCCCGGCACGGATGTGCATGGCGACGAAAGTCTCGAAGTCGGCGATGTTTTCGCATTCGGCGGCGATCTCCTCGACCAAATGGCGCGGGATGGCGACCACGCCTTCGGCGTCGCCGACGATGACGTCGTTTGGATAGATGGCGACGCCGGCACAGCCGATGGGCGTGTTGAACTCCACCGGGTGCAGCGCGATCGGCGTCGCCGGTCCCGAGGGCGCGCGCTGGAAGCACGCCAGCCCGGTGGCGACGATGCCCGGCGTGTCGCGGTAGCCGCCGTCGCTGACGACGCCGGCGACACCGCGCACCTTGAGCCGCAGCGCCATCATGTCGCCCATGCACGAGGCACGCAGGTCGTTGCCGGTGCTCATCACCAGCACCGCGCCTGCCGGGCATTCCTCGATCGCACGCCGGTGCAGGCTGTCGTCGCGTGCGTACAGCGCCATGCTGTCCTTGTCCTCGCGCGCCGGGATGAAACGCAGCGTCCAGGCCGGGCCGATCAGCGCCGGCTGCCCCGGCGCCACCGCCTGCAGCCCGAGCAGGAAGGCGTTGCGCAGGCCGCGTTTGAGCAGCGCATTGGCCAGAGTCGCTGCACCGCAGCGTGCCAGGCGCGCGCGCGTCTCGTCGGCCAGTGCGACAAAGGCTTCGCCGTTCATGCCGCCTCGCCTTCCTTGACGATCGGGTTGCGCAGCACGCCCACGCCTTCGAGCTCGATCTCGACCACGTCGCCGTGTTTCATCCACACCTGAGGGTCGCGGCGCAGGCCGACGCCACCCGGCGTGCCGGTGACGATGACGTCGCCGACCTCGAGCGTGGTCCAGGTGGAGATGAAGCTGATAAGGCCCGCGATCGGGAACATCATCAGGTCGGTGGTCGTGTCCTGCATCGTCTGGCCGTTGAGGCGGCAGCTCAGGCGCAGCGAGCGTGCCGGGTCGAGCTCGTCGGGCGTCACCAGCCAGGGGCCGAAGGCGCCGGTGGCGGGGAAGTTCTTGCCCGGCGACCATTGCGGCGTCTGCAGCTGCCAGTCGCGCACCGAGCCGTCGTTGTAGCAGCTGATGCCGGCGATGTGCGCCATCGCGTCGGCCTCGCCGATGCGCCGGCCGGCCTTGCCGATGACCACGGCCAGCTCGGCCTCGTAGTCGAACTGGCTCGACTCGCGCGGGCACAGCATCGGCTGGCCGTGACCGACCTGTGACTCGGGCACGCGCAGGAAGATCACTGGTGCCGGTGACTCGGTCTTGTGGCCACCCTCGGCACGATGCGCGACGTAGTTCAAGCCGACACAGACAATCTTGCCGGGGTTGGGCAGCAGCGGCAGGAAGTGCACCTCGTCGACGCGGTAGTCGGCCGGCGCGCCGGCGGCGAGCTTGCCGATGCGCTCGAGTGCACCCGCCTGCAGCGCGCTCTTCAGGTCGGGGCAGCTCGCGCCCAGGCGCACGCCCATGTCGATGACGCGGCCGCCGTCGACGACGCCGAAGCTGGCACGCGTGGGGGACACGAAAGAAAGCAGTTTCATGGCATCAGCCTCGATAGGGGTGTCAAAGGGGGACCGGGATCAGTGCGTCAGCGCCATCGCGAGCGCGCGCCGCAGCGCCACCATCACCAGCTGCGCGCGGTACTCGACGCCGGCATGAAAGTCGGCGTTCAACCCCTGCGGGCTCTGGCTGAAGCCGTCCAGGCTCGCCGGGTCGAAGCGAGCGAGCAGCCGGCGCTCGGCCTCCTCGTGGCGGAAGACGCAGGGCGCAGCGCCATTGATGGCGACGCGCACGCCGTCGGGCAGCCGCGTGACCCAGGCACCGGTTGTCACCAGCCCCGAGGCCGGGTGCGGCAGCTTGCAGTAGCCGCTGCGCTGGTGACGCGGGTATTCGATGCGCAGCAGCAGCTCGCCGGGCTCGAGCGCGGTGCCGAACAACCCGGTGAAGAAGGCGTCGGCGGCAATGCGGCGGCGGTCGGTGTGCAGTGTCGCGCCCAGGCCGAGCACCGCCGCAGGGTAGTCGGCGCCGGGGTCGTTGTGCGCCACCGAGCCGCCCATCGTGCCCATGTGCCGCACCTGGGGGTGGGCAATGCCGCGCGCCATGTGGGCCAGCGCCGGCAGCGCCTCGGCGACGCGCGCGCTGCTGGCGACCTCGGCATGGCGCGTCATCGCGCCGATCGTCACATGCGTGTCGGTCACGCTGATGCCACGCATCGCGTCGAGGCCCTGTACATCGACCAGCAGCGTCGGCCGGGCGAGGCGCTGCTTCATCGTCGGCAGCAGCGACTGCCCGCCCGCCAGCACCTTGGCCTCGGGCTCGCCGCGCAGCAAGCGCAGCGCCTCGGCCAGCGACGCGGGCCGGGCGTAGTCGAAGTCGACCATCGCGTTGCTCATCGTCTTAGCCTTGTTTCGCGGCGCCGGCCTCGCTGCCGGCGTAGTCGAGGATGGCTTCGACAATGCCCTGGTAGCCGGTGCAGCGGCACAGGTTGCCCTCGAGTTCGTGGCGCACTGTCGCCTCGTCGCGCGCGCAACCGCGGCGCACGATGTCGATGCTCTGCATCACCATGCCCGGCGTGCAATAGCCGCATTGCAGCGCGTGGTGGCGGCGGAACGCCTCCTGCAGCGGGTGCAGGTGCTCGACGCTGCCGATGCCCTCGATCGTCGTCACCTCGGCACCCTGCGCCTGCACCGCCAGCACGGTACAGGACTTGACGGCGCGCCCGTCCAGGTGGACGGTGCAGCAGCCGCACTGCGTCGTGTCGCAACCGACGTGGCTGCCGGTGAGCCGGCAATGGTCGCGCAGGTAATGCACGAGCAGCGTGCGCGGCTCGACGGCGTGCGACTGCACCTGGCCATTGACGGTAAGGCTGACGTTGACGGTGGGCATGGCGACTCTTGCTTCAGTGCGCCGCCAGCCAGGCCGACAGCAGCGCGATCACGGTGATGGTGAAGGCCCAGGTCCAGGCCGGCATCTGAATGGTGACGAGGCCGGGCGTGGGCTGCGCGAGCGGCACAGGCACGCCTGCAGGGCGACCCGCCGGCGCCGCAGCGATGGGTGCGGCAGGCGCCTCGGCCACGACCTCGGGCGCCGTGATCGTCTGCGTCAGCCGCTCGAAGAACTGCGCCGACATCTTCGCCGCGGTGGCGTCGATCAGCCGCGAGCCGATCTGCGCCAGCCGCCCGCCGATCTGCGCTTGCGCGCGATAGTTCAGGCGCGTCTGTTCGCGCGTCTCGCCCTCCTCGACCAGCTCGACCTCGGCGCTGCCCTTGGCGAAGCCGGCCATGCCGCCGTCGCCTTCGAAGCTCAGGGTGTAGCGGTGCGGCGGCTGCAGGTCCTGCTGCTGCATGCGGCCCTTGAAACGCGCCTTTACCGGGCCGACCGCAGCGAGCACGCCGACGCTGTACAGGCCGTTGCCTTCGTCATTGACGAACTCGCAGCCGGGGATCGCAGCACGCAGCGTCTGCGGGTCGAGCAGCGCGGCCCAGACCTTGTCGCGCGGCAGCGGCAGCAGTTGTTGTCCGGTCAGTTCCATCGTCGGGTGCCTTTGGCGGTTTCTGCGGTACGGGCGCGCTACAGCGGCGGCAAGTCGGCCGGGCGCTTGGTCTGCCAGCGGAAGGGATAGATGTCGATGCGCGCGGACAGCCCTGCAAGTTCGAAAGGGTCGTCCGCGACCATGGCGCGCACGCTGGCCTCGTCCTCGGCCTCGATCAGCATCAGACCGCCGCAGGCGTTGCCCACGGCATCGAGCACCGGCCCGCCCAGGCGCACGCGCGCCGCGAACTGGTCCATGTACGCTCGGTGCGCCGGTCGCGTGGCTTCCCGGATGGCCGCGGCGCGGCCGTCGTCGCGGTCGATTCGATACACCATGTACAGCGTCATCATGCGTCCGAGTTGTCGGTGGGTTTGGGGGTGGCGTCGCCGTCGCTTTGCCGGCCGTCTCCATGCGCGTGCGGCTCGAAGCGCGTGCTGGGCGGACGCGCCGCGTGCCGCTCGCGCGCGTCGCGCATCGCCAGCCACACGGTCTGCGCGGTCGCCGGCAGCGTGATGTCGGTGACGCCCAGCGGGCGGAGCGCGTCGACGATCGCGCTCGCGATGGCCGGCGGCAGGCCAATGGTGCCGGTCTCGGCGCCGCCCTTGACGCCGAGCGGGTTGGTCGCGGTCGGTACCGGGCGGAAGCCGAGCTTGAAGCGCGGGAAGTCCTGCGCCTGCGGCATTGCGTAGTCGGTGAACGAGCCGCTCAGCAGCTGGCCGTCGTCGCCGTGCACAACGCGCTCCTTCAGCGCCTGACCGGCGGCCTGGGCAATGCCGCCGTGCATCTGGCCTTCAAGGATCAGCGGGTTGATCATCGTGCCGACATCGTCGATTCCGCTGACCGCGGCCAGCGTCACCTGGCCGGTCTCGGGCTCGATCTCCACCTCGGCGATGTAGCAGCCGTTAGGGTAGTTCTGCGGGTTGGCGCTGAAGTAGCCGCGCCCTTCCAGCCCCGACCACAGCTCGGGAGGCAGCGGCTTCGGCGCGCCCCAGGCGAAGGTGGCCTTGGCCACGCGGTCGAGCGTGATCTCGCGGGTCCCGTCCTGACTGCGGTAGACGCCGCGCACGAAGACCAGCGCCTCGGGTTCGGTGTCGAGCAGGATCCCGGCGACGCGTCGGCCGCGCTCGATCACCTGCTCGCACGCCGCCTTCAGCGCCGAGCCGCCGACCGTCATGCTGCGCGAGCCGAAGCTGCCGCGTCCGCTGGCGATGACGTCGGTGTCGCCCTGCACGAAGCGGATGCGTTCCAACGGTACGCCCAGCCACTCGTGCACCATCTGTGCGTAGGCGGTGTGGTGGCCCTGGCCGTAGCTGAAGGTGCCGGCCAGGATGGCCAAGCCGCCGGTGGCGTCGAAGCGCAGCTCCATGCGCTCGCTGATCGTCGCGCAAACCTCGATGTACATCGACAGACCGCGTCCGCGCAGCAGGCCGCGCGCCGCGCTCACCGCCTTGCGCGCCTCGAAACCCTGCCAGTCAGCCTGCGCCAGCGCCTGGTCCATCAGCGGTTCGAACTCGCCGCAGTCGTAGGTCTCGCCGATTGCCGTGCGGTACGGCATCTGCCGCGGCGCGATCAGGTTGCGGCGGCGAATCTCCACCGGGTCGATGCCGAGTTCCGCCGCGGCCAGGTCCATCAAGCGTTCGACCACCAGCGTCGCTTCGGGCCGGCCGGCCCCGCGGTAGGTGGTGAGCGTGCGGCTGTGGGTGAAGATGCCGTTGATCGTGACGTGCATCGCCGGGAACGCGTACACGCCCGACAGCATGCGCGAGCCGACCAGCGGCGGATGCGCGGTCGAGGGCCCGAGCTGGCAGCCGAGGTTGTGGTTGATCTCGACACGCATGCCGAGCACGGTGCCGTCGTCTTTCACAGCCAGCTCGGCGTCGGCGACCTGGTCGCGGCCGTTGAAGTCGGACAGGAAAGCCTCGCTGCGGTCGCACACCCACTTCACTGGGCGGCCGACGCGCTGCGCCGCCCACAGCACCAGGATTTCCTCGGGATAGAGACCACCCTTGGTGCCGAAGCCGCCGCCGACGTCGCCAGCGACGACGTGAAGCCGGTGCGCCGGCACGCGGAAGATGTGCTCGGCCAGCAGCAGTCGGATGCGGTGCGGGTTGGCAGTCGACGTCGTCAGGCTCCAGCGCTGTTCGCCTTCGTGATAAGCGCCGAGACAGGCTCGCGGCTCCAGCGGGTTGCCTGCCAGACGCTGGCTGCGCACGCGCGCGCGCACCACGCGGTCGGCCGCGGCGAAGGCGCGCTCGGTGGCGGCGGCGTCGCCAAGTTCGTGCACGAAGCAGCGGTTGCCTTCGGCATGCGGCCAGACCAACGGTGCGCCGTCGGCGATGGCCGCCTCGACGGTAGCCACTACCGGCAGCGGCTCGTATTCGACAACAATGCGCTCGGCGGCATCGATGGCAGCGGCCAGCGTCTCGGCAACGACGAAGGCGAGGCCGGCGCCGACGCAGCGCACGACTTCGTCCTCGAGCGCGGGAAACGGCGTCGAGTGATAGGTCTTGCCGGTGATGGTGGGCGGGATGCTGACGCAGGGCATCATGCCCAGGCCATCGGCACGGTAGTCCGCGCCGGTGAGCACCGCGCACAGGCCCGGCACCTCGAGCGCGCCGCTGACGTCAATGCGCCTGATGCGCGCGTGCGCCGTCGGTGACCGCAGCACGTAGCCCCAGGCCTGCCCGGGCCGATTCACGTCGTCGGCATAGCGACCCTGGCCGGTAAGCAGCCGCGGATCCTCGAGTCGCTGCAGCGACGCACCAATGCCTTGCGCCGGTCGCGCGGCGGCTCCGCTGGGAGTCGCCGCCGGCTGTGCTGGGCTGGTCAAGGGCAAGGCGGTGGACATGGCTGCGCGCTCACTCACCATTGCATTTCGTGGTTGACCCAGAAGCCCTCGGGCATCGATGCGTCGCTCCAATCCGGATGTGCCAGCTTGTCGTAGCGGCCGGCATGGAACAGCAGCGGGCGATGCTTGTGCGCCGGGCTACGCAGTGCCTGTACCTGGCCGACGAACAGCGTGTGGTCGCCGCAGGCGTATTCGTGGCGCAATTCAGCGGCGAGTTGCAGCGAGGCGCCGGCCACCACCGGCAGGCCATGCAGCCGCTCGAAGCGGGGCGCATGATCGGGCGTCGGCTTGCCGGCGAAATGGTTGCTGACCGCCAATTGCGTCTGCGCCAGCATGCTGATGCCGAACACCCGCGACTGGCGGATCTTGTCGTGCATGCGCGCCGTGCAGGCCACCGAGATCAGCACCAGCGGCGGCTCCAACGAGCCCGACATGAAGGCGTTGGCGGTCATCGCGTGGGCACCGCCGTCGATCTCGGTGGAGATGACGACGACGCCGGTGGCGAACTGGCCCATCGCGTCGCGGAACTCGCGTGCGCTGAACTGCGGTGCGGCCTCGGCGGCGGGGGGCGCGGCGGGGACGGGATCGATCGGCGGCATGGCGGGACTCCTGGCCGTCAGCCCGCGCGCAGGCGCTTGACGACGCTGATGTCGTCGGGGTTGATGAGGTCGGGGGCGGTCCAGCCGTCGAGGTTGTAGTCGTCCATCGCCGACTGCGCGAATGCCTTGAAGCGGTCGAGGTTGCCCGAACCCTGCGCGGCCCACAGGTTGGTCAGCCGCGTCACGTCGTTGCTGCCGATGTAGTTGATTTCGTAGAGCTCGTGGCGCGAGCCGAACTCGGTGCCAATCGCGTCCCACAGCATCTTCATGACCTTGACGCGCTCGACCGCGCTGACGCCGCCGGAGCCGCGCACGTACTTGTCGAGGTAGCCGCGGATCTCGGCAGCCTTGAAATCGGCGGTGTGCGAGTTCAGGTAGATCAGGCCCGAGGCGACGATCTGCTCGATGATGTTCTTGACCTTCGGCATCGCCTCCTGGTTGAGCACCCGGTAGGCGCCGGCGAAGTGCGAGTCGGGCCGCACCATGCCGTTCCACGGCACGGCGCTCTTGGCCATCGCGTCGGACAGCGCCCAGAAGGCGTTGCGCCAGGCGATGACCTCGCCGAGTGCGGCCTGCACGCCGTGGAAGCCCTTGGCGCCGGTGATCTCCAGCGCACGCGCCAGCAGGCCGCAGATGAAGTCCATCTTCACGGCGAAGCGCGTGCAGCCGTGCAGCGACGCACGCTCGAGGAAGCCCGACCCGACGTTGAACTTGTTGGCCTGCTCGAGGTTGCCGTGCATGAACACGTCTTCCCAGGGGATGAAGACGTTGTCGAGCACCAGGATGGCGTCGTTCTCGTCCAGCCGCGACGACAGCGGGTAGTCGAACGGACTGCCGAGCGCGGCGGCGCGGTATTCGTTGGAGACGCGGCACAGCAGCTTCACGCCCGGCGCACCGGTCGGCACGATGAACACCGGGGCGAACTTCGGGTCGGCGATCGGCACCTGCGCGATATGCGCGATAAACGTGAAGTGCGTCAACGCCGAGTTGGTGGCGACGACCTTGGCGCCGCTGACGTAGATGCCGGCGTCGG